>NZ_JAROCC010000004.1 GCF_030433715.1 Sporosarcina highlanderae | reverse complement strand
AATGTCCATTAATTTTGTTTTATATTGAAAGATAATTTAGGTAAACACTTGACTACAGGTAAGAAAGCGTCCGCCTGAAGCGCAAATCAACACGGGTAATTTAATAGGCTGTCACGAAAGGTCAGTTTCACTGACTTTCTGGACAGCCCCTAATATATATTATTCCTCCGGCGTTCGTACAACAAGGACGTCGCATGATGATGAGCGAACAATGCTTTCTGACACGCTGCCGATTAAGAAGCGTTCTACTTTATTCAGGCCGGTTGCTCCGCAAATAATAAGGTCTGCCTCGATTTTTTTCGAAATTTCACGGGAAATCATTGTTTTAGGGGAGCCGTATTCTACGATGATGTTCACTTTTTGCAAGCCGGCAACTTCGGCTTCTTGCTTATATTCAGTAAGCAATTCCTCGGCGAATTTCTGAGCACGTTCAGCGATGGACCGATCATATGCCTCTACAGCTGCATAAGAACGTGTGTCGATGATATTCACCAAATTCAAGGTAGCATTGTTTCGCTGAGCTATGCCCACTGCTTTTTTGAAAGCCCATTTAGATTCCTTGGATCCATCAACAGCCACAATAATTTGGTCATATTTTAGTACCATGTCCTTCACTCCATCCTGTAGATTTTTCTTACATACTTATTATATTCTACAAAAATCACAATTACCCTTTTTTTATCCTGATAAATTCGACAAAAATATCACAGCAATAAAAAAGGGATTACTGATCGGGTAAACTGAAGGTTCTAACTATAATAGAAAATTGAGCAATGTATTAAAATATCTGATAGAATTAATTGTACATTGGTCATTTCGTTTTTGTGTCGAATGGACCAACTTATTATCTAAATTTAGGGGGATTAGAAATGCGCATAGGTGTTCCGAAAGAAATCAAGAATAATGAAAATCGGGTTGCAATGACGCCTGCAGGGGCTTTTAACTTAAAATCTGCAGGACATGAGGTGTTGATTGAAACAGGTGCAGGTCTTGGATCGAGCTTTACGGATGAAGATTATGTCGAAGCGGGCGCGAAAATTGTTGCAACTGCGGGTGAAGCTTGGGAAGCGGATATGGTCATGAAAGTAAAGGAACCGCTTGCATCGGAATATGGTTATTTCCGTGAAGGGTTAATTCTTTTCACATATCTTCACCTTGCTCCTGAATTGGAATTGACTAAAGCATTGCTTGATAACAAAGTAATTGGAATCGCTTACGAAACCGTACAAGTTGGTAATTCTTTGCCGTTATTAGCTCCAATGAGCGAAGTGGCGGGAAGAATGGCTACTCAAATCGGTGCGCAATATCTCGAGAAAATTCAAGGTGGTAAAGGAATCCTTCTTTCAGGCGTTCCTGGTGTATCACG
Organism: Sporosarcina highlanderae; assembly: GCF_030433715.1. GTDB lineage: Bacteria > Bacillota > Bacilli > Bacillales_A > Planococcaceae > Sporosarcina > Sporosarcina highlanderae. The sequence continues at coordinate 278,290 of NZ_JAROCC010000004.1, read as the reverse complement.
CGGTAAAGTAACTGTAATCGGTGGGGGACAAGCAGGTACAAATGCGGCGAAAATTGCAGTTGGTATGGGAGCTCAAGTAACTGTCTTGGATTTATCAGTTGAACGACTTCGTCAATTGGATGAAATGTTTGGAAACGACATTCAGACACTTGTTTCTAATCCTTTCAATATCGCCGAATCGGTAAAGGAGTCTGACCTTGTTATCGGATGTGTATTAGTTCCGGGTGCGAAGGCACCGAAATTGGTTTCTGAAGAAATGGTTAAATCGATGAAGCCGGGATCAGTTCTTGTCGATATTGCTATCGACCAAGGCGGAATCTTTGAAACATCAGATCGAGTGACGACTCACGACAATCCAACGTATGAAAAGCATGGTATCGTCCATTATGCTGTAGCGAATATGCCAGGTGCAGTTCCACGGACTTCAACGATGGCATTGACAAACGTTACGGTTCCATATGCGTTGCAAATTGCAAATAAGGGATATAAACAAGCGTGCTTGGACAACCCTGCATTGCAAAAGGGAATCAATACATTGGAAGGTCAAGTAACTTACAAGGCAGTAGCAGAAGCACAAGGCCTTGAATATGTACCAGCTGAAAAATTATTAGGGTAATGACAAAATGCTGTCCGGAAATTCCGGACAGCATTTTTTTATCCTTGGATGATTTTCAATTCTTTCGGGAACTTCGTTAATACTTCAACGCCGTCAGCTGTAACGACAACGTCATCTTCGATTCGGACACCTGTAATTTCCGGGTTATAAATTCCGGGTTCAATTGTAAAGACCATGCCCTCTTGAAGTTCAAGATCATTTGTCCCCGTAATAGATGGGAATTCATGAACAGAAATACCAAGACCATGCCCAAGACGATGGGTGAAGTACTCGCCATATCCTGCATCCGTAATTACATCTCTTGCGGCTTTGTCCAAGTCACGTGCTTTCACGCCCGGACGGACTAAATCGATTGCAGCCTGCTCAGCTTTTCTAACTGTTTCATAAATCTCACGCTGTTTTTCGGAAGGCTCTCCGAATGCGACTGTTCTTGTAATATCGGAGCAATAGCCTTCATAAACAACACCAAGGTCGAAAAGAATGAAATCACCTTTCTGGATTTTACGATCACCTGGCTTGCCATGTGGTGAGGCTGTTTTCGGGCCTGATAGAACCATCGTATCGAATGACATCTTTTCCGCGCCTTTTCGCTTCATCTCAAACTCGATTGCCATAAGGATTTCCAGTTCAGTCTTACCTTCAGCAATTTCCTTACAACCAACCTCAATAGCATAATCAGCCAATTCCGCAGCTTTTCGCAGCTTTACAAGCTCGTCCTCACTTTTAATGTTTCTTAGTGAATTTAGTTTTTCATCGAGACGTGAAAATGTTGCATCTTCAAAAAGCTCAACCATACGTTCCATTCGCTCAACTGTTAAATGAGATTTTTCAACAGCGATTTTTTGTAGAGGAACATTCCTTTTGAATGCGGCTGTAGCAAGCACTTCCCAAGCGTCTTCCGTATCTTGGTGTCCGACGGCTTCGAATGTCCAACCGCTTGCCTTCAAATCAGGAACTTCCATCAGTGGACAAATTACAAATGGTTCGGCTTCTTTGAATACCATGACGCCTAATACTCTTTCATGTGGTTCACTTTTGAATCCGGAAACATAGAAAACGTTATCTGGAGTTGTAATGAACGCTGCATCTAAATTTTCATCTAACAAGAATTGTTGAATGTCATCAATCTTTTTCATTTTGACCCTCCTCTGTAAGTAATTTTATCATACCAAAAAAGAGGTTTATTTGTTTAAAAATCGAAAGATGTATAAAATAAACGCATATGGAGGGGATTTTAAAAATGAAAATTTCTTATCATGGACATTCCGTAGTTAAAATTGAAACTAATGGGAAGACGATATTAATCGACCCATTCATCACTGGAAATGAATTGACCGACTTGAAGGCATCGGATCAGACACCTGATGTCATATTGCTAACGCATGGACATAATGACCACGTTGGTGACACGATCGACATCGCGAAAGAATCCAATCCGCTAATTGTAGCGCCTAATGAACTTGCGGTATACCTTGGTTGGCAAGGGCTAAATGTTCATGGCATGAATATTGGCGGCAAGAATGAGTTCGATTTCGGAACAGTGAAATTCACTCAAGCATTCCATAGTTCTTCCTACACTACAGACGAAAACGAAATCATCTATACGGGTATGCCAGCAGGGATCTTATTCACCGCGGAAGGTAAAACGATTTACCATGCCGGAGATACATCCCTTTTCGGGGATATGGAGTTAATAGGAAAACGTCATGCAATTGACGTGGCTTTCCTTCCGATTGGGGATAATTTCACAATGGGTCCGGAAGACGCAGCGATTGCAGTAGAAATGTTAAACCCAAAACTTGTTGTACCGGTCCATTACGATACCTTCCCGCCAATCAGGCAAAATCCGCATAACTTTAAGGATCTTGTAACTTCTCATAAAGTGAACATTATGAAAGCCGGAGAATCAATCGAATTATAAACAAAAACGTAGGGCGCCCGAAGTCTATACGTAGAATACTAGCCGATTCGGACAGTGAGTACTTGTTCCGAATCGGTTTTTTACTCTATTCAAATTTCGGTCATGCCTCTGAAAACGCTATTCTTTTTGATTTATGTTAAAATAAGGATAGGTAAAAAGAGAAAAAGGTGAAAAGATGTCGACTAAACATGAATTGATCTTACGCTATATCGAAGGGTTAGCGGTCGGCGAAAAAATTTCTGTCCGGCAAGTTGCAAAAGCTTTGTCAGTTAGTGAGGGCACGGCATATCGGGCTATAAAAGAAGCTGAAAATCAGAAGCTCGTCAATACAATTGAGCGAGTGGGAACAATCCGTATCGAAAAGAAAAAGAAGGAGAATATCGAACGGCTCACTTTTGCAGAGGTTGTCAATATTGTTGATGGGGTAGTTCTTGGAGGACGCGATGGGCTTCATAAAACATTAACTAAATTTGTTATTGGAGCCATGCAACTTGAGGATATGAGACGATACATAGATGCAGGAAGCTTGCTGATTGTCGGAAACAGACCAAGGGCTCATGAGCTTGCATTAAGCGCAGGAGCGGCGGTGCTCGTCACCGGGGGGTTTGATGTTGCTGATGAAGCAAAAAAGCTTGCAAATGAATTGAATTTGCCTATCATCTCATCCAGCTACGATACATTCACCGTTGCAACAATGTTGAACCGGGCTATTTATGATCAATTGATAGAAAAGGAAATTTTACTTGTTGAGGATATTGTGACTCCACTTGAAGAGACAATCACTTTCTTCCCAAAGGACAATGTAGGTCATTTTAATGAAGTGAATCAAAAAACGGCTCATTCCGGGTATCCCGTTATTGAAAAAAACGGTAAATTGATTGGAATCGTTACTTCGCGGGATGCTGTAGGAAAGCATGAATCAGATCTCATTGAAAAAGTGATGACTCAACATCCGATAACGGTAAGTGGTAAAACAAGTGTCGCTTCGGCGGGACATAGCATGATTTGGGAAGGTATCGACTTAATGCCGGTTGTTAGTGATAGTGGAATATTGGAAGGTATCATTAGTAGACAGGATGTATTGAAGGCATTTCAAATGACACAAAGGCAACCACAACAAGGTGAGAAAATAGATGACATCGTCAAGGGCCAAATGAAGGCTGTACCTGATCACCCTCAAAATGTTGAATTCACTGTCGTTCCACAAATGACAAATCAATTCGGATCCTTATCATACGGGGCGTTGACGACACTGTTGACAGATGTCGGCAATCGGGCGATTAAAATGCGTAAGCGCGGTGAAAGTGTACCTGAAAACATGACGATCTATTTCATTAAGCACGTCCAACTTGGCAGCGTAGTCACTGTGGAGCCACGTATCCTTCATATGAGCCGTAGATTCGTTAAAGTGGATTTCGACCTTTTCTCGGAATCGGAATTAATCGCCAAAGCGATGGTTATGTACCAGTTGTTCGAACGATAATGACAAATGTTCCAGGAGACGGTTAGCTGCCACCTAAAGCTAGACGGAAAACAAAAAAACTGATGCTGAGGCATCAGTTTTCGTTCAATCTTGTCTCTTCATCGACAAATTGTTTATAATGCTTTGTTGCTTTCGTATTGAAAAAGATGATATATGCACCAAATACGATGAATAAGCCAGAAACTAAATAGGTAGTAGTTCCTTGAAATAGAATAAGCTGATTGATTCCAAAGAAAAGAAGGAGTCCGCCCAAGAAGGATCCAGCTTTGCTCGCAAACATTTTTTTTCGAATTGGAAATACATAACTTGTCCTGAATTGACGAGTTTTAAAATAAAAATAAAAAACACCAGATGCTACAATAAAAAAGACTAAAAAGAAATTTATAGTTTTCATATAAAGGCCTCCATCAAAGAACTTCTTCCATTGTAGCGGCTTATTTTTAAGATTGCGACTAAAAATCATTAAAACGCGGAGGAAACAGAAATTGAAAAGACAAATCATCGACACAATTGAAAAGTATGACAAAATTATAATCCATCGGCATGTCAGACCAGATCCAGATGCATACGGATCTCAAGTAGGATTGAAGGAATTGATAAAAACTAACTATCCCGACAAACAAGTCTATGCATCGGGAACCCATGATGAGATGCTATCCTATTTGGCTAATCAAGATGAAGTAAGCTCTTCTGATTATGATAATGCTCTTGTAATCATTACGGATACCGGAAATACCGAGCGGATTGATGCGGAAAATTACTTGAATGGTTCGTTCATATTGAAAATCGATCACCATCCAAACGTCGACCCGTATGGGGATTTAAGATGGATTGATACAGAATCCAGCTCCACTTCAGAAATGATTTATCTTCTATTCGAGGAAGGCAGGGAACACTATGGATGGAAGATGTCGGATGAATGCGCACGTCTGCTCTACGCTGGAATTGTCGGGGATACCGGTCGCTTCCTCTTTCCCAGTGCAACAGTAAGGACGTTTGAAATTGCAAGCAGTCTAATTAAGTACAATTTCGATCGAACTCGCCTTTTTGCTGAAATGTATGAAGAGGATCGCAGGCTACTACATTTAAAAGGATATATGTATCAAAATTTCACGATTGATGAAAATGGATCAGCTTTCATTAAAATCAATCAGTCGATTTTAACTGAATATAACGTATCTGTTAGCGAAACTTCTCAACTTGTCGGTGCTCTTGGCGATGTAAAAGGAATATGTGCATGGGTTATTTTTGTTGAAGAAGATGACCAGATACGAGTTCGTCTACGCTCGAAGGGTCCAATCATCAATAAATTAGCCGCTGAGTATAATGGCGGAGGACATCCGTTGGCATCAGGTGCCTCCGTTCACACATGGGAAGAAGCAGACGAGATCATTGCAAAATTGAAAGAATTATGCGCGGCACATTAACCGGTCGGAGGTGTTGTCATTGGTTCTTGTCTATCCACAAATTGTAACTGGCGCAGATCTATTGCGCGGGATTATTAAACTCGATCAGTTAGCCCCCCTTCTGAAAAGGAGAGGGGCTAAATCCGTAGGAATCATCAATTCGAAAATGTACGGCGTACGTTCATTTTGTAAAGTAATGAAGAAATACGATATCCATCCAGTTATCGGCCTGTCAATTCGTCTTGAAATTGAGGAAGGAGCAGATGTCCTTCTATTTGCCTATGCAAAAGATGATAAGGGATATGGCAATCTACTTAAAATCAGCAGTGCGATGGCGACAAGGGAACAGGAAACACTTCCGCTGAAATGGCTGCAGGCTTACAGTGAAGGCTGTGTCCTAATTTGCCCATTGACTGACCAATCGTGGGAGACTTACCGATCTGTTGACTACGTAGAGCTTATCGGAAATGCATGCCGAACGGTTTACATGGGTGTATCAAGGCCAGGGGGGGTCATTCATCCAGCTGAAAAAGAGATTCAGGAGATTAGTGAGACAACAGGAATAACGATTACAGCGTTCCATGAGTCAAGGTATTTGGTGAAAGAGGATGCCTTCGCTTTTGAAGTTGCTACTGCTATTCAATCCGGTTATAAGTTGAATGATCCATCCAGACCAAAAAACAGAATCTATGATGCTTATCTCCCTGAAGAGGAAGAGTTCCAGCAATGGTTTTCAGATCATCAAGACTGGATTGAAAATATGTCAGAGATTATGCTGTCCTGCAATGCTGAATTGCCGCCAAGTCATTCCCAAATGCCCGCATTTCCAGTTCCCGAGGGCGTTACCTCAGCTTCATTGTTAAAAAAACAGTGTGAGGAAGGGTTGCGGGGAAGACTTAGCGCTGCAAACGCAACCTATTTGGAAAGAATGCATTATGAACTTGAAATCATCGAAACGATGGGGTTTTCCGATTACTTTCTAATTGTCGAGGATTTCATGCGCTTTTCAAGGGAGCAAGGTATCCTTACAGGTCCAGGAAGGGGGTCTTCCGCGGGTTCACTTGTCGCTTATTCACTCGGTATTACAGACGTGGATCCGATCAAATACGGACTTATATTTGAACGATTCCTGAACCCAGGAAGAATTACAATGCCCGATATCGATATCGACTTTGCAGATAACCGTCGCTCTGAAGTGATCGAGTATGTTGCAAAAAAGTATGGTAAATCAAATGTTGCACAAATCATCACTTTCGGCACCTTATCAGCCAAATCTGTTGCCCGGAATGTTGCGAGGGTATTTAATTTTTCAAACGAGGAAATGGCATTTCTATCAAAACAAATACAAGAAGGTCATAGCAAAAGACTAGAAGACTCCGTTAAACAATCTAAAGCGCTTCAAGATTGGATTGCCATGGACCCTATTCGGAACAAATGGTTCCAAGCAGCTAAAGCTCTGGAAGGGTTACCGAGAAATGCTTCCACCCACGCAGCTGGCGTCATCCTTTCGCCAGTGCCGCTTGTCGAAACAGTTCCTCTTCAAAATGGCTCAGAAGATATCTATTTGACGCAATGGGCGATGGGAGATGTTGAAGAAGTTGGCTTATTGAAAATGGACTTTCTTGGTTTACGAAATCTGACACTGATGGATCGGATCAAATCCATGCTTGAGCATGATCGGGGAGTCGTGTTGAATTACGAAGACATTCCTTTAAATGATCAAAAGACCTTTGAATTATTCAGAGAAGGGGATATGACTGGAGTATTTCAGTTTGAATCTGACGGAATGAGAGACGCCCTAAGGCTTATAAAACCCGATGAATTCAGTGATATCTATGCAATAAACGCATTATATCGTCCCGGCCCGATGGAAAACATCCCACTTTATAGCAGAAGAAAGAATAATAATGAAAAAATCCAATATATTCACCCGCAACTTGAGCCGATTTTGAGCGAGACAGAAGGAATCATCGTCTATCAGGAGCAAATCATGCAAATAGCCGTACGGATTGCAGGATTTTCAATGGCTGAAGCAGACCTTTTGCGAAGAGCCGTTAGTAAGAAAAAAAGGGAGATTTTAAGGCAGGAAAGAGAACATTTCGTCAAGAGTGCAGTAAATAATAATTTCCCTGAAAAGTCGGCCAGTGAAATCTATGATTTAATCGTTAAATTTGCGGACTATGGATTCCCGAAAAGCCATGCCGTGGCATACTCTTTAATTTCCTACCAATTGGCTTTCATTAAGGCGAATGAACCCGAATACTTTTACGCAGCTTTATTGTCCTTAACAACAGGGAACCAAGATAAAATGATGGAGTACATTCATGAAATACGAAGAAAAGGGATTAAAATCCTTCCACCATCAATCCAAAGAAGCAAGTTTTCACATATCGTTGAAAATGGCGCGATTCGAATTGGACTTGGTGCCATTAAAGGCGTGACGCCATCATTTTATAATATTGTAAAGTCTGCGCGAACAGCAGGTGGTTGGAAGTCCTTGTTTGATTTTTCAGCTGCAATCGGAGGAACTCATTTCACTGAAAAGGCACTAGTCCCATTAATAAAAGCAGGAGCTCTTGATGAATTTGGAGAAAACAGATCCGTGCTGTTAGCCTCCATCGAAGCGGCCCGCAACCATGCAATGTTTATCGGCTCAGAAGAAGAGGGTGATCTGCTTCATGATATCATTTTCTCCATCGCGAAACCAAAATACACTCCAGGCGGAACTATGCCTCGATTCGCAATGTTGGAATACGAACGCGAAGTGTTAGGATTCTATTTGTCAGAGCATCCGGCATTGGAGATGAAAAAGCAGTTGGGTGAACAAGTTGTGGACCTTGTTGACGTTTCGTTTGCTAAGGAAAAAAGTATGTTGAAAGTCGCAGGCTTAATTCGAGAAATCAAACGCATACGTACTAAAAAAGGTGAAGCAATGGCTTTCCTAACTCTTCAAGACGAAACCGGCGAACTATCCTGCACAATATTTCCTAAACAATACGCCATAACCAACGTTCATTTACAAGAACTTGCTATGGTACAACTTGCCGGAACAATGGAAAAACGAAATGGCCAAACCCAATTGCTTGTACAAAATGTAAATAGAATTTAGATTTACGGTTAAACAGGTAAAGGAAAGCAAATGCTATCCCTTACCTGTTTTATTATTTTTATAGCCATTTTTCCTTAAAATTGCTTTACGCAAACCCCATTTTTCTGTATGCTTATAGACATGAGTGGTCAGACCACTTTTCGAACGATGAAATACCTAAAGGGGCGGGGCCCGTATGCAAAATACAAAACCAACATCTAAGATGTTTCTTGATATAGTAGGAGAACTGAGGCTCATGATCAAGGCGGAAGGCATAGAGGTTGGTGACAAATTACCGTCTGAACGCGTATTAGCCGAGCGTCTCCAAGTAGGAAGATCGACTGTCCGCGAAGCACTACGAAGTCTTGAGCTATTGGGACTAATTGAAACACGACGAGGAGAAGGTACTTTTCTAGCCGATTTCAAAAAACATCAGCTTGTTGAGGTCCTATCTCCATTCATTATGCAGCAGACCGGTTCTGCCAAGGATGCAAGAGATACTCGAATTATCCACGAAAAGGCGGCTATCCAATCAATATGTAGTGATTCCCGAAAGCAGAAATTACCTGTTTGGAAAAGCCTTTTAATGAAGTTGGCTGAAGAAGGTTCGGTATTAAGAGAAGATATTGTCCGGGAAATGATTGTAGCGACGGATAACCGATTATCGTTGAAAATCTGGTTTTTATTGAAACAATATAGCAGAGTTCCTTATGGGAAAATGACTGAAGTGAAGGAAAATCAAATTGTAAGTACATTGCTTGAACAATTGATTGAAGGTCACGTTTTCGAGGCGTTGAACGCATATGAACGATGGATTGAAGAAATTGAGGGGGAAGAATAATGATGATCCGAGAACTTTTTACAAAGCATAAAAGGAAGCAAGCAATAACGATACCTTCAGCGGAAGCTAAAAATGACGTACCTGAAGGAATCATGACCAAATGTCCAGAATGTAAAGAAATCATCTTAACTAAAGATCTAATGAAAACAGCCAAAGTATGCCCGAAATGCGACCATCATTTCAAAATGACTGCATGGGAGCGCGTGGAATGCTTATTTGACGAGGATACTTTTGAATCCATGGATAATCATTTGAAGACCGAGAATCCATTGAATTTTCCGTCTTACATGGAGAAAGTGGCGTCTGATAAGGAACAGACTGGGCTGAATGAGGCTGTATTGACCGGTACTGGAAAAATTGGCGGAATTGAAGTTGCAGCTGCCATTATGGATTCACATTTCCGCATGGGTTCCATGGGTTCAGTTGTCGGTGAAAAGATAACACGTGCTGTGGAAAAAGCAACCGATTTAGGTCTACCCATCATTATATTTTCAGCAAGTGGCGGTGCCAGGATGCAGGAGGGTATTTTATCGTTAATGCAGATGGCGAAAACAAGTGTGGCACTAAAACGTCACTCTGAGAGAGGATTGTTATTTATTTCCGTGATGACGTATCCCACAACAGGCGGTGTCTCGGCAAGTTTTGCATCCGTAGGAGATATCAATATAGCGGAGCCAAAAGCGTTAATTGGCTTTGCAGGTAGACGTGTTATTGAGCAGACTGTTAGGGAAAAGTTGCCGAATGATTTCCAAACAGCGGAATTCCAATTAAATCATGGTCAGTTAGATGCTGTTGTTCACAGGGAAAAAATGAAAGAGACTCTTTCCAAGATTATTCGACTTCATGTTAGGGAGGAAAAGGTACATGAGTAAGACACTAACGTTTGAAGAACCAATCATTAAACTACGTGAGAAAATTAAAGAATTAGAGGAATTTACAAATTCATCAGAGGTCGATTTGTCAAAAGAAATTGAAAACCTTAAAATCCGTTTAAAGAACCTTGAAGAAGATATATATGAGAATATGGATCCTTGGGAACGTGTACAGGTAGCAAGACATCCAGAACGTCCTACATCGCTCGATTACATCGGCGAATTATTCGAAGATTTTATTGAGTTCCATGGGGATCGGGTATTCGGAGACGATGCTGCCATTGTTGGCGGTATTGGTTTCTTTGACAATAAACCTGTGACGATTATTGGTCAACAACGTGGTAGAGATACAAAGGAAAATCTTAAAAGGAACTTTGGTATGCCTCACCCAGATGGATACCGTAAAGCGTTGCGGTTAATGAAGCAGGCTGAAAAGTTCCAACGCCCAATCATTTGCCTGATTGATACAAAAGGGGCTTACCCAGGAAAAGCAGCAGAGGAACGTGGGCAAAGTGAAGCCATTGCCCGTAATCTTGTTGAAATGGCTGGACTAAAAGTACCTGTTATTTCAATTGTAATTGGTGAGGGAGCGAGTGGTGGTGCGCTTGCAATCGGCGTGGCCAATCAGTTTCTAATGCTTGAGAATTCATGGTGTTCGGTTATTTCACCTGAAGGGGCAGCTTCTATTCTTTGGAGAGATGCCTCACTTGCAAAGCAGATGGCCGAAGCGATGAAAATCACTGCACCACATCTTAAAGAAATGGGTATAATTGATGATATCATCCCTGAAGTGATGGGAGGAGCCCATCGCGATCCTAAAAAACAGTCTGAATTTATACGAGAGGCTCTTAGAAATTCTTTGGCTGCGTTTGAGGGAATGGATGGAGAAAGCTTGATAGAGGATCGGTACTCCAAATATAGAAACTTAGGCGTATTTACCGAATGAATAAGGAAGGATGCGATTGTTTTCGCATCTTTTTCGCCTTTTATGAAATACATACCAAGGGGTGTTCTTGTTGAAAAAAATCGGCGTTTTAACAAGCGGAGGAGACGCACCGGGCATGAATGCTGCAGTTCGTGCTGTTGTTCGTAAGGCCATCCATGATGGTCTTGAGGTCTGTGGTATATTCAACGGATATCAAGGGCTGATTCAAGGGAAGATCGAACAACTACAATTAGGTTCCGTCGGTGATATTATTCAACGTGGAGGAACAATGCTAAGATCTGCCCGTTCGGAGGAGTTTATGACTGAGGAAGGTCGTATCAAAGCGGTTCGTCAATTGAAATTGCACGGAATTGATGGGCTTGTTGTTATCGGTGGCGATGGATCATTCAGGGGAGCATATGAATTGGTTAAATTAGGTATTCCATGTGCATGTGTACCAGCTACTATTGATAACGACATTAATGGAACCCAATTCACAATCGGGTTTGATTCGGCATTAAATACTGTCATTGACGCCATTGATAAAATCCGAGATACAGCGACTTCTCATGAACGTACTTTCATCATAGAAGTGATGGGCAGAGATGCTGGAGACCTTGCACTCTGGGCTGGATTGGCTGGAGGGGCAGAAACAATTCTCATTCCAGAAGCAGGTTTTAATATGGATGAGATCATAAAACGGTTACAAAGCGGTACAGGTCGTGGGAAAAAGCATAGTATTATCATTGTTGCTGAAGGGGTCATGTCAGGCTCGGGCTTGTCAGAATTATTATCAGAAAAAGCTGGGATCGAAACAAGGGTTTCCGTTTTAGGGCATATTCAACGTGGAGGTTCGCCATCTGCAAGGGATCGGGTCATTGCAAGTCAGTATGGGGCAAGGGCTGTAGAAGTATTGCATGAAGGGCGAGGTAGTGTTGCAATTGGTATGCAAAACAATGTGGTGGTAGACTATGATTTAGAAGTGGTATTTAAACCAACAGACCACTCCTTAGATATGGAATTATACAAATTGTCAAAAGAATTGTCGATTTAAGAAGAACAATATGAAAGGGCGTATTGTAATGAGAAAGACAAAGATTGTTTGTACCATTGGACCAGCTAGTGAATCACCAGAAATACTTGAGCAACTGATCGAGGCAGGAATGAACGTAGCACGGTTGAACTTTTCTCACGGATCACATGAAGAGCACAGAGCCCGAATTTCGGCTATCCGGGAAGCATCGAGGAAAACCGGAAAAGTTGTGGGGATTTTGTTAGATACGAAAGGGCCTGAAATTCGTACACATTCCATGAAAAATGGACAAGTCGAATTGATAACGGGGCAACATATCGATATCTCGATGACAGAAGTGGAAGGGACGGACGAAGCCTTTTCTGTTACATATGATAAATTGATTGAAGACGTTGACAAAGGTTCAGTCATACTTTTGGATGATGGACTGATCCAGCTTGAAGTTGTTGGTTTGGATAAGGAAAATGGGCTGATTCGTACGATTGTTGTAAACTCTGGTATTTTGAAAGATAAAAAAGGTGTCAATGTTCCAGGCGTATCCGTACAACTACCTGGTATCACTGAAAAAGATCAAGAGGACATCTTATTCGGTATTGAAGAAGGTGTGGATTTTATAGCAGCATCCTTCGTACGTCGCGCTTCGGATGTTATGGAAATCCGGGAGTTACTTGAAACAAACGGCGGTGCATCTATTCATATTATTCCTAAAATCGAAAACCAAGAAGGTGTCGATAATTTAGATGAAATCTTGAATGTCTCGGACGGTCTAATGGTTGCAAGGGGAGACCTTGGCGTTGAAATTCCTGCCGAAGAAGTTCCACTTGTACAAAAAAACATGATAGAAAAATGTAATCAAGTTGGAAAACCGGTCATTACTGCTACACAAATGTTAGATTCGATGCAACGTAATCCGCGACCAACAAGAGCAGAGGCAAGCGACGTCGCAAACGCTATTTTGGATGGTTCGGATGCAATCATGCTTTCGGGTGAGACAGCGGCGGGTCTTTATCCTGTAGAATCAGTCCGTACGATGGATCGCATTGCACGCACTGCAGAGGGAGCTGTCGATTATCGTTCGGTCGTATCGACGCGTCGTCGTGAAAAGCAAGGAAATATGACAGAGTCAATAGGTCAAGCGGCTGCCTATACAGCTATCAATCTAAATGTAAAAGCGGTATTAGCACCAACCGAAAGTGGACAAACCGCAAAAATGATCGCTAAATACCGACCAGGTTGTCCCGTAATCGCAATTACCGCCTCTGAGGAATGCTCCAGAAAGTTAACTCTCGTTTGGGGAATTTATCCAATTATTGGGGAGAGAGTCCATTCCATCGACGAGATTTTACAAGAGTCTGTCGAAGAGAGTGTTAAGCATCAATATGTTACTCATGGTGATGTCGTAATTATAACGGCAGGTGTTCCTGTTGGTGAGGCAGGTACTACGAATCTTATGAAAATCCATGTTATCGGCGATATGCTTGCCCGAGGTCAGGGGATTGGAAAATCTGTTGCGTTTGGTGAAGCAGTCGTTGCAAGAAATGCAAAAGAAGCATTGATTCATAACATGGAAGGTAAAATTCTTGTCACCAATTCATCTGATCGGGATATGATGCCTGCGATTGAAAAATGTGCAGGATTGATTACTGAAGAAGCTGGACTGACGAGTCATGCGGCTGTAGTTGGCTTGAGTCTCGGAATCCCTGTCATAGTAGGTGTTGAAAAAGCGACCGAAGTAATTAACAGCGGACAAGAGATTACTATGGATGCTGAGTCTGGTGTAATCTACAATGGACATGCAAGAGTATTATAATTCTCAATCAAAAAGGCTGACTTTCGATTCCTCTCGAAGGCAGCCTTTTTAGGAATGGAGTTGTTTTAATGATGAGATGGCTAATTTTTGCTTTTATTCTCATACCTACGGCTGAAATTGCATTGCTCCTCTACTCAGGTAAGACTCTTGGGGTTGGACCAACGATATTCCTGATCATTGCAACAGGAGTCGGAGGGGCCTACTTGGCTAAAAGACAAGGACTTAAAGCTTGGAAAGATTTACGTGATCGAATGGCTGCGATGGAGACACCGGGTAATGCTGTTATTGATGGCGTTTGTATATTCATTGGTGGAATACTTTTGATCATGCCTGGCTTCATCACAGATATAGTGGGGTTATTGCTTCTATTGAAATGGCCAAGAAATATGATACGTCCTTTTATCGTCAAATGGATTTACAAAAAAATGAAAAACGGACAGATTATTATCCGGTGAAATACGGGTTTTTTTTCAGTTTAAGGGCTGCAAAAAGAAGAAACGGTGTTAATAGTATGCCAGCGAGCCCGAAAAGATAAAATGAGCAGACCGTTATAAAGAACGCGTGTATGGGTTTTACTCGAAAAGCAGAGGCCCACATATAAGATTCAGCCAATTGTCTTGTCGTGATTACGAAAATATAGAGAAGGATTAAGGAAATTCCGATGAATAATTGGTTTGAATAGAGAAAGAACGCAGACATCGGGATTAAAAACAGTCCGATTCCTAATAGAGGCAGACTGTCAACGAGCGAGACAAGGAATGCGCTTCCGATAGGAGATTCAAAGCCAAGGAAAGAAAACCCGACACATAGAACAATAAACGTTAGTAGGAACAGCCTTGCCTCTACAAAAAAGAACGTGCCAATCAATTCACCTGATTTTGTGAATATTCTCTTGGCGGAAGCGCGCATCCGATTTGGGAAATAAATTAAAAACCAAAACCGATTCTTACCTGATTCACGTAAAGCAAAGAAATAGGCAACAAGAAAAATAAAGAGACTGAATATTCTCTGGAACAATGACGCCGTAAATGAGATGGCATATTCTAACAATGCATGTCCATATTCGACAAACTTTTCTTCAAGAAATGAAAAAACTTTTCCCGTTAAATCAGTCTTCCCAGTGTACTGAGCAAGATGTTGCTCTACAAGTGGAATTGTATCCATCAAGCCTTGTAAAGCGATAAATGAAAACGTACTGAAAATGAATAGGATTGAAAGCATAACAAAGAGTGTGGCTAACGTTAAAGGAAGGCGTGTCATAGTTCTTATGGCCGTTAAGATGGGAGCGGTAAAGTAAGCGATAATAATTGCCACGCCGACTGGAGGAACCATAAAGAGTAAGATGGCGGCGATAATTGCAGGAATCCATTGCAATGCCAATGATTGGAAAGGTTGCTGTTTAATGCGGTTTTTCAACAATGTTTCATCCTTCATAAATTATTTTTCTGCGAAAACAAGCGTTTCCATTCACAAAGCTGTACTATTTGCTTATAATGGTCATGTAAGCGTTTCAGGCAGTACTAAATAAAAAGTAGATTTGCCTAGATTCACAAGATTTTGTTGTAGATAGTAGGCAAAATTGACTGAAGGAGCGATTTAAATGACAGCATCAAAAGGTTTGGAAGGAATCGTAGCTACACAGTCCGCCATCAGTTCCATTATTGATGACTCCCTTACATACGTTGGTTACGATGTCGATGACCTCGCAGAAAATGCAAGTTTTGAAGAAGTTGTTTATCTCTTATGGCACCAACGTTTACCGAAAGAGGACGAGCTTGCTGAATTGAAGAAGCAACTTGCAGACAATATGTCAATTCCTCAAGAAGTACTTAATCATTTTAAAACATATCCAATAGGTGATGTGCACCCAATGGCTGCATTGCGATCTGCAATCTCACTTCTTGGATTATACGACGAAAAAGCTGAAGATATGTCCGATGAGGCAAACTATGAAAAAGCTATTAAATTACAAGCGAAAGTTGCAACTGTTGTTACTGCATTTTCCCGTATCCGCAAAGGACAAGAGCCTGTTGCGCCTAAAGCAGAGCTTGGTTACGCAGCAAATTTCCTTTATATGTTAACAGGCGAAGAGCCGGAAGAAATTGCTATCGAGGCATTCGACAAAGCTTTAGTTCTCCACGCTGACCACGAGTTAAACGCTTCCACATTCACTGCACGTGTTTGTGTAGCTACTCTTTCCGACATTTATTCGGGCGTGACGGCAGCTATCGGAGCTCTAAAAGGCCCACTTCATGGTGGAGCGAATGAGCAAGTTATGAAGATGCTGATGGAAATAGGATCTGAAGAAAATGTAGAATCATATATTAGAGAAAAACTTGATAATAAAGAAAAAATCATGGGCTTTGGCCACCGTGTCTATAGAAAAGGTGACCCGCGTGCAAAACACCTTCGTGCAATGTCGAAGAAGTTGACAGCACTACGCGGTGAAGAAAAGTGGTATAACATGTCTGAAAAAATCGAGTCAATTGTGACAGGCGAGAAGAATTTGCCTCCGAACGTTGATTTCTATTCAGCTTCGGTATATCATTCACTTGGTATCGATCATGATTTATTCACACCGATTTTTGCGGTCTCCCGTATGTCCGGTTGGACAGCGCATATTTTGGAGCAATACTCCAATAACAGGCTGATTCGTCCACGTGCGGAATATGTCGGACCAGGTATGCAAAAATATGTACCGATCAATGAGCGATAACTTTTAAAAATTCCTTGATAGATATTCTATCGGACAGTTGAACATGTAATACACGGGGCGGTATAGATCTATACCAGCCCTCTCATCATGAAACGGAGGAATAACAAAATGGCAAAAATCACAGTAACTGACGGCGTTCTAAACGTTCCAGACAAAGCAACAATCCCTTTCATCATTGGTGACGGTACAGGTCCTGATATTTGGCATGCAGCTTCACGAGTACTTGAAGCGGCTGTTGAAAAAGCATACGATGGCAAAAAGGAAATCGAATGGAAAGAAGTTCTTGCTGGAGAAAAAGCATTCAATGAAACTGGCGAATGGCTACCTCAAGAAACTCTTGACACAATCGATGAGTACCTAATCGCGATTAAAGGTCCATTAACTACACCAATCGGTGGTGGATTCCGTTCATTGAACGTTGCTCTTCGTCAAGAATTGGATCTATATACTTGCCTACGTCCAGTACGTTACTTCGAAGGTGTGCCTTCACCGGTTAAACGACCTGAAGATTGTGACATGGTCATTTTCCGTGAAAATACAGAAGATATCTATGCTGGTATCGAGTACAAAGAAGGTACAGAAGAAGTTAATAAATTGATCGCATTCCTTCAAGATGAAATGGGCGTTAAAAACATCCGCTTCCCTGAAACTTCAGGAATCGGAATCAAACCAGTTTCTGAAGAAGGCACAAAACGCCTTGTACGTGGTGCGCTAAACTTCGCTATCAAAGAAGGCCGTAAATCTTTGACACTTGTCCATAAGGGCAACATCATGAAGTTTACAGAAGGAGCTTTCAAAAACTGGGGTTACGAAGTGGCTGAACAAGAATTCGGCGACAAAGTATTCACATGGAACCAATACGATCAAATTAAAGAAGCTGAAGGCACAGACGCTGCAAACAAAGCACAAGCTGACGCAGAAGCAGCTGGTAAAATCATCGTAAAAGATTCCATTGCTGATATCTTCCTACAACAAATCTTGACTCGCCCGAAAGAGTTTGACGTTGTTGCAACTATGAACTTGAACGGCGACTACATTTCTGATGCACTTGCTGCACAAGTAGGCGGAATCGGAATTGCTCCAGGAGCGAACATCAACTATGTGACTGGCCACGCAATTTTCGAAGCAACTCACGGTACAGCACCAAAATATGCTGGCCTTGATAAGGTAAACCCTTCTTCCGTATTGCTTTCCGGTGTTATGATGCTTGAGCATATGGGCTGGAACGAAGCTGCGAATATGATCACAGCTTCCATCGAAAAAACAATCGCTTCTAAAGTCGTAACGTATGACTTTGCACGTCTAATGGACGGAGCAACAGAAGTAAAAACATCTGAATTTGCAGATGAACTAATCAAAAACCTATAATTTAACCAAACAAACCGGGAAGCTTCCACGCTTCCCGGTTTTTATATTATCTATAGAGAGTAATAAATTGATTTCCGCTTCAGGCGGACGCTTTCCGGGGGGGCGGGCGGTGAGCCAATCGAACAGCGAAGGGTTCGATTTGCCTTAATTTCTGCGTTTTTGCAGAAATTAAGGCATCCTACCCCAGGTGCTCGTAACGCTGCGCTTTTACTCGCAAAAGCCGTTCTTCGTAACGGCTTTCACTGCGGGGTCTCACCTGTCCCGCTGCTCCCCAGGAGTCGCCGCCTTCAGCTACAATCAACGGTGTTTCCTATTAAATGGATGAGGTGATGGATAAGATGACAATCAAATCAACTAAAACAGATGGAGATACTATCTATAGATTCAAGACCGTCTGTCTGATACGTAAACGGGGTTCTGCCGTTAGAGTTACCTATATCTAATTAGTTTAGGCTGTTAAAAGATTTGTTGTTTTATCAATGCTTAAAGCAATTTTCAATAGAAATAACAATACAATTGGGAAACTAATTAACAGCAGCACATAAATTTGTGTGCCTTTGCTAATTTCACTGCTAATAAGTTTGTTCACAAGAGGTTGAAGAGCTTTTTGAAAATAACTGAAAACGTAGAAAGGAACAAATGGTTTTGTGCTAAAATTGAGATATAAGAAATCGGCTTATTCAATTAACGGGCCATTTAATGGCATAATTAAACTGTTGCTTTCTGTTCCAGGCGTACGAGTTCCTAGCCAAAAGCATTTGACGCGGTTGGGTGGTTTTTTGGAGAGAATGCATAGCCGCGTCCGCGAGTTATCGGTCACTTTCGAAGTGTTATCGGTCAAATTCACAAGTTTATCGGTCAATCTCCGCAAGTTATCGGTCAAACTCACAAAGTTATCGATCAAATAACCGGAGTTATCGTTGTTTTGTGACTTTTCGACTATGGAGTCCACCCGCGAAAAATCACTTTTTGGTGGCACGCCCTTCGGAAAGCGTACCGTATAGAGCGCAAATCAACGTGTTACACACTATATCGTCAACGGGCGCGATTGTGGAAAAAATAATTAAAGGGGTGGTGATCGCCACCTTTTTTTAATTGGCCCAGTGCAGCTATACCGAGAAAATATTATTAATAATGGATGGAGTTAGAATATGAAAGTCAAAGAGTTCATTAAGGAATACAAAGAACGATATCCTAACAAAGAGTTCAGCAGTGAACGTTTCGGAGGTAGATTTGCATATGGTGATCGGCGTGAGGTAGCAACAGAAGAGATGATTAGCGCTCACGAAGAAAAACTTGGCTTTCGATTCCCACCTTCTTTCAAGGGATTTTTAATGGAATTTTCTAATGGGATTATTCTTTTAGGTTGGGAACCCATTGGAGGAGTTGGTCCAGATGTCCTCCCTGGACAGATTGGCAAAGTGGAGAGGATTATCCCAAACATTCCTAATCATGTACAGGTTTTAGATAGTGATGAATATGAATTTGTAGAATCGAATCGACTCATTTCTCTTACTATGTGTGATCAAGGCGATATAAGTAATGATCATTGGGTTTTTATATGTGAGGAAAATGCAATCGATTACAGGTTAGGCTATGTTGCACAATCCGCTCTTAAGATTGTAAAAGTAGTTGAAAGTTTCGAGAAGTGGTTAGAGATATTCTGGGAAGGTAACAAAGACAAAGAAGATGAAATGATGGTATCGACCTTCCAAATACTTGTCCCTGATCATTGGGAGCGGGAAAAGCTGGTTAATTTATGCTTTTATGATGATTAGAATAAAATGCGAGAATGGGTCAAATCCTATTCTTGCTTTTTCTACCCTCAATTCTGTGGCGAATCATACGCTAATTCGGTTGTTAATTGTGTTACGTTTTAATTTTTTTCTCCATCAACCGAACCCGTTTCTATAATGCCGTCGCTTATTTGCTGTTCAGATCTTCAAAAACCAGGGACATTGCTGTAAATTCTCCGCTGGTTTTATCTTGCGGATTGTAAGGATGATACGTAGAAGTAGGCACAGTTCACGATCTTTTCATTGTTAATACGTGAAATAGAATACTATATTTAATTGTGACTCCGTTGCTTGAAGTGGAAGGCGGCGACTCCTGCGGGAATAGCATGAGCTGAAGACCCCGCAACGAAGCGTAGCGAAGTGAGGAGACTGAAGCCATGCCCGCGGAAAGCGTCCGCCTGAAACGGAAAGCAACAGTTTGCCGTGTGTGCTTTAGCCAAGTCGCTTGCCCTTTCCAAGTGAAAATTGATACACTTTCTATAACAACTATCATTGCTCTATAAATGAAGGAGGAAAAAAGGTTGATATTAGGGAAAAAGAGGCGTATCGGTAGGGAAATCGACAAAATAGACGTTGGTGAGAAACTGAAGCTAACCGAGAAAATAGAAGACAAAGATCTTCTCCTCTACCTTGGCTTAACGAATGACGCAAACCCGCTATACATACAACATGATTACGCTTCACAAACAAAATTCGAAAAACCAGTAGTTCCATCGATCATGTTAACCGGTTTCGTCACTTCTGCAATATCGAAATACTTGCCAGGACCGGGCTCCCATATAACAGAACAGCATTTACTATTCCCATACCCTGTGTTTCATTATGAAACGATTGAATTCCTTTTCGAAGTAATACAAGTTGAAAACGAAAAAAATTCAATAATTATTAAGATAGTAGCTACAAATGAGAATGAGCAAACAGTTATTTCCGGAACTGTAACAGTGATACCTCCTTCCCAAGAGAAAAATCTCACTGCTCGGGCTATGGATAATTTTTAAATTTCATGATGAGCAAATAAAAATTTGTTAGGGGGAGACGAGTATCGTAAGCAAGATACTGATTGTAGATGACGAGCAGCCAATTCGTACGTTGCTCGAATATAATCTTAAACAATCCAATTTTGAAACCATTATGGCGGTGGATGGAGCCGAAGCTATCTTGAAAGTTGAAGAGGAAAAACCTGATTTGATATTACTTGATATTATGTTGCCGAAGATGGATGGCATTGAAGTTTGCAAAACCCTTAGACATCGTAATATCAATACTCCGATTATTATGCTCACGGCGAAAGGTGAGGAGCCAGATAAGGTTTTAGGCTTGGAAATCGGTGCAGATGATTATATGACAAAGCCGTTTAGTCCTCGCGAGGTTATTGCGCGTGTGAAGGCTGTCCTGCGTCGAAGTCAAGAAAGAACAGAAGTGGAGATGGTTGATGACGAGATCATCAAGTCGGGTCCACTAACCGTCCATCCCGTGCAGTATGAGGTTTATCTGGGTGACCAAGCATTGGAGTTTACTCCGAAAGAATTTGAACTGCTTCTCTACTTCATGCAAAATAAAAACCGTGTACTTACTCGCGAGCAATTATTAAGCGCAGTTTGGAATTATGACTTTGTGGGAGATACACGGATTGTTGATGTGCATGTTAGTCACCTAAGAGAAAAAATTGAAGAAAATACAAGAAAACCTGTTTTCATTAAAACGGTTAGAGGAATCGGGTATAAATTCGAGGAGCAAAAAGTCTAATGAAAACCTATTATTATCGACTTTTAGTTGCCTTCGCCGTCATTTTCTTTATTTTATTGACTGGTCTGGGGATTGTCCTTGGCCAGTTTTTTAATCTGATTGATCAGCAAATCACATCAGAAGTTGAGCGAAAGTATTGGCTTTTCCTTGCTGTTATCCTTTCAATTATATTTTTCATTGCCATTTTTATAGCGTCCCGTGTCATTCGCCAATACACGAATCCAATTGACTTAGTTACGAGAACAGCGTTAAAACTAGCTAAAGGGGATTATTTGGCAAGGACTTCAATTGAGGAACTTGGGAGCGACAATGAGTTAGGTGTTGCTTTAAATCAAATTGCCAGGAACTTGCAGGAAACATCGATTTTACGGACGATGGAAAAAGAACGATTAAAAACCTTAATTGAGAGTATGGGGAGCGGACTCTTGATTTTCGGCCGGGAAGGTACAGTTAATATGCTGAATGGCGTATTTGAAAAGACATTTGGTTTGCCAAGCGATAGTTTGATTGGAAAGACTGTAAAAGAAATAAATATTCCCGACGAAATCAAAAACTTGATAGAGGATGTGTTCCTGACTGAAAAAGTTACGGAACGTCAAATAAGGAGCGGCGGGGCATTTTTCAATGGGTATGGAGCACCAGTTATCGGTCGACATGGCAATTGGCTTGGTATTATCGTAGTACTCCATGATATAACGAAGTTAGTGCAACTTGAAGAAATTCGCAAAGATTTCGTTGCGAATGTATCACATGAATTACGAACCCCCATCACTTCCATTAAAGGCTTTGCGGAAACATTGTTGGATGGTGCTATGAATGATCCGCGAATATCAAAGGATTTTCTAGAAATCATTCATAAGGAAAGTGATCGACTTAAATTGCTGATCGATGACTTATTGGAACTGTCGCAAATTGAAAGAGTGGGCTTTCAATTACAAAATAGGTTAGTGTCCATTTCAGATGTAGTTAATGATGCATTGAAAATTATCTCTGGTCCACTTGAGAACAAGGGAATGGATATCATTCTACAAGGTCAGACAGGGATCAGTTTAGAAGCTGATAAAGATCGTCTTATCCAGGTAATGGTTAATTTGTTGGCAAATTCCATTAATTATTCCAAAGAACGGACTAAAATTTATGTTACGACATCGGAGACGAATGATCATGTCATTATTCAAGTTAAGGACGAAGGAATTGGAATCGAGCAAGATAAACTATCAAGACTGTTTGAACGTTTTTACAGAGTTGACCGTGCACGGAGTAGGGAGTCGGGTGGTACTGGACTTGGTTTAGCCATTGTTAAACATCTGATTGAAGCACATGGTGGGAAAGTTGCGGTAAAAAGTGAATTGGGCGTTGGTACAGAATTTACAGTTACACTTCCTAAAAGAGCCGCATAACGCGGTTTCTTTTTTTTTTTTGAAACTTATTGCAAACAAGTCCGTATGATTAGTAGATACATAAGAGAAAGGGGAATTACAAATATGAGCACACGCCGAGCATCGATAGCTGCAGGCTTAATTATCGCAGGAATTTTACTAGTCGTTATCGCTTTTACTACTTGGTATACTGTGGATGAGTCCGAGCAAGCTGTTGTTATTACTTTCGGAAAGGCGGATACACCCGTAACCGAATCAGGATTGCATTTTAAACTTCCGTGGCCAATCCAGCATGTAGAAAAGCTTTCAAAAGAAACCTTCAGTCTTCAGTTTGGATACAAACAAGATGCAAGTGGGGAACTTGTCTCTTTTGACAAAGAAACGAAAATGATCACGGGGGATGAATATATCGTCCTAGCGGATCTCGTAGTTCAATGGAAAATTACGGATCCACAAAAGTTCTTATTTAATTCCCAAAAACCGGAGCAAATCCTGCATGATGCTACTTCTGCTTCAATTCGTTCCGTAATCGGAAGTTCGACAATTGATGCCGCGTTAACGGATGGGAAGGCAGAAATAGAAGGGAAAACACGGGAATTGCTAACTACTCTTGTTGGAAATTATGACATTGGAATTGCAATTCAAGGTGTCAAATTGCAAGATGTTGAGCTTCCAAACGCTGAAGTTAGGGCTGCTTTTACTGCCGTAACAGACGCAAGGGAAACTAAAAACACGAAAATTAACGAAGCTCAAAAGTATAAAAACAAACGAGAAAACGAAGCAATTGGGGAAAAGAATGCGATTCAATCACGTGCCTTGGGTCAAAAAACAGCCCGTATTGAGCAGGCCCTTGGAGATGTCGCTCTCTTTAACGATCTTCATGCAGAATACTCGAAAAATGTAGCGATTACCCGCCAACGTTTAATCATCGAAACGTTAGAACAAGTATTACCAAAGGCTAAAATCTATATTATGAATGACGATGGAGAAACGTTGAAGTATCTGCCATTGCAACAACTGGAAAATCAAACACCACCACCGGTTAGTCAGAATACGGAAGGGGGCGGAAACTGATGTCAAATGAAAATAATCCATTTAAAAGCATAGAAGAGAAGTTTATGGAACGACAACGGGCTAAACAGAACAAAGGGCCTGAACCGACTAATGTCATCAAACCGAAACGCCCATTCAATACGAAGAAATATGTAAAGTCAGCAATTGGTATTACAATAATCTTCGCGATTGCTGTCATCCTTATAGCGAACACTTTTATCGTGAAGGAAGACGAATACCGGGTTGTACGGCAATTTGGAGAGATTACAAGAATCATTAAAGATCCAGGGCTAAATATGAAAATCCCATTCATTCAAACTGTATCGACATTACCGAAAAACCAAATGATCTATAACGTCTCTGAGGCTGAAATCACTACAAAAGACAAAAAACGGATCATTATCGATAACTATGCCGTTTGGAAAATTACGGATGCAAGAAAAATGATTTCCAACGCTCGTAATATCATCAATGCAGAATCCAGAATGGAAGAGTTCATCTACTCCGTTATCCGTAATGAAATGGGTCAGTTGAATTACGTTGATGTTGTTAATGATGAGAACTCAGAGCGAGGAAGTTTAAATGACCGTGTCGCAGAAAAAGTGAATCAGTTCCTTGACGAAGGGAATTACGGAATTGAAGTAATTGATGTCCGGATGAAACGAATCGATCTGCCGGAAGAAAACGAGCATTCTATCTACACAAGGATGATCTCCGAACGGGAATCGACTGCACAGGCCTACTTATCTGAGGGAGATGCAGAAAAGCAAAAGATTGAAGCGGAAACGGACCGCGAAGTACAAGAATTATTGGCGACAGCTCAAAAAGAAGCAGCAATCATCCATGCTGAGGGAGAGGCAGAGGCGGCAAGAATCTACAACGATGCCTTCTCCAAGGATCCCGAGTTCTACAATCTCTACCGAACTCTACAGTCGTATTCCCGCACGATCGGCAACGACACAATGATCATCATGCCTGCTAACTCGCCATACGCGAAGATATTGACAGGATACTTGGAATAACAGAAGACGTCATTTTCATTTATTCGAACCATCATGGTAGAATAAAGGAAGATGACGTTTTTTTATCAAGGGAGTGAGCGGATTTGTCGAAAGAGAAAATTGTGCTTTTGGACGGGAATAGCTTGGCATATCGGGCATTTTTTGCTTTGCCATTATTAACAAATGATACGGGAATCCATACAAACGCTATCTATGGATTCACAATGATGCTGCAAAACATTTTGGAAGAAGAAAAACCGACACATATACTTGTCGCTTGGGATGCAGGTAAAACAACGTTCAGGCATTCAACATTCAGCGAATATAAAGGCGGTCGCCAAAAGACACCACCTGAACTATCTGAGCAATTCCCGTATTTACGGAAATTACTTGATGCATTTCAAATCTCGCAATACGAACTTGATCAGTACGAAGCCGATGACATTATCGGAACATTGAGCAAGACAGGGGACGCAGAAGGCATGGAAGTTGTCGTCATTTCGGGTGATAAGGACTTAACACAACTTGCAAGCGATAAAACAACAGTATGCATTACACGAAAAGGGATAACTGACCTTGAAAAGTATACACCTGCTCATGTTATGGACAAGTATGGACTTACACCATCTCAAATCATTGATATGAAAGGTCTTATGGGAGACCCTTCAGACAATATTCCCGGAGTCCCAGGCGTTGGAGAAAAAACTGCGATTAAACTATTAAAGGAATACGGTTCAGTCGAAAAAGTTTATGAATCATTGGATAAGGTTTCCGGAAAAAAACTGAAAGAGAATTTGACGGAAAATGAAGAGCTAGCGTACATGAGTAAAAAACTTGCTACGATTGATGTAGATGCTCCAATCACGATTTCGATTGGTAATTTGAGTTATCCTGGACCTTCTGAGGAAAATGTGAAAGCTATTTATGAAGAATTACAATTCAAAACGTTGCTTGAAAAAATGTCACCGGAAACTGACAGTAGACCTATTGAGGAAATCGATGTTCGGATCATAAATGATCCTGAATCCATTGAACTTGCGGAGGAAATGGCACTACATGTCGAAATGATGGATGAGAATTATTTAGCATCGGAGATTTCTGGTATCGGCATGACCGACGGTGACAACATCATTTTTATCCCGTTTGAAGTTGTCATCAAATCGGATAAATTGAAAAACTGGTTGCAGGATGAACAGAAGAAGAAGTTCACAACTGATTCCAAGGCATCGTATGCTTCTCTGCTTCGGCATGGCATTGAAGTGAATGGCATCGAATTTGACCTATTACTGGCGACCTATATTGCAAACCCTTCTTCGACGTACACGGATGTCGCTTCAGTTGCGAAGGAATTCAACTACTCCGACATTCAATCCGACGAAGTCATTTATGGAAAAGGCGCTAAAAAAGCATTGCCGGAAGAAAAAATACTTGCGGACCATGCAGGCAGGAAAGCACAAGCCGTATGGAAATTAAAGCCTGCATTGGAAGGCAAGTTACGTGATAATGAACAGTTCGGGTTGTACCGGGAGCTTGAAATGCCTTTAGCTCAAATCCTTGGAAAGATGGAAACTACGGGAGTCAAGACGGATTTAGGCATTTTAAGGCAAATTGGAATTGAATTATCCGCAAGGCTTTTAGAATTGGAATCGATTATCTATGAAATGGCGGGACAAAAGTTCAACATTAATTCACCGAAGCAACTTGGTGAGATTTTGTTCGAAAAAATTGGTTTAACGCCAATCAAGAAAACGAAGACAGGTTATTCCACTGCTGCAGACGTGTTGGAGAAACTTGAAAGCGAACACGAAATCATAAGTTTTATCCTGACGTATAGACAGCTTGGAAAATTGAATTCGACTTATATTGAAGGACTTACGAAGGAAATACATGAAGATGGTAAAATTCATACTCGTTTTCAGCAGGCTTTGACCCAAACAGGTCGGTTGAGCTCAATCAACCCAAATCTGCAAAATATCCCAATCCGTTTGGAGGAAGGGCGGAAAATAAGGGCGGCATTCGTTCCATCCGAACCGGGGTGGGTAATGTTTGCAGCGGATTACTCGCAAATCGAACTACGAGTGTTAGCCCATATGTCGCAAGACGAGAAAATGATTTCCGCGTTCCGGGAAGATGAGGATATTCATACAAAAACAGCAATGGACGTGTTTGGTGTCGACAAGGACGGAGTTTCTTCGGATATGCGAAGGACGGCGAAGGCAGTCAATTTTGGTATTGTCTATGGAATAAGTGACTATGGCCTATCTCAAAGTCTGAATATAACCCGTAAAGAAGCAGGGAAATTCATCGATACGTATTTGGCGACGTTCCCTGGCGTTAAACAATACATGGAAGACATTGTATCGGATGCAAAATTGAAAGGTTATGTCGTTACAATGATGAACAGAAGAAGGTATTTACCTGACATAACAAGCTCCAATTTTAATCTAAGAAGTTTTGCTGAAAGAACGGCGATGAATACACCGATACAAGGAACAGCCGCAGACATCATAAAAAAAGCAATGATTGACATGGATGCAAGATTGAAAGAAGAAGGTCTTCAAACACGAATGCTGCTACAAGTACATGACGAATTGATATTTGAAGCTCCTGAAGATGAAATAGAAAAATTGAAGCAAATTGTACCTGAAGTGATGGAATCCGCATTAACACTTGACGTTCCACTGAAAGTCGAGTGGGCATACGGACTATCCTGGTATGAAACGAAGTGAGGAATTTGTATGCCGGAACTACCTGAAGTTGAAGGTGTTGTTCGTGAATTGGCACCTGCGTCAAAAGGTCGTACCATTTCTGAAGTGAAGGTTTCTGAAGTGATTAGAAGTTCAAAGGAATTGGGTAAAGAAGCCATTGTCAAAGGAAAAACACTTGAGGATTTTATTGAAGAACTTTCGGATATGACGATTATTGATGTTACAAGAAGAAGTAAATATATTTATTTCCATTTGGAAAAAGCAGGTCAGCCCCATTTGTTAGTCAGCCATTTGGGAATGTCAGGAGCATGGTTTGTCGTAAATTCATTGGATGAAGTGGTAGAACGGAAGTTCAAAAACCATATCCATGTCATTTTTACGATGGATGATGGCGGTATGCTTGTCTATTCAGATATACGCAGGTTTGGAGAATTACGTCTGTTAGGTAAGGAAGAGGACTACTCTCCATTATTGAAAATGGCACCAGAGCCTTTCTCAAGAGAGGCGATCGATCATTTTCTCGCAATGGCTTCAACACCGAAATATGCCCGGAAACCTATCAAAGAAGTAATTATGGACGGGCATATTATATCAGGGTGCGGAAATATTTACGCCACCGAGGCCCTTTTCAAAATGAAAATACATCCCAATAGAACAACCGAACGGATAAGCGAAAAAAGGAAAAGGGAATTATTTAACGTAATTGTTAATGTTCTGCAGGAAAGCATTGATGCAGGCGGAAGCTCCATTTCTGATTATCGAAACATTAATGGTGAAGCTGGAACGATGCAAACTCGTCTTAAAATGTATGGGAAAAAAGTTTGTAGTCATTGTGGAAGTTCAACAAAAAGCATGAAGATAGCCGGAAGAACTTCCGTCTATTGTCCAAAATGCCAAAGGTGAGAAAGGATGACTCCGATGATCATCGGTTTGACAGGAAGCATTGCTACCGGTAAAAGCACCGTTTCGCGTATGTTGAAAGAAAAAGGCTACCCGGTCGTCGATGCGGATGAGATATCGAGACAGGTTGTAGAACCGGGAAGTATTGTTTTAGATAAAATAGCTGATGTTTTCGGAGAAGATGTTATTGATCAGAATGGAAGGCTGAACCGTGAAAAGTTAGGAAGCCTTATATTCAAAGATAAAAGCCAACGCAAAAAACTTAATGAAATCATGCACCCGGCTGTTCGCCAAGAAATGATCCGGCAAAAGGAATCATGGCTGGAGAAAGGGTTTAATACTGTTATTATGGATATTCCCTTACTATTTGAAAGTAAGCTTGAATCCTATGTCGAAAAGATCATTGTCGTTACTGCAACACCTGCCATTCAACGAGAGCGTTTAATCGCAAGAAATAGTCTTTCCGGTGAGGAAGCAGATGCGCGAATCAATTCCCAACTCCCAATCACTGAAAAAGAAGAAGGTGCGGACGCGGTAATTAATAATAACGATACTCTCGAAGAAACGGAACGACAACTTGATGTAATATTAGCGAAATGGCATGCATTGCCGTGATTGTATTCTCTGAAAAGTGGAACATTGTCAATTGGTTCACAAACTCTTTTCACCCATGTAAAATGTGCTATACTAATTAACGGATAAAAGATATAAAGTATAACATTAAGCAGGGGGATATAGTACATGACTACTTCTATAGCGATAAATGGATTTGGGAGAATTGGACGTATGGTTTTCCGCCAAATTATCTCGAAGGACGACGTGAATGTAGTTGCAGTAAACGCATCGTATCCGGCTGAAACCTTGGCCCATCTGATTAAGTATGACACAAATCATGGAATATTTGACGGGGAAGTCATTGTAGAGGAAGATGCTCTGATTGTTAATGGTAAACGTGTCCAATTAATAGCAGAACGCGACCCATCTAAATTGCCATGGAAAGACCTTGGTGTCGATATCGTAATTGAAGCAACTGGAGTTTTTAACTCACGTAAGAAAGCAGCCCTTCATCTTGAAGCAGGTGCTAAAAAAGTAATTTTAACAGCACCTGGTAAAAATGAAGATATCACCATTGTTTTGGGTGTGAATGACGATAAGCTTGATATTGAGAAGCACGATGTCATTTCGAATGCAAGCTGCACGACAAACTGTCTTGCTCCTGTTGCGAAAGTTCTCAATGATACGTTTGGTATTGAAAACGGATTGATGACAACTGTACATGCTTACACGAATGACCAAAAGAATTTGGATAATCCGCATAAGGATCTTCGCCGTGCACGTGCATGTGCTCAGTCGATTATCCCAACTTCAACAGGTGCTGCAAAAGCGTTATCGCTCGTATTGCCTGAGCTTGAAGGGAAAATCCACGGTATGGCACTTCGAGTTCCTACTCCTAACGTTTCGTTAGTCGACTTAGTTGTAGATGTACAGAGAGACGTAACCGTTGAAGAAGTGAATGAAGCATTCAAAGAGGCGGCAAACGGCGCACTTGCAGGAATTCTTCGTTTTACTACTGAACCTTTAGTCTCCGTTGACTTCAATACAACGACTGAATCTGCAACAATTGATGGATTGTCTACAATCGTCATGGGTGACCGCAAGGTGAAAGTTCTTGCATGGTACGACAACGAATGGGGTTATTCTGCACGTGTTGTCGAATTAACTCAAAAAGTTGCTAATGCACTTAACGCTTAATTAAATTAATAAATGTAATGAAAAGCCGCTCAAGTCAATGCATGACTTGAGCGGCTTTTTTCCTTCTTAATGGTGAAAACGTCATATCAGCAATTTCTTTCGATTCCCTTTCGATTTTTTCGACAAACTTCTGTTATAATCAATATACTATACGGAAATTCGGAGGAAAACGAAATGATATGTCCAGCTTGTCATTACAATGGCACACGGGTAATCGATTCCAGACCGGCTGAGGAGAATCGATCCATTCGAAGACGCCGTGAATGCGAAAAATGCGCTTTTCGGTTCACGACTTTTGAGAAAGTGGAGGAAATGCCGCTTATCGTCGTAAAAAAAGATGGGACGCGGGAAGAGTTCAATGGAGAAAAACTGCTTAGAGGGCTAATTAGAGCTTGTGAAAAAAGACCTGTCGAATTAGAAGCGTTAAAAAATATTGTTTATTTAATAGAAAAAGAATTAAGAAGTTCTGGGGTTGTTGAGATCAATTCCGAGGACGTCGGTGAAATGGTGATGGGGAAATTGGCCGATGTTGATGAAGTCGCATATGTTCGATTCGCATCTGTCTACCGCCAATATAAGGACATAACAGTTTTTATAGAAGAACTGCAAAATCTACAAAATAAAAAAGATGGAAATTGATCTAAAAGGATGAAAGGGGGGGTTCCGCCAATATGCTTTATCAAGAACTTCAACCAGTAGACACATTCAAACTAAAGATGGCAAGTCCGTTTTCGGATTATGACCGGCAACTCCTCACATTGTTCTACCAACCGTTGATCGGTCCGCATGCAATGAGTCTCTTCATGTCTTTTTGGGCAGATGCTGAACGAGAAAAAGAAACGGAATTCAACCACTATTATTTAATGAATTTATTAACAATGCCATTGGGACAAGTTTTTGAAGCAAGAATCTCACTCGAAGCGATCGGATTGCTGCGTACATACTGCAAGCAAGAAGGCGATGACCGCTCTTTCGTGTACGAACTACTAGCACCAATGGATGCAAAATCTTTCTTCGATGATCCACTATTATCAACTTTCCTCTTCAGTAAAATTGGGGAACAAGCATACCGTGGATTGAGGAATCGTTTTTTGAACGAAAATTTATTAGATGATAATTATAAAGAAGTATCCCGGACCTTCCTAGATGTTTACAAACCTATACGTCCTGGAGCAATAGAACAGACAGATGAGAATAGCGAAATTCAAGGACGGAATGAATCGACTGGAATTCAATTCGCCTATTCCGATTTCGATTTTAATCTGCTGCATGCCGGTCTCTCGGAACAGATGGTGCCGAAATCTTCTCTTGCATCAGTACCTAAGGAATTGATACAGAAGTTGGCTTTTCTCTACTCCCTAACACCGATTGATATGCAAAAAGTTGTCATGATGGCGTTAGACGAAAACTTAAGGCTACCTGAAAGCAGAGTCCGAAAAGCCGCTGTGGATTATTATAAGACGAATATTTCACAAACTGTTCCAACGATTGAAAAAGTCTTTACGAAA
Organism: Sporosarcina highlanderae; assembly: GCF_030433715.1. Taxonomy (GTDB): domain Bacteria; phylum Bacillota; class Bacilli; order Bacillales_A; family Planococcaceae; genus Sporosarcina; species Sporosarcina highlanderae. The sequence continues at coordinate 246,368 of NZ_JAROCC010000004.1, read as the reverse complement.
GAAATAGCTGTACCAAGCAAGGAGCCGAAATCACGTGAAGATAAATTCATTTTCTATATGGAAAATACGGCTCCTCGAGAAATGCTGAAAGACTACACTGGAAATGAACCGCTACCTGTAGACGTGGAACTTGCCGAAAGACTTGTTACCGTCCACGGATTCCCAGTTGGTGTAGTAAATGTGTTACTGCACTATATAATTATTCGCAATGACGGCAAAATCACAAAGAATTATGCGGAAAGAATCGCATCTCATTGGGCAAATAAGAAAATTGGAACGGCAAAAGAAGCGATGGAAATTTCGCGGAAAGAACATGACCAGTACATTAAATGGCAAAATGAAGGAAGTAAGAAATCACCATCAAGGAAACCGACAAGGATTGAGAAAGTTCCAGAATGGTTTTATCAAAAAGATGAAGAAAACGATCAGCAACCGGCATCTGATGTTGATCCTTCAATTGACGAAGAACGCAAGCGACTGCTGCAGGAGAGACTTAATGCAATATCAAGCGGGGTGAAATAAAGTTGGAGAGAATCGGAAATACAATGAAGCGTGTGTTCAACGCTTCGGGCCTAACAGCGAGATATGAACAATTAAGGAATGAAGTAATGGAGTCCCCAGGCGTCCAACAGTTCATCTCCGATCATTCGAATCAAATCGACAAGGCAGTCGTTGATAAAAGTTTAGGGAAGTTATATGAATATACAACGGCTTCCCATCATTGCGAGAAATGCCCGAATATCGAAGGGTGTGTCAATGTAATGAAAGGCTTCGAGCCGAAACTTGTAATGAGTCAAGGATACATCGATCTCGACTACGTAAAATGTCCGAATAAACTTGTCGACGATGAACGTCGAAATGTATCCAACATGATCGATAGTATGTACATGCCGAAGGATGTCATGGAAGCACGACTGAATAATGTGGATCTCGAACACGATAGAAGCAGGTATATTGTTGCTGAGGCCGCAGCACAATTCTTTGGCGAAATTAGCGAAACGGGAAAGTTACCCGAAAGGGGCCTTTACATTCACGGTCCTTTCGGGACAGGAAAGTCCTTTATTTTAGGCGCGATCGCAAATGAGCTTGCCAATCTTCGCATACGGACTGTTGTCGTCTATCTCCCTGAATTCCTAAGGGAAATGAAGCAATCAATCCAGGATCAGACGTTAAATGAAAAAATTGACTTTGTGAAAAAAGCAAACGTCCTTATGTTGGACGATTTTGGGGCGGAATCAATGTCCGCTTGGGCGCGTGATGAAGTGTTAGGAGCGATCTTACAATACCGTATGGCGGAAAAACTACCGACATTCTTCACATCCAATTTCAACTACGATGAACTGCAGCACCATTTGACGTACACTCAACGTGGCGAGCAGGAAGAGGTCAAAGCAGCACGTATTATGGAACGCATTAAAACAGTTTCCAAACCTATCCAGTTGAAAGGGAAAAATAGAAGAAACATGTAAGATGATTTATCCACTTGCAAATTTCTTAAACATTCCTTATACTAATGGATATTATATTCGAAATGTGTAGAAGAGGACATGAATCGATTAATCCACTACCAGAGAACAGGGTCGTTTGGCTGGAAGCCCTGAAGTGAAGATGATCGGTTTACCACCTTGGAGCAGCATCGGCGAACCTTCAAGTAACCGATGACGGACCCGGCCCGTTAGCCGTTTCGAGCTTCATCTTTCCAGTTATTTTTGTATGACTGGATAGAAGGAAGAAGGGTGGAACCACGAGCAACAGCCTCGTCCCTTTATTGGGATGGGGCTTTTTTGTGTAAAAAAATAAATTGAGGAGTGTTGGCAATGGCAGAAAATATTCAACTTAAATTTCCAGATGGTGCGATAAAGGAATTTCCAACAGGCACAACAACTGAAGAAGTAGCAGGCTCTATCAGTCCAGGACTACGTAAAAGCGCATTAGCAGGTAAAATCGGCGACAAGTTAATCGATCTGAAAACACCGATTAATGAAGATGGAGATATTGCAATCATCACACCACAATCTCCAGAAGCACTCGAAATTCTACGTCACAGTACAGCCCATTTACTTGCACAGGCAGTCAAACGTAAATTCCCTGACGCGAAATTAGGAATTGGTCCAGTAATCGACAGCGGTTTCTACTATGATATCGATTCACCGACACCAATCACAGCTGAGGATTTGCCTGAACTTGAGAAAGAGATGAAACGCATCATCGGTGAAAACCTACCAGTAACGCGTGTCGAAGTATCCCGCGAAGAAGCAGAAAAACGTTTCAATGAAATTGAAGACCCGTATAAAATCGAGCTTTTGGAAGCAATCCCTGAAGGCGAGCAAGTATCTATCTATGAGCAAGGCGAATTTTTCGACCTATGCCGTGGCGTACACGTCCCATCAACAGGCAAGCTGAAGGAATTCAAACTTCTAAGCATCGCAGGTGCATATTGGCGCGGGGATTCCAAAAATAAAATGTTGCAACGTATATACGGAACAGCATTCTTTAAAAAGGAAGAGCTTCAAGAGCATCTTCGTATGTTGGAAGAAGCGAAAGAACGTGACCACCGTAAAATCGGGAAAGAGCTGAATTTATTCACAAACTCCCAAAAAGTAGGCCAAGGACTTCCACTTTGGTTGCCAAAGGGTGCTACAATTCGCCGCATCATCGAAAGATATATCGTAGACAAAGAAGTGAAACTTGGTTATGACCATGTTTACACACCAGTATTGGGAAGTGTAGATCTTTATAAAACTTCAGGACACTGGGGCCACTATCAAGACGGCATGTTCCCGGTAATGAGCATGGACAATGAAGACCTGGTACTTCGTCCGATGAACTGCCCGCACCATATGATGATTTACAAAAACGGTATTCACTCCTACAGGAACTTACCGATTCGTATCGCTGAGTTAGGCACTATGCACCGCTATGAAATGTCAGGAGCACTTTCCGGGCTACAACGTGTCCGTGGAATGACTCTTAATGATGCTCACATTTTCGTCCGTCCTGACCAAATCAAGGAAGAGTTCAAACGTGTAGTTCAACTCATCATCGATGTTTATAAAGATTTCGGTATTAAGGATTATTCCTTCCGTCTTTCCTATAGAGATCCGGAAGACACTGAAAAATACTTTGACGATGACGAAATGTGGGAACGCGCACAAAGCATGTTGAAAGAAACAATGGACGAATCTGGTCTTCCATACGTAGAAGCCGACGGAGAAGCTGCATTCTACGGTCCAAAACTTGATGTACAAGTGAAAACTGCAATTGGTATGGAAGAGACATTATCGACTGTCCAACTCGACTTCCTTCTTCCTGAACGTTTCGACCTCACATACGTCGGAGAGGACGGCAAACAACATCGCCCTGTCGTTATCCACAGAGGCGTAGTATCAACGATGGAACGTTTCGTAGCATTCCTGATCGAAGAATACAAAGGGGCATTCCCGACATGGCTTGCACCAGTCCAAGTTGAAGTCATCCCGGTCTCACCTGAAGCCCACTTCGACTATGCAAATGAAGTACGTGAGAAACTAGTAGCATCAGGTTTCCGTGTTGACCTTGACAGCCGCGACGAAAAAATCGGATATAAAATTCGTGAAGCCCAAGTTCAAAAAATCCCGTATATGTTAGTCCTTGGTGACAAAGAAGTCGAATCCGGTGAAGTAAACGTAAGAAAATACGGCGAACAAAAATCCGAAAGCATGCCATTCGCAGACTTCTTAAAACTAATACAAGCAGACGTTTCCCACGAACAATAATCCGTGGACGCAGGCAAGTGAAAAGTAAATCAATACCCAAAATCGCGCTAAATGCCCTTAAACAAATAAAAGCACTTAAAAATTATTATTAAAGTAGCATTTATGCGTCTCTACAACGATTTATAAGCTTTTTAATCGTATTATGCGTTTTTCGGTAGCTTTTTTATAAACAGAGATACTAAATATTAATACTTTCCGTTGATTGAAGCGCAGGGCGGCGACTCCGAGGGGATTAGCGGGACAGGTGAGACCCCGCAGTGTCGCGCAGCGACCGAGGAGGCTCACCGCCCGCCCCCCGGAAAGCGTCCGCCCGTAGCGGAAATCAACAGTTTAATTTTCTTGTTGACAATGAATAAATAAGATGATAGACTTATTAAGGTTAATGAATACAGTTTGTGGTATAAGAAGGAGCTGCCCGCTTCTCACCTGATCGACGCATTACGTTGTTGACAGGTCAGCACATGAGTGAACGTGCCGCGCTTACATTTGCGCGTACACATAAGCGGGTAGACAAAAGTCACTTTTGTCTACTTTTTTTATTGTCCGGCTCTTATAAAACGAATGAACTATGGGACCGTCGGAATGCTGGACGGTGTACCCAAACCGAGTATTCGCGAGACAACATTCGGAGGTGGATTACTATTAGCAAAGACATGTACGTAAACGAGGGCATCCGTGCCCGCGAGCTTCGCCTTATTGACCACAATGGTGACCAGCTTGGAATCAAATCACGCAACGAGGCACTTGAAATCGCAGCGCGTGCAAATTTGGACCTTGTCCTAGTCGCACCAACAGCAAAGCCACCAGTAGCCCGTGTAATGGACTACGGTAAATTCAAGTTTGAGCAACAAAAGAAAGAACGTGAAGTGAGAAAGAACCAGAAAATCATCAACGTCAAAGAAGTGCGCCTAAGCCCGACAATTGACGAGCATGATTTTCAAACAAAACTTCGCAACGGTATCAAATTTCTGCAAGCAGGGGACAAAGTTAAAGCGTCCATCCGATTCCGTGGTCGTGCAATTACGCACAAGGAAATCGGGCAACGTGTTTTGGACCGTTTTGCAGAAGAATGCAAGGAAGTCTCAACGGTTGAAGTTAAGCCGAAAATGGAAGGCCGGAGCATGTTCCTAATACTTGCCCCGACTGCCGAAAAAAAGTAACGCGAACGATTTAGGAGGAACAGATCATGCCAAAAATGAAAACTCACCGCGGATCCGCGAAACGTTTCAAAAAAACTGCGACTGGTAAAGTGAAACGCGGCCGTGCTTACACAAGTCACCTTTTTGCCAACAAGTCTACAAAAGCGAAACGCCACTTGCGCAAAGCTTCACTTGTTTCTTCAGGCGACTACAAACGTATCCGTGAAATGATCACATACATGAAATAAGCTTTGAACAATTAAAACATTCTTTAGGAATAGCAGGAGGTAATGAACTATGCCACGCGTAAAAGGTGGAACAGTGACGCGCAAGCGCCGTAATCGAGTATTGAAATTAGCCAAAGGTTATTTTGGTTCAAAACATAGACTTTACAAAGTAGCAAACCAACAGGTCATGAAATCATTCAACTATGCATACCGTGACCGCCGTCAGAAAAAACGTGATTTCCGTAAACTATGGATCACACGTATCAACGCGGCAGCACGTATGAATGGTCTTTCATACAGCACATTGATGCACGGTCTTAAAGTGGCTGGCATCGAAGTGAACCGCAAAATGCTTGCTGACCTTGCAGTAACAGATGCTCAAGCATTTGCAAAACTTGCAGAAACAGCTAAAAACTCTGTCGCAAAATAAGCGATGTATTCTTACAAAGCCTCGTGCCGAATTTTCGGATGCGAGGTTTTTTTACATAGAAAAGTAATGAACAGTACCAAAAAGTAATAGAAAAATAAAAATAAAAGTAATTATAGTTCTTCTTTCTTTGTCTATTCAATAAAGTGTAGAATAGGGGTAGGGGAGTTGAGAATCGATGCAAACAGTGATAATTAGTTGGATTGTCTTCCTATCCATATGGACATTTGCAGCAATGGGTTATGATAAGAGGCAGGCGAAAAGAAAAGGAAGAAGAATTCCAGAGAAGAACCTTTGGCTGTTGGCATTTGTCGGGGGAGGCATTGGTGCGTATATTGGGATGATGGTATTTAATCACAAAACAAGACATACAACATTTCGCATCGGATTTCTAGTATTAGCGATTATCTACATAAGCATCATCGTTTACAGCTTGGGCATCGATCTATTTGGAATAGGACGAAGTAAATTCTCTTGAAATAATGAAAAAAAGCCCGTCAATACTTAACGGGCCTTCATTAACTTTTCAATTGGATTTTTCCAGCTGATGACAGCATTTGGATAATTTGAATTGATTTCAGAAGATAAGAAGTGGAAGTCATCCTTAGAGAATCCTTGTAGCTTTGTTTCATCCTTCACCCAGACAAAGATTGAAACGACTTCAAAGGAATCTTCCGTTGTCCCTAAATACTTTTCTCCTTCAAAGAGGGCACCTTTATATGTGATAAAGAAATTCTTCCTTACATTTTTAACATCATCATAAAAATAATATTGTTCTTGTTCATACGCCTCGTCCAGTTTCCGTTTAGGGTCAATCAAATATCGAATGCCTCTGTAGAATAGATAGACGATGAATGCAATGATGACAAAACGTATTATCAAAGCCATACTAGCATCCCCTCACAAATTTAGATATAGTCTCATACCTATACGGATGAGATTCAGTTTGGTTTCAAGATAATTTATTTTTGGAGGATTTAAATGAACTTTTCAACCTTGTTTACGATGCAACGAGAATTAGATAACTTCATACAGACAAATCAAGCAATAGAAAAAGACGTATTTCGAGAAAAAGGCCTTGCCCTTGTAGTGGAACTTGCAGAATTAGCGAACGAAACAAGATGTTTTAAATTCTGGAGCACAAAAGGTCCATCCGAAAGAGATGTCATCTTAGAGGAATATGTGGATTCAATCCATTTTATTTTATCAATTGGCATCGAAAAAGGTTTCGACGTTCTGAATGAATGGCCAGAGGGCAAAGTGAATGGCGAACTGACGGAGATTTTTATCGAAACGATTACATCGATCCAAACTTTCATCTTTGATCCGACCATGGAAAACTATAAAAGTATATGGATTCACTATGGGTCAATAGCTTCAAGAATCGGTTTTTCTTATTCTGAAATAATTAATGCATATATAGAAAAGAATGAAAAAAATTATACACGTCAGCGTACAGGTTATTAAAGATTTAATAGAAAAATAATTAATATTGACATGGGGACTCTTGGAAAATATCATAGAGATAAGTATATAGGAGGAGGCATTACCGTGAATGATTGGAGTAAAGAAGACTTTGGTATAAGACTAAAGACTCTAAGGGAGCAAAGAGGCTTATCGATGATGGCCTTTGGCGCGGCAATAGGTACTTCAGCGAGTAGAATTAAAGATTGGGAGAAAGGAAAGAATGCCCCCTCGGCCGCCTGGATTGCTAAGATTTCAGACAGGTTTAATATTTCAACCGATGAACTGATTTTAGGGGACCCGAATACATCCCGTGCATTTACGACAAATAGTTCTTCGAATGTGGATATGCTCTATGAACGATTACGTGAAAATTTAAGTATTGGTAATGGTGTAGAGGAACAGGATGGAAAGTTAACAGAATTATACAGTTCAGTTGACGCGATGAATAAAGATCGATACCGCAGTGGTAGGGGAAGACGCTTGGCTGAGCGTGAACTACTTACAATTTTGACGGAGTTACCTAAAAAGGATGTATTAGAATTACTGGAACTCGCTAAAATAAAGAAACGTTGGATTTAATGATTAATGAACAGGGGCCACCGGAAATTAAAAGGAATTCTACTTATTATTATACTTATAATGTTAGTTGGCCTATATATTTATAAAGAAAACTCCTCAATCGGGGTCACCTTTTTGGAAATAGAGTCTTTGAGGATACCAAAGTACTTTGATAATTATCGGATTGTACAATTATCGGATATTCACGATTCGGTTTTCGGAGATAACAACTCGGAACTTGTGAATAAAGTTAAGTTACTTTCCCCAAACGCAATATTTATCACGGGAGATTTTATCGATGGAAATCGGTATGATCTTGAACAGAGCCTAAATATTATTAAACAGCTTCAGTTTGTCGCACCCTTTTTCTATGTTACAGGCAATCATGAAGTTTCTACGAATGATGTCGAGTTAATAAAGTCAGAACTAATCCAGTTAGGCGTACACGTTTTATCAAATGAATCACTACTTATTGGCGACGAAGAAAAAATTGCCATTGGAGGCATAGAGGATCCGTTATCCAGTGTTTTACCCGAGGATCAGTTTGTAGAAGAGGCCTTAGGTAAGGCTTTTAAGAATGTCCCGAATGAAATGTATAAACTACTCTTGGCGCACCGTCCGTATGAATTGGATAGATATGTAGAGCGAAATATCGATCTCGTTTTTAGCGGCCATGCTCATGGCGGTCAGATAAGAATCCCAGGGCTTGGTGGCCTTGTTGCTCCGGGTCAAGGATGGTTTCCCGAATATACTTCAGGCGTTCATGAGAAGAGTGGAAGTCATCTGGTCATTAGCCGAGGTCTTGGGAATAGTATTGTCCCAATAAGGATATTCAATCAACCTGAAATAGTGGTAGTTACGCTCAAGTCACTTTCAACTAAATAAGCATACACTAAAACGCAAAGAATCATCTTTGCGTTTTTTATTATCCGAATGAAAATATTACAGTAATGTTGTATGATAGAATTGCAGACAATTAAATAAATAGAATATATTTCAATTGTCATGATTAAGTTGATTTTTTTGAGGGTCATTGTTCGTCTTTTAAACTATACTGAGAGTAAAAGGGAAGGGTTGGGGTCATTTTGACGGAAAAAGCAAAACCATTAACAGATTTAGCAATAGCAAACGCAGCAGTCATGAAACCTATTTTAGAAATTGCGCAAAATGCGGGTATTCCTGAAGAGGCAGTAGAACCTTATGGCCGCTATAAAGCGAAAATTGATGTGAGCAAATTGCCTGTTTCCCAATCATATGGAAAGGTTGTTCTAGTGACGGCAACAAGTCCGACACCAGCGGGAGAAGGAAAATCCACTGTGACTGTAGGCTTAGCTGATGCATTGTCAAGATTGGGTGAGAAGTCAATGATTGCTTTGCGGGAGCCATCACTTGGACCTGTCATGGGGGTAAAAGGCGGCGCCGCAGGGGGCGGGTATGCTCAAGTTTTGCCAATGGAGGAAATTAACCTACATTTCAATGGGGATATCCATGCGATTACAACAGCAAATAATGCGCTTAGTGCAATGATAGATAATCACATTCACCAAGGGAATGTCTTAGGGATAGATCCAAGAAGGATCACTTGGAAACGCGCACTGGATATGAATGATCGTGCATTGAGACATATTACAATTGGCCTCGGCGGTCCCGGTCAAGGAATTCCGAGGGAAGACGGATTTGATATTACAGTAGCTTCTGAAATTATGGCTGTATTCTGTTTGGCTACGAGCCTGCAGGATTTGAAAGAACGTCTCTCGCAAATGGTGATTGGATATACGTATGAAAAAGAGGCAGTAACGGTAAGGGACCTTGGAATAGAGGGTGCTCTTACGTTGTTGTTGAAGGAAGCATTCAAACCGAATCTCGTCCAAACAATCGAAGGAACACCTGCCTTAATCCACGGAGGGCCATTTGCGAATATTGCACATGGTTGTAACTCATTGATGGCTACAAACACAGCAAGGAAGCTTGCAGATGTTGTTGTAACAGAAGCGGGCTTCGGATCCGATTTAGGTGCTGAGAAGTTTATGGACATCAAAGCACGAAAAGGCGGATTTGCACCGGATGCTGTCGTAGTTGTAACAACAATCCGTGCATTGAAAATGCATGGCGGAGTGAAGAAAACGGATCTTGGTGCAGAAAATGTCCAAGCTGTCATGGATGGAATCGTCAACTTGGAGAAGCATTTGGAAACAGTCAGGGCTTTCGGTGTTCATCCAGTAGTCGCTTTGAATCGGTTCATAACAGATTCATCAGCTGAACTTGATTATGTACTGAAATGGTGTAAGGAAAATGGTGTCCGTGCGGCATTGACAGATGTATGGGGCCGTGGAGGCGAAGGCGGATTAGACTTAGCGAAGCAAGTTTTGGAGCTGTTAGATGAGCCAAATGACTTTGCACCACTTTACGATGTTGAACAATCTGTCATTGAGAAAATCACGACAATCGTTACAAAAGTTTACGGCGGTAAAGGAATTGTCTTGACGGATAAGGCAAGAAAGGATCTTTTACAAATCGAGCAAAACGGTTGGGATATCCTTCCTGTTTGCATGGCGAAAACTCAATACTCATTTTCGGATGATCCTAAAAAACTTGGAAGACCTGAAGACTTCACGATTACGATTCGTGAAATCATTCCAAAATTAGGAGCCGGATTCCTTGTTTGCTTAACAGGCGATATTATGACAATGCCTGGCTTACCGAAAACACCTGCCGCACTTCATATGGATATCGATGAAAACGGGAATGCAGTGGGATTAATGTAAAAAACTTAAAGGGCTGCCAAGTAAAAAGGCAGCCCTTTGTTGTCTTCATTTATAATGCTTTGTCATCAACCGAGTTGAGCCAAGCTTCGATAGAGCCTACTACCGATTCAACACAGCCATCTTCAAACGGTGAAATGAGGTTAGCTTCCGCTACAAGCTCAGTGAACTTTTTCGATCCACCCAATTTGCAAAGGTGCAAGTAATCATTCCACGCTTCTTCACGGTTCTCAAACGAACGCTTCCAAAATTGGAACGCGCAGATTTGGGCCAATGTATAATCGATGTAATAGAATGGTGCTTCGTAAATATGCGATTGGCGTTGCCATATGGATCCAGCTTCAAGATATGGATTGCCATCATAATCCCGCATTGGCAAGTACGTTTTCTCAAGCTTTTTCCATGCAGCATTGCGCTCTTCAGGTGTCATTTCAGGGTTTTCATAAACAAGATGCTGGAATTCGTCTACTGCGACTCCGTACGGTAAAAATAGCAATCCGCTGCTTAAGTGAGCGAACTTGTACTTTTCCGTTTCATCTTCAAAGAACAATTCCATCCAAGGCCATGTGAAGAATTCCATACTCATTGAATGGATTTCGGCACCTTCATGTGTCGGCCAAACGTATTCCGGAATACCAATATTTCGGCTGGAATATACTTGGAAAGCATGTCCCGCTTCATGAGTCAGCACATCGATGTCACCTGATGTTCCATTAAAATTCGAAAAGATAAATGGCGAATCATAGTCGTCGATGAATGTGCAGTAGCCGCCCGTTTCTTTCCCTTTCTTCGCTTCAAGGTCAAGAAGATGCTTGTCTGTCATATACTTGAAAAATTCATTTGTTTCAGGTGAAAGCTCTTCATACATTTTTTTACCGTTTTCAATAATCCACTCGGGTGTTCCTTTAGGTGTAGCGTTTCCACTGAGGAAGTTTAGGGATTGATCGTAAAACTTCAATTCTTCTACACCAATGCGCTCCGCTTGGCGTTTGTATAATATTGTAGCAAGAGGAACGATATAATCACGGACTTGGTCGCGGAAATTCTTTACCATTTCGGCATTATAACCAATCCTGTTCATGCGCGCATACCCTAATTCTACAAAGTTATCGAATCCAAGTTTCGTCGCGATTTCATGTCTGACTTTAACGAGATCATCGTAAATACGGTCAAACGCTTCGCCATTTTCAGAGTAGAAAGAATAGGAAGCGGTCATTGCTTTTTTCCTTACATCGCGATCAGTGGATTCAGCGTAAGGACCCATCTGTGCAAGCGTCAAAGTTTTGCCGTCGAACTCAATTTGAGCAGACGCAACAAGTTTGGCATATTCAGTAGTCAGCTTATTTTCTTTTTGAAGTAATGGAAGGACTTCAGGCGAGAAGGATTTGATTGCATTATCTGCCAATGCAAATAATTGCGAGCCCCATTTCTCTTCAAGTTGCTTACGAAAAGGTGTGACGACCAATTCTTTGTAGAAGGCAGTCCCAAGCTCCTGGAATTCCGGTCCGATTTCATCGAAAAATTCGCGTTCCTTTTGATAGAATTCATCATTCGTGTTGATGGATGAGCGAATATACGCTAGGTTAGCGTGCGTTGAATAATTACTTCCAATTGCATTTAGCTTTTCAATAACTTCATTTTGTTCTTCAAATGAATTTGCAGAACGGAAATGTTCAAGCAACTCATTGAATTCACTTTTAATCCTTTGCATGTCTGGCCTTGTGTATTGGTACTCTTCAAATTTCAGCATCATCATACCCCCGTCTGTTTAATGTGAAAATTTATTCACTATCTTCATTGTTCATCAATCAATCAGAAAATGCAAAAGAAAAATTGTTAACCAAGGATTTTTTAATTGAAAAGACAATAAATGAACTCTTCCTTCCAGTTTGTTGTAAAATAAGAGCATAAATAAAATGTAAGGGTGAGCGAGATGGAAATAATTGAATACAGTATGGGAGAACTGATTGATCCTACAGGGATACTATCGGGAAAACGTTTTGAGTTCCGCATCTATGTTAAATTCGATGAGGAAGATGAGCTGTATTCAGAGCAGGGTACTGGTATAAGGGTCATCTATGCAACAGAGGGAGATCAAGGAAAAGTTGTTTCCTATAATCTGTTTAATCGTGCAACTGATGAGGTACTTGACTTTGCACTTGAAGAGGATGAAGAAGACGTAATTGCCACCTTCTGTGAAGAGCATCTGACGGAAGAATACTAAACACATTACGTGAATTTATTTGAAAAATAGTAGATAATGTGTAGAGTAGATAAGTGAGGGATACACCATAAACCGTTTTCGTAATCATCCTAAGTCAAAGAAAATTGGAGTGTTTATAGATGAACAATGAAATTGTCGATATTACAATCATAGGCGGGGGACCTACGGGACTATTTGCTTCATTTTATGCTGGCATGCGGGAAATGTCCGTTAAAATCATCGATAGCCTTCCTCAACTTGGTGGACAGCTTGTCGAACTTTATCCGGACAAATATATTTATGATGTCGGTGGTTTTCCAAAAATCTTAGCCAAGGACCTTGTAGCGAATCTTGTCACACAAGCGCATTATGCTAAGCCTGAAATTCTTCTTGGAGAAACTGCGATTTCCGCCACACGTGATGGAGATCATTTCATCCTTAAGACAGATAAAGGCACTCATTTAACTCGTACAATTCTTCTAACAGCCGGGATTGGCGCTTTCCAACCGCGTAAAATCGGTTTGCCGGAAGAAAGTGACTTTGAGGGCAGCACATTGCATTACGGCATCAAAGACCTATCTATCTTCAAAGATAAAGAAGTACTTATTTGCGGCGGCGGGGATTCAGCGGTGGATTGGGCGTTAATGCTTGAAGATATCGCTTCGAATGTGTCGCTTGTCCATAGACGTGAACGGTTTACCGCTCATGAAACGAGCGTCAACCAACTGATGTCTTCAAAAGTGAATGTACTTACTTCCCGTGCAGTCAAATCCATCGTTGGAGAAAACGGTAATGTAAAGGAAGTAATACTTGCTCAAAAGGATGGTCAGGAAGAAACATTGACGGTCGATCATGTAATCGTCAATTACGGAAATATCTCCTCACTTGGTGCAATCAAAGAGTGGGGACTTGATATGGATCGGAATTCCATCCTTGTCAACTCGAGAATGGAAACGAATATTGAAGGAATCTACGCTGCTGGTGACGTAACAAGCTACGATGGAAAAGTGAAACTAATTGCTGTCGGATTAGGGGAAGCGCCAACTGCCGTCAACCACGCCAAAGCGTTCATCGACCCGAAAGCAAGACTTCAACCATTGCATAGCACGAGCGTATTCAACTAAAAAACCGGCCAAATGCCGGTTTTTTGTTTGGAAAAAATTATAATAAAAATGAAATTACAAATATGATCAATAATGGACCGATAAGGATTAAATATCCAATTGGATTACCGAAATTGATTGTCCAGCCGACCCCGAACCTCTTCTCAACAAAGATGGAAGGGTCATTTTTATTTACATAGAATACACCGGCTTTCCAGTATTGGTCGTCATCCAAATCTGTTATACCTGTTGTTTCCTCATCGATGACTTCTGTACGGATTCGGGAACCTCCCTGGCCGACTTTGAAAGCGTATAGCGCTGTTGCAAGTAAGATGACGAGAAGGAAGGCTAATGGCAATACCATCATCATCATTGAGCCTGCAAATTCACCATGGATTGTAGTCAGTTGAAAGAAACCGAATAGGATTGTTAATAAAATAGTCGTTAAAAACATGAACCAGCTTGTATACTTCCTAAAGGATAATTGTTGGATACGGGATGTATTTCTTTTTGTAGCGTTTAACTTCACACCTGATTTCTTTGTGAACGTATTGATCGCTACCATCATCCCTTGCATGACAAGTAAAATTAGTAACAGAGCAATGACGGAAAAAGGATTTTTTTCAGTGAAAGCATCAGGTTGACCATTTGGTCCCCAATGGGTAGGAATCATGTCTGGCATTGCTGAATATTGGCTAATGGTATATACGATTAGCCCGATAGTAATCGCCATTGGCAAGGCAAAGATAATTGAAGGAAGCATTTCATCATTGGAGCGTCTGGCTAAATCAGCAACTCTAACCTTTTTAAGATTTTCTCCCCATTTCATCTTACGTTTTCTTTTAGTCGTTTGAATATGGAAATATAAATACAGAATCATGCTTACAAAAAGAATGCTAAACTGAACAATGAGTCCAGTGATGACGATTTTTTCTTCCTGTAATTGTTTTCCTAATCCCAAAAAAGCAAATAGAAGTATACCAATCAATCCAACTAAAAGAGTAATAGCCGAATAGATTTTTTTATAGGTGGAGAGTTTCTGATCTTCAACATTTACTTCCGGAATCGTGACACCGAAAACTATTGATTTTTTAAGCAATCGTGGAATTGCGGCTTGAATCAGTGTTAAGAAAACAATGTTTGCCAAAAATATGGATACTGTCATTCTTCATCCCTCCGAATTCCTGAAATGAGTGATGTTGCAATTGATAAAATTTGTTTCTTATCCATTCCATAGACAATAGATTCTGCAATTAATGGCTTCATGACTTGTTTAATATGCTCGATTTGCGAATCACTTGGCCCAGTGCTTGAAATTTCATTAACTACTGCACCTGACTTAGGAATGATTTGAATTATGTTTTTCTTTTCAAGTTCATGATATGCCTTGTTCACTGTATGCATGTTAACGCCAAGATCTGCTGCCAGGGAACGGACAGATGGCAATGCTTCGGAAGTTTGCAATGTTCCTGTTGCTATCAATTCTATTAATTGATTAGCCAATTGAGTATATATCGGGATTTCCGATGTCGGTTCGATTTGAATGAACAATATCATCCCTCCAATCTGTTCTAACTTTATTATAACAGGTGTGTTACGAAAAAGATAGAAAAACCCTTGAACGATTTGTTCAAGGGTTAGTATTTAAATCCGAGACAGTGACGAATTGATAGCCTTCATTCTCCAAAAAAGTGAGTACAGCGTCCAGACCGTCAGCAGTCGACTGATGAATGTCGTGCATAAGAATGATGCTGCCATCTTTAGTGTGTTGTTTAACATTCTGAATTAGTTTTTGTGAATCACGATGCTCCCAGTCACGTGTGTCAACATCCCATAAAACAGTAGGTAGATTAGCAAACTTACGGACTTTTTCATTCACTGCACCATATGGCGGTCTGTATGCATTGACTTTTGCGCCTGTCACTTGTTCGATGATTGCAGAAGTATCGTTAATTTCTTTTGCAATCCGTTCAGGAGTCAATTTGGTCAAATCAGCATGATTCCATGTATGGCCTGCCAATTCATGACCTGCGTCGTGCACTTTTTTTGTAATCTCCGGATAGTATTCAACTCTGCTACCCAACATGAAGAAGGTTGCTTTTGCATTGTGCTTTTCAAGTATGTCTAAAATCTGTATAGTCACCTTAGGATCAGGACCGTCATCAAACGTTAAAGCTACTTTTTTACCGGTGGTTACAATTTCAGTGGATTCTTCGGACTCTTCGTTGTCAATAGGGTCTTCCGATTCAGCATCAGTCGATTCCTCAATTTTTTCTTCTTCAGCAATTGTAGGTGATTCATTTTTTGGTATTTCATCTTCTTCAATTAGAGGTTTAAATGCATCGACTAAAAGTTTTCCTATTTTATCCATAAATAAAGAGACTACAAGAGGACCTACGGAGTCATCCGCTATCGTATTTTCATCGAAGTAAAAGATCAGTGAATCATCGATAATGGCGTAGTTCCGGAAGTTTTCCCAAGCTGGTTTTGTATAATGTTCGAGTGCTGTTGATAAAAGATGTCCATTTAAAGTTACATCATTATTAATCTCAGATTGAATCAATGCTGACAATGTAGTTAATCGACTTACGTCTGCTTCAAACAAATCAACAATCGTATAGCTGACCCCTGTTTCTGGGTTCAAATGGAAGGTACGGATTTCCGTTTTTCCCCTTGGAGAATCACTGTAATTGCTATTGTTTACTACTACAAAAGAATAATAGCCGGAAGAATGAGAAAGTGTTTCGTAGGATATATTTAATTCTCCCTTTGTATTTACGTCAATTTGAACTTTATTGTTCATTGTTTCCATGTATTCTTCTTGGACAGCTGTTATATAATCTATAACTTTTTCGTTAAAGGAACTATTTGCACTTTGAGGATATTGGATAGCAAAGGGAGCCTTTTTGTCATTTGATGTTTTTGTTACTATTTTAATGCCTGGATAATTAGAATCTATCACTTCTGTTTCTATTGAAGAGGAGACGTTATGTTCCTTTTCCTGAACATTGGGAGCTGAAGCAGTATAATTTTTATTAGGTGATAAGATTAAAAGAATCGCGGCAACTGTCAATAGAATGATAGTTGAGGAAAAGATAATGTCGATCCAAATGGACCGTGTTTTGTGGCGTGGTTTTTTCATAGTGCGGGACTCCCTTTATCATTATTTCCAAAGAACCTGCTGTATTAGGCCTTCTATTTTGTTAGACGTGAGGCTTCTATAGATAGTTTCGGATTCTCAAAAATAATGTCGAATCTTCGATACCCATAGTATACACCATCCTTGCTATTTTAATAGAAAAATATTATGTTTTTATTATTTGATGTACAAATAAAGTGCTTACTCATTTTTAGGGTTTGTGGTATAATGTCTGAGGCCCGGATCTTGCAAATGCGGGTTAGCTGTTATGTGTTTACAATTGAATAGTTGTAAAACCGATCAAGCTGTTAATTCTACTGCAAAGAAAACAAACAGAAGGTGGTCGAAGAAATGGAAAAAGGAGCATATCGGGTATTGTTGTACTATAAATACGTACAAATCGAAGACCCAGAAACATTTGCTGCCGAACATTTGGCATTGTGTAAGGAACTTGGATTAAAAGGTCGTATTCTTGTCGGAGCGGAAGGTATTAATGGAACATGTTCAGGAACGATTGAACAAACCGATGCGTATATGGCAAAGATGCATAGCGACGAACGCTTCAAGGATCTTTGGTTCAAAATCGACGAGACGGATGGACATGCATTCAAAAAAATGCACGTGCGTCACAGAAAAGAAATCGTAAACTTAAGCCTTGAAGAGGATATCAATCCTTTGGAATTGACAGGCCAATATTTGAAACCTGAAGAATTCTTAAAAGCGATGCAAGACGAAAACACAGTTGTATTTGATACAAGAAATGATTATGAATACGATCTTGGGCACTTCAGAGGAGCGATTCGTCCGGATGTTGAAAACTTCCGCGATCTTCCCGAATGGGTCCGTGAAAATAGAGAATTATTCGAGGGTAAAAAAGTCCTTGCGTATTGCACAGGTGGAATTAGATGTGAGAAGTTCACAGGTTGGATGAAACGTGAAGGATTTGAAGACGTTGCACACTTGGAAGGCGGAATCGTAACGTACGGTAAAGACCCGGTTGCGAAAGGCCAGCTATGGGACGGTCAATGTTATGTATTCGATGAAAGGATTGCTGTTCCTGTAAATCAGGTTGAGCATGTTGTCGTTGGTCGTGATCATTTTGACGGTACGCCTTGCGAACGTTATGTGAACTGTGCGAATCCTGAATGTAATAAAAAGATTCTTTGCTCTGAAGAGAATGAGCGTCTATTTATGCGCAGCTGTTCAGACGAGTGCCGAGTACACCCGCGCAACCGTTATTTTGTTGAAATGAACATGACGGTCGAGGAATTTGATGCACGAATGGAAGAAATTAAGAAGCGTCGTAACGAAGAAAAAGTTGCGAATTAACAAAAACGCCAACGTAGTAGCCTACGCTGGCGTTTTATTTTTTATAATAATGGCGATACGCGAAGAAGTACGCCAGTAAGCCTGATATCGGAATAAAGCCGATACTTAAAGATAGTAAGAGTGGCTGCAATATACTGTCAAATAGTTGAAAGAATGCCACACCCCCGATGACAAGAAAAGAGATAACGAGAATTGTAGAAAAGGCGATTTTATATGCTTCCCCGCTAATTTGATGTTCCCGTTCGTCTTGCGGATTGAACTCGGGGATGATATGGCCGTGGAAAGCGATTCTTCCGCCGTTTTTCTTGATATGTTTCCTTTGATGGAAATAAATTAGTAAAAAAGAAAGTAGCATAAATGCTTGATAGTAAAGATGCGAACTATTCTGGTTTGCTCCTGTATTATAAAGAACACTGAACATAAGTAGGCAGAATGAAACTATTAACATGATTCGCAGTGCAATGGCAATCGTCAAGTCTTTCATATAATCCTCTCCTTTCACTTGTATTGCAGGACTTTATAAACAATAAGATACGAAATCAACCCGACAATAGGGATTGATGCAGTTGTAAAGAGGGGGTACCAAATATGATCGACGAAATAATTTGGGATGTACATATATGATCCAATCATTAATAGTGAATAGACAAGTAGAATTGAAAATGCATGACTAACTGCTTTCCTTGTATTTCCGACAGCCCTTTCGTCAGAAACATCATATTCGAAGGTCAGAAATGAACGTTTGTCGGCATTCTTATTTCTCCAAACGATAATAAAGATAACAATGTTCGCGAATAGAAAAAGTATGGTGGTTATTACGAAAAAATAACCTGGCCACGGAGAGATGTACAAGCTAAATCCATCAATAAACCCTCTTTCCATTTGAATGAAACTTTGCTCTAACTTCAAATAATCGTAAACCATTAGTGATAGTGAAATGAACAACAGGATCCTTAAAAAAACAGCAATATTCATTTTCATTTATTAACTCTCCTCCTTCGAAAATACTTCCTCGATCGGCAGCTTGAAAACTTCAGCAAGATTCATAGCTAAAAGTAGGGAAGGGGTATAGCTCCCTTTTTCCAACGCGACGATCGTTTGTCTAGTCACACCTACCAAATCCGCTAACTCACCTTGCGTATAGTCAAATCGTGCACGTAGCTCTTTTACGCGGTTTTTAATCAAACCGACTTCCTCCTTGCCCAAGTCAATTGGTACTTGTTTGTATAGTATACTATACAATATGTAAAGTCAACTATACATATTAGGGAAAAATAAAAATAGTCGCACTCCATTTAAAATGGCGGTCGACGATGGGAAAATGATATACTCTTAGGAGTGAAACAATACTGGAGGAAATGGATTTATGGAATGGAAAAATATTTATCGTGGGTTCTTAATGGGGATCTGCGACTTGATTCCGGGTGTGAGCGGGGGAACGATTGCGTTCATTCTTGGTATTTATGATCGGTTATTAACAGCGATCAGCGGGTTTTTCAGCCGAGACTGGAAAAAGCATATTGGATTTTTAGTGCCACTTGCTGTTGGAATCGGTTTAACACTTTTACTGTTTAGTCGGGTAATCGACTTCTTATTAAAAAATTATCATCAACCAACTCAATTTTTCTTTCTTGGATTGATTATCGGTGTTATACCGTTCATTTCGAAACAAGCGGGCATGAAAAAGAACTTTAAATTGGGTCATTTTATTCTATTGCTTGTTGTCGGGGCGGCGTTAGCTTCATCTGCATTTTTAAGTCCGGCAGATTCAACCGTTATTACTTCCTTGACAATGAAGAATGTGTTCGGACTTTTCTTTGCAGGTTGGCTTGGTAGCATGGCAATGCTTCTACCAGGGGTGAGTGGTTCCTTTATATTGCTTCTTCTTGGTGTTTATGCGACCGCGATTAATGCATTATCAACGCTAAACATACCAATTATCATGGTGATTGGATCTGGTGTTATAGTAGGCTTTATCGTCAGCAGTAAGGTAATTAAATTTCTATTGGTCAATTACACGAATGCAACATTTGCATGTATAATCGGTTTGATCATTGGTTCTGTCTTCGTTATTTATCCAGGTATACCTGAAAGCGGAACCCCGTTCGTGATGAGCGTTATTGCACTCATCACAGGGTTAATTGTTGCCAATATATTTAACGCTGCAAGTCCTTCGTCTAAATGAAAGTAGTAATAATCACAATCCAAGAAATGTGAATACTAATTACCACAACATAGACGATAATCGCAATGACGATCAAGTTTTTCAAATATGTTGATGGTTTTACGAAGCGCATTAATGTAAACAAGAAAAATGGCAGACTTATCTTCATAAAATAAAAAAGAATGATGCTCAAATCATATATGTATCTTATGAATGGATTCGATTCTTGGATATGTCCCTTGCGCAATCCAAGATCAGTGAAGAGTGCGTCCATCAAGCATAAACAAAAAAGAAGAAAACATGTATTCAATAATCGATCCTTGGATTGTGGAAGAGTTTTTGTTGTTTCCATCTTCATCACCTCTCCTTGTTGAAAAAGCTCTATAACTGTTAGGATATGGAGTGGTGGGTGATTTTATTCCAAGTTGCTCAATTATTCAGATGCACAAATGAAAGAAAAACGCCAATGATAGGGGGACCTACCGTTGGCGTTTTTCTATTATTTTACAGGTTCTGTTTCCAAAACATCACTCATTGGAATACCAAGTGCATTGGCAACTCCTTCTCCATAAGCGGGATCAGCAAGATAGCAGTGTCGAATATGTCTGCATTTAATTTCTATCGGTGCATCACCTAAATTGCGTGCAGTATTTCCGAACAGTCTTTCTTTCTGATCATCGTCCATCAAGTTGAACAATTTACCAGGTTGTGTGAAGTAATCATCATCGTCTTCACGGAAATCCCAATGTGCAGCATCTCCATATACTTTAAGTGGCGGCTCTCTGAAGTCCGGTTGTTCTTTCCATTCACCAAAGCTGTTTGGCTCGTAAGAAGTTCTACTTCCGTGGTTACCGTCAACACGCATTGCTCCATCGCGGTGGAAACTGTGGAACGGGCACTTTGGTGCATTTACAGGAATTTGATGGTGATTAACACCAAGACGGTATCTCTGTGCGTCACCATATGAGAACAACCTTGCTTGCAACATTTTATCTGGTGAAAAACCAATCCCAGGCACGATTGCTGCAGGAGTGAAAGCTGCTTGTTCAACTTCCGCAAAGTAGTTGTCAGGATTGCGATTCAATTCGAATTCACCAACTTCGATAAGAGGGAAGTCGCCTTTATACCATACTTTTGTTAAGTCGAATGGATTATAAGGCATATTCAGAGCTTGTTCCTCTGTCATAACTTGAATATACATCTTCCATTTCGGGAAGTTCCCATTATCGATGCTATCCAATAGGTCGCGTTGGTGTGTCTCACGATCCGTACCGATCAATTCAGTTGCTTGTTCATCCGTCAGATTTTCAATCCCTTGCTGTGAACGGAAATGGAACTTGACCCATACACGCTCATTGTCTGCATTGATCATGCTATATGTGTGGCTTCCGAAGCCGTGCATATGTCGGTATGTTTTTGGAATTCCGCGGTCACTCATAACGATTGTTACTTGGTGCAAAGCCTCTGGCAAGGAAGTCCAAAAATCCCAGTTGTTTGTTGCGCTTCTCATATTTGTCCGTGGATCCCGTTTAACTGCATGGTTCAAGTCGGGGAATTGAAGTGGGTCCCTAAAGAAAAAGACAGGAGTGTTGTTTCCAACTAAATCCCAGTTTCCTTCTTCTGTGTAGAACTTAAGAGCAAACCCGCGGATATCACGTTCGGCATCAGCCGCGCCACGTTCACCGGCAACGGTGGAGAAACGTGCGAACATTTCAGTTTGTTTACCCACCTCGGAGAAGAGCTTGGCCCTTGTATATTTAGTAATATCATTTGTTACAGTAAATGTTCCATATGCCCCTGAACCCTTTGCGTGCATACGGCGTTCAGGAATGACTTCCCGATCAAAATGTGCAAGCTTTTCAATCAACCAGACATCCTGTAAAAGGACTGGACCACGTGGACCTGCCGTCATAGAGTTTTGGTTGTCAACTACTGGTGCCCCAGCTGCAGTAGTCAACCTTTTTTGAGTATGATTATCATTATTTGTCATTGATAATGCCTCCTTGATTAATAGTCTTGTACCTTCCCTAACAACTTTATCATATGCAGTATTGGAATACTATAGTTATTTATAATAATTATTGATAAAGAATCTATATTTATATCTGAAGAATAGAAACGTTCCAAGTTATCAAATCGATTCGCTTTAAAAAAATGAAGGTCCCTTTTTAAAGGGACCTTCATGTAAACATTGTTTTTACTTACAAGAATGGAAATTTGATTAAATAACCAATCGTTAAGCAAATTACTGTAGAAACACCAGTGCCGATTGAGGCGAAAATTAAATATCGCCGCATTCCCATTCCAACGCTTCCAGATAGATAACAGATGATATGTCTCATGCCAGGTACAAAATACCCCAACGTTACCGCCCAAGGGCCATATTTTTCAAACCATCTATCCACACGCTGAAGTCGTTTAGGGGACAGTCGAACCCATCTCCCATATTTTATCAACATCGGCTTTCCTATATTTCGACCCAATGCATAGGTGAAAATAGTTCCTGACATAACGCCTAAGATTGTAATGACCAATGCAATAGGATAGTTTAAGGTTCCGATTGACGCAAGATGTCCAATGAAAGCAACAACGAATTCGTCGGGCAATGGCAATCCGAATATACCTAAAGCCAAAAAGAAATAAACAGCAAAATAACCATAATGAAGTATAAAATCATTGAACTGTAGCATGTCATTCCCTCGCTCTTCTCATGAAGATTTCCGTGTTCGTTAGGTGCGGGGAAGTGGATTCCATTTCCCAACCGACTGTCCCATCCTCACCTCAGTATCAGTAGGGATTGTTGGTTGAAACGTATGGTTTTTCTCAAGTAAAAGAATGACTGTAGATCCGAATGAAAAATATCCGAAGTCTTCGCCTTTTCGACATTCTTTAGAAGAGTCATTGATATGAATGCTGTTGACATTAAGGGCGCCCACCTTAACGATTGCAACCTTGCCGTGTGAAGTAGATAGTTCAGAGATGAGCCGATAATTGGTAGCAAAAGGCTGATTACCAAGCCGAAGTCCTAAATCATTTACTGGAAATGAAGTTGCGCCAAGAGCATAGCGAGAAATCAGTTTTCCATCGAAAGGATAGTGAAAATGATGGTAATGGCTTGGTGAAAGGTAAAATACGTAAAAGAATCCGCCTTCATAGGCATTTGCTATCTTTTCATCTCCCAAAATTTGTTCTATACTATATAGATAATCTTTGATAATGAATGTTTGATCTGTCTCGATTGTACCTGACGCACTTAGAAACCCATCAACCGGAGATATTAATGTTTCATGTTGAGTGTCGATTGGACGTGCACCTTGTTTCAAATTTCGCGTAAAATAGGCTTGAAGGCTTTCATACCGGTCAATGGGAAACTCAGCTTCGCTCTCATTGATATGATATGTTCGTGCGAAAGGTTTAATCAGCTTTTGACTAAGGCGAGAGCTTGTAACGGACTTTAACAGCGATGAAGAAACTGGATGCCCAGTTAGTTCGACAAAGTATTTGAATAGTGCTTTTTTCATTCTATCAGTCTCCAATGCTTTGATAAATAAACCATAATATGATGGAGGAATCATTATGTTTTTATCGAGATACTTAGATTATACTAAAATTAAAGGCCAATTGGCCAATGCAATTACTGTTATAAATCTCAGCTTTGGTATTATTGCGATTATCCTTATTTCACGTGAGCTTAGCCATATGAGTTTAGTGTTCATTTTCCTTGCCGCTCTTTTTGATCGTTTTGATGGAATGGTCGCACGCCATTTCCATTCAGAGTCTCTGTTCGGAAAAGAGTTGGATTCGTTAAGTGATTTAGTTTCCTTTGGTGTAGCCCCGGCGCTTCTGATTTATATGACTGATCTATCTGATATGCTATGGGTCGGAATTGCGGCTACTGTATTTTATATTGTAGCAGGCGCAATACGATTAGCTCGTTATAACGTCAAAGAATTCGATGGTGCATTTTATGGCGTGCCGATTACGGCGGCGGGTGTACTCTTAACTTTATGCTACTTCCTGAGTCCTTATATCGGACCTCAGTTTTTTGTAATCATCATGGTCATCCTTGGATTTGCGATGATCAGCAATATCCGTATTGCTAAGGTTTAAACAGAGATTTAAAAGTAGAAAGTCGGTTAAAAACAAAACTGACTTTCTACTTTTTTTATTATTTTTTTACGCATGCACAATTAAAAATATTCCCTTTACAAAAACAATTAACCCATATACTATTATGTCATGCGATATATCGTGATACATACTAACTTCTGAGAGGAGGGCAAGATGTGACGTATACGGGTGGACCAATGACGGAAGCGATGTACTATGTACTTCTTGCATTATTGAATCCTAACCATGGTTATCAACTAATGCATTCAATTAGTGACGTTTCTAACGGAAGAATAAAAATGGGACCAGGAACACTGTATGGAGTGCTTTCTCGCATGCAAAAAGACGGTCTTATTTCTTTGGCAGAAGCGGATGGACGAAGAAAAACATATGAGATTACACGAGAGGGAAAAGTTGCGTTACGGACGGAATACAATCGTCTGAAGGCTCAAATCGTTGACGGTAAAATGGTAGAAGAAGGTGAGATTGAAAATGGGTAAGTTGGTTTACAAAGTTCGACCGAATGATTATTGGCGGATCGGAGAGCATGAAAACTGGTTTGAAGAAATGGCTGCAAAAGGTCTTCATTTAAAAAAGTTAGGAAAGATGTTCGCTACATTCGAAAAAGGTGAACCGAAACAAATGAAGTATCGAATCGACATTTCAATCGACCGGAAAATTTCAAAGGATCAGTTGGACATGTATGCCGAAAGTGGATGGCAGTATGTAACGCGGGATAAACTTTTTTACGTTTTTTCTTCACCGGTAGAGGTAAACGCACCTGAACTGCATACAGATTCTGCAGAACAATCATTTACGATAGAAAAACTGGACCAAAAATTAATGGGCAATGCCATTTTTACGGTTGTGGCAACAATCCTTATGATTGGAATGCTGAGTGCGATTTGGTTTCTGGAAGGAACACCGATTTATGTTCTTATAGAAGGCTGGGCAATTCAACAAACCATTTTAGCAGCTTTCATCGGATATACAGCTTACACTTCGCTGCGGGCGACTTTGTCCATTCGTGCATTACGGAAGAATTTAATGGAAGAAAAGCCGGTTAACCGTCATGCAACTTGGACAAAGCGCGATCGCCTACGATCTGCTTTCGTTGTGGTTTTTACAATTTTTATCGGATTAAGTGCGGCGATTCCCGTCGTTCAACTCGTTAAAAATAAGACTATAACATTGCCCAGAGAGAATGTTGACTTGCCCATTGTCAGGTTGGCGGACATTGAACGAAATCCACATTTAATTCGTGAAGAGCCGGAATACATGAATGATGGAGTCGACTGGGGCAATCGATATTCCGTTAAGTGGAGTCCATTTGCTCCAGTTCAATATGATACAGATGAAGGTGGAGTTGTTTTAGGAAAAGAATGGAGCGATGGCAGCGGACAATATTCACCAAGCGTTCATACAAAAGTCTATCAGTTAACGCTGCCAGCGATGGCAGACAGTCTCATTGCTGACTTGGTGAAGTGGCATCAGTATGATGAAAATAAAGAGGATTACGTGGAAGTGAACCATCCAGATCTTGACCGCTTAGTTGTCTATGAAGGAGCGGATACGAAGAAAATTTTTGCTTCTAAAGGAAAAGGAGTCATTTTCGTCCGTTATTATGGAGATGCGGAAACGAATACGATCGTGGACGAAATCGAAAAGAAAATGAAGCTAATTGCTGGTATTGAATAGTATTTGGTGATTAATAAAAAGACGCGATTCTTGAATAAGAATCTGCGCCTATGGATTATTTACTTCAAGGCGCAGCATATTTCGTTAACTCCTCAAATTCCTTGTCCGAGATTATCCGATGGGAATAAGAAATAACGCTATAATTGGTATTACCACCGCTACCAGGGAAGCGAATCGTCATGCGTATTAACTTATAGGGCGGACCATGTGCCCCTTCGAAACCGATAACCCGTAATGTGACATCGTATTTGCCATTATCTGCAGATATTTTTTCGATTCTTTCGTTTTCGAATAACTGATTATCACCGTGACTTTCCATAATATCAAGGATTGTCCAACCAAGACTTCTCAGAAACGCCTTTTCCAGTAAACTTGGAGATTGATCTTGGGGAATTATTTCAGTATCTGCATTTGCTTTTGTAATCCCACTGAAACTGAATAGAAGAAATGCAAAAAATATTGCGGAAAGCATAGTTTTATTCATTAAGAACACCACCTTTTGAGATATAATTCCCTAAATGACGGGGGTTATCCTTTTATGAATCAACTGGATAGAACTCAACTAATTTACGTGTACCAAACCGAGAAATTGCTTATGCGATTTTAACACAAGAAGGAGGATGTATTCATGCTCTTTATGATTATTGTCAAAGCCTCAAAAAATTCGGAGGCAGGAAATCTTCCGAGCCTTAAGCTCCGGGAAGCCATGACAAAGTACAATGAGGAATTAGTGAATGCAGGCGTGCGAATTATGGCGAAAGGACTTCATCCGAGTTCGAATGGAATTCGCTTTTCATATCCGAAGGAAGGGGGAACGCCTGTAGTCACGGAAGGCCCGTTTTCGGATGATTTAGTTGCCGGGTTCATTTTAATTGACGTGGAATCAAGGGAAGAAGCAATCAAGTGGGCTATGCGGATGCCAGATCCACAAGGGAATGGCGAAGGGCAAATTGAGCTGCGGCAAATTTTTGAGTGATAGGTAGATGTATGGGGTCGGTGGATTTACGGCAGTTTCATACCAGACGTCATCTTCTATCTATTTGTCCTTTTATTACTCATTCCCGCAGCAGAATTTCTGACGTGAAGATTCCTTGTTAAAAAAATACCGAAATATGGGAATGTAGAATGAAAGCCTAAAGGCGCAATCCTTAAAGTGGATTGCGCCTCTGTTTCGTAAAGTTCATTGAAAAAGTAACATGACCCTTCTTGCTTGATTTAGCCCATAGGCACATTTCTTTGGCAACACTGTGCTTATTTATGCATTTGATAGAGTTCTTAGAATAATGCATGCAACATTTTTTGAAATGAAACGTATTACTAATAGTTGGAAAATTATTGAGAGGGGTATTTTTTTGACAGTGGAAATGAATATGCCTAAGAAACACAGTATGGTTAGCTACATTTCTCTACTTATAGGTGTTGTTTGTTTCTTTATTGTTTTCGTGGAACCTACGAGAATTGCAAATGTAGGATATTTAACTGGCGATTATATATCAATCTTCCTCACAGCTGCGGGTGTTATCTTGTCAATTGTGGGCCTGGTGAAAAAAACGGAGAAAAATACCATACCGATTATTTCATTGATTCTTTCTTCATCTTTCTTTTTATTTTGGATTATCATTATTATTCTATTGTTTACTGGTAAGATCCCGTTTGCACCATAATGCACATTTGTATTATTACGCGATAAAAATAAAAATATATGGAGGTTAATAATGTTATTTATGATATTTGGGATTATAGCAATAGTAGCAACACTTATAAATCTTTATATGTTTAAAGCAGGAAAGGATTATAAACTTGCTATGGCGATTGGATTATCTTTTACAGCATTAACACTTTGTGCAGAATACAGTCTCATATCGGTGTGGGTTGAAGCGGAAGATTGGGCAGCTTTAATGGATGTTATACCTGGTATGGAAAGGGCATTATGGTTTTTGACAATTGCTTCCATTGTACTAAATATAGCACCTATGCTTTTAGAGCGAAAAGGTAAGAAATAATGGCTGTAATGGTAAGGGGAGTATAAAGAATGAAAAGTTGGTCAGGATCAGCAGGTATTTGTATCAATGAACAAAAGGAAATGTTAATGGTTAGAAGTGTGGGGACAGAGAAATGGGCAGTGCCTTCTGGTGGTATTGAAGTTGGCGAAAGTCCAGAGGAATGTTGCGGGATTAATGATCCTGATGGAAGTATTGCCGAGGCCGATTGGAAGTCGCTATCCGAAACAATCGCATAAAAGGGGGGCTATGTGTGGATGTCAAAATACGGGAGATATACCCTAACTGTCGTATGATCAGAAGGACGGTTGAGGTGGGCGGTTTCACCAAATCACAGCTTATTCATAAATTAAAAAAGGAATCTATCTTGATGAATGAGCTTGGTGAAACACTGTTAGATGACGACAGATTTACTACTTCAGATAGAAAATACATAGTAGAAACAGTAGAAATAGCCGTACAAGATCTTGGTTTTTTAGAGGGGGGAACCATCACTCAAATCTTTGAAAAGGCAAATCAGCTTGGTTTGAAATTATGTCCTTTGGAGCTTGGTCCTTATTTGAGGCTTGCTTATCTGGATCAGCCTGAAGCTAATTTGAACGGGCATCAACAACACAAGGCTCCTTATGGGTCTATTACAGTAGCTTCTCAAATACTAACCGAGAATCATGATTTACCAAAAGGCTTTTACCTTAGAAGAATAGATGGCGTACTTTGGCTTAGAGGATATGTTTGCGATGACACGCACATTTGGGAACCTGATGATCATTTTATATTTGTTAAGCAATAAGGCCACGTAAGCATTTGAGTAGGGGGAGGTATGAAAACATACGGAACATTTTTGAAAGCGTTTGCTAAAACTTCTTGTAACTTAACTGCGAATACATAGTCTAATGCATCAAGGAGGCAGAATAATGAAAAAGTTACTCAGCTTTTCAATGTTCATTAATTCGAAATCTTAATCTAAAATCGGGCCATTTTCATAGCATACAAACCCATGCTTTACGTTCGAATCAAGTAGAACAATCGTACAAGGAGATTATAACGGACAATTTTAGATATCCAAGTTGATAGTCTATATTGGAATTGCAGTTATTTAGCAAGTGTCATTTCTATAATAAGGCAATTTTTTAATAATAAGGCAATTTTTTAATAATAAGGAGATGGGATATGAAAGCGAAATTAGCTGTTTTGATTTCGTTATTACTGATTTTTATTATTTTCATTTATTATAAGGTGAACTATAAAAATTTTGATGAAGCTATCAGAGAATCGAATGTTCAAGTTGATGAGGTTTTCCACACGATTGACTTTAAAGATCACCAGATTATTTTTTATGGCGATGGTGATATTTTATCGGTAGCATTAATAGAAAAGACCCTTCTCGGCTTTCATTGGGTTTTTGGGGCAGGAAGTAAGCAATTCAATGAAGAGGATAGGATGTTGACACGCATGTTTAGTAACATAGAGTCTACCAATCAATCTTCGGATATAGAACTAATATCCCTGACATTCGGGGTAATTAATGATCCATTGATTGAGTCGCTTGAGATAAAATATAAAGACAAAGATTTCACCGAAGCTACAATCATTGAAACAAGTAAGGGGCGTATATGGTATTGCTTTTCGGAGCTTCCAATTAATTATGATCCCGAAGTAAAAGTCTATTATAAGGATGGAACAGAAAAGAATGGTTGGTATTGAATGAGCGCTTATGCGGAAAATGCTTGGCGATAGAAATGGATGCTATCAATGACGCGTTGGTGGTATTGGCTGTTTAGTGCATTTGGGAGGGACGGAAATGGATAGTGATAAAGAAACTTCTGAAGATAGAAGAGAGAGGCTGAGGCAAAAAGAATTAAGGCATCCTTCCAGTAGTATTCGTGGAAGTAATCTATCTGATCTTGTTGGTGGTCTAAGTTGGAAGGGTACTGGGATAATGATTCTTTTTTTAATAATTGGCTTTGTGCTATATTCTATATTTTTCCGTTAACGGGTGCTTTCTCCAAGGAGTAGTGTTGTCAGCCTAACTAATTGTGGGTTGCGGAGGGGGTGTTGTTTTGTTGTCCCGTAACAAGATACATATTTCCCACAGTTCCGCTCTGTAACTGCGTAGTTTGGCTGTTGGCATAGCTGATACCATTCCCCCGTTTTTCCTTGATTGCTTGCTCCACATGGTGATCGTTTTGTTTCAAGCTCTTGTCGAAAGGTAGCCTGTTTTATCATTAATGAAACTTTATTTTGAATTCAACGACTTATTATGAAAAGGGAGTAAAGGATTAGATGTTTGTTATAGAAACGGCAGAAACTTTATACAACCAATTCCTTTATCGTTCCAATAAAAATCGGCCTTTGATTGTCGGTATAGACGGATTAGGGGGGGCTGGAAAAACTACCTTCGTCAAAGAGGTTGAGCAAGAATTAAAAGACTGTAACTGCGAGGTCAGGATATATCATCTTGATGAGCACATTGTTGAAACAAGTAAGCGCTATCATACTGGATTTGAGGAATGGTACGAGTATTATTATTTACAGTGGGATATCAGTGGTTTATTAAACAGTTTCTTAGTCCCCTTGCGTAACAGTGAGAATTTACAATTACCGTTCTATGATAAATCTACAGATTCAATTTCCTATAGACAGGTTGAATTATTTACGAATAGCATCGTTCTTATTGAGGGTATATTTCTGCAAAGGAAGGAATGGAAGAGTATTTTTGATTATGTCATTTTCTTAAATTGCCCCTTTGAGTTAAGGAAAGAGAGGGTATTAGGTCGTGATTCCTACATTGGTGATTATCATGACAGAATGAAAAAATATACGGAAAGATATTGGCCTGCGGAAAAGCACTACCTTGACACAATAAGACCTGACAGAATTGCAGATTTAGTAATAAGCATTGAATAAGCACCGGGTATGAATCATTCATCGGCAAAGGGCTTCGCTTCTGAAGAAAAGTGTCTTTCTTTTTAATAAGAGCCATTTAGTCAAATCACTTTTGTAACCTTCTCAAATGGAATTCGTTTTAATTAATGTAAAATTCCACCGCTTTGAAAATGGGAGGGGATAACCAAATGACAAGAAGAAAAATTATTATAGTAGTAGTCGCGATTATGTTATCTATTTTTGTAATGAAAGTATTAAAAAAAGACATATGGGATGTTAATGAAGAGCGATTGAAACAAGAGGTAGTGAATATTGGTAATTCCGTCGAGTTAGTGAATTTATCCGATATCACACCATTTGAGTGGGATTTAGTGTATTCTTTTGAACCATACACACCTAAAGAAATAATCTTTCAAACCGTTGGCTATAAGTGGGATTCAATCAGTGAAACGGTTAACGGTGGCATGAATCAATTAGTTTTTATGAAAGATAGCAAAGTGGTTTGTTATGTATATGGCTATCCAGCAAATAATGGTTATGGAATTTTCTTTAACAGCAACGAAAGTAGAGTCTCCTCCGCCCCTGCTTCTGTACTTAGTGTCGAAGATGATTTGATTTTTGAAGTTGTAAAAGGGGATAACGTTATTCTTCTAACGAAATACGAATGACTCGTCTGAAGTAATAGTGTGTGTATCGCTTGTAGAAGCAGTTTCCGCGCTCAAGAAAGCAGCATATGCGCCCAAGAATCCCGATTCGCGCTCAAGACTGCATCAAGGGGAAGGATTTTCTTTGTATGTCTTTGAGAAATTTACATTTGATGCAATTAGTGGTCGCCTATCATTAAGTGAAAATCCAGGATATTACGTTGACATTGAACCATTACCATCCGATTATGATTTAGCTCAACTTGAAGAAGCAGGTAAGGAGGAGTTAAGTCAAATCGGTGATGTGTTCAATTATAGCGGCGAGTTGGTCGAACACCCCCTTGGTTTCGCGGTTCTCTACTTTCAAACATCGGGTGAGGGAGGCATTGATGATTATATTGTGTGGAAAACGGAATCGGGGGATGCTTTTTTATTCCGCCTGCATAATCCGAAAGGGGAAGAGGCGACCGATTTCGCTGGCCCAGTTCTTATATCCCTATCTACAGTACAAAGTGAATAGTGAAGGATACCTGTACGGTGAACAATTGTTCAAATTGTAGGAATAAACGTGAATGTTTCATGCGCAGGTACCTCAAAAAAACACTTCCCTTGGTGACTTTGGCAAATGTCTGTTATTCTATAGGAAAAGCAACTAGTTTTAAAGGGTGATGAACATGTCTGATTCATCACAAATTCTATGCATTATTAGTTGTCAATGAAATACATAGCCGCGATGAGGAACGACTGTTGCTTGAGTAAAAAATGTAAAGCGCCAACAAAGGTGCTTTTTTCTTTGATTAATGGAAAGAGGTGATCCCAATCGATAAAGCATTGTCCGTCTTATCTTCTTATTTTGGATATACTTCCTTTCGAACAGGCCAGGAAAATGCAATTAATAATGTTTTGGAAGGAAAAGATACACTTTGTGTCATGCCGACCGGTGGTGGAAAATCCGTATGCTACCAAGTTCCCGCTTTAGTCATGGAGGGAACCGTTTTAGTCGTATCCCCTTTAATTTCATTGATGAAGGATCAGGTCGATGCGCTTCATCAAATCGGAATTCCAGCTGCATATATCAATAGCACATTATCAACGGAAGAATATTTTGGCACGATGGAGATTGCCGCGGATGGTGGATACCGTTTACTATATGTCGCCCCTGAACGTTTCGAATCCCAATCCTTTGTACAGCAAATTAACCACATGGATATTCCTATGATCGCTATTGATGAAGCACACTGTATTTCCCAATGGGGTCATGACTTCAGGCCGAGTTATCGGATGATGAATCGGGTTATTAATTCATTTGAAAAAAGACCTGTTGTGTTGGCACTCACTGCCACTGCGACTCCTACTGTACGTGAAGATATTTGTGAACAGCTGCATATCGCAAGCGAACATACGGTAATGACCGGATTTGAACGGAGCAATCTAACCTTTTCTGTGATTAAAGGACAGGATCGCGAGAAGTTTGTTAAGGACTATGTGAAGAAAAATGAAGGGGAAGCGGGTATTATTTATGCCGCCACACGTAAAGCCGTTGACCAGGTCTGTTCGACGCTTGAACGGAGTGGGGTAAATGTGGCCAAGTATCACGCAGGTCTATCGGACAGTTTCAGGCAATCGGAACAGGACCGATTCTTGATGGACGAAGCAACTGTCATGGTAGCGACAAATGCATTTGGAATGGGAATTGACAAAAGCAATATAAGATATGTAATTCATTACCAAATGCCGAAGAACATGGAAAGTTACTACCAGGAGGCGGGGCGTGCTGGAAGGGATGGGTTAGACAGTGAATGCACACTTTTATTTTCTTCCCAGGACGTCATTACCCAGCGCTTTCTGATTGACCAATCGCAGGATAACCAAAGAATTCCTGCTGAACTTGAAAAGTTACAGTCGATGATCGATTATTGCCATACAGAATCATGTCTACAAAAATTCATCATCTCTTACTTTGGTGAAAGTGAAATTGAAGATTGTGGCCGCTGCGCAAACTGCACGGATACACGGGAAAGCTTCGAAGTAACTGTGGATGTTCAGAAAGTATTATCATGTGTCATTCGAATGGGACAACGCTTCGGAAAGACGATGATTGCACAAGTTTTAACGGGATCCCGCAATAAGAAAGTGTTGGAATTCGGGTTTGACAAATTGACAACTTATGGGTTGATGAAAGAACGGAATGCGAAGGATGTTTCCGATTTTATCGAATTCATCATCTCCGAAAATTACTTAGGTGTGGAGAACGGTCAGTTTCCGATTATCTATGTCACCGAGCAAGGTAAGGATGTATTGACTGGCAAGGTGAAGGTGTATCGAAAAGGATCTGTTGAAACAAAACAGATTACAACGGACGATCCGTTATTTAACCAGCTGCGTGCACTCCGAATGAAGCTTGCTCAGGAAGCCGGTGTACCTCCTTTTGTTGTCTTTTCCGATAAGTCGTTACGTGATATGGCTGCAAAAATGCCCGTCACGGAAGAAGCGTTCCTAGAGGTCAATGGGGTAGGGGCCGCTAAATTAGAAAGATACGGGAAAGTTTTCATAGAAGAGATCAAATCATATTCAGCACAAATGGTTTAACAAAAGAAAACAGGTGTAGGAAGAAATTCCTGCACCTGTTTTTATTAATTGTTAAGCTTTAGCTTCCTCTGTTAACTGAAGGCTTCGTTTCATGCCTAAAATTGTATATAGCGCAACGGCCAATAGGATAATCCCGGTAAGCATAAATCCACCTTGGAATGTTAAATCCAAGTAACCGATTAAACTTGAGCCTGCAACCACACCGATTGAAAAGAAGGCATAAAAATAACCATAAGCTTTTCCGCGGAACTCAGGAGTTGAAGAGTCAATGAGCAAAGAATTGATGGATGGGAAAAGGAAAGAAAAACCGATTCCGTATAGCATCATTGCTACAAAGTGAAGTGAAAGTTCCGTAACCTGACTAAGGAATAGCATACTCAGCCCCATCATCGAAATTCCGAAAGCCAATGTGATCATTGGGCGAACTTTGTCGAAAATACGGTTAATTGGCAATAGGAAAATCAGTATCGCAACGAAACCAAAAGTGCTTAGTAGCATGCCGGTCGTTTTAGTGTCAAACCCAAGGGCTTCGACTTTCAGAGGAAGGACCAATGCCAATACCCCTTGCGAAAACATTAGAAAGAAGGCTCCTGTAAATGCCCTTACCATTCCTGGATGTTTGAATAAATACCGCACCCTGAAATGCTTTGTCGATTTTGACTGTTGTTTTTTCTTATATGTGAATGAACGTAATACGAAAAAAGCTGCAATGGCAAGGATGAACATAATAACACCATTCACTGACATGATGAAAGGCGCACTTGTTTTCGTGGCAACTATTCCACTATAAGCAGGTCCAACAATCGCCGCCAATCCAACGAATGCACCTGAGATAGCAACACTTCTGCCTCTTTTAGACACTTCTGCACGATTAGCAAGGAATGTAAAAGCGGCTGGAACAATCAATCCTTCCATAAATCCGTGTACAAATCGGATAGCCAAAAGCGATGTCGGTCCGATGGCAAGAGTATAAAGGAGTAGCGATACCCCTGACGCAAAAAGTCCGATTAAAAGAATGACGAATGGTCCTCTTTTATCAGTCAGAAAACCTGAAATGACATTTCCGATTGTGTTAGAAAATGAATAAATGCCCACTGCTAAGCCGGTCATGAATGATGAAGCGCCTAAAGAAAATGCGAATGGACTCATAATCGGGAGCTGTGAAAACAAATCGAAAAATGAGAAGAAGACGATTAAATAAACAAACACACGCATGTGATATCCTCATTTCATTTAAATATATCTACCCTATAACTGTACCATTTAACTTCAAATAGTTAAAAGGATAGATTTTGACATAAGAAAAATTAGCAAAAAAACGATAGGAACGTTAAAATGTAAGAATACTTTTGCGAAAGGGATGTTGTTAATAATGGATTCGAAAACAAGGGTCGGAATCGTTGGATACGGCAATTTGGGAAAGGGAGTAGAATCGGCGATTTCCCAAAACAGTGATATGAAGCTCACAGCTGTATTTACAAGAAGAAATCCTGCCGAATTGAAAGTGAATAGTGGAGCTCCAGTTCTCCCATTGGATGACATTGAAAACTATGTAAATGACATCGATGTTTTAATTCTATGCGGTGGTTCTAAAAATGATTTGCCAGAACAAGGTCCAGCGCTTTCTAAATTATTCAATACCGTTGATAGCTTCGACACGCATGCGAAAATTCCTGAGTATTTTGAAGCAGTCGACGCTTCAGCCAAGCCAAGCGGGAAAACGGCAATCATTTCTGTTGGTTGGGATCCAGGTTTATTTTCCATCAATCGTCTTTATGGCGAATCAATTCTTCCGTTAGGTGCAACCTACACATTCTGGGGCAAAGGCCTGAGCCAAGGTCATTCAGATGCAGTCAGAAGGATTGAAGGCGTTAAAGGGGCTGTACAGTACACGATTCCTGTTGAAGCAGCAGTGGAAAAGGTGAGAAGTGGGTCTCTACCGGAACTCACAACTCGTGAAAAACATACAAGGGAATGCTTTGTCGTTCTTGAAGATGGGGCGGATGCTGCTCAAGTTGAACAGGCGATTGTGACGATGCCCGATTATTTCGCGGATTATGATACAACAGTGAATTTCATAAGCGAGGCGCAATTAAAAGAAGAACACGACGCGATGCCGCATGGCGGTTTTGTCATCCGTAGCGGAAAGACAGGTGAGTCGAATAATCAAGTAATGGAATTCTCACTTACGTTGGATAGTAATCCTGAATTCACTTCGAGTGTCCTTGTCGCGTATGCACGTGCGGCTTATAAAATGAACAAAAATGGAGAATTCGGAGCTAAAACAGTATATGATGTTGCACCAGGGCTACTCTCGCCGAAAAGTGCGCATGAACTTCGGAAAGAGTTACTTTAAACTTCTTTTTAAACTTCTTTCAAATATCTATTATTTCATTTATACTGAAAATGTGGTTTTTTATTTAGGAGGGCGAAATGAATGGGGAAACTTGATGAAACATTATTGATGCTAAAAGACTTAACAGACGCAAAAGGAATTCCTGGGAATGAACGCGAACCTCGCGAAGTCATGAAGAAATATATCGAGCCATTTGCGGATGAAATCGATTACGATGGACTTGGTTCTTTAATTGCTAAAAAAACAGGTGTTGCTGAAGGCCCTAAAGTGATGGTAACAGGCCATTTGGATGAAGTCGGTTTTATGATTTCCAAGATTGACGACAAAGGATTCCTTTCCTTCCAAACCGTTGGTGGATGGTGGTCTCAAGTCATGCTTGCGCAGCGCGTAACAATCGTAACGCGTAAAGGGGATACAGTGACTGGTGTAATCGGTTCTAAGCCGCCTCATATCCTTTCTCCGGAAGCAAGGAAAAAACCGGTTGATATCAAGGACATGTTCATCGATATCGGTGCCACTTCGAGAGAGGAAGCTATGGAATGGGGAGTAATGCCTGGTGACATGGTCGTTCCTTACTTTGAATTCACAGTTATGAACAATGACAAATATTTACTTGCGAAAGCATGGGATAACCGAATCGGATGTGCAATTGCAATTGACGTCATGAAAGCGTTGAAAAACGAGAATCACCCAAATGTCGTATTCGGTGTTGGTGCAGTTCAAGAGGAAATCGGCTTGCGCGGCGCGAAAACAGCTGCTGCAAAAGTGAAGCCGGACATTGCGTTTGCAGTTGACGTTGGCATAGCTGGTGATACACCAGGAGTGACTGCCAAGGAAGCATCAAGTAAAATGGGCGATGGTCCTCAAATTCTTCTTTTTGATGCATCAATGGTTTCCCATAAAGGACTACGTGATCTCGTCGTTGACACGGCTGAAGAGCACGGCATCCCTTATCAATTCGACGTAATCCCTGGCGGTGGAACAGACGCTGGCTCGATTCACGTGAGCGGAAATGGAGTTCCATCCCTTGCAATCTGTATCGCAACTCGTTATATTCACTCGCATGCAGCTATGTTGCATCGAGACGATTACGAAAACGCAGTGAAACTGATTGTTGAAGTCATTAAAAAGCTTGATAAGGATACAGTACACCGTATTACATTTGAATAATCGATTAGTTAAAGACCGTACCTTTGATGCCAAAGGTGCGGTTTTTTATATTCCAACGGGGAATAATAAATTCATAAATGAGCTAAATTGCTTATAATAATTCATTTGACTTTATATTTATGCATGAATATACTATTTCTAACATCAAATATATGAGGAATGGGGATGATCGATTTGGTGAAGATGCATTTGTCGGCAGTGAATATCGGGCACAATATAGAAGATCAGCTAAAAGGACGCGACATGTTGACGTTGTTGGACTATACAAGTGAAGAGATCACTTATTTATTGCACAAGGCGTTAGTCATGAAAAAGGATACACTTTCAGGGAAAATGCCCCCCATTTTGCCGGGGAAAACTCTCGGCATGATTTTTGAAAAACACTCCACAAGAACAAGGATCTCGTTTGAAGTCGGCATGGTACAGCTTGGCGGGCATGCAATGTATATGAATGCGAGAGATTTACAAATTGGCCGTGGGGAGTCGATCCATGATACGGGAAAAGTATTATCTGAGTACTTGGATGGGGTTATGATTCGTGCGAACTCACATGAAACGGTGGAGGAACTGGCGAAGCATTCATCAATTCCGATTATCAATGGATTGACGGATCTTTTCCATCCTTGCCAGGCTCTTGCGGATTTATTGACAATGATTGAAGTGAAAGGCTCCATTGTCGGGAAAAGACTCGCTTACATTGGAGACGGCAATAATGTGGCGCATTCATTGGTCATTGGCGCTGCGAACATGGGGATGCATATTGCGGTTGCAACGCCTGAAGGATTTGAGTTCAATCAAAAGCTTTTCACAATGGTGCAAAAAATTGCGGCTGCAAATGGTGGTTCGGTCATTCAAACTTATGATCCGGTAGAGGCTGTCGAAAATTCAGATGTTGTCTATACAGACGTTTGGACCAGCATGGGGCAGGAAGAAGAAGCGGCGCACCGACTTGAAGTATTTAAGGATTTTCAGATTAACGACAAATTAGTTAGTCATGCCAAAAAGGATTATATGTTTTTGCATTGCCTTCCCGCTCATCGTGAAGAGGAAGTTGCCACTTCTGTCATCGATGGTCCGAATTCTTATGTTTTTCAACAAGCCGGGAACCGATTGCATGCACAGAAAGCCGTATTAGCTACTGTTTTGTAATGCCATTTTCGAAAGAATGGACCTCGTGAGCGCAAGAATGGACCCTTGTCGAAAACAATGGACCTTGACCGCGAAACAATGGACCCTACCCACAATTTTGAAACCAAATTAAAAAAGGGTGGAAATCGAAATGATTTCCGCCCTTTATCCTTACAAGTCATGCCCTTGAAAATGCCTGTGCGAGTTCGCCAGTAATCTTGGTCTTCTCCTGCTCATCCGCATTGACCCACAACTTCTCAAAAAACACTCCGAGGCCTGGCAGCAAATGCTCTTCTCCACGCTGTAGTGCATCTTCCACGACGTTGCGTATATCTGTCGCTGAGTTATTCGTCATGTTTGCAGTAATCGCGTCGCGTATTTGAAAATTCATGATATCATCCTCCTGCATTCATTTTGTACACAATGATCGCCAACTATACGGACATTTGTTACACTGAAAAGAAAAAGGATGTATTGAAATAAATGAAAAGAATAGAATCGACTCAAAATGCACTTGTTAAGCATTGGAAAAAACTTGTTACCTCAAGAAAGGATCGCGACAAATCGGAAGAATTCATCGTGGAAGGATTTCACCTTGTTGAAGAAGCTTTAAAATCCGAAGGGACGGTTCTTCATTTGATCGTTAGGGACGATATTGAACTTCCAGCCAATTGGAACACTGATAACCTTCAAATGATTGAAGTTACGAAGGCAGTCGCAAAAGAATTAGTCGAAACAGAACAATCGCAAGGAGTCTTTGCCCATTGCCGTCAGCCCGACTATGCGGAAGCTCCAACAGATTCATGGAAAAAATACTTGTTCATCGATGCCGTCCAGGATCCCGGCAACATAGGCACAATGATAAGGACTGCTGATGCAGCGGGAATTGATGCAGTAATTTTAGGGAAAGGTTGTGCGGATCCATTCAATCCGAAAACCGTTCGATCCGCCCAAGGATCCCATTTCCATCTTCCGATCATTAAAGGAGAGCTCAATGATTGGATAGAAAAAGTGAAATCAGCCAATATTAAACTTATCGGGACTGGTTTGCAAAATGCTGTCGACCATTATAGTGTAGGACCATTGAATGAATTTGCGCTTATCGTCGGAAATGAAGGAAGCGGAGTCGCTGCCGAGTATTTGTCAAAATCTGACGAGATCGTTAAAATCCCAATATACGGCAAAGCAGAATCTTTGAATGTTGCCATCGCTACAGGAATCCTGCTATATGCTTATGGCAAACAATGATTTCGCCAAGTTGAAGTATTGAAGAAAATCAGGTATAGTAATGCTGTAAATAAAATTCAAAAGCTGTGACCGGGAAAAGTAGACAGTTTGCAACCTACAGGAAATTTGCACCGAGACTGAGAGTGCAGATAGGCGAATGTTGTTGAAGTTCACCCCGAGAGCTGCCGCTTGGACCAGTATTAACTGTAAAGGCGTGCCGGTAGAGGGCCGTTAATCCAAATGAAGTGATTATGCATATACTTTGCATAATAATCAGGGTGGTACCGCGAACTCGTCCTCGTCCCTTTTTAGGGGCGGGGATTTTTTATTTTATGTTTTATTTCGAAAGGAGAAAGAAAATGGAACAACAATTACAGCTATTGAAAGAAGAAGCGTTGAAAAAAATCCAAGACGCTTCAACAGTCAAGGAACTAAACGACGTCCGTGTCGCTTATCTTGGAAAAAAAGGACCTATCACCGACCTGCTAAAAGGGATGGGGAAGCTTCCTGCTGAAGAACGTCCTAAAATGGGTGCTTTAGTAAACGTCGTCCGTGAAGCAGTAACTGAATCACTCGAAACACGCATGACATTGCTCGAAGAAGAGGCAATCAATGTGCAATTGGAAAAAGAAGCAATTGACGTCACATTACCAGGCCGCCCGATTCAAACTGGCAATCACCACCCTTTAACAAGAGTCGTCGAGGAAATCGAAGACTTCTTCATCAGCATGGGCTATGAAATTGCAGAAGGTCCTGAAGTTGAGAAAGATTACTATAACTTCGAAGCGCTTAACTTGCCAAAAGGGCACCCTGCACGCGATATGCAGGATTCCTTCTACATTTCCGAAGAAGTACTACTTCGTACTCACACATCACCAGTCCAGGCACGGACGATGGAAGCTAAAGGCGGCGAAGCAATCAAAATCATCTGCCCGGGAAAAGTGTATCGTAGAGATAACGACGATGCGACGCATTCCCACCAATTCACGCAAATTGAAGGACTTGTCGTAGGCGAAAATATTAAAATGAGTGATTTAAAAGGGACGCTGGACCTTTTTGCGAAAAAGATGTTCGGTGCAGAACGTGAAATCCGTTTGCGCCCAAGCTTCTTCCCATTCACTGAACCATCTGTCGAAATGGATATTTCCTGCTTCAAATGTGGCGGAGATGGATGTAATGTATGTAAAAAAACTGGCTGGATCGAGATTTTAGGTGCTGGAATGGTACATCCCAATGTGTTGCGTATGGCTGGATATGATCCATCAGCCGTTACTGGATTCGCATTCGGAATGGGGCCAGAGCGGATTGCGATGTTGAAATACGGCGTAGAAGACATCCGTCATTTCTATACGAATGATATTCGTTTCATATCACAATTCCATCGGTCAGAAGCGTAAGGAGGAAAAGACATGTTAGTATCTACAAAATGGTTGAATGAGTATGTAAATATAAAAGGCATAAAGCCGGAAGATCTTGCAGAAAGAATTACACGTTCGGGAATTGAAGTCGATTCCATCATCGACCGGTCGCACGGAATGACGAATGTTGTCGTCGGTTATGTGAAAGAATGTGTAAAACATCCTGAAGCTGATAAGTTGAACATTTGCCAAGTTGACGTTGGTGAGGAAACAACACAAATCATTTGTGGTGCACCGAACGTCGCGCAAGGCCAAAAAGTAATCGTTGCACGCCCGGGTGCTGTTCTACCTGGTGGAATGAAAATTAAAAAAGCAAAACTCCGTGGTGAAGAATCGAATGGAATGATTTGTTCTTTACAGGAGTTAGGAATAGAAGGAAAGCTTGTAGCAAAAGCATACGCTGAAGGCATCTATGTATTGCCACAAGATACGATTCCTGGTGAAAATGCACTTCCATTGCTTGGACTTGACGATACTGTGCTTGAATTCGATTTGACACCTAACCGTTCAGACGCTTTGAGCATGTTAGGTGTAGCTTATGAGGTAGGTGCAATTTTATCACAAGGGATCGCACTGCCGAAGATCGAGTATAAAGAGTCTGAGGAAAAAGCGGAAGATGTTTTGAAGCTCCGTGTTGACGCGACTACTGACAATCCGATGTATGTAGCAAAAGTCGTAAAAAACATTAAAGTTGCCGAGTCTCCACTTTGGCTTCAAAATTACTTGATGGCTGCAGGTGTCCGTCCTCATAATAATGTTGTCGATATTACGAACTACGTTTTGATGGAATACGGCCAACCTCTTCATGCATTCGACTATGACCGCCTTGAAACTGGCGAAATCGTCGTCCGTCACGCCGAAGAAGGGGAAATGATCACGACACTGGACGACGTTGAACGTAAGCTGAATCAGCATAACTTGGTCATCACGAATGGAAGCGAACCAGTAGCAATTGCTGGAGTCATGGGTGGAGCAAATTCAGAAGTACATGACGGTACAACAACAGTTGTAATCGAATCAGCTTATTTCGCACCATCCTCTGTGAGAAGGACATCAAAAGAAGTTGGACTACGAAGCGACGCAAGTACACGCTTTGAAAAAGGCGTTGACCCGAATCGAGTGCAAGAAGCTGCTGAACGCGCTGCGCAACTGATGGCAGAACTTGCAGGCGGGGAAGTCCTTTCAG
This sequence comes from Sporosarcina highlanderae, assembly GCF_030433715.1. GTDB lineage: Bacteria > Bacillota > Bacilli > Bacillales_A > Planococcaceae > Sporosarcina > Sporosarcina highlanderae. The sequence goes on along the minus strand of NZ_JAROCC010000004.1, from coordinate 203,683 downwards.
GTTCGGTTACATTTGATGAACTTGATAAGACGGCTGAACGCATTACAATCTCACCGGATTACATCAATAACCGACTTGGCATGAAAATATCTATGGATGATATGCTTGCGATTTTGGAACGTCTTCGTATTCCGACGGAAGCAGTAAACGGTCAACTTGTCATCGATGCGCCTACACGCAGACAGGACTTGAAGATCAAGGAAGATATCATCGAAGAAATCGCTCGTATGTATGGATACGATGAAATTCCGAAAACACTTCCTGTATCTGAATCTACTCCGGGTGGACTCACACCATACCAAGCTAAACGACGGATCGTTCGTCAGTACCTTGAAGGAGCGGGTCTTTATCAGGCAATCACATATTCATTGACTTCCAAAGAACATGCACAAGAATATGCTTTGGAAACGGCACCGGTTACACAATTGCTTATGCCGATGAGCGAAGACCGCAGCACTCTTCGCCAAAGCCTCATTCCACATCTATTGGAAGCTACGACCTATAATGTCGCACGTCGAATCGATTCGGTGGCTTTGTATGAAACAGGTTCTGTTTTCTTAGGCGAAGAAGAGGATGGATTGCCGCGTGAAGTAGAACATGTCGCTGCAGTATTGACTGGGAAATGGGTCGATCATGCATGGCAAGGTGAAACGAAAAAAGTAGATTTCTTTGTCGCGAAGGGTATCGTTGAAGGAATGATGGAACGCCTCGGACTTGCTGAAGGCCTATCATTTGAAAAAGCTTCAATCACCGGAATGCATCCTGGGCGTACAGCAAACATTCTTCTAAAAGGCGAGCGTATTGGTCTAATTGGTCAAATACATCCGACTGAACAGAAGAAACGTGATTTGAAAGAAACGTATGTGATGGAATTGAATCTTGAGCATATCCTTTCTGTTGATACAGAAGAGCTTTTATATTCACCTGTTCCACGTTTCCCATCAATTTCACGTGATATTGCACTTGTTGTTGAAAGCGAAACTTCTGCGGGTATTCTTGAAACAATCATCCGTCAAGCAGGCGGGAAGTTATTGAAAGACGTGAAACTCTTCGACCTTTACGAAGGTGAAAATGTCGAAAATGGCAAGAAATCTCTTGCATTCTCGTTGACTTATTTCGATCCTGAACGGACATTGACAGACGAAGAAGTGGTTAAAGCGCATGAGAAAGTTTTAAAAGCTTTAACTGTGGAAGCAGACGCACAGCTTCGTGGTTAATCGAATAAAAATAAATAAGACCGCTTTTGGAGAGAACTTGACTCCATGGCGGTCTTTTCCATTGACACAATAGCGAAATATATTAAATTCACTGGCATATTACATATAGTGAATAAAGAATCGTTTAAATACAAAGGGAGTCGGGGCGACAAATTTCTTATACTCTTTTTGATTTAACTCGCAAAGTAGTTGTAATAAAGAAAAAAACAGGTATTTAGTATTTCATTAATCGTTAAATAAAATAGGAGAATGAATATTCTGAATTCATGTTGCGAAATTCCTATCTTTCCTTTACTCTTAGATTAGAGTTGTCATTAATTTTAATAGGGGTGCTAAATTGAAAAATCGGAAGTTCAACATATTTATTATTGCGATTGTATTAACTGCTACATTGTTTTTTGTTTTCTCGAATGAGAATGAACGAAAAACTATTTTTTCACAAATAGATATGGATTCTAAGAATATTTCTACTGTTGAGGTGTATGACATTCATGCAAACGAAAGCGCATGGCTTTCGGATACCGACATTGAACAGATTACCTCCATATTATTGAAATTAGATACAGTTGATGTAATTACTATTATTAATAATGAAAAGCCACTTTATTTAATTTACATTAGTAATATTGGATATTCTCCTGGACCACCTATTGCTGTTTTCAAACACCGATTAGAATATCAAGGTGAGAGTATTCAATTATCATATGAAGAATCGCTAATGATAGTAAAGCTTTTAGAGAAGCAATTTGATTATTAGTGCGGAGTCTTGGTATATCGTTAAGGGATATTGAACGGAGACAGGAGGTAATTAAATGGGAAAATTAACAAAGGTATTTTTAGCATTATGTTTACTAATTGGTATAGCCTCCGGTGTCTATCTGTCTTTGGGAGGGAAAAATAACCTTGAAGTAATGGCGATAGAGTATGATGAGGGGAAAATTGTTAAAGTAATTGCAGAGAAGTCTTTCCTGTCCCTTATAAAGATCCAGAACATCTATTATCTATAGTGAGTTTAGTTATATTAGGAAAACCAATTAAAAGTGAAAATGTTGTCGTTTTTGATAGTGAGACAGGAATATTTGAACAACGTTTTACTTTAACTGAAGTCGAACTAACAAATGTTTTTACTGATAAGTCAGGACATAAATATAAAGTTGGAGATATTATCATAGTAGGAGAACCGACTTATGTTATGGATGTTATAGGGACTGGATTAGTTAAGTATACAATTAATGACTATGAGGGCATGGAAAAGGAAAAGGAGTACCTTTTAGTTTTAGAAAAGGAAATAGTAGTAGGAGAAGATCAAACGTATGGAATTGTCGGATTGGAATTAGGCAAACATGAATTAAATATTTCAGAAGAAATGTCTGCCTTGAATCATACACAACCACACCCTGCACAGGTACAAAAAGAAGAATTTCGTGTTGACTTATTTAAGAAGTATAAACTTAATTGATTTCAACAGTTAGATGAATAAAAGCGCTCCGTCCAATTAAGGATAGAGCGCTTTTATTAATTGAGTTTTTTTATCTGTATAGTAAAATGGCATTAAGGAAATAATTGGTTTCCCGGAAGGAAAAGAAAGTGGACACGTATATTACTACCTGTTTTTTCGTTAAGGATTATCTCATTATATTAATCTATAATTTAAAAGGAGAGAATACAAATGTCGTCAATTACGTTTACCAATGGGGTTATTAATTTAGAAGATCTCCAATATGAAATGAACAGAAATGTAAAGAATTATATGATTGACACACCTAATTGGAGTGTAGCAGAGTCTAATTTGAAGTATTTATTATCTCAAACAGCTTCTTTTTTTTATGATTTTATTAATAGTGGTGAAAGACCTACCCCTAACCAATACTGGTTTGTTTTTGCAAATCTATCCTCCCAGTTATGTTTCAATTATGGTGCTGCACTTTATAATCAATTAAGCGAAGATAACGTTTTAGGTGCGGAATTTGAAAAAGTTGAAAATGCTTTAATAACTGCCGCTATGGTAATGCCAAATTCTAATGAACAAGAATTTATTCAGTACCTTCAAATGATTGAAGGCACATATGTTCAATCCCTTTTAAAACAAGGTACAGTTGCTCAAATGTCCCTTGTCGAATTTGTTTTATCAAAAAACAATAATTTAGATCAGAATTTAATAAATTTCTTCACTAATATTCGAGACAATTACATACCTATAAATTAACGAGAAGAAATATTGAATGGGGACAGGAGGTAATTAAATGGGAAAATTAACAAAGGTATTTTTAGCATTATGTTTACTAATTGGTATAGCCTCCGGAGTCTATCTGTCTTTGGGAGGGAAAAATAACCTTGAAGTAATGGCGATAGAGTATGATGAGGGGAAAATTGTTAAAGTAATTGCCAGAGAAGTCTTTCCTGTCCCTTATAAAGATCCAGAGCATCTATTATCTACAGGGAGTTTAGTTATATTAGGAAAACCAATTAAAAGTGAAAATGTTGTCACTAAAGATAGTGAAGGAATATTAATTGATCATTTTACTTTAACTGAAGTCGAACTGACAAATGTTTTTACTGATAAGTCAGGACGTAAATATAAAGTTGGAGATATTATCAAAGTGGCAGAACCAACGTATGTTGTGGATGTTAGAGGAACTGGATTAGTTAAGTTTACAATTGATGGCTATGAGGATTTGGAAAAAGAAAAGGAATACCTTTTAGTCCTACAAGAGGAAGCAGGATATGATGAATTGTATGGAATTGTCGGATTGGAATTAGGCAAACATGAATTAAATGTTTCAGAAGAAATGCCTGTTTTGAATCATACACAACCACACCCTGCAAACGTACAAAAAGAAGAATTTCGTGTTGACTTATTTAAGAAGTTTCAACTTAATTGATACAAAGGAGCTTCTCTATTCACCTGTACCACGTTACCCATCCATTTCACGTGATATTGCCTTTGTGGTTGAGCGTGAAACTTCTGCGGGCATTCTTGAAACAATCATCCGTCAGGCAGGCGGCAAGTTGTTGAAAGACGTAAAACTCTTCGACCTATACGAAGGCGATAACGTCAAGAAAGGCAAGAAATCACATGCATTCTCGTTGACGTATTTCGATCCTGAACACACGTTAACAGACGAAGAAGTCGTCAAAGTGCATGATAAAGTTTTAAAAGCGTTAACTGTGGAAGCAAACGCACAACTTCGCGGTTAATCAATAAAAATAAATAAGACCGCTTGTGGAGAGAACTTGACTCCATGGCGGTCTTATTTATGAAATTCGTTGTATCTGAGCCGATATCTATTGAATCCATTGATATATCGATCGAATCCGGCAATATATCGATCGAATTGCGACATATATCTATTGAATCCACAATTATATCACCGGATCATGACCTTAGAACTACTCGCGCGCCCGAAAAATCGCCAATAATATCACTTTCTCTTCAACGAAGCAATCTTTTTCGCTTTTTCAGCATTTGCAAAATGCCACTTCGTCATCGATTTTAAAGTATCCTCACCGCCTCGGAGTAAAATCTTCGCAGCCGCTTCATCCACGATTTTCCCGGCACCTTTAGGAAGTTGGACGCCAGCAATCCCGCTCAACCGATCCATCTCCTCCAAAAACGCAACCCTCGCAATAATTGAAGCAGCTGCAACAGCGACATGCAACCCTTCAGCCTTCGTTGAAAACAATACATTTTCCCGAACAATATCCGACTCATTTTTAATATGATTATAATAAATCCCACGTTCCGCAAACTGGTCAATAAGAATATAATCCGGCTTCTCACCATTCATCTTCCGCAATACATGTTTCAACGCCTGATTGTGAAGCAACGCCTTGATCTTACCCTGCGACCATCCCTTTGCCTGCACCTCATTATACTTATCATTCGTTAACGTAAGCACACTGTGGATAAGTGCAGCCTGCAAATCAGACGCAATCTGCCGCATATAATCATCATTCAACTGTTTAGAATCCTTCACACCCAACTCCCGAACCAACTCAATTTGATTAGCCCTAACGAAACAGGCCGCAACCGTAACAGGACCAAAAAAATCCCCAGTACCCGTCTCATCCGACCCAATCACCGACAACTCCGAAAAACGCTCCGGCAAAATCTCACCCTTAGCTGCAGATTTCACAACCGTCGCCTGCCCATCAGCGCCTCCCCATAAAGCAGCCTCCCGAATCGCCCCTCCACCTTGAAAAAGCACCTTCCCTGACTTATAAGCAGTAATCGCAACATCCGACAACTTCGCAGCAAAAACAACACCAGGAGCATTTCGAATCACTTTAAAGGTTGTATAATGCGCCACCAGCTCATTCAATTTCTTTTTATCCAATGTAAGAACACTTTGACCCATAACCTTCTCCCTCTCCTAAACCTTCTTTCCACATTGTACAATAATCTAAAGATAAGTTGCTTGTATGAATAAGCTATATAATTAAAAGTGACTCTTAGTTGATTGAAGTGTAGGGCGGCGACTCCTGGGGGATCAGCACGAACTGAAGACCCCGCAACGTAGCGAAGCGAAGTGAGGAGGCTGAAGTCGTGCCCCCGGAAAGCGTCCGCCCGAAACGGAAATCAACGGTTTTAATCCACCCCTTCTCTTTTCAACTAAAACGGTTTCATGGTATGATTGGTTACATAGTTTTTACATTGGAGGTTAAGGCAGTGGCAGACCAACAGAAGACGCGCCTTACGGTTGACATTTATGGACAGACATATACAATTGTCGGCAGTGAAACAAGCAGTCATGTTCGGCTTGTCGCATCGATGGTTGACGAAAAGATGAGGGAAATCAGCGCACGCAACCCTTATCTCGATAGCGCCAAAATCGCTGTCCTAGCCGCAGTGAACACCGTACACGATTATTTGAAATTAAAAGAGCGCATTGAGCAATTGGAAGAAGAATTGAATAAGCTGAAGGGTTGACGGATTTCTATGCTTGATTTACTAATAGTTTTCCTCCTGCTTGGAGGGTTGATCACTGGATTTAGACGGGGGCTCATCGTACAACTTATCCATATGACGGGCTTTATTATCGCACTTATTATCGCTTACATATACTACAAACCATTAGCGGATAAGTTTGTTTTATGGATACCATACCCGGGCGTCACGGCAAGTTCAAAATTAAGTTGGACGGTAGAACAATTAGACTTGGATCAGACTTTTTATAGGTTATTGGCGTTTGTACTTATTTTCATCGTTGTCAAATTCGTATTGCAGTTAATTGCATCAATGTTCGATTTCCTTAAGTACCTACCAGTCTTAGGATTTGTTGCGCGTTTTGGCGGTGCTGCATTAGGATTTATTGAGTTTTATATAATCATATTCCTACTACTCTATCTGTTAGTTATGTTGCCGTTAGAGTTCATCCAAGGGATTATTGGTAAGTCGATATTAGCTAATGCAATGTTTGAACACACACCATTAGTTTCTGAGATGGTGAAAAACTGGTGGTACATTTACACCAAATAACGTATCACGGCTTCCCCCTTGGATGGAGGGAAGCCTTTTTCACAGACTAAGATTTGAATGAATGGAGTGGTTCTTGTGAACAAAAAATCAATCATTCGTACGTTCGAAAAAATTGCTTTATATATGGAACTATTGGGGGAGAATCCTTTTAAAGTAGGTGCCTTCCGGAAGGCTGCAGGTGTGTTGGAACTCGATCCGCGCAGTCTATCCGAGATGGATGATATTCTATCTTTAAAGGGGATTGGAAAAGGGACAGGCGCTGTCATCATTGACCTAATGGAAAAAGGTGAATCCGATTTACTAAAGGAACTTGAAAATGAAGTTCCAAGTGGACTCATTCCGTTGCTAAGGGTGCCTGGGTTAGGCGGAAAGAAAATCGCAAAACTAAGGGAAGCTCTCGGCATTGACTCGGTCGAATCGCTTCGGAATGCGTGCGAGTCAAATGAAGTGAGCAAGGTTCCGGGATTTGGAAAGAAGTCGGAAGAAAAAATATTACATGAACTTGAAGTTTTAGGGACACGAAAAGGCAAACTTCCAGTGTGGCAAATCGAGTCCGTAGTCTTAGCGATTGAGGCGGTATTGCGTGATATACCGGAAATCACCCGTTTTTCAGTCGCCGGTAGTTTCCGCCGCGCAGAAGAGGAAAGTAGTGATGTCGATTTCATCATCGTAACGGATGAACCAGCAATTGTTCGGGAAAAGCTGTTGGAAGTACTGCCGATAGAAGAAACTGTTGCAGCAGGGGATGCCAAACTATCCATCGTTCTTGATATGGCTGATCTTGTAGATGCGGATTTCCGCTTCGTGACAGATGCTCAGTTTGCGACTGCATTGCATCACTTCACCGGATCAAAGGACCATAACGTGAAGATGCGTCAACTTGCTAAAGCAAAAGGAATGAAAATTAGTGAGTACGGTGTTGAACTGGAAGATGGAACGATAAAAACCTTCGAATCCGAAGCGGAATTCTTCGCGTTTTTCGATTTGCCTTTCATCCCTCCTTCCTTGAGAATGGACGGGAGTGAAATCGAACGTGCCGAGAAAATCTCGGAACTCGTTACATTTGAAGATATCCGTAGCGATCTCCATATGCACACAACTTGGTCTGACGGGGGCTACTCCATCCGTGAGATGGTCGAGGCATGCCGGAAAAAAGGCTATTCCCATATTGTCATCACAGACCACACCCACTATTTAAGAGTGGCGAACGGTCTTACACCTGAAAGGCTTCGGGAACAAATTGGAGAAATTCGTAAGTTGAATGAAGAATACGATGATATCGAGATTTTCTGTGGTACTGAAATGGATATTTTGCCCGATGGTCGACTTGACTTCGATAATGATTTATTGCAAGAGCTGGATTTCGTTATTGCATCAATCCATTCGAATTTTAACCAATCTCAAAAGCAAATCATGGAAAGATTACATTCAGCCATCAGCAATCCGTATGTTAATATGATTGCACATCCTACAGGACGAATCATCGGTCAAAGGGAAGGTTATAATCCGGATGTCCATCAGCTGATTGAATGGGCGGAAAAATACGATAAAATTCTTGAGCTGAACGGCAATCCGCATCGGTTCGATTTGGCGAAAGAGTATTTAGAGGAAGCGCAGGAAGCTAACGTAAAGATTGCGATCAACACCGACGCGCACGCAATTGATCAATTGGAGCATATGGAAATAGGTGTGAAATATGCTCAGAAGGCTTGGTTGAAAAAAGATACAGTCGTAAATACATGGCCGCTTGAACGTTTCATCCAAGAAATTATTCGGAAGTGAAAGGAAGTGTAAGACATTGGAGAACCGTGTCTTGAAAACACTTGAATTTGATAAAGTCCGGGACATCGTTGCAACGTACTGTACCTCGTACGCCGGACGCACATATATGGAAAAATTAGTGCCTGTCAGTGATTTCAATGAAGTCGTCCGTTTACTTGAAGAGACGGATGAAGGCCTTGCCATACTTCGGGTTCGTGGCAACGTTCCAATGGGCGGTATCAGTGATATACGACCGCATGCAAAACGAGCTCAAATCGGCGGGGTGCTCAGTGCATATGAATTGATGGAGACCGCAAATACAATTCGTGCAAGCCGGATTTTAAGGCAGTTTATCGAATCGATAGATGCAGATGAGGATGTTGAAATTCCTCATTTTCTAGCCAAGAAAGAATCATTGCCGATTCTAACTGGTCTGGAGCATGAGATCAATGCAGCGATAGATGATAATGGGCATGTCGTTGACAGTGCTTCAGGCACGCTCCGTTCGATCCGTCAAAGTCTGCGCATCCAAGAAGGCAGAGTGCGTGAGAAATTGGAAGGATATACACGCGGCCGAAATGCCTCGAAGATGCTGTCTGATTCAATCGTGACTATCCGGAACGATCGGTATGTCATTCCTGTAAAGTCTGAGTATAGATCCCATTTTGGGGGAGTCATCCATGACATGTCCTCTTCGGGGCAGACATTATTCATCGAGCCGGATGAGGTTGTACAAGCGAATAATGAAATCCGTAACTTGAAGATGAAAGAAAAAGAAGAAATTGAAAAGATTCTGCAGGAGTTATCGATAAAAGTCCAAGCAGTGGCACATGAATTGTTTGTGCTTGTTGATGTATTGTCTGAAATTGATATTATCCTTGCAAAAGCGAAATATGGAACGGCTCATAAATGTACGAAGCCGGAAGTGAACAATGAAGGGTATATTCGTTTGGCGAAAGCGCGTCATCCTTTGTTGCCGATTGAACAGGCTGTTGCGAATACGATTGAATTCGGCAAGGATATTACAACAATTGTCATTACTGGACCGAATACAGGTGGAAAAACAGTTACATTGAAAACAGTCGGCTTATGTACATTGATGGCTCAAGCTGGACTTCCCATTCCTGCGTTGGATGGATCAGAAGTCGCTGTATTCGACTCTGTCTATGCTGATATTGGCGATGAGCAATCCATCGAACAAAGCTTGAGTACGTTTTCCTCTCATATGGTGAACATCGTCGATATCCTGAAAAAATTCGACTCACGTTCACTGCTTATTTTCGATGAATTAGGTTCAGGTACCGATCCTCAAGAAGGTGCTGCCTTGGCAATATCCATCTTGGATGAGGTCCATGGTACAGGTGCAAGAGTCATGGCGACAACACATTACCCGGAGCTGAAGGCGTATGGTTACAACCGTCCCGGTGTAGCAAATGCAAGTGTCGAATTCGATATCGATACATTGAGCCCAACATACCGATTATTGATCGGGGTACCAGGTCGAAGTAATGCCTTTGAAATATCAAAAAGACTTGGCCTTCATGACCATATCATCAATCGGGCAAAGAAATTTACAGGAACAGACCGTGGTGAAGTCGACTCGATGATAGCATCCTTGGAGTCAAGCCGTGTTCAATCTGAAAAGGATGCGGAAAAGACGCATGCATTACTCATCGAAACGGAAAACTTGAAGCGTGAATTGGAAACAAAGCTTGCGGAATTTGATGAAATGAAAGAAAAGCTTGTTGACAATGCAAAGGAAAAAGCGAAGAAAATCGTTGAAGATGCTCGAGTTGAATCGGAAGCGGTCATCTCGGACCTAAGAGCATTACGTTTAAATGCGGGTGCAAACGTCAAAGAGCATGAATTGATCGAAGCACGGAAACGATTAGAGGGTGCCGCTCCTGAAGATAAAAAGAAAAAAATCAAAGCAAAAGCGGCTCCACGTCCATTGGAAGTCGGTGATGAGGTCAAAGTCATTTCATACGGTCAAAAAGGCACTCTCATCGATAAAGTTTCCGAAAAAGAATGGATTGTCCAAATCGGTATCCTAAAGATAAAGTTAGACGAATCCGTTCTCGAATATACAAAACCAGAAAAGGAAAAGGACCTAAGAGTATCAGCATCCGTCCGAGGAAGGGATTCCTACGTCAAACTGGAACTCGACCTACGTGGCGAACGATACGAAGATGCATTACAACGAACAGAAAAATACTTGGACGATGCACTGTTATCCAATTACCACCAAGTCTCAATCATCCACGGCAAAGGCACAGGCGCGTTGCGTCAAGGTGTACAGACATATTTGAAAAACCACCCTCGCGTAAAAAGCTACCGCTACGGTGAAGCTGGGGAAGGCGGGCATGGGGTAACTGTGGTTGAATTGAAATAAACAAGTATAGAAATTGAAACCTTTCTCGTTCTCATTCGTATACGGTAGATTAAACGAATGACAAAAAGGAGCCATTTATAAAATGACAGAAACAGGATTTTGGAGCCATCCCCTCGTCGAAACAACAGGCTACTTCAGCGTAGTAGTCCTTTGCCTTATCTTTTCGATGGTTTTATTCGAACTGGTGACCAAATATAAAAACTGGGAAGAAATCAGAAAGGGGAATGTGGCAGTTGCAATGGCAACTGGAGGAAAGATATTCGGAGTCGCGAATATCTTTCGGTACTCCATCGAACAGCATAACACGCTTCCGCAGATGATCGGATGGGGTCTATTCGGATTCATCCTGCTCGTCATCGCCTATATACTTTTTGAATTTCTTACTCCGAAGTTCAATATTGATAAAGAAATAGAAGCAGATAATCGTTCGGTTGGATTTATCTCCTTAACGATTTCAGTAGGACTTTCATTTGTCATAGGAGCAAGTATTTCATAGGAGACATTATATGGAGAAATTATCTAAGATACTACTTGTCGTTTGCGTCCTCTTTATTCTCGTTGGAGTATATTGGATGTTTACAAATACGCCTTGACTGAAAAATATCAGTCAAGGCATTTTTTCATAGTGAAATTAATATTCTATTTGAAAGCGGATTCATTTATCGATATAATATACGAAGAAGGAATTTTCTAAGAATTGGATAATGAAAAGGGGGTAATATAATGACGGCAAAACCTTGGTTGGATCTGTATCCGGCCGAAATACCGAAGACGATCGAGTATGAGCGGATTCCGTTGCAGGAATTCCTAACGAGGTCCAGGAATAAGTTTCCTGAAAAAACTGCAATGCATTTCTTGGGCAAGAATATCAGTTATAGGGAATTCCATGAGTCAGCTTTGAAATTCGCCAACTATTTGAAGTCCCTTGGTGTTGAAAAAGGCGACCGTGTAGCCATCATGCTACCGAATTGTCCGCAAGGTGCAATTGCCTATTACGGTATTCTCTATATTGGGGCTATTGTTGTTCAGACGAATCCGTTGTACACGGAAAGGGAGTTGGCTTATCAAATGACCGACTCCGGCGCGAAAGTGATCATCTCGCTCGATATTTTATTCGGCAGGATATCAAAAGTCGTCAAAGAAACAAAATTAGAACATGTCATCATTACAGGCATTAAAGATTACTTGCCATTCCCGAAAAATCTTGTTTACCCATTCATCCAAAAGAAAGAACACGGGATAATTGTCAAAGTCGAACATCGTGGGATGAACCACCTTTTCACAGAAATTATGAAAATAGCGAAACCTGACTTAGTTTCATATGACTTTGATTTTGATGAAGATATAGCATTGCTTCAATATACGGGAGGAACGACGGGGCCGCCAAAAGGGGTTATGTTGACGCACGCCAATCTCATTAGTAACGCGCAAATGTGCGGCGCATGGTTGTATAAATCCGAAGCGGGCGAAGAAACTGTATTAGGAATACTGCCATTCTTCCACGTTTACGGAATGACTACAGTTCTTATCCTCTCTGTCATGCATGGCAATAAAATGCTCTTAATGCCTAAACCAGATTATGACATGGCTTTAAAGTTGATTGATAAGCAAAAGCCAACCTTGTTCCCAGGTGCTCCGACGCTCTATATCGGATTATTGAATCATCCTCAATTATCGAAGTATGACCTTTCATCCATCAAGGCGTGCATCAGTGGATCCGCAGCATTGCCTGTAGAACTTCAGGAAAAGTTTGAAAGGGTAACCGGCGGGAAGTTGGTGGAAGGATATGGCTTGACGGAAACCTCGCCTGTCGCAATCGCGAATTTTGTCTGGGAAAAGAGGCGTGTTAAAGGTTCTATTGGTGTACCGTGGCCAGACACGGATGCTTGTATACTTGGTCCGGAATCCTTGGAGCCATTACAAAATGGTGAAATCGGGGAAATTGCGGTGAAAGGTCCTCAAGTGATGAAGGGATATTGGAATAAACCGGAAGATACGGCCGAGACATTCCGTGGTGACTGGCTATTGACTGGTGATTTAGGCTATATGGATGACGAGGGCCATTTCTATGTAGTTGATAGAAAGAAAGATATGATTATTGCAAGCGGTTTCAATATTTACCCGCGTGAAATTGAAGAGGTTCTATACGAACATCCATCAATAGTTGAATGTGTCGTGGCAGGTGTGCCTGATCCTTACCGGGGCGAAACGGTGAAAGCTTATATTGTCCTAAAAGAAGGAGAAACTGTTACCGAAGAAGAATTAGATAAATATTGCAGAGAACAATTGGCATCGTATAAAGTCCCAAGGAAATATGAATTCAGAAAAGAGCTTCCAAAAACGGCGGTTGGTAAAATATTACGCCGTACATTAATCGATGAAGAGAAAAAGAAGATGGAACTTGAATTAAAAACTTCGTGACGAAAGACTTGACGATAACCGAATAAACGATTAATATGAAAATATGAATGAACAGTCATTCATATTTTCTTCTTTTTGGTGGTGAGAACAATTGAAACGCGATAAACCCAAATATAAGCAAATAGTGGATGCGGCTGTCATCGCAATTGCCGAAAACGGCTATCACCAAGCTCAAGTGTCGAAAATCGCGAAAGAAGCAGGTGTCGCTGACGGGACGATCTATCTTTACTTTAAGAATAAGGAGGAAATCCTAATCTCGGTTTTTCGGGAAAAGATGGGCGACTTCGTTGAAATCGTTAAAAACGCAATAAAGAAAGACATCACTGCTACGGAAAAGCTTTATGAAATGATTGAAGGCCATTTCCGTTGGCTTCATAGCGATCGCCATCTTGCAATTGTAACCCAATTGGAATTGCGGCAGTCCAACAAAGACCTACGTTACAAAATCAATGAGGTGCTCAAGGAATACTTGGTCTTGCTCGATTCCATTTTAAAAGAAGGAATTGAAAAAGGTGAATTTGACGGACAGATTGATATAAGACTGGCACGGCAAATGGTTTTTGGCACGATAGATGAAACAATCACATCTTGGGTAATGAATGATCAAAAGTATGATTTGTTGAAATTAGCACCGGAAGTGCATCGCCTTATATTAAATGGCATGAAATCTTGATTGAATAGAAGGCGATACAAAGTCTTGGTTTGGGAAAGGACGGGGGAAAATGGAGTTCTTGAAAATTGCCATTGAAGAAGGCGTGGCAACTGTATCAATTAATAGGCCGCCTGCTAATGCATTATCAAGTGGCCTTATCCAGGAAATCGATAGAATGCTTGACTCAGTGGAAAATGATGATTCAATAAGGGTTATCGTTCTATATGGAGAGGGAAGGTTCTTTTCGGCAGGTGCAGATATTAAAGAATTTACGACCGTTTCATCAGGGGAAGAATTCTCGAAACTTTCAGCCGCAGGACAAGACGTGTTTGAAAGGCTTGAAAGCTTCGGAAAGCCCGTTATAGCGGCAATTCATGGGGCCGCCTTAGGTGGCGGTTTGGAGCTTGCAATGGGCTGTCATTTCCGTATTGTTACGGAAAAAGCCAAGTTAGGATTACCTGAGCTACAACTTGGACTAATACCTGGATTTGCTGGAACACAGCGTCTTCCGCGATTCGTCGGCGTGGCAAAAGCTGCGGAGATGCTTTTGACGAGCGATCCGATTACGGGTGAAGAAGCTGTCCGCTTCGGTCTTGCAAACCATGCTTTTTCAGATGAAGAATTACTTCCGAAAACGATGGAAATGGCAAAGAAAATTGCCAAGAAAAGCCCGATTGCCATGAAGGCAGCTTTAAGGATGCTCCAATATACGAAGACAGATTCTTTCCATGAAGGTGTCAAAGCGGAAGCCGACTCATTTGGAGAGGTATTCGTTTCAGAAGATGCAAAAGAAGGGATCCAGGCATTCATTGAAAAGAGAGAACCGCATTTCAAAGGGAACTAAATAAGCTGAGGAGGTATGCAATATGAACATTTATGCATTGGTTAAACGTACATTTGACACAGAGGAAAAAATCGCAGTTTCTAACGGCAAGATCGTGGATGATGGCGCTGAATTCATCATTAACCCATACGATGAATACGCAATCGAAGAAGCGATACAGGTTCGCGATGCAAACGGTGGAGAAGTAACTGTTATTACAATTGGGGATGAAGAGGCTGAAAAGCAGCTTCGCACAGCTTTGGCGATGGGTGCGGATAAAGCAGTTCTTATCAATACTGAAGATGACCTTGATGAGATGGATGAATTTACTGTGGCTAAGATTATTGCAGAATACTTAAAGGATAAAGATGCAGACTTGATCCTTGCTGGAAACGTTGCCATTGATGGTGGATCCGGGCAAGTAGGTCCTCGTGTGGCTGAACTTTTAGGCATCAATTATGTAACAACGATTACAAACCTTGAAATCGATGGTACGTCTGTAAAAATCGTGCGTGATGTCGAAGGAGATTCTGAAACAATCGAAACGTCACTGCCACTATTAGTCACTGCACAACAGGGGTTGAACGAGCCACGCTATCCTTCCCTCCCAGGCATCATGAAGGCGAAGAAAAAGCCACTTGAAGAGCTTGAGTTGGATGATCTGGATATCGATGAAGATGATGTTGAAGCGAAAACGGAAACAATCGAAATCTATCTTCCACCGCAAAAAGCTGCAGGACGTGTACTTGAAGGCGACATAGCTGATCAAGTGAAAGAGCTTGTTGAACTTTTAAATAAAGAAGCAAAAGTGCTTTGATTGAAATTCATACAGTAATGGGAGGGACTCTATATGTATACTAAAAAAGTATTGGTACTTGGTGAAGCTCGAGAAGGAGCATTGCGTAACGTTTCCTTTGAGGCGATTGCTGCAGCAAAAACGGTATCAGGCGGCGGGGAAGTCGTTGGCGTGTTATTCGGGGATGCAGTACAATCATTAGGCTCAGAAATGATCACATACGGTGCAGATCGTGTCCTCACGGTTGAACACCCTCATTTGAAACACTATACATCAGATGGATTCGGCCAGGCTTTCATGGCCGTTTATGAGCAGGAAAAGCCGGATGCAATCGTTTTCGGCCATACGTCTCAAGGAAAAGACCTATCCCCCAAGATTGCTAGTAAGCTTGCATCAGGATTAATCTCTGATGTTACTGCGATCGAAGGCGAAGGAGACGATGCAATTTTCATCCGTCCAATCTATTCCGGTAAAGCGTTCGAAAAAGTGAAAAACAAAGAAGGACTTCTTTTCATTTCAATCCGTCCGAACAATATCGCACCATTGGCTAAAGACGAGAGCCGCTCAGGAGATGTATCTTCAGTTTCCGTCGACATCACGAATCTTCGCTCTGTCATTAGCGAAGTTGTCCGTAAGTCAACGGAGGGCGTCGATTTATCAGAGGCAAAAGTTGTAGTTGCGGGAGGCCGCGGTGTGAAGAGTGCGGAAGGATTTGCTCCACTTGAAGAATTGGCGAAATTACTTGGCGGAGCTGTAGGAGCATCCCGTGGAGCATGTGACGCTGATTACTGCGACTATTCATTACAAATCGGTCAAACAGGTAAAGTTGTAACGCCTGACCTATACATCGCAGCGGGAATCTCAGGAGCAATCCAACATATGGCTGGAATGTCCAACTCCAAAGTAATCGTTGCCATCAATAAAGACCCAGAAGCGAACATTTTCAAAGTAGCAGACTACGGAATCGTTGGAGACTTATTCGAAGTCATCCCAATGATGATCGAAGAAATCAAGAAAATCAAAACTAACTAATTTATAAAGGCTCCTATATGTATAAGGGCCTCAGACTGTAGACAAACATCCTGAATTTTGGTGTTTGCCTACAGTTTTTAATATAGATAAAGCTATAAATGAATATTATGACAAAGTATCAAACCTGAATCCCGCACCGCGCTCAAGAATTCCACGTCGCGCTCAAGAATCCGCCTCCCGCGCTCAAGAATTCCGCGCCGCGCTCAAGAATTCCGCGCCGCGCTCAAGATTCCGCCTTCCGCGCTCAAGATCCCACCATCCGCGCTCAAGAATCCCGCGCCGTGCTCAAGAATCCCGCCCCGCGCTCAAGCTGATCAAAGGTTTGTCCAAAATAGAAAAACCTTGATTCAGGAGGGTTAACTCGGTAAATTTTCGTTGCCTATAGAGTCAACGATAAGTCGAAATGCCCCTACTACAAACGTGCAACGTTGAGTGGTGGGTTGGTTCTATCAAAAGTTCTTTATCTTCCACAAGGGTTTTTCCTGTTCCGAAGAATTTATTTTTGTAAAATAGTAAACCGCTCGGGAGAGAAATTAACGCTATTATATTCAATCCACTTTTCCATTTCCCTTTGGACGGCCCTATTTTGCCATTCAAACCAAATTCCTTTACATTCGCTACAATGGCTTTCTACTCCAATATTTTTATTTATATCCCTACGAGTAAAAAATGTGATTTTACGACAGCTATAGCAAAAAGTCTTTTTATCTTCAGTATATCTACTAATCAACAGTATCAACTCCTCCATTTTACTACCATTATTTCCAAGTCGAAGTAACTTCATTCAAAAACTGATAGTCTGTTCCCCATTAACTAAGGGCTTTCGACGAGTCTGTACAATATTCGGGCCTTTTTATGGAACTATTCTCTCTATTATCCGTACTAGTAGAAAAGCGTGAAAGAGAAAGATACTTTTAGCAAATCGAGGGGGCATGCATATGGGAATGATAAAGGGGATTATCATAGGGGGATTTGCTGCAATTCTGGTTTTACTGTCAGGATGTGAGAAGGATGAGAAGGCGGTTGCTGACTTGGAGGACACGGAGATTGTTGAAAAGTTCCATCAAGTAGAGGAAACTGTAGTCGATGATTATTGGTCGCAGCCGATTGATTCGGAACTTTGTAAAACCTTAGGGGAATGCCGTGATTTAGGGGATACATATGGAAGCGAGCATTTTGCTGATTTTAGAAAAGGACTCGAAAGAACAAACGAGATGTGGTATTTGAATGTGGGCACGGAAGTTGACATATATGACTTTAATGATTTGGACTGGGATGACGAAGAACTAATTATAGCTCGCTATGAAATAATAGAAGATGAACTTGTTTTGACAAGAGGTGAAGAAGCAAGCATTTTCAAAGGTGTTGTTGATATTGTGCATGCGTTGTACGATCGTAATAAGGTTAATTTTCAAATCATTGATTTCCGAGAGAATGTTTACCCGCATGTTGATATTTATCAGGGAAAATTGATGCTGCCTTCTGATGAAATAGCAAAGTGGTTCCAAATAGACATGGTTAAAACACTGATTCACGAGTATGGCCATATGCTGACATATAACGAAGCGGATTTTGTCAGTTCGGATACCTGTCCAGCGGATCAATTATATTTAAAGCCATACGAAATGTGCTATAGCACTGACAGTTATATGAATCTCTATTATCAAGCATTATTGAAAGAGTATGAGGAACAATGGTTATATGATGGGAATCCGACTGTGGAAAAGCGGATAGCTTTTTATGAAAACCATAAGGATTCATTTGTTACAACTTATGCCACAGTTAATCTTTTTGAAGATATTGCGGAGTCTTTTTCTTACTTTATATTAACACCTTACAATGACAGGCCTCAAACGATTCCAGAAGAAAAGGTTAACTTTTTTTATCAGTTTCCAGAACTGATTGAATATCGAGCATTTGTACTCAAAGAATTGAAAGAACGAAAAGACGAGATGTGGTCTTTTTATTGAAGGACCGTGTTAAAGGGAAATTTAAAGTAAGTATTGAAGTTGTATAAACACAGTGCATTTAAAGGGAGGGTCGAATGGTGAAGTTCTACTTATATGTAGTCACCCCATTATTGTCATTTATTGGAGGTTTTTTCGCCTATATCTTGACATTAAAAATTATATGGGACCAATCAATGAGTGCTGGTGACATGATAGCCGTTTTACTTTGGGGTGGCATTGCATTCTTTTTACTTGCAACTCCGATTTATTTAGGAATCACCTATTTTATTGATAGAAGGTGCAAAAAAATAGGAGGATTACTCTATCCTATTGGGTGTATTCTTGTATTTTTTATACCAACATTATTTGTAACATTATCTCTTGGAAGCATGAATCCATTTTCCCCGGAAGCAATGTTATTTCATTCTTTTTTCCTGACATCAGGACTGATTTTTGGGCTGTGTAGTTGGCGATTTAAAAGAATTAAAGCTATATCCGTTATTTAAAATAGCGGTTGTTTTAATAGAAAAGATGGGAGGGGATATGAAATGGAGATTAACGTGATGGAGATACTATTTTTCATCGCTATTCTTTGGATAATGGTCATCGTTTCGAAAATTAATCGCCGTGTAAAAGGGATAAAATACACGCTTAATCAGTTATCTAAACAAAACGGTGTCCCGGAAAACCCTATAAATGATGAATTAAGGAAATTAATTAGCCATGGTGAGGATATCAAGGCGGAAAAAATAGCACGAAAAACTTTAGGGCTTTCCATGCTGGAAGGCATGCAATATGTAGATGATTTGAAGAAGCCAAAAAATAGTTGAGTTCATAGAAAGGAAAAGGTGAGCGTCAATGATTCGCTATTTGGAAATATTTAAAGAAGTTGTCGATATCGTACACCATGACTACGCAGGATATGATGAAAAACGAGGCTGGGATGACCCTGCCCATTATCTTGAAGAGATTGAGAGATTGATAGCCGGCCAGCAAATCACCCCGCAAGTTTTTACGGATCTCGTCAGCGAATATCTCATGGCTTTTCAAGATCAGCATATGTATTTCAATCTGAAAGGGTCGGATGACGTAAAAGCGAGCACTCGCGGTTTCCGGACAAGAAGATATGAGGATGCGCTTTATGTCGTGGAGACTTGCGAGGAGGGCAGGTTTTCAGCCGGTTCCAAGATTGTTTCGCTTGATCAACAGGAAATCGAAACGGTCATCGCTTCGGATCGAAGCTTCTTGCGGGAGACAAGTGCAGAACGCGAGGATTGGACACATCTTCTCAATAAATCATCATCCATTGAAATAGAGGATGAGAACGGAGAACTGTTAACGTTCGATTTGAAGGATTACGAACCCGTCTCCAAAAAGCTAACACCCTCGATGGAGGAAGTTGATCAGGAGACGTTACGGATCACTTTCCCAAGCTTCGTCAACGTTGATGAGACTATGGAATTCGTGAAGAACCTTGAGGAAAAACTGAAGGCATGTACAAATCTGATCATCGACGTACGAAAGAATGGTGGAGGAAACGGAACATCTTTTTCGAACTTATTGCGGTACATTTTCCCACCAGATGAACACCCAAGCACGGACGGTGAGTTGAAGGAGTTCAATTATACTGATCGAAACTCAGAGCTATTCATCCAGCTCTGCCAGCAGCTTAGAAAAAACATCACTGATGAAGAGACACTGAAATTCTTTGACTCGATTGAAAAAGAATGTGAAAAATATCGTGGTCAAGGTTTTGTGACAATGGACTTTTCGGATGAATTGGAGGCGGAAGTCTTAAAATTTAAAGGTACCGATTCCCCTAAGAATGTGATCGTGATGGCGGATGTCTATTGCGCAAGTGCCGCCGAATACTTTGTGGAAATCTGCATGGAGTCATCCAAAACCACTGTAATTGGACGCGCCACAATGGGCGTCAATGACTACAGCGATTTGCTCATCAAAGAATGGGACGGTGCGTACGCACTCTACTACCCGATGTCCCGCCGCGTCCACAAGACGCCGAACGATCCGTTGCACGGAAAAGGGATCCGACCTGATCATTATATCCCTTGGACACCTAAGCATATAGAAGAAGATTTGGATCTTTTGTATGCGATGGACATGTTGAGAGAAAGCAAGATTGCGGAAGGATGATTTGCGGGCGTTTCTGAGAGGATTGGGCGCGGGTTTATTGATTACAGGTGAGTAAACTCCACAAACGGGCGCAGTTGTTGAATACTTAAATACCAAAATAATAAAGAAGTGCTTAGTTTTCCAATGAACTAAGCACTTCTTTACGTTAAAGTTATTGTTACTTAATTATTATTTGTTTTTTCTAAAATAAATGTCACCATTTGGTATCTACAGGTGTGTTAGTAGTGAAAGGAGTTGAAGAATGTTGCAACAAGTAGTTTGGTCGGATGAACTAGATGTAGAGAGAATTGTTGATACATATGGCAATATGCTATTTAGTATTTGTCTTGTTATTTTATGCAATGAGAAAGATGCAGAGGATGCCGTACAAGACACTTTTATTACTTATCTAACGAAATCTCCATCTTTTAACGATTCAGAACATGAGAAAGCATGGTTAATAACGATTGCCACGAATCGCTGCAAGAATATGAGAAGGTACAATATTATTCGTAAGCATATAGATATCAATGATTTGCAGCTATATTCTAAGAATGATAAGAACCATGGTTTACTCGACCATCTAATGAGATTGCCAACTAAACAAAAGATCGTATTATTACTTCATTATGTGGAGGGCTATAAAGTCGATGAAATAGCAAAAATCCTTACCATCACTACGTCAGCTGTGAAAAAGCGATTACAACGTGGAAGAGAGCTACTTCGAGAAAGATATCGAAAGGAGAATGAATATGGACTTTGAGAAGATCAAAGATGCGGTTACTTCTATTGAAATGTCAAAGGCTATGGAAGATCGTGTGAAAGAGAAAATAAGAAAGAGAAAATCGGGACAAGTACTTTTTAAAAGGTGGATTCCGATAGCAAGTGCATTTGCAATCCTATTGGCAATTATGATTGGCATTCCATATTTCAATAAAAATGGAGAGCTCCAAGTCGCAAATTTTACAATCACGGCTTATGCATTAAGTGATGAGGCTCAGTTGAATACACCTATTACATCAGAAAAAGCCACTATTGAATTAGGAACAGGCCTAAGATTAGGTATTGTGGGTATGAGTGGTGGTAGGGCTGATTTGATTTTCACAGATGTTATGCTCAAAATAGTTGGAGAACAGATTGATTCAATTACTTATACGTTGAGCGATGGCAAATTTATAGAAGATGTTATATTTTCATACGAAAAGTTTATAGACAAAGAATGGTTATTATCAGAAAAAATTTACATGATGGGTCGTGATCCTGGATCAGATGTATATGAGGGTATAAAGGAAGTCGGGAATACCTACACAGTGTCTTATAATGAACAGGAAAACTATAAATATACACTTGCTATTCCTCACGATGGCAATAATGTAATAGCAAATGACGTAATTATCAACGTACATGTAAAATATACAGACGGCAGCTCTGAACAACAGGATATACTTGTAACGCAAGAAGAGGATAGTATAGAAGTAAATTCAATTTCGTTAAAGCTTAAATAACATTGCCAAGATGATGGTCCCACGAGTTCTAAGTAGAAAAAGCTATATGGTGGCCAATTTTCAACTATTGGACGCATTTGTGGCATGAAAAAAATCCCACTCTCCACTATGTCGGGCAGTAAATGAAAAGGTTGAATTAGAAGCGTCCTATTGGGCGCTTCTTTTTCATGCATGAAGAAGAAGGAGTCTCTGTTGATTTGTGGAATAGAGTAGGTAGTGAGATATGATTGCCAACCAATGTGAAAATAGAACAGGTACAAAGTGTTGAAGAAGTGGTGTCCTTCTAATAATTATAGGAGGTATATTAATGAATCATAAAGTTTTTCGTTATTTAATTATATTGGCATCATTATTTTTTATAAGTGCATGTGGTGGTAATAATATTAGTATGGAAGATAGTAGTCAAAATGAAAATAAGAAAAACAGCATTGAACAATTAGAGAATCCTTTATTAGGCTATTATGCTGGCATTATATATGACGATAAAATCACATTAGATATTACAGAATATCGTGAAAAAGAGGCCGAAGAACAAGGAGCAGAATTACTTTCAGTGCATGCGCTATTACATGTAAAGATAACAGAAGACTTAAAGATTACTGATACAGAAGGTAACATTCTTTCCCTTGAAAGCTTAGATATAGGAGATAAAGTTTATATTGATGTTCAAAAATTGGAGAATAAGGAAATAACAATCGAAACTAATTTACTAATAGTAGAAAAATGATTTTCATTAATAAGGTTAATCAACTGTTAATCAACTAATATTTGAAGTTATATTCACAGAGCATTTATTGGAGGGGAGAATGGTGAATTTATATTTATATGTCGTAACCTCATTATTGTCTTTTATTGGAGGTTTTTTCGCTTATATCTTGGCATTAAAAATTGTTTGGGACCAATCAATGAGTGGTGGTGACATGAAAGCCGTTTTACTTTGGGTTGGCATTGCATTCTTTTTAATTGCAACTCCAATTTATTTAGGGATTATCTAATTTATTGATAAAAAGTGCAAAAAAATAAAAGGATTACTCTATCCTATTGGATGTATTCTTGTATTTTTTATACTGACATTATTTGTAACATTATTTTTTGGAAGCATGAATCCATTTTCCCCAGAAGCAATGTTGTTTCACTCTTTTTTTCTAACATCAGGACTAATTTTTGGGCTGTGTAGTTGGGGATTTAAAAAAATAAAACTTTATCCGTTATTTAGGTAACGGTTGCTTTAATTGGAGATAGCTGCATGTGGACAGAAAGGATTTGGCATAGATTTTTCGATGAATAGATGGGAAAAGAGGATATGAAATGGAAATTAACGTGATGGAAATACTATTTTTCATTGCTATTCTTTGGTTAATAGTTATCGTTTCGAAAATGAATCGCAGTGTTAAAGGGATAAAATACACGCTTAATCAGTTGTCTAAACAAAACGGTGTCCCGGAAAACCCGATAAATGATGAATTAAGGAAATTAATCAGCCAAGGAGAGGCAATCAAGGCGGAAAAAATAGCACGAAAAACATTGGGCCTAACAATGCTGGAAGGCATGCAATATGTAGATGATTTGAAGAAGGGGAAAGACAGTTGAGTTCATATTTCAAAGTGAGTGCAATTGTTGAAGTTGGGCAGTGCCATTATCGGGCGCGGTTGCGGAATAAATACTGTGCCTAGTCTTGGCCAGTTTGAGACATATCTTAAATTATTGGAGGTGACAGTATTGGATAAGAGAGTTGGATTGATCCTAGGTTCGTTATTCATTTTGATGAGTGGTCTAATTTTTACAATAGAACGTTTAACTGCTTATGTTTATTGGTCAGCTCAAATAAAGACAGGAACATGGGCCACTACTCCGCAACCAATGCCGTTAACAGATAACCTATTTACAGTAATATTTTTCTTGATTGGGGTTGTTATTGTTATTGTGGCATTCCAGAAGAAAAGACAATGAAACAATTTAAATGATATCGAGATAACAGGTGCGTTAGTTTTATAAGACGTATGCTAATGAACTTTCCCAACGAGTGCTATTATGGCATAAAAATAATTTAAGGGGTGGCGATTGCCATCTTTTTTATTTGGTTAGTGCGCTCCTTATTGTAAAGCGAGCACGGGATAGGGGCTTCCTTCCACTATTTTAGGTTAGTTGCACTTTCCTCTCTAACATCGGTAAATAAAAAACGCCTCAAACCCTTGAGTTTCAAGGACTTTGGGCGTTTTTCAGAAAGGAGGATAGTCGGGTTAGATACGATATTATGCGTTCTTTAGGACATCGGAACAATTTGCAGAGTAAAAAATATTCAAGGGAAATAAATTGATAATTTAGAAGGGTTCGAGAGGTTTTGTGGTAAAATAAACTAGTAGTAGCTTCTGCATGTCTGTAAATCAAATGGGCCATCTTCTTGAAGAGTATAAATAGGAGAAAAGGGGATGATTTTTTGAATGTGCTTTTATTTATAGGTGTATATTTAATGCCTATACTATCGATAGTTTTTTGTTTAAATCTTGTAGGGATTATCAAGAAGGTTAAGAGAGATGAGTCTACCAAAGCTAATACATTTTGGTTGACTACTTCATTCATTTTAATTGTATGGACTATTGCGTTAATACCTGCTGCTTTTAATTGAAGTATAGGGGCGCTTTGCCCTTGCCCTTGGGGACGGGAACGGCGTTACGGGCAGATGCAGCGAATTTATATTTTCGGAAGTAGGGAAGAAAAATGATTGAATTAAGAAAAATTACCCACGATAATTTTGAGGCAGTGTTGAAGTTAAGCATAACAGACGAGCAGAAAGGAAATGTGGATTCCAGCATATATTGTTTGGCTAGAGCCTATGTGAGGATACTCAACGACGAAAAACCTCCTATGATCTTCGCTATATGCAACAATGATGAAGTCATAGGATATGTCGATATTGGATTTTACAAACTGGCACAAAGTTCAATTTTACATGAAAAATATGGAGATAAATCTACTTATGGACTTAATCGCTTTATGATTGATAAAAAGCATCAAGGCAAAGGATTTGGCAAACAAGGAATGATGAAAGTTATTGATTACATAAAGACTTTTCCACAAGGGAAAGCCGATGCAGTTTCTACATCATATTGGATGGTAAACGAAGCCGCCCGGAAGTTGTATGCGTCTGTCGGTTTCGTTGAAACAGGAGCGATATGGGACGGACAAACAGGGGGTAATTGGAATGCAGAAAGAAAAGATATAGAGTATGCAGAAGTAGGTGCCAGACTCGGATTATAATGCTAACAATTTGAATAGTGCATCGTAAAGTATAAGACCACGTTTTGTCGCATCTCGCATAGTCAGGTTAGTAGAATTTTAGTGGAAAGTATGTACTTTCCGAAATTCCCATCTATTATTTTTGAGAACCGCATGAATAGACAAAGTATGCCCTATCCCGCTTACCCCAGAATGTGAATGGACAGTTGTTCCAATCGGATGATATCTGCGATGTGGATAATCGGCAAGCATATCGTGGAGTGACGATATCCGCAGCAGAAGGCCCACTGCAAACAGTATTCTTATTTTTATTATCTTATATACTTCCGATATAGCGAAATGAAATAATCTTTTCTTCGTGCCATTTCGTGGATCGTCAAAGGCATTCAGATAAAATAAATTGACAATTTCGAAGGGTGAGAGAGAATTTGTGGTAAAATAAACTAATTACTGGTTTCAGCGAGTCTATACCGCAAACGGGCCAGATTGTTATTGATTGTGTTGGGGGGATGTACTTTGGGTTTAGCCCTATTGTTCCTTAGTATATGGATTTGTAGCTTTGTGATAGGCAGGATTTTTAGCCGCTTTTCCAAAACAAATTGGAAAAATGACATGGTTATTTCTTTTGCACAGTCCTTGATTATAACTACGATTTTAATCCTATTTATGTAGCGATTTTTTTATTCAATACAATTAACGAAGCCAGATTGTGAATCAAATGGCTTTAAAATCTGTATAACAAAAAAGGTCGTAATTACTCAAGATTTATATCGTAGGCCTGCAAATTTATACTAATAGAATCAGGGGGTTTTTAAGGAGTGGCAGGATGGTTTGGAATAATATTTATATCAGCCTTATTGATTTTTATTAGTTTTTTCTTTACCCTTTCGTTTTTCGAAAATCTGCATAAAGGCGATGAGAGAATTACAAAACAATCAAAATTAGCAGCTCTTATCTGTCTTGGCATAGCTTTTGTAATTCCATTTTTATACGTCTTTTTTATTGGCTAACATCGGAATCGGAGCGTTCACTTTATAGGTGATTGCTCCTTTATCGCAATCGGGCCGCTTAGTTCAATAAGGATTTCGGGAGAGATTGAAGAAATTTAACTAATAGGGGGAGGTACAACTGAATAGAACTATCTTTGTAGGCCTTTTAATCTTCGTGTTTTTTTTAGTCGCATGCTCACGTGAACAAACATTCGAAGATTTTTTTCAATAAAAAATGAAAGCAATGCATTTAGGTGAAGTAAATTATACGTATTCACTTGTTGATAAACAATTCAATGTCGTACATGATGACGATGCAATCGCGGTGTTTAAAGAGCAAAAGGATCAAGAGGAAAAGATATTTATAGCATACTTCGAGAAAGAAGATAATCAATGGGAATGGAAGCAAACAAGAGGAGCCGAATGGAATTCACCTATTAAATGGGCTTCCATGAATAATGAACCCTTTATTTACTCTGGTGCAATAAATGATAATTCAATTGTTGAAATATATGCTGGTGATAAACAAGCAACAATAATTGACGTTGAAGATGAAAAAAGATTTTGGTTTGCTGTTAGTCCAATTAAAGGCGTGAAAGTAAAAATGGTTAAAACAGATGGTACGGAGAAGATTATTGAAGAGATTCACCATGAAGAATTAGATAGTAAATAGCTCTTCTTAATTGTAATTCAACAGAATTGGCACAATTCTGGCATACAGATTTGTGTCCTTTCAACAATAGGGAGCCATATAGCTTGGTAGTGTCGAAAACAGCTAGTAAAACGAAAGTTATATGAGAGAAGGCTATTGAAATGAAAAAATATATTTGGTCAGTATTAATTTTAAGTATAGCGGTAATATTTGCGGGATGTACCAAGAAGGAAGTAATTAGAGTAGGAACTCCTTTTAACGATGACGGAGTAGAAGGAATAAACTTTCACTACGAGATTACAGAATCGAAATCCATTAAGGCTTTACGAGAAATTGTTAAAAATGCTGATGAAATAGACAAACCAAAAGAATTAGGGAAAGAACCGGAAATCTTTTTTTCCCTTGATAGACCCAAAGAGGGTATTTCTGAAATCCGACGTTATGTATACTACCAAGACGACGGAAGTTCAATTTTATGTAGTGAGGGCGTTAGTGGTCCCGATGGATTTCTTGATATGTATTTTAGTCTTAATGAAAACCAGACTAATGAATTGAAAAATGTATTGCAATAATAACCAAGTCTTTTTAAATAATCGGACCATTTTATAAGCGAGGAAGTTCATTGGGTATCGGGCTTATTATATTGGGGATTGCTATATTAATTTTCGGCTTTCTAACTCCTATAAGTATTTGGACAGCATCTTTGGTTTCCGTAGTTCCAATAGTTTCAGGTGCTGTACTTTTGAAAAAAAGAAAATAGTTATTATTTGATGATATCTCATTCACCGCACGCCCTCCGGAACGCGTCCGTCTGGTACGAAAATCAACGGTTCTGCACTGTGCAAGAATCTGGCGCGATTGTGGTACAAAACATTTAAAGGGATGGTGGCGATTGCCATCTTTTTTTATTTGGCCAGTGCAATCCGTTTAACAATTATGGAAAAGAGTTTTAATTCCCCATTTCGGGTTAGTTGCACTTACCGTTACATTGATTAAAGCGAAAGGTTGGTTCACCGCGTTCAATGTGAAGTCAAGCCGCTTCTACGGGAAGTCCGCCGCGTTCAATGGGAAGTCAAGCCGCTTCTACGGGAAGTCCGCCGTGTTCTATGGGAAGTCAAGCCACTTCTACGGGAGGTCCACCGCGTTCTATGGGAAGTCGAGGCACTTCCATGGGAACAGTCTTATAATAGTAGAAGCAGATATTTCGCCCGTATTAAATCATCATGCTATAATGCAGTCATAGGTGGATTTTCTAAAGGAGGAATAAAATTATGGCTATAGTTCACGCGACTGACGCAGACTTTAAAGACCAAACTAAAGAAGGACTTGTACTTGTTGACTTCTGGGCAACATGGTGCGGACCTTGTAAAATGATTGCTCCAGTATTGGAAGAGCTTGACGGCGACCTTAACGGTAAAGCAACAATCGTTAAAGTTGACGTTGACGAAAACCAAGCTACTGCAGGCGAATACGGAATCATGTCGATTCCAACTCTTGTTCTATTCAAGGACGGAGAAATCGTCGATAAAGTTGTAGGTTTCCAACCTAAAGAGCAACTTGCAGAATTGATCGAAAAACACGCGTAAGACTTTATCTAAAACCGGGAACCTTTACAGGAACCCGGTTTTTTAGTAGGTGAAAACGATGAATGAAATTATTGAGCATAAATTGTCCTTATTGCCCGATTTACCTGGCTGTTATTTAATGAAGGACCGCCAAGGCACAATCATTTATGTGGGGAAAGCGAAAATCTTGAAAAATCGGGTCCGTAGCTATTTCACCGGGACACATGATGCCAAGACACAAAGGCTTGTTGGGGAAATCGTGGATTTTGAATATATCGTCACGGGATCCAATATAGAGGCACTCATATTGGAGTTAAATCTCATCAAGCAATATGACCCGAAATACAACATCATGCTGAAAGATGATAAAACGTATCCGTATTTGAAAATTACCGCGGAGCGTCATCCGAAACTGATTGTAACGAGACAATTGAAAAAGGATAAAGGGAAATATTTTGGTCCTTACCCGAATGCAACCGCAGCCCACGAAACAAAAAAACTGTTAGATCGGCTGTATCCTTATCGAAAGTGCCATCAATTACCTGACCGTGTTTGTTTATATTACCATTTGGGACAATGCCTCGCCCCGTGTGTCAACGAAATATCTGAGGAAACGTATAAGGTGATGGTTGATGATATTAGCAAATTCCTAAATGGCGGATATAAAAATGTGAAAAACGAACTGACGGAAAAAATGTCTGCCGCCGCAGAGAATCTTGAGTTTGAGCGCGCTAAGGAATTTAGGGATCAGATTGCGAATATCGAGGCTGTTATGGAAAAACAGACTATGACGATGAATGACTTCACCGACCGGGATGTCTTCGGTTATGCAGTTGAAAAAGGTTGGATGTGCGTCCAAGTGTTTTTTGTCCGTCAAGGGAAACTGATTGAAAGGGATGTATCAATATTCCCACTCTATCAAGAACCCGAGGAGGAAATGCTGACCTTTATTGGACAGTTTTACGGAAAATCAGGTCACTTGAAGCCAAAGGAGATTTTATTGCCGGAAGGTATTGACAGGGAGATTGTCCAACAACTACTGAATGTTCATGTTTTCACACCTCAACGGGGCAAGAAAAAAGACCTTGTGAAGTTGTCTATAAAAAATGCTGAAATTTCATTACGTGAAAAATTCCAGCTGATTGAACGTCAAGAGCAAAGGACTGTCGGGGCATGTGAGGACCTTGGGGAAGCTATGAATATCTCAACTCCATTACGGATTGAGGCATTTGATAACTCCCATACAGGTGGCGTTGACCCGGTATCTGCAATGGTTTCCTTTATAGATGGGAGACCGAATCGCAAAGATTATCGGAAATACAAAACGAAAACTGCCGCAGCCCACGATGATTATGGGGCGATGCGTGAAGTGATCAGGAGACGATATATTAGAGTGTTGAAGGATAATCTTCCACTACCGGATTTGATCATCATAGATGGAGGAAAAGGTCAGATGGAGATTGCGCGGGAAGTAATTGAGGATGAACTGGGCCTATCGATCCCGATAGCAGGGCTTGCGAAAGATGATAAGCATCAGACAGCGCAGTTGTTGTATGGAAATCCTGTTGAGGTAGTCCCGTTGAAGAGAACAAGTGAAGCCTTTTATCTACTTCAACGGATTCAGGACGAAGTGCACCGGTTCGTAATTACGTTCCACAGGCAACGAAGAGATTCGAATGCATTGACTTCCGCTTTGGATGGATTGCAAGGTGTTGGTCCAAAACGGAAGAAACTGCTATTAAAGCATTTTGGTTCAATGAAAAAAATCCGTGAAGCCTCGGTGAGCGAGTTAAATGAAGCAGGCCTTCCCTTGAAAATCGCTGAAACTGTTAATCAATACTTTAAGAAAGATGAATAAAAGGAGCTTCATCTATAAGATGAGCTCCTTCTTGTTTTACAATTTCGTTTTAGTATCCCATTTCACTTGAAATCTAACATGATTTTCTTTCGGAACTTTTTCACCATAGCATTCAGTGAGGAAGCCATTTAGCTTTTGGAACTGTTCGGCAATGAACCCGGCTTCAAGTTGATAGGATCTTTTTTCCAGTAAAGTTCGATCTTCTTGGCTCAAAAAGAAAATAGCCTCGTCTTTAGATGTTTTACCAGCAAAAGGAGTAAGTGGTCCCCATCCAGCTTCCACAAAGAAATCTGGCAATTCATCAACCGAAAAGATCGGGAATTTCCTTGCAATGTCTTTACCTGCCCAGTAGAGGATGTCTTCTTCATGCTTTCCTAAGATCATAGGAAGGACATGATCTCGTAAAATTTCGTATCCAAGTTGGGTGGGGGTACCAAATGTATGATTATCCAAAACATGCAGTCCTTTCGGGGAAGTCCAAATATTTAATGAAATTTTGAAGATGTCGATAAAAGTTCACATCGCCTTGACCTCCTCAAAACCGAGGAGTACAATGAACATGTTATCATATTGTACCATGAAGAGACATGCCGTAACCGTTCCTCATTTGTACAAAAAGTGAAGACTTTTTCGGCCTATCTCATTCAAAAGGGAGGGTAAAAGACTTGTCGAGAGAATCAGATTTTTACTTGCGCCGACTGCATTCTTTGCTCGGAGTTATTCCGGTTGGGTTATTCGTAGCTCAACACTTGGTGATCAACCATTTTGCAACGCGCGGTGAAGAGGCATTCAATACCGCATCCAACTTCATGGGGAACTTGCCATTTGTCCTGTTCCTGGAGTGGATCATTATCTATCTTCCGTTAATGTTCCATGGTTTTTATGGGGTGTACATAGCTTTCACTGCGAAAAACAATGTTCAGCGCTACGGGACTTTCCGAAACTGGATGTTCCTATTGCAACGTGTTACAGGTGTTTTCTTGGTTATATTCATCGCATGGCATGTTTATGAAACGAGAATTCAAAAAGCACTTGGAGCTGAAGTGAACTTCAACATGATGGAAGAGATCCTATCTAATCCGTTCATGCTTGCGTTCTACATTGCAGGTGTCTTGGCAGCAACATTCCACTTGGCAAATGGACTTTGGTCTTTCGCTGTAACTTGGGGAATCGCACAATCACCACGCTCTCAAACGATTGTTACATACATAACAATCGTGGCATTTTTAGTTCTTTCTGTAATTGGCGTACAAGCTTTATTAGCATTCGTTGTGTGAATAAGAGAATAGTATACGATAATTTTTAGAACATGTAAAATTTGAGGAGTGAAATATAATGGCAAAAGGCAGATTGATTGTCGTCGGCGGCGGACTTGCGGGCTTGATGGCAACTATCAAAGCTGCGGAAGAAGGAGTCGGGGTTGACTTATTCTCACTCGTTCCAGTTAAACGCTCCCACTCCGTTTGTGCACAGGGCGGCATTAACGGCGCAGTGAATACAAAAGGTGAAGGTGACTCACCGGCTATCCACTTTGACGACACTGTTTACGGCGGGGACTTCCTTGCGAACCAACCTCCTGTAAAAGCGATGGCTGAAGCAGCACCTGGGATCATCCACTTGATGGACCGGATGGGTGTTATGTTCAACCGTACACCTGAAGGATTATTGGATTTCCGCCGTTTTGGTGGGACGTTACATCACCGCACGGCTTTCGCAGGCGCAACGACTGGCCAACAGCTTTTATACGCATTGGATGAGCAAGTTCGCCGTCACGAAGTGGCAGGACTTGTTCAGAAATACGAACACTGGGAATTCCTCGGAGTTATTATGGATGATGAAGGAATTTGTCGTGGAATCAAAGCACAGAACTTGAAAACAATGGAAATCAAAGCATTCCCTGGGGATGCGGTTATCATGGCTACTGGCGGACCTGGAATTATCTTTGGTAAGTCAACGAACTCAGTTATCAACACTGGTTCGGCAGCTTCCATCGTTTATCAACAAGGTGCAAAATATGCGAATGGTGAATTCATCCAAATTCACCCGACAGCAATTCCAGGAGACGATAAACTTCGTTTGATGAGTGAATCTGCACGTGGTGAAGGTGGACGAATTTGGACATACAAAGACGGTAAACCTTGGTACTTCCTTGAAGAGAAATATCCTGATTACGGTAACTTAGTACCACGTGATATTGCAACACGTGAAATATTTGATGTCTGCGTTAACCAAAAATTGGGCGTAAACGGTGAAAATATGGTGTACTTGGATCTTTCACATAAAGATCCACGCGAGTTAGATATTAAGCTTGGCGGAATTATCGAGATTTATGAGAAGTTCACAGGCGATGACCCACGCAAATTACCAATGAAAATCTTCCCGGCTGTCCACTATTCAATGGGTGGATTATGGGTTGACTATGAACAGCAGACGAACATTCCTGGATTATTTGCAGCAGGTGAATGTGACTATTCACAACATGGTGCGAACCGTCTTGGTGCTAACTCACTACTTTCCGCTATTTACGGTGGAATGGTCGCTGGACCGGAAGCAGTTAAGTATATGCGCGGCGTAAAACGTACTGCTGACGAATTGCCATCTACAGTTTTCGAAACTGCTATAAAGGACGAGCAACAGAAGTGGGATGCAACATTGAAGATGGATGGAACCGAGAATGCTTATATACTTCATAGAGAACTTGGTGAAATCATGACTGATAACGTTACAGTTGTTCGTTATAATGATAAGCTACAAGAAACTGATAATAAAATTCAAGAGCTTCTTGAGCGTTATGAAAACATCAGTGTCACAGATACACAACAATGGTCGAACCAAGGTGCGACATTCACACGCCAATTGAAAAACATGCTGTACTTGGCACGGGTTATCACTCTTGGAGCGCTTAACCGTAATGAAAGCCGTGGAGCCCATTACAAGCCGGACTTCCCTGAGCGTGATGATGAAAACTTCTTGAAAACGACAATTGCAGAGTTCGACGGGAAATCTGCTCCGATCCTTTCTTATGAAGAAGTTGATGTATCCTTGATTCCACCTCGTAAACGTGACTATTCTGCGAAGAAGGAGGATTGACACCAATGAGTGAGCAAACAGCTGTCTTAGATCAGCAAGTTGCAAGTAAAACAGTAAAGTTTGAAATTCAACGTCAAGATACACCTGATTCAAAACCATATTGGGAAAGTTTTGAAATTCCATATAGACCGAATATGAACGTTATTTCAGCACTAATGGAAATACGACGTAACCCTGTCAATGCAAAAGGGGAAAAGACGACTCCTGTAAACTGGGACATGAACTGTCTTGAAGAAGTATGTGGTGCTTGTTCAATGGTAATTAACGGCCGTCCGCGTCAATCTTGTACAGCTTTGGTTGACCATTTGACACAGCCGATTAAACTAGAGCCGATGAGAACATTCCCTGTTGTCCGCGACCTTGTTGTCGATCGTGAATTCATGTTCGACTCATTAAAACGGATTAAAGCATGGGTTCCAATTGACGGAACGTATGATTTGGGTGAAGGTCCACGTATGCCTGAACGTAAACGTCAATGGGCATATGAGTTGTCAAAATGTATGACTTGTGGTGTTTGTTTGGAGGCATGTCCTAACGTAAATGACAAATCCAACTTCATCGGACCGGCTTTGATTTCCCAAGTTCGTCTGTTCAACTCCCATCCAACTGGTGCTATGAATAAGGACGAAAGACTTGCGACAATCATGTCGGACGGCGGTATCACTGAATGTGGCAACTCACAGAACTGTGTAGTTGCATGTCCAAAAGGTATTCCATTGACGACATCAATTGCTGCGATGAACCGTGCAACGACTGTTCAAATGTTTAAAAACTTCTTCGGAAGCGACCATATGGTTGACTGATTATCATCTTTAAAAGAACTGTCCAGAAAGTCGAACAACGACTCTCTGCGGCAGTTCTTTTTTATACGATGGGCTCGCGTCCATAGAATACCGCCTAATCGAAAATTTTGGATTCTATTGGATATTTACCGACTATTTGATATAATAAAAGAATGAATGTTCATTCATTAAAAGGGGGAGCAGTAAAGATGAGGATTACATATATTGAAGATATGGAAAAATGGGTAGAGGAATTCACATTCTCAGTATCTGTATCTGTTCGTTTTTCAGAAACTGATATGTATGGGCATTTAAATAATACAGTAACATTCGCTTATTTCGAATATGCCCGAATTGAATTTTTAAAGGAAATTGGTCATATGGCAGATTGGCTTGATCCGAAAGGAACGACAATACCTGTAGTTGCAGATTTACAATGTGATTATATGAAACAAGTCTTTTTTGATGAAAAATTGTCGATTTTTGTCAAAGCAGCTTCTGTTGGAAATAGTTCAGTTGATATACATTATATGGCGAAAAATGGTAATGGGGATATTGTTTTTACGGGTAGAGGAACAATTGTACAAATTGATCGGAAAACGGGTAAATCGGTTCCTTGGAAAACTGATCAAAAAACCGCATTTTCCTTATAGTTTTGATACACAAGCCGGCACAGCCTAAACCTTCTTCACATATTGTAAAGTGAACGTGGATAGGAGGGGGCGCGTCTTGACAGGAGAAATGAAAAACCGTTCATTGCTTACAGCAAGGGAGCGAGAAATCTTTAATCTATTAGTAGATGATCATACGACGAAGGAAATCGCGGGACGGCTCGGCATTAGCGAAAAAACCGTCCGGAACCATATTTCTAACACAATTCAGAAATTAGGGGTATCCGGAAGGGCACAAGCGATTGTCGAATTGTTGCGATTAGGGGAGCTTAAACTGAATTAAGCCATTGTCTTGCCGTTCAATCTAAAATGAGCGCCAAGTTAAAGTCAAAAGTATACCAACAAGGTTGAAATCCCCTGGAAATTTGAGACAAAACTGCTAAAACACTTAAAAATAGTTGCGTTCTATGTAGAAAAAGGTGACAATAAGTAGATAGTATTCGTTTTCAGGGAGCTGGTATACGTGGCAGAAAACAATGGTATTAGTTTTGACGGTGCCGATAACATTGCCCGGATGGAAAAAGAACTTCGATATATATCAGGGATCATTAAACAACAAGGTCGTAAAATCTTAAGCAATTATACAATTACCACTCCTCAGTTCATCGCCTTACAATGGTTATTTGAGCATGGCGATATGACCATTGGAGACTTATCCAATAAGATGTATCTTGCGTTCAGTACAACTACAGACTTGGTCGATCGAATGGAAAACAATAACCTCGTAAAACGGGTTCGTGATGAACAGGATCGACGCGTCGTGCGCATCCATTTATTGGTTGAAGGTGAGCGTGTAATTGAGGAAGTAATTGACAAACGTAGACAATACTTGAATAGCGTGTTAGAAGACTTTTCCGAAGTAGAAATCAATGAATTCTCCCGATTGTTAACTAAATTGCATAAAGAGATGATCAAAGATTGAATATCTCGAACAATGCTCCAATCGGGGTTATCGATTCCGGTGTCGGTGGTTTAACCGTCGTTAAGGAAATGATGAGTTTTTTACCTCAGGAAAAAATAATTTATATTGGCGATGATGCGCGGTGTCCATACGGGCCACGTTCAGTAGAAGAAGTGAAAAGATTCACAATGGAAATGGCTTTGGCACTTTCTGAAATGGGTATTAAGATGCTTGTTGTTGCTTGCAACACTGCTACTGCGGTGGCGCTGGACGACTTGCGGAATCGGTTCCCTTTTCCCGTATTAGGTGTTATAGAGCCGGGGGCAAGGGCTGCTTCGCTTGTTTCGTCAACCCGGAGAATTGTTGTATTAGGAACGGTTGGAACAATTAAAAGCAGAGCATATGAAAATGCAATTTCTGCTATTTCGGCAGAATCAGTAATTTATCCCCTTGCTTGTCCGGAATTTGTTCCTCTCGTTGAAAGTGGTCAATATAAACAAATGGATATTCGTCCGATCATGAAGAAATCCTTGGAGCCACTTGCCCATTTGGATTTTGATACGGCGATTTTGGGATGCACGCATTATCCTCTTCTGCATAATCACATTCAAGAGCAATTACCATGTGGAGTTACGATTGTATCTTCGGCAAATGAAACAGTTAAAGATGTCGAAAGAACGCTATCTGAACATGGTATTGCAAACAACCTTGTTGAACATAAAACACCGATCTTCTATACGACCGGAAGATTGGAAGACTTCATCGCAATTACTTCCGATTGGCTTGAAATTGAAAATCCCGATGTTAGACATTTAATACTAGGAAACCCGGAAGCCTGAAAAGGCGACCGGGTTTTTGCTTTGATGAAATTGTCTATGATAAGATGGATGCTGAATTCAACTAGTGGAGGTTATCCAAATGAGACATGATGGAAGAACTGCAGATATGGGAAGGCCGGTAACGATTGAGGCGGATTACTTGATCCATCCTGAGGGATCGGTATTGATTTCAGTCGGGAATACGAAGGTGATTTGTACGGCTACCATAGAGGAAAGGGTCCCCCCATTTCTAAGAGGAAGTGGACAAGGGTGGGTCACGGCGGAATATTCCATGCTTCCAAGAGCAACTGGTCAAAGGACTCAAAGGGAATCCTCAAGAGGTAAAGTGGGCGGAAGAACAATGGAAATCCAACGCCTTATTGGGCGTGCAATGCGTGCTGTGGTGGATTTAGAAGCCCTTGGCGAGCGGACAGTTTGGATAGATTGCGACGTCATTCAAGCAGACGGCGGTACGCGTACAGCGTCAATTACAGGGGCATTTGTCGCCATGTCTATAGCTGTTTCTAAATTAGTGGTGGAAAAAGAATTGAAGAAGTTCCCGATCCGGGACTATTTGGCAGCAATCAGCGTTGGAAAAACAGAGGAAGGTGTCCTTATTCTGGATCTCGATTACCCTGAAGATTCCGCTGCCGCTGTCGATATGAATGTTGTTATGACTGGTGCAGGTGAATTTGTGGAATTACAAGGTACGGGTGAGGAAGCAACATTCACAAGACAGGAAATGAATGACCTTGTGGAACTAGCGGAGTCAGGTATCCAGCGCCTAATTAAAATTCAAATGGAAGTTTTGGGTGAAATAGGATCGCGTATAGGCCGAAAGGAAGGTGAATAAATCGATGAAGAAGATCTTGATTGCGACAAACAACAAAGGAAAAGCAAAGGATTTCGAAGCGCTTTTCAATCCTTATAATATAGAGGTACTTACGTTAAATGACTTGGAGCAGGACATCGATGTAGAAGAGACTGGTGTCACGTTTGAAGAGAATGCAATTCTGAAAGCGGAGACTGTTTCTAGTCTTTTGGGGATCTCAGTCATTGCGGATGACAGTGGTCTTGAAATCGATAAGTTACACGGGGCTCCAGGCGTCTATTCTGCCCGTTATGCAGGCAAGGTGAAGAGTGACGAGGCAAATATCGATAAAGTCCTTTTGGAGCTTCAGGGAGTGCCTGAAGAGGAACGTACGGCGCGCTTCCGATGTGTTCTTGCAGTGGCGGGCCCGGGTCGGGAAACCGTAACATTTTCCGGTAGCTGTGAAGGGGTTATTTTGGAAGAGAGAAGAGGTACAAATGGCTTTGGCTATGACCCGATCTTCTTTAACCCTGAAATGGACCGGACGATGGCAGAATTATCGCCGGAGGAAAAAGGCAGCATATCACATCGGGGTGCAGCTCTGAGACAATTGGAGGAGCATTTGCCACAGTTATTAGGCTCAATTGGTGACCAGCAATGAAAATCGTTGTCATGAGTGATTCGCATGGTGATAAGGAAACGGTTGCAGCCGTTTCCGCATTGCCTGCGGATGCTATAGTTCATTGCGGAGATAGTGAACTATCAGCGAATGATCCGTTAGTAGGAGACATACATATAGTAAAAGGGAATTGCGATAGGGACTCCCGGTTTCCGGATTCACTTTTTATTGAAGTGGGGAACAAAAGGATGTTAATCGTCCATGGGCACGAGCATGACTGCAAACGGACATTGTTGCCATTGTTTTATTCTGCAAAGGAACAAGAGGCTGACATTGTACTTTTCGGTCACTCCCATTTGTATGGTGCAGAACTGCAAGACGGGGTCCTATTTGTCAATCCAGGAAGCACTTTGCTTCCGAGGGCTGGCAAGGAGCCCACATTTGCAGAAATTGAATGGGATGATGTAGACAGCTATAAGGTTTCGTTCAAAAATATGGATTTTGAAATCGTTAATTCGGTGGAAATAAAAAAATATCTAAAATAAGCGTTGACTTTTTTTGCGAGCCTGCCTATAATAAGATTTGTCGTTGGCAATCGTTGGTTGTTAACTGCATGTCTCAGTAGCTCAGCAGGATAGAGCAACAGCCTTCTAAGCTGTGGGTCGGGGGTTCGAATCCCTCCTGGGACGTAACAAGGTTAGGAAAGAATAAGTTTGATTTTATGAAATGCACTTCAAATCCTTAAATATACAGGGTTTGAAGTGTTTTTCTGTTTTTGTGATAGCGTAAGAAAAGGATAGAAAGTGAAAAGTTTCTACACAAATTCTACACATGTTGAAGTATCTTTAACGGAGAACAGCATCTAAATTCAATTAAGTGTTAAATTATTTTTTTAAAAAACATTATTTAAAAAATGAGAAGTGTAGCTATTGGGTAAATATAACACCAACACAATTTTCCGAAGAGTGATCTCTTATTATCTTTGATCGGCAAGCCCCTGCAAGGTATTTACCAATCAACGCGAACATTGTAGCTCCAGTACTGCATGCCGATGGGGAGAGAGCGGTTTTAACGGTTTTAACAGGATGACCGCAAAGCAAAGAGCTTGATCCTAAAATCGAGAGCGGTGTTTGTAACTAAGTCACTATATCATCTCGAAAGGACCTACAGGTTACGGAAAATCCTACTTGGTTAGTGCATTCGGCACATATCCGTCTGCCTGTGATCCCATACGGTGAAATACATTCGCTATCCAGAGTTACCTGATGAATTTTCTCTGGAGTGATTAGCTGAGGATGGTAGCTATCGGAACAAAAAACAGACGAATGTTGACTTCCTTTTACTGGATGAAAAGCTACTGCACGATTTAACGACTGGTGAAGCAGAAGCACTATCTGAGATTACCAAGCCCAGCTATAAAGTGGCTTTGACTATCCGATGTTCTAATATGGGACCAGGCGGATGGCATATGAAACTAGGAAATGAAACAATCCCTGAACAGTCCTATACTGTATTATCCAAAACTCCTATCATATGCTCATAGATGGAGGTGTTTCAATACGTAAGCGTCATGGGGGGGTTAGGAGGGCCTTATGATCACCGGTGAGGGGGAGAAGCATGTTGTGGAATACTTATTTCATAATCATCTACCAGACGAAAACAGCATGAACTTGTGACATGCTTAAACTGAGCATCATTTCAAGCTTCTAATGTTGAAGAGAGATCGACCACAATGATACAAGGATAAATTGATGTAGTTTCAACAGATGGTAGTCGGATAGTGGACTGGGAGACGAACAGAAGAAAATACGATCGTGACAACCAAGTCGGACTCTATGCATGGGCTATTAGCTAAAATAAGAATCAAGAATCAGTAGAAGGCAATTTATACTTCCTTAGAATTAGATAGATCAGTAAATTTGTTTTCAAACAGGCTGATATGTAAAAGTCTCGACAATGGGCTTTAGCAGCGGCAAACGAAGTAACTTCTAAGTATGATACCTTTGATTTGTTGGATTATGAGATGGAGAGTATATTTCCATCGACTCCTTCTAGTTATTGCAGTCATTGTCCGTTTGTTTTGGAGTGTTATCGGAAGTCCCTTCGAGT
Source organism: Sporosarcina highlanderae (assembly GCF_030433715.1). Lineage (GTDB taxonomy): Bacteria > Bacillota > Bacilli > Bacillales_A > Planococcaceae > Sporosarcina > Sporosarcina highlanderae. Next base: position 163,421 of record NZ_JAROCC010000004.1, on the reverse strand, counting down.
ATAAGAATCGGATTCCATATCGTTTGCAAAGGGGAACTCGAAATGAAGTTTATAGATACGAAATTTCAATTGAAGATTGAAATGCTTAAAGCAATGGCTTTAATGGATAAAGCGATTACCGTAAAAGAAATCAACCATAATCAAAATAACAGGGAATTAATCTTCACAAGTGAATATTGGATTGCGGATGGTCCGATTTCTCAAAAAATTGTCTTACGAAATGAAGAATACAATTTATTTGAACAAGCCGTTACAATTGAAGATGTTTGCAGGATTTATGAAATCATATTCGATATAAAAAACACCGGTTGAATCGGTGTTTTGCTATTTTATTTTGATTAGAGTGAATATATTAACGATTTAAGATACAAATCAAGATATCAGCGATATATGCTATAACCCGAAATCCAGGAGGATATTAATAATCACTTGTTATTCTTTCGTCAAACTTAGGTCCCTTATTGCTTTTACCACTTATTCTAAATCCAAGTTTAAATAATCTCATTTTTCCCGAAAAATACACATTCACTCACCACACGAGGTGGCTTTAGATTTATTTAAATCGGAGATTCTTCATTATGATTTTTCTTTTGAATTTTCCCTTATGTTAGGATCGGTTGTCGTATAAATCTATCCTGTTATAATAAAAACAAAGGTTAAAAAATCGTGCAAAGCTTTTGTTCAGATTGATAAATGGATAGGAGAATAAATGTGAAAAATAAAAATCAATTTCTTGAAATAAATAATATTCATCATGGAGATTCGACAGAATTACTTAAAATGATCACACCTAATTCAATTAATTTAAGCATATGGTCGCCACCATATCATGTAGGGAAAGAATATGAAAAAGATCAAACCTATGATGAGTGGAAAAGTATGATGTCAACTGTAATTAGACTTCATTTTGAAATACTAAAACCAGGAAGTTTTCTTGTTATAAATATTGATGATATATTGGCCTTCAAAGATCCAACCATTCCAAAATTTCAAGCGGCCAATACTGCTAAATTAAGGGTTGGTGTTACAAAAGAAGACATCTTAAGTAAGCTTGAGCAAGAACCAAGTCTTACAAAACATCAATTGGCAGCAATTTTTGGTTGTAGTGAACAAACTATTGATAGACGACTAAATGGAAATAACATAAGAGGAGGAAAGTATGCAGATCAAACGAGAGTTAAATTAGTAGGTGGTTTAATTGAAGAGTTTGCATATGAGGCAGGATTATATTTATATGATAGAAGAATTTGGTCTAAAGACCCCGCATGGCAAACCTCGCAGTGGCACTCAAGTTCATACAGGTCAGTTCAGGAATTTGAATACTTGTACTTCTTTTGGAAACCGGGGGAAACACAAATTGACAGGAGTAAGTTGACAAAAGAAGAGTGGGTAACGTGGGGAAGCAGGGGGATATGGGAAATCCCATCCGTTAGGAGAAATGATGACCATGTAGCAAAGTTCCCTGAAGAGTTACCGAGAAGGGTAATTAAATTACTAACCAATGAGGAAGATTTGGTTTTAGATTGTTTTATGGGAAGTGGAACAACAGCTGTTGCTGCAATTAAAGAAAATAGAAAGTATATAGGTATTGAAAAAGAACTGAAGTACGTAAGTCTATCCCGGAAAAATATAAATAGAGTTCTTAATGAAATAGAAGTAGAGCAAATTTCTTTCTTCTAAAAAAACAGTCTTATGGTAGACTGTTTTTTAAATTATTATATCTTGTACTCTCCATGGATGAATCGTTTTTAAAATATCAAACGATACTCGACACCTTAGCTTTCGTGAGGCTTTGCTTTTGTCGTCTTTCCCTGGAAAAAAGAGTTTAGGATACTGTGACAAATAATTCGGATTTTCAGTTAACAGAAGGCCATTGGGAACACAAATTACACGAATTTTTTCTAAAGGTTGTCCAGTACCTTTAGATTCAATAGACAGCATTTTATATATTGGCTTCAGATATATATGGAGAACCGGTGCAACTGTATTGTCACTTAATATATACAATGGAGGAATGGCTGGCCAAAAGTCATGAGAAGCTCTTGAACCAACGGCGTGCATTACATTATTATATACTGAGTGATTTGGTGCATTCCATAATCCGTCTCCTGAAACCTGATAAGGCGAGAGGACAATATTTTCTGCATCATCTCTAGGGCCGACTGATTTAATATCCGAAAAAAACATTACACAATCTGTAAAGTTTGTAAAGTTCTTCAGTTCACTGGAGATTAATAAAAATCTATCATCTGGTCCGGCTGGTAATCCTACTTCCCTTATTGTAAACCTGTTTCCAATTAAACGTGAAAGCTTTCGCCCGATAGCATGTTCACCGACTTCAATCCATGGTATTTGATCCCCTTTTGGTTTACGGCCCCTGTCTTCCGGAGGATATAGAGCCCAATATGGATGAAGGAAGCTTGCCTCGTTATAGTCCGTTACGAATTCCTGCAGGTTGTTTTTGATTATTTCAACGGTCTTATTCGTTACGAACTTTTCCAAATTAATTAATTCTTGAAAGTTTGTTATATAATGTGATCTGGCCTGATGATACAACTTAAAACGTATAGAACGGTTTAGATTATACATTACCTTTGTTTCCTCTACTTTTAGAGAGGATAACTTCGACCTCCTTAATAAGTATGGAGGGAGTTGTGTTTAGGTGATGTGATAGTGTGAATATTGATTTTAAAGATGGGTTTCTTTTACCTCTTTCTAACAATCCAATATAGGTTCTATCCAGATTACATAGCAATGCTAAAGTTTCTTGACTATACCCTAAACTATTTCTTTTTCTTTTAATTGCTTCGCCGAAAGCTGAGTTTAAGTCCAAACAAATCCCCCCCCTATAAAGCATTTTCATGGAATCGGAATGGACAGTCGACGGACAATAGTCATCTTTCGGATTAGCTTTACTTTAGACAGAGAATAAAGGTGAGTTTTATTATTAATGTGTATTTGAATCTGAATTTTTAGTTTTTAAGTGGTATCCAAAGAGTGGTTAACTTTCCATATTTGCGCTGATCCTTCCACTGGAACCTACAAGTAGTTGAAAGTATAAAAGATGGAATGAATATAAAATATTTTCACACAATTAGTAGGTGTTCGAAGATATCGTTTGCTTGTTTCGAATCACGTTCACGCAATTCTTTTAAAACGTGAGCATAGGTAGATGTAGTAATATCGATGTTTGAGTGCCCAAGGCGTTCTGATACATATAAAATTGAAACTCCTTTGTAAAGTAAAATACTTGAATGTGTATGTCTTAGTCCGTGGACAGTAATGAGCGGTTTAATATTTAAACGCTTTAAAATGGAGCGAAGGGCATTATTAAGCCTGTCATTTGATATTACAGATATATCTGAGGCTGGTTCAAAAAAAACTAAGTTATGCACATTAGCGGGATTATCTTTTACGGTAATTAGATGTTTTTTCAATGCTAACATTGTCATTTTATCGATACTAACAGTCCGTTCTGATTTTTCAGTTTTTAATGAGCCGAAACCACCGCCTTCTTTGTACTTCCATTGTCGAAGTACCCTAATCCGATTGTTTTTAAAATCTAAATCATTAATACATAAGCCAATTAACTCTCCATATCGTAGCCCTGTAGACAAGGCTAAAATCAGCATAATATTTTCAATGCCTCGCTCAATATTTTTGTGTAAATCTTGTAGTAGCAATTGGCTACTTGTATAATCCAGATATTTGTTAGAACTCTTTTTACCTGAGGTACCTGAGATAGTGACATTTCGTGTGAAATCATTTTTTATTAATCCTTCTTCAATAGCTTCTTTTATACAAGTACGAATATAGCCATTTAGTTTCCGATTAGTATCCTTTGCATTTATTTCTCCTAGCCCATTAAGAAAAATTTGGTAGTCCCGCTTAGTGACTTTTTGAATAGGTGTTTCATTAAAATAGCTAAGAATTTTGTTGTAAGTGGCTTGATAAGAATTTAATGTAATAGTACCAACATCCATCTTATACGTTCTAAACCACTCTAAAAAGTACCGAGCAAAGGATATATCCTTTTTAATGTATATTAATCCTTGCGCTATATCTGCTTCAATTTGTGCAGCTGCAACAGAAGCCTCTTTTTTTGTGCGAAATCCTCCTTTACGTATTGGTTTATAGCGGCCATCCACAATTCTACTTACACAATATTGCCAGGTTGATCCACGTTTTGTAATGCTTGCCACAGCTTGACGCTCCTTTTACATTGATATACGAATAAGCATTTCCGATATTGTAACAGTTTATAATGTGGAAATATTCCTTATTTAAATTCTAACTTCTGAATATATCATTGAAGTTTTCATCTAAAAAATTTGCCATTAGTAATGCATGCATGCTCCAAGGCTCACCTTTTTTTTTAGGATAAAAAACAAAGCCTCCAGTGCTGCAATCCAATTTAGATTTGAAACGGGGATTATATAATATATTTTGTTTAATCCAATCTTTTTTCCGCCCAATTCGTTTTTCTAAATCAACCATTGACCAATATACACCCAGAAGATCAGCTTTTTTTAATGCCTCAAATTCAAGCTTTTCAATTATGACTTGCGATTCAGGAATTGTAATTATTAACTCGACATTAAGTTTTTGATTCAATATTTTTTCACCTTTCTGGGATTGTTCTTAAAAATGATATTAGTATATATTGCTTATTGCTTATTGCTTATTAACAATAGACTCGTCATAAGTTGGTTTTACTGTAGAAGGATTAGTCTCAAGTTCTAACTCGTTTTGTGTATTTAGTTCTATATCCCATTGTTTTAATATTTCTAGTGCATTCCTACGTTGCTTTAGCAAATGTTTGTAATCATTGTTATACATATAAAAAATCCTCCTAAAAAATTATTGTTTTAGAAAGGATTTCTTTTTTTTATTCTTTTTTACGTTTGACCAAATTATTGGTCAAGGATTAATTAAATTGTTTATGCTCGATAGTATAGCAAGCTATTGATTGCAGGGAATACCTTTGTTTTGTATTGATATTCGTTTCGAATAGACTAGATATTTAATTTTAATGGAATGCTGCACCATCGGGGAAGGAGGCATACTTCATGTAGGGTTTCAGCATAGATGCAGCTGGTATTAAACTTTTCTTTTTTACACATCGACCATAGAGAAAAACTTGGGCTCCCCTGCCTATTTTTGAAAGGAACAAAAATAAAGGATACAATTTTAATGCGGAATTTTGTAATTATAGTTCGCAATAAGGAGAAGAAGTTATTTGGCAGAAGATATATTTACTTTACTGAAGAAAAAGGGAACTAGCGAAATTCATAACTTGATTCGTACAATGTATTTTAAAAAGACGAAACCAGCAAGGAGATAGATCGAACTCTATTATTTTGGATGGTAGAAGTGAAGATGCCGAAAAGAAGGAAACCCTGCGCCACAGAGCTATTTATTAAGGGGATAATCGTTTTGACTGGGCCACTAATAATTAACTCATAATCTTACACAGGGAGGCGGTCGAGACGGCTCGTTGTCAAACCAGAACATCTTGGTTACATTGAATTCCTTTGTTATAAGAAAAAATGGTCCTAAAATACAAAATACTTGTACTTTCGCACTCACTTCAAAAATTAAGTCAAGCATCTTCTATTTTGCATATATGCAATTGTAGTGTAATAGCCACAAGTACTTAACACTAAAGGAGCCACCGAAAAATTGTCATTGATGGCTAATTGTCATGCGTGATAAAAGAGCACATTTGGTTTAGATATTTCAGTTCAATAATGGTTATTGCATTAGCAAACCTAATAATTTCCCAACTTGAAAATGACTTTCATCTCATGATTACTCAAATAATTTTTAATTTAATGTATAATAAATTGAAAAGCTTGGAAAAAAGGGGGAATACTGAATTGGAAATAGGGTTTATACACTTAAGTGATATTCACTTGAGGGAGACAGGGAACTATATAAATAAAAAACTTGGTAAATTGCAAGATGCTGTTTTGTCAGATTTGTATGGTTTGGAAAGGATATTCTTAATTGTTTCAGGGGATATAGCGTATTCTGGCAATCACAAAGAATTTGAAGTTGGATTTGATATATTAAGCGAATTAATTGCTATATTAGAAGAAAAGACAAAGTTGATGTTAAATGTAATCATTATTCCAGGGAACCATGACTGTGATTTTAGTGGAAATTTGGTTGTGAGAAATAATCTTCTTGATATTCTCGATTCATCGAATTTAGAAGAGGAAATAGTGAATGAGATCTGTAAGCCATTAGATTCTTATTATGAATTTGAGGCTATATTTCAAAATGATGAAAACATAGTTTTCAAAGATAGACTGTTTAAACAACTCAGATTTGAAATAGATGGGTATAGTATACAATTTAATTGTTTAAATACTCCGTGGGTCTCACTAAGAAAAGAATTGCCCGGAAAGATGATTTTTCCCTTGGACAAGTATAAAAATTACTTAGAAAACAGTGCGGATTTATCCATTTCTCTAATGCATCATCCGAGTCACTGGCTTCACCCAAACCGGAAAAGACAGGTGGATGAGTTATTGAAATCAAATAGTGATATGGTCGTTACTGGACATGAACACACAATAACGAATTCGATTAATTTGGACTTTAATGATAACAGGACCATTTACTTGGAAGGAAGTGCATTACAGACAAATGATTCTGAGGAAAGTATATTTTCTATATTTAAAATAGACATGAAAACAAAATTACTGTCAAAAAATGATTTTCATTGGAAGGATAACTATTATTATAAGGAAGAAGTTATTAAAGATAAAGAGATAGATATTAGTAAAACGTTTAAAAGAAATAAAATAAAAAATAATTTTTTATTATGGCTAAATGACTTAGGGATATCAATCAAACACCCAAGACTTGAAGAAAATGCTATTTTAAATGATTTATACGTATTTCCTAATGCAAAATATATAAGGTTTGATGAACAAAAAGAAAATAAGGATAAAGATGTAAGTTTATCTAAATTTGTTAAATTGGATGAACACAAAAAAATCTTCATCGCAGGACAGGAAAACTATGGGAAAACCTCGTTTTGTAAAAAAGTTTTTGAGGCCTCATACAAAAAAGGACATATACCCATTTATATTTCAGGCAGAATGCTAAGAAGTAGTAATTTAAAAGATTTCATGAAAACATTAAGTAAGCAATTTATGGTCCAATATGATGAAGAAAGCCCGGGACAGTTTGAACAGATGGATAAAGATCAGGTAACAGTAATAATCGATGATATCGACAAGTCAGCTTTGAATGTTACCCATAGAAACTTGTTAATCTCTAATATAAACAGAGTTTATACAAACCTTGTAATCACCGCAAGTGAATTAACAAAATTTCCGGATTTGATTAGCGATGTTGATCATAACCATTTTGAAGGCTTTATTAAATTAGAAATGCTGGCTTTTGGCCATAGATTAAGAGGGGAATTAATAGAAAAATGGAATAGGATAGGTTCATTACAAACAAGGGATGAATCAGAGTTAATTAAGAACATAGATAAGAATGAAAAAACCGTGTCAGCTGTGATTGGTAATAACTTCATACCTTCAGTACCCTTTTTTATTCTCGTTATTCTACAAACTGAAGAATCCAACCAATCAAATCTTCGAGAAAGCGCTTACGGTTATTATTATGAATATCTAATAAGCCAATCATTAATGAATATAAAGCTAAAGAATGAGGATATTGATGCATTTAACAATTATATATCCCATCTCTCATATAGTTATTTTAAAGACAAAGTCTTTGAGAAATCAAGAAGAGAGTTGTTGGTATTCCATCAAGATTATTGTCTGAAATACGATTTGACAATTGAGTTTTCTGAGTACGAAAAGAAACTAATAGAAGCCTCAATAATTATAAAGGTTGGAGAAAATTACCTGTTCAAATATAAGTATATATTTTATTATTTTGTCGCAAAATATCTATCTATTCGTATGATGATTGGTGATGAAGAAATAAAAGATATAATAAAAAGTATGTGCAATAAATTATATATAGAGGAATATTCCAATATTATAATGTTTTTATCGCACCTTTCCAAAAACCCAATCATTCTTAATGGTGTGTTAGAAAGTTCACGATATATACTAAACGAATTTGAACATACCAAGCTTGAAAATGATATACAATCATTTAATGAACTTATCACAACTATACCCCGAATGGTTATCGATCATAAAGATACCTTGGAAAACAGACAAGTACGCCAGAGTGCTATTGATGAAATGGAAAGAGCACATATTGAATCATCCTCTTCTACTGAAGGAATAATGAGGATAGAGGAAGAGGATCATTATGAGCAATTTGATATTATTTCTAAGATTAATTGGGCAACGAAAAATATTGAAATAATGGGGCAAATTTTAAAAAGTTATTATGGTTCCACCCCAGCTAAAGATAAGTTACTTCTCGGGGAAGAAATTTTCCTGTTAAGTATGAGAGCATTAAATACTTTTCTAAAAACCTTTTCGGATAATAAGGAGAATCTTCTAAAGGAAATAGAAAGAGTTATTATGGAAAAAAACATAGATGATGATGATGATGAAAAAGTAAGTAATATCTCAAGGAAATTTGTATTTAATCTAATGACAGCCATTTCTCATTATTTTATCAAAAAGGTTTCAATTTCAGTGGGGACACTCAATTTAGAGGATACATTTTTTAAAATACTTGAACAGAACGATTTAGTCTCGTTCAAGTTGATTGACCTTTCAATTAAATTAGATCACGGACATGCCATACCATTTAGGGACATCGAAAGATTCGTAAAAGATTTACCTGAAACGAATTATCTGGCATTACACATTTTAAGAATGTTGGCTGTGGAACATATGTATATGTTTTATGTAGATTTTAAGGATAGAGATAAATTAATAGGTATTTTGGAATTGAGCGACACTACAAGACAAAAAATAAGTTTATCAAGTACAAAAAGACTTAATTAACAGTATTTTCCCATAAAGCTGTCCTATCTATTATATTTGTTTTTAGACACCGGCTGTCTTAAAAGGTCTAAATTGGTTCTTGAGAGTATTCCTATTCCTAAGAGATACGTTTAGGAATAACTTACTATAAAACATATGGGCAGGGGGCGTAGCAATTTATGCACTCTGTCTTTTTTTATACCTATCTTGGTGTGTTCGAAACCTATCTTGGTATGTTCGAACGACGATTGACGACAATCGATGCCGCTGGTGGTTTAGATGGCATTTTACGCGATGATCCCAAAATGCAAGAATTGGCCGCCTCCGCTTTTCATGAGAATAAGGAACGGCTGGAGGCATTGGCCGATGTAAAGGACGATATAATCATCGAAATCCGCGAACGATTTTATGATTTTGAGGAATTGGAGCAACGGGCGCATAAACAAGCCGCCGCCGTTGAATCGCTGGAAAATGAGATTGACGAGTTAAAAAAATTTGTTCCGTCCGTTGATTTCACGCCAAAAGCGAAATATCGCCATAAAGGGGCGACCGTGCCGCGTTCGATCAATCTTCTCTTTTCAGACGTCCGAAAACATTGGAAAACTTAAAACGGGAGGGGGTTTTGAAATGACAAGGCACTCTTTTACATTCGATGAATTGCAAGAGTTGGAGGAAAGAATCCAGAAAAAGGCGCGTCTTGAACTTGAAATGGAACGGGAATTGGCGACGGTCGAGGAAACGATCAAACAGAAGTTTTTAAGTGATGAAATCCAGCCAAAAACCGTGAATGAAATGCTACGGGCGCAATTTGAAACGCACCCGGAGCGCCGGCTTTTCTCGCCACGGCTATCATGCCAGCCACACGAAGTAAAGTTGTGAGTTCATTGATTGAGGGCCTTCCCAGGTTATTATCGAAGGACCTTAATTAATGGGGCTCCCTATTCCGCAATGGTGGCCCTATTTTATGCACTTCAAGACTACGCATAAGCGGCTCAATTGATCCGCAATAATCATTCAGCAACAAAACAGAAATGTTGAGGGCACTAAATGCGTAAAAGTACCCTATGATGATACTGTGGTATCAAAGGAAATTTTGGGTCTATTGTTCGGTATTTATCTAATGAGGGGGGGAATGACCATGGGAAATGTAAAAGATGGATTCCTCGTTATCCGCTAAATAAGTACTGTAACGCCCTGCATATTTGTATTTAAGCGTTTTTGTTTATTTTATTAGTAGAATCGAAATTTATAGGGGAGATACCTAATATTAATAATATCCGTATTTTTTATGACCTAATCAAGAAGCTGAGGGTGATTCTATGCGTAAAGTACTTGTGAATAAAGTGCGATATAAAAAGTGCAATGATGTATTGATTTTAGCTACTCCATTCATGAAAAAAAATGATAGTATTTCTATTTTCAAGTAAGTCAGCTGTTGGATATTAGAAACCAGTATATTTACGTAAAAAAAGACCGGCAGGGCTGCCGGTCTGAAAAGTGTCCAATGTAATGGATATTGTTCGGTACATTGCTATGATTTTGGGGTTCACTCTTTCCCCATGTTTCATTTCTTACCATAAGAATCTGAGCATTTTATGCCTCAGCTAAGATTGTATCCTTTATCGGTTGGTCCAAATGAAGTTTTTTTCATATTACCTTTGGTAATCTGCCAGGGATTGACTTATCACCTTCAGGAAATTTCACTTTCCTTTGTAAATCCAATTACATATTAACCACCCTAATATACTTGTTAGTAAAATAATCGTCACTATGGCCAAATAAATATGTTAAAGATTCGATGCTATAACCAGATTGGTATAAGTGGATAGCTCTGCTTATTCTAAAGCCACAAACAGAATCATAATCAGGAATTAAATTAGGTTCTTTTATTCTTGCTCTTTTAATATACATACGAAGGTGCCTACAGATTTCGGCTTGTGTTATATTATATCCTTGATAGAAAAGCTTTTGATTTTCCTTTAAAGAATTTTGAAGTATATATTGTTCAACTAATTCTGTAGTCGAAGTAGACAAATTAATTATTCTGTTAGTCTTCAAACTCTTATTTTTAATAACACAATTATTCCGTTTTAAATTTAAATCCTTAACTTCCAAATTAATAATTTTGTTTACTTTAGCTGCAGTTTTATATAATAAATTAATTAAGACAAAGTGCAACCAAACTCTTGCATCATCGATAATAGCTTCCAAAGAAAAATAATTACCAGTTTTTCCGAATCTCATTTCGATTTCCTCCAACCTATTTATTATTTATAAATAGTGTTGGAGATTTCACTTTTCTTTATACTTGTGTTAAAATATTTTCAATTAACAGTTCCGATTGGTTTTTTGCTTTGAGTCAATGTCCTTCTCCAACATTTCGATTTTTGCTCTAATTTCTTTTAAAGAAAGGATAGAGTGATCGATGCTCCATCCTTGTTTGCCTTTGAAATAGTCATCAATTTCTTTTAGTAATTCTTCATAGCCGTCTCTAATTTGCAGGGTTCTATTTATTTTATTGTTCGAATTAGTCGTCATTGGGGTCCCCTCTTTCTTAATGATATTTGGATCAACGTAATTATATTGTTATTACTTTATTTTGTTTTTTAGGTATTGCCTGATTATTTCATATTCAGGCATATTAAAATTTTTATTTCTTACATAGTGAGGATCTATATATATCATAGTTGCAGCTATGCTTTCTTGTCCTAATAATTGTCCGATAATATCTATAGATGTTCCTTGATCCGCCATTAAGTTTGCAAAAGTGTGTCTTGTTCCATGAGCAGTCATATCAGGTAATTTTGCCAAAAGTAAATATTCTTTTAATAAATTATTTACATCCCACGTAGTAAATCTACTTCCGTTATCCTTTACAAACAAATAATCTGAGGCACCCTTTTTTCTTTTTTTAATATATTTCTGTATCTCAATTCCCATATCTGGTTTTAAATATACCAGCCTGGGATGCCTATTTTTAGTTTTAATTAAATGAAAAGTATTGTTTTTGGAATCAAAATCCATACATCTTAGGTTAAGAATTTCAGAAATTCGACAACCTGTTGAGATTAAGACTGTAAACAACAGCACTTCTGTTATGGTATCTTCGGAATGGGTAATAATTGAATTCAATAATTTAATTATATTACCTCTAGTTAAAGCTTTCGGAAACTTTTTTTCCGATAAGAAATCTTTTATCCGAAATTCCATAGTCATCAAAGGATTTGAAAGGGCGAAGTTTTTTTCGAGGAATTTAAAAAAGCTCATTAATGATTTATAATTGTCATTAAGTACATTATAACTTTTACTATTCGCCAAGAGAAATTGAAAATAACTGTCAATCAGTTCACCATCTATTGGTAAATGCTTAAGTGGTTTTCCTGTTGAGTCCTTTAATAAATATATTTTATCGAAATAAATTTTATGTTGATCAGTATCCATTTGAATAGCCAAAAAAGAAATGAATTTTTTGATATAAAAAATATATCTTACAATTGTTGATTCCGCTAATCGGACATTTTTTTTGTAAATATCTAACAGTTCCGTTGCGGATTTCATTCTAATCCTCATCCTTATCGTCATTAAGTGCGTTTAATAGACGCTCAAATGGAAACGGAAATTTATTAATGATCTCATCCCTTAAATCCTCACCGTGTAATTTTGTATAAACTTTTGTTGTTTGTGGGTCTTCGTGCCCTAACATGTCAGCCAGCAAATGTCCCTCAATTCCCACTTTAATACATTTAACTGCAAATGTATGCCGAAATGAATGAGTCGTCATATATGAAAGCTCAGGGACACATTTACGAATTCTTTCAATCAGATATCGAATCGTTCTTGTAGGAAAATTCCTTTTACGTTCAATGCCTTCATCCCTTGCAAACAAAAAACCTTCACATGTAGGACTCCATTCTTTCATTCCGCTTTTTTGTAAATATAATAATATCTCATCTTTCAGTTTCGGGTAGATAGGGATAATTCGATCCTTTCTCCATTTGCTGTCGTAAATGAAGATTAAATCATTCTCTATATCAAAATCCTTTACTCTTATTTTGGAAATCTCGCTTACCCGACAACCAGTCAATAATAAAAACATTATCATGGCCCTGCAACGTGAGGGTTTTGAAAAGTCTTTTATTGTTTCAAATATTTTTGGGATGTGATCATCATGTATATAACGGGGGAGTATAGTTGCCTTTTGTATTGTGAACTTATATCCCAAAGATTTATTTGTATAGTCCATTTCAAAAGCGAATTTTAGAAGACTCTTAATAATCGCATTATACTTATTTATTGTTTGTATCGAATATCCCGCGTTATTATTACTTTCGTGTATAATTATATCATTCAAAATTATTTCGTTAAGTTCGTTTATTTTCAAAGATGGATTGTTGATGTATAAGTATGACTTTACACGCTTGAGGAAGTTATTATAAGTTGTCCATGTTTCTTTAGAACGCTGATTTACCTTAACCATCTTCTCTAAGTGCTCAAGGTACTTATCAATGACAAAAATAGCCGTTTGGACATTCACGACAGGCACGTTTTGTGTTTCAGATTCATTACCATTCGATTCAAGGAAATTTATTAGTGATTTCTCTGAAATGCCTAATTGACTACATATTTCTTCAATGGAAAGATTGATTGATTTCTCAATTACCATATTGATAGCCTCCGTTAATATATTTTTTTTCCATTGAATATATTTTTTAATCTATTAATATCCCTATAAAAATAATAATAAGTTGAAACTGAATGCTTATGGCCGACAATATCCCTTACTTGATCAAGATTATTATGATTATTTAAGGCGTTTGTTATAAAGGTGTGTCTCAGGGTTTTAGCAGTAAATCGTACTTCTTTGAAAGTTTTTAAGTTGTATTTTCTAATTAAGTAGGAAATGTAATAGCTAGCCATACGTTTCCCGGATGGATATAGGAATAATGCATGTGTATTTTCCTGTGGCAAATAATTTTTCCGGATTGTTAAATAGTCTTTAATAAATAGGAATGTAGATTCTGTAAGGGACAAAGTTCTTTGATCTGATTTTATACTTTTTAATACGATTTGTTTTTCATTAACATAAACGTCATCAAGGTTTAAGTTGACAACTTCAATTGGTCTGCAACCGGTTTCTAAAAGTATAAGGAGTATTGAAATGTCCCTTAAAATGTCTTTTGAAAAATTGAAAATCGAATCACCAACTGACAGTACTTCATGAATATTGATGTATTCATTGCTCCTTTTTCCCTTTTGGCAAAAACGTTTTGGGACATTATAGTGGAATGTAATTTCTCCCTTTCCATACAAAAATCTCATGAAAAGCTTTACTGCCTTTAAATATGCATAAGCAGTATTAAATGTGATTTTTTCAGTAATGGCTCTTTTCCTTAAATATTCCTCGAATTTATTGATACTTTCGCGCCAACAGTTACTGCTATATTGCTTTTCAGTCCCATACGCAGAGTAGACTAAGAAATGTTTGATGCTAATTCGGTAATAATTGATTGTAGCATTTGAGTAATTTCTAATACGCATGAAATCATCAAAATCGGTTAGTATCGGAAAGTTATTCCGGCTTACGTTATAACTCCGTTGATTATTATTTGGAGATCGATAATAAATTTTTACAATTTCTTTCTTGGTAAGATAAGTAGAAAACTGACTTAGTAAAGAGTAAAAGGCTGGTGCATCAAAATTCTTGATAGACCCATTTGAAGTTAAGCGCTCTACTTCCAATTGTACTTTTAAGAAATGATTTAAGCGTAAGTTGTTTAACTGCAAATTCCCGGTTTTAGAAATTAAAGCTTTTTCTTTTTTACATTCCCGATATAGGACATCCAAAAATTGTTCTGTAATATCGCATTGCGGTGGTTTAAGGTTCGATATAAAATCTTCGAATACCTTGCGGATAGGGGGATCATAGAAGTATGAAGATGAATAATGTTGCTGGTTCTTCTGTTCCATTTAAAAACGCACGCTCCTTATTTGTATGTATCAATTGATTTGTCTAAATTTCTATTTGCATCAATAGTGTGAGTATTATATAGTAAACATATATTTATGTTTTTGTTGGCCTCAACCATGCGGCAGAGGCGATTTTTTAAAAGCACTTTTGGTAAGTGTTCAAACGAACTGGGAAGGGGTTCGTATGTCCATTTATCAAGAGTGTTTTTTCGTGTTTAAGGGAAAATAATTGGACTGAAAGTACGAATAAGATTTCGTACAGTTTCTTCATCCTATTTATTTCCGAGTTTTTGAGAATTTATACAAATACTTGCCGGGAATTTAAGTTCCCGGCAAGTTTTAAGGGGGGACTTAAATGAAAAATCACCGGTTTATCAAACAGAAATGGCAACCGAATTGGTATCTAAACCATGATTTGCTGCTATTTCAATTGTAGTCTTAATCGAAGCAGCATAATATCTTGGCCAATATCTTGGTCAACGGATATATTTCAAATCGAAATCGGTATCTTCTAATTAGGTGATTAGATGACACAAAAAGGTTTCGATCTGAACCACATAGAATTAATTTTGAAATTTAATATGGATGAAATTGATTACCCACAATACTTCAGAAGAAGAGATCTAAGTAAAAATGGTCATTTAAGTGAACTCAACTATATTGTTAATGACAATCAACATATGCTTAATGAATTTTTATCCAAAATTTCAGTGGGACTAAGATGTAGGGCAATGAAGGGGATTTTTAAGCTGACCAATAGAGACTTAGAAGTTATGTCCGGTTTTGGTAAAAGTGCAATCGGCTATTTCATCCAAGATAATATGGAATTGAATAAAGATAGCATCGTTATGGCACAAAGGAATACTTCCTTAGAAATGTTAAATAACTTAGCCATCATCTTGGATTTGCCATTTAGATATCTCGCGTATCAGTGTACAAAGTACCAAATGATAAATGATTTTTCTGAGTATAATACACCGAAAATAAAAGTTAGAAATTTATATCATTTAATTGAAGAAACATTGTTTGAATTGAAAAATGAACCGAAAAAGAAAAGGAACATTTTTGGTGTTCGAATAGAAAATGAATTCCAAACAGGAGAAAATAAATATCTTAATACCCGAGTCGATATCCGGGAGAAGTTTTTTACAATAGAGATTCACCTTGAAAATCATGCTAATTTAAACTCGGTAGATTTAATTAATTTAGAAGGAGCATTAGATAAAAGTAATGAGATTTATATACGGGATGCCTTCTTGCGCGATAATAAGAAGCTGTGTATTTTAATATTAACAGACATAAATGAATTTGCATACTTACTAAATAGTAATTTATCTGTTTTTAAAGGAAATGATAAAGAAGGATACCTAGTAGCAACAATTATCACAGCAATAATATTAGGAGAACCAATTCTAATTCATGGTGAATATAGCTTAGAGTTATCAAAGTGTCTTGCCAGAACTATTTCATGTACGCAAATGCTAACTATAATTCCGGAATTAGAGACGTTCACATTAGCAAATTTACAAAGCCAAAATGAATATTTTAAATCAATGGATGTAATTAAGACATTAATTATCCACAATCCCCATACAACTTCAGCTTTATATAGTTTGCCTACTTATCTAAAAGAACAAAAATGGAATGTTGACGGGTTAGTTCCTAATTTAACTATTATTACAATGGATTCGATTGAAGAGGCAACAGCTTTTGTTGAAAAAATACCCTATAGTCCTTTAATTGATGCAGCTGATTATATGAAGAAATCTATTAATCTGCAAAGTTTAAAGTCGATAATAGACGGACAAATGAATTTATCACCTATATCAAATTCAGTCACAGAAGATTCTTCGTTAGGGATACGTAGAAAGTTTAGGGAATGGATTGAAAATGAAAAAGACGAGGAAGTTGAAATTTCAAAATATGTTATGGCATGGCTTCATCAATTTAGTAGTTTTATAGATAGTGAAGAACAGTTATTCGAATGGAGCTATAAGGTGTTTAAACAATCACTTGGGCTTTCGGGGAATACGGGAGTGAAAGTACATTGATTAATCATTATATGGAAATACAAAAAAAAATAAATTATTACAGTTGTTATATTAAAAATTTAATCTATAGTTTATGCACAGAGTTTCAAACTGACAGGGTACACATTCGGCGCATAACACCTGTTTTAGTACGTTTGCTGGTTAATGAAAACGAGTCTTTTATAAGGTTCTTTAATTATGAAAAGATAGGAATAGAGATGCAGTTAATCCGATATGTTACACAATTGGGTGAGATTATTCATGTTGGAGAGGGTTATTATACATTACCTCCAGAAAGAGCTGTACAGATGCCGGATGGACGTTTCATAGTGGTTAGCTCATTAAAACCTTCGGTAAATACGTCCTTTGGTATTGGACTATTACCAGAAAAGCTGCCCGAGATTACGTTGTCATATCAACAATTTTTACATAGACCTACTTCAGATGAAATCCTAAATATATATAGTAATAGGTTGTCTAAAAATCCAGATATAGTGCCAACAGAAATGATATATTTTAATTCTACTGGCATTGTTAAAACAAAAAGAATTATCAATATGCGTGAAGGAGTATTTTATATTTTATTTTTTGAACGTTCTTTTAGGCATTCTACAAAGTTAGAAAGATACTTTGCTAGATGGCAAAATAATGAATGGTTTGTGGCTGAAATTAAAAGCACTTCCCACTATCTCCGTCTTCGCTTAGCTTTGGGCTCTATTAGTAAACAAGTTTATACATACAAGATAAACTATCTAAATAAGGATTGTCTGGAATTAAAATTTAAAGTTATACTCCCGGAAGAAGAACATCGATTATTAAGATTAATTGCCACTCCGGAGCATAATAAATGGCCAAGACGCTATGTATTTTCCATTGTCCAATTGCGGAGTATTGAAAAAATTTTATCGTGTTGCAATTTAATAAGAGAGGAACTTTAAGTAATGGATTACTCTATTAACTATGTAGCAGAACGCCTTCATCAGAAATTAGCTGAATATATCGAAACGCAATATCCGATTAGTGAAAAATCTTTTCAGATTAAACGTACGGAATTATTGAATAAACCAGGTGTCCTATCAACTGAACCTTATATTGAGGCTACTCCTGTTTATGAAGTAGGAAGTAATTATAGGAATATGGATATTCCAGAAGTTGCACAAAATCTAATGGTGGAACTAGCTAACTTTGTTCCATCAGTTGGAGTTTTCCCGAAACCTTATTTGCATCAAGAAATGGCCATGCAAGCTTTTCTGCAACAAAATAAGGATATTATAGTTTCAACGGGTACTGGTTCTGGAAAAACAGAGTCTTTCTTGCATCCAGTCCTTAATACATTGTACCAAGAAGCGAAAAAGCGCCCCGAGCAATTTAAAAAAAGAGCTGTACGTGCATTAGTATTGTATCCAATGAATGCATTAGTAAGCGACCAAATGACACGTTTACGCCGTTTATTTGGGGACGACAGGGTGAAAAAGATATTTCAAGATGCAGGTGGTAGAAATACTCAATTTGGAATGTATACATCACGTACACCATACGCGGGTGCACATTCAGCAACTAAGGATCGCTACCAGCTTGATGACATTTTAAAGTATTATTCAAGTTTAGAAAAAAATAAACCGGCTGAAGTAAAACAAATGAAAGAGCGGGGGAAATGGCCTGCGAAAGATTTGACGGCCTTTAAAAACTCTAAGGAAACGAAGAGGGACCTTTACAGGGGGATAAAGACTGATGCTGAGTTGTTTACCCGTCATGAAATGCAAGATACGCCACCGGATATCCTTGTAACTAACTATTCGATGCTTGAATATATGCTAATGCGACCTATAGAACGCTCTATTTGGGAACAAACAAAAGAGTGGTTAGAGTCTAATGAAGACAATTATTTCGTTCTGGTTTTAGATGAAGCACATATGTATCGTGGAACGGGTGGTGCTGAGGTAGCTTTATTAATTAGACGTTTACAATCTCGGTTAGGTATTGACCGGAATCGTTTAAAATGTATTCTAACCTCGGCTAGTTTAGGGAAAGAAAATGATGATGTTGGACCGATTGAGTTTGCTAAACAATTGACAGGAACTCCAAGCTGCCGTGAATTTAAGCTAATCAGGGGCGTAGAGGAAAGTAGAATTATCTCAAAGGCTTCGTCAGAGCAGGATTTAGGTAATTTATCTTCTATGGATAGTGATGCGTTTATTTCTATTGCAAAGGATTATCCTTCAAATTTAAAAAAATTAAATCCCTTTTTTAGCAAGTTAATGTGGCCAAGTCCACCTGAGGAACGCGAAAAGTTTCCACAATATTTATATGAACAACTAAATGGTTGGGAACCTTTGGAAAAGGTTGTCAAACAAATTAGTGGCAGTGCTACAACACTAAAAGCAATCGTTTCTTCACTTTATCCATCGGCTAACAGAAAAGAAGCTGAAAAGGCAATAAGTAATCTCTTGCTTTTAGCTAATGCAGCAAAAAAAAATGGGCGTGTTCTATTACCAGCTAGAGTACATATTTTCTTCAGAGGGCTATCTGGGATTTATTC
This sequence comes from Sporosarcina highlanderae, assembly GCF_030433715.1. Classification (GTDB taxonomy): domain Bacteria; phylum Bacillota; class Bacilli; order Bacillales_A; family Planococcaceae; genus Sporosarcina; species Sporosarcina highlanderae. The sequence continues at coordinate 143,946 of NZ_JAROCC010000004.1, read as the reverse complement.
CTGTATAAATCCAATGTGTACAGGATGTAATGAAGATGGACTTTTAGGTAAGTTATTTGAAGATTTTCGAGTAACTTGTGATTGTGGTGCACGTGTATATGAGGTCATGACCCATCGTTATTGTGGTTCCGCTTTTATTAAGGGATATATTAAAGAAAAAGGTGTGGGACAAGCGTATTTGTGGAATGAGGGTGGACATGGTGTAGTTGATGAAAAACTAAAAGAAATTCATTTATTAGTTGAAAAACCACATGAAGAAGCTATAAAGGGAAATGGGATTACACCATTATGGTTACATATTGAGACAGGATATTTACAAGATACTCCACCTTCCACAGCTGGATTTATCCAAGTATATAAATCTGTTGAAAAAGTATCAAGACGAAAACATAAAAACTATTATTCCAATGCAATTTCTTTTGAAAGATGTCCATGTTGCTTAAAAAGTGCAAAATTCAACATTCGGGATTTACGTATTAAAGGGGAGCAACCCTTTGCCAATCTTATTCGCGAGCAATTTAGGATTCAGCCGCCAGTTGAAGGGAATAATAATATTAATGAAGGACGTAAAGTACTGATTTTCTCAGATGGTCGTCAAAAAGCGGCACGTTTGGCACGCGATATACCTGAAGAAGTTGAAAAGGACTCAATTCGTCAATTGATTTTAAAAGCAGCTTTTGACTTAGAGAAAGAGGGTATTCGTGCCAAAATCGGAAAAGAATTATATCCCGCAGTATTACATTACTTGCATACAAATCAGTTGCATTTATTTTCACAAGAAAAGAGAAAAGATTTAGTACAAGATAAAGATTATTATGTAAGGGAATTCTATGAAGAATATGGACCTGACTTAATCGAAATATTTAACGAAGCGGATGACGATTTGGATATGTCCTTACGTAAAGAGTTTAAACTTCGTATGTTGGAAGTAATTGGATCACCAGGCTATTCCATCTATGACACAACAACTGGAATTGTTGTACCAATAAAACGAGTTTATAGTAAAGATTTACGCAATCTTATTGTTCAGAAGGATTTCGAAAATATATCTATCTTGTTCATCAAAGAGTTACTAGACAATATAGCCGTGGATATTGATTTGGAACCATATGAAAGAAGAGACTTATTAGGTTTGTATCGTGATGAATCAGAATGGGGGCGTAACTTCCACTCCATTTCAAAACAATTGAAAATTAATATTAGTAAATGTGTAGGCGAAGAAAATACGGAAACACTGATTCAGTTGCTTTTTAAAAAACTTTGTCGTACTAAAAACGATAAATACTTTTTAGATTTAAATAAATTAACAATTAAAGATGGTATCCATCACACATGGTACAAATGTACATCTTGTAAACAAATTCACGCTGTGAAAATACAGGATAACTGTCCGAGTTGTAATGATAATTCAATTGAAGAACTACTACCGAACAGTGATATTCTTCGTGCAGAAAAAGGCTATTGGCGTACACCGATTGCTCAAGTTTTAGCAGGTGAGAAAATTACAAATATCTCTGTTGAAGAACATACAGCTCAATTATCTCAGAAAGATCCAAGTGTTGCTTTTGCAACAACTGAACAATATGAGATGGCATTTCAAGATATTGTATTAGATGAAGACTTGGGTATTGTTGATATTTTAAGTTGTACTACAACAATGGAAGTAGGTATTGATATTGGTTCATTAACTGCCGTTGGTATGCGCAACATTCCTCCGCAACGTGAAAACTATCAACAGCGTGCAGGTCGAGCTGGCCGTCGTGGATCATCCCTCTCAACTGTTATTACATATGCCCAAGATGGGCCACACGATCATCATTATTTTAATCATCCAGAGTATATTATTAGTGGTGAAAATCGAGAGGCCCTTATTTACATTACGAATAAAAAAATTATTAAACGACATATCCACGCGCTCCTTATTCAGACATATTTTCATAACTATGCTGATGATGAAACAATATCAAGTAGTATTTCAGAAGCTTTAGGTTCTACATTGGACTTTTTTAAAGGAAAGTCAACTTTTTCAATTGATGCATTTTATGATTGGGTTCAAAAACAACTGAAATTAAAATTTGTAAATTATCCAGAGGTTTTTGCAATTATTCCAGAAGAAGCAGTTAAAAATGAAAGTGAGAAATGGGGACTTATTAAGGAAGCTGCCGAAAATTTAGATCAAGATTTAGTGGATGCTTTTGATGAAGTAGAAGAAAGCATAAATAAATATTTCGAAATTCTAGAAGGTGAAGATGATATTCAATCTGAAAAACATCCAGATGAATTACTCTTAAACTTTTTATTCAACCATGGGTTTCTACCAACCTATGCATTCCCCAGAAACTTGTCAAACTTTTATATTCAAGGACGGAACAACAAAAATAAAGTTATTTTAGAACAGCGGCCACAATTAGAATTAAATCGTGCATTGAGTGAATATGCGCCAGGTAGACAAGTGGTTGTAAATAAGAAAACTTATCGTATTGGAGGTATTTATAATCCTTTCTCTAAAAACCCTGATGCACCAGCACAAGATATTAATATTTATGAAAAGCGTGTTGCGTTTTGTCTGAAGTGCAACTTCACAAAAAAGTTAGAAGACAATAAACTTCATGAAGTCTGTCCGAACTGTAAGGAGAATATTTTAATTAGACCTTATGTTCGTCCTACAGGCTTTTCACCCGAAAAAGGTAGAGAACTACAAAAAGGTGATTTATCACAGGAATATAGCTATACTAGTACACCACAGTTAATTATAGATAAAGAAGACTTCAAACCTTCTCCATACAATAAATTGGGTTTAATAAAATATATGCACAGAGAAAATGAAGAGCTGATTATTGTAAACAGGGGTGCAGATAATGAAAGTGGTTTTTGGATGTGTGAAGATTGTGGCTTTATTAAGCCTGTATTGGGGAATGAAGATTTGTCAAAAGGACATGATAAACCATTTCAACAGTCTGGAATGGTTGAAAGGAAATGTTCTGGATCGTTACATCAAATTTATTTAGGTAACTCATTTAGAACAGATTTGTTTTTAATTCGTCTAACTATGGATGAAAAATTAGATTTCTATGCAAGTAAAAAATGGTTGCACGATGCCTTAAATACTTTAGGTGAAGGTCTTGTTCTCGCTTCGAGTCGTATATTAGATATTGATGCACAAGAACTAACGGTAGGATATCGGATTTTACAGGAGGAGCAGGGTATTGGGTTCGTTGATTTGTACTTATTTGACACATTATCAGGAGGAGCAGGATATTCATATGAAGCGGGTAACCGAATAACTGAAATTATTGAAAAAACATTTGATGTATTAAATGAGTGTGCGAATAACTGTGATTCATCTTGTTACAAATGCTTACGAAACTATCAAAATCAGATGAAACATGGCCAATTGAATCGAATGCTTGGCTTGGAATTATTGACTTATTTAGTTTCTGGTCACTTAAAAGTCTACACATCCGAACAAGAAATAGGTGTTTTGAAAAAATTAAAGGCAACATATGATTTACATCATGGACAAGGTTATGCGAAATTTAAATCAGTAAATAACCATGAATTTCTTGAATTAGTAAATGGGAAAGTGATTGGATTGAAAAATAACATTGAAAAGAAATATACTGTGGGTGATATTCAATTTTATTCACCATATGAAATTAATTTTGATTTGCCAAATGTGTATGAAGAAATTGAACAGTGATTTGGGTACTGTACCACCCAAAATTTTTATTTGAAATTATAGTTACTTCATTCTACACATTTTCTACACAATTTAAGTCAAAAGATTGCAGTACCGAGGTTTAAAACGGATCACTGAATCCCTCCTGGGACGTACTGAAACGCCTGAACCTTGAAAATTAGGTTTTGGGCGTTTTTTATTTTATAGTAGGATTTCAATATCGGCATTTATGCGTGATTTAGATGATTTATGAGTTTCTGCGGATGTTTATGCGGGTTTGGAGAGAGTTATGCTTGTTTAGTGAGGTTTATGCGTGTTTAGATGATTTTATGAGTGTTTTGAGCAATAACTCTTATGCCTGTGTGGTTTGTAACTGGCCAAGTTGGGTATATGTTATTTAAATAAGCAAGATGACTGTAAGTGCGCCCTGTCCTTGTCGGATAGGGCGCTTTTTAATTTGGGTCAAATCAATATTCCTAATTAACCTCTAATCTCTCTGAACACTAATGAGTAAATCGGGTATTTAGTATCAAGTTATCCGTTTAAATTTTCCGATACTAAATAGCCCTATTGATGTATAATAAAAGATGCATCCATTTGGACAATAACCATTGCGGATGGGATTATGAAATTTGTATTTTATTTAATGTTTAATTACTATGAAAGTAATCTATCTTTAATTTTCTGATTTTTGCAAATGGAAAATATTTGGAACTTATACTTGAGAAGGGAAGCGTGATGCATTTGAATGAAAAGATAAATATACTTTTAGTTGACGACCGACCGGAAAATCTTATGGCCATAGAGGCAGTCATCGAGAAAGACGAATATAACATAGTCAAAGCGTCTTCCGGAGAAGAGGCTTTAAAGTGTCTTTTAAAAATGCCTTTCGCATTGATATTGTTGGATGTTCAAATGCCTAAAATGGATGGTTTTACTACGGCGAAAATTATTAAAGCACGTGAAAAGACAAAAAATATCCCCATATTATTCATTACTGCAAATAATATGGAATCAGAACATATTTTCATGGGCTATTCCGTGGGAGCTATTGACTACATACTTAAACCTGTTGATCCCCTTATTTTAAAGGCAAAGGTAGAACGATTCGTCGATATTTACAAAATGGAGTTTCAGCTAGTTCAACAAACCTCAATGTTAACCGCTAAAACAAAAGAATTAAAACGTGCTAATGAAAACCTTCTTGAAACAACTTCTAAACTAATAGTGTCAGAAGCACTTTCAAACGTTATAAACGAAACATCAAGAGATTCGATGATAATTCTAAATAAAGATGGAGAAATACTAAAGGTGAATCCATCAGGTGAAAAGAATCTTAAATACCATGACGGCGAACTCGAAGGGGAAAATATCAGGATTTTATTTACCTTTAAGGAATCGAGGTATTATTTGGATAGTATACTTATGTCCATTCAGCGCTATGAAAGTATACGAGGTTATGATAGCCACGAAGAGATTTATATAACGAGAAAGGATGGTTCGACCTTTTTGTCCGAGATACAAATCGGTTGGAAATTTATTCAGGATCAAACTATCATTGCATGCACGATACGGGATATTACAGAGCAGAAAAAAAGTGAAGCATTAATTAAACATATGGCGTATCATGACTTTCTAACAGGTTTAGCGAACAGGCGCTCCTTTAATGAGACATTAATTAATCATTTGAAGAATGCAAGAGAGTCCAATCAACCAGTAGGGGTTATGTTCTTGGATATGGATCGTTTTAAATACATAAATGATTCACTTGGTCACTCTATTGGGGATCGTGTTCTTCAAGAGGTTTCGGTTAGACTTGGCAGTTGTGTTAGAGACCAAGATTTCTTAGCGAGAGTTGGCGGGGATGAATTTAACGTCATCTTGCCAAACACTGATAGGGAAAGCGCTTTGGAAATTGCAGATCATATTTTAGCAGCCCTTCAACAACCGTTGTTGGTTAATGATTATGAGTTGTATATTACAGCAAGTATTGGACTATGCATCTTCCCATATGACGGGGAGGATTATAATGAACTAATTAAAAGGGCAGATGTTGCTTTGTTTCAGGCAAAGGAGCAGGGAAAAAATAAATATCAAGTATTCCATACAGGAATGAATATGCAATCCTACCGATCTTTTATTATGCAAAATGACTTGAGAAAAGCAATCGAGAGAAATGAGTTTGAACTCGTTTACCAACCTCGAGTCAATGTTGTCACTGGGAAAGTGGAAAGTGCAGAAGTCTTGCTCCGTTGGCATCATCCAAGCTGGGGATCTGTGTCACCAAACGAGTTTATACCAATCGCAGAACAAACCGGTCTGATTGTAAAAATTGGGGACTGGGTGCTAAGGACTGTCTGCCAACAAGTGAAGCGTTGGCAAGAAAATGATTACAATTTAGTAAGGATAGCAATAAACTTTTCCGCACGGCAATTTATGCAAAAGGATTTTTTATCTAATATAGAGAGGATTTTAGAGGAGACCGGTGTAGCTGCACACTTACTAGAGATAGAGTTAACCGAATCGGCTTTATTGGAAAATGAAGATTTCGTCATAAATGCATTACATAGATTAAGAGAAATTGGCATTATGATCAGCATTGATGACTTTGGGACAGGCTACTCTTCACTTCAGTATCTAAGCCGATTACCCATTAATATACTCAAAATCGACAGATCATTTGTTCAAGGAATAATGGATAAGTCGAGTGAAAACAGGTCCATTACTACTGCAGTTATCTCGTTGGCAAAATCCTTGAGATTATCAGTAATAGCTGAAGGAGTAGAAACTAAGCAACAGCTTGAGTTTTTGGGTCTGCATGGATGCGATGAGGTCCAAGGATATCTATTTTGCAAGCCTGTTCCGCAACAACGATTTGAAGAAATGATGTTACAAGGCAACGGGATGGTTTTCGACGTCAAGCTACAGCAGGAATACAAAGAAGTCAATCATGAACAATTGGACAATCCCATTCCAGTGGCATTAGAACTAATTAAGAAGGAGTATTCAATTACAGCAAGGGAATTCGAAGTATTTGACTTACTATTGGCTGGATTAAACAATAAAGAAATATCTCAATACCTATATATTAGTGAACATACAGTGAAAAATCACATCTCTCGCATTTTTAGAAAAATGAGTGTAACGGATCGAGCGCAGGCAATGGCGATGGTGTACCAACATTGTGTTACCAAACCAGATAGAGTTATTGGCATTTAATGACTTTCCAAAATAGAAAGTCGATTGTCAGAAGGGACGATATGAATTGAAGATAAGAACCAAATTGTTGCTGGCGTTAAGCCCGCTTTTGATTCTCCTACTTATTCTGATCGGTTTTGGAAGGTTTCAAATGGCCAAATATAATGATATCAGTAATACGTTGGAAACTAATTACAACTTATCCGTATTAGCCACATCGATTCAACGGGATATAAAGGATGAAGCTATAAGTCTGCGAAACCTTTTTATATACGAAGATGAAGATCTGATTCAAAGAGAGATTTCAATGTTAGAAGAACATAGTGAACAGGTCTCCGAGAATATTGCTCGGCTTAGAGCTCTTGCATCAACTGATGAACCTATCCGGATTATTGGCGAGATAAACAATCAGTATTCTGTATTTAACCTCTACAAGGCCCGGTTAATCGAATTTATAGTTACGGGAAAGAGGAATGACGCATTTGTTTTAATGAAGGAAAACTCGGCAGTGATTCAAAAAGAATTCCAAGACTTAATCTCAGATTTGACTCTTGCACTCGAAACGAATATGTATGCCTCCCTTGAGACTGAGAAACAAGGTTTTACTAAGATTGTTCTTGTGGAATCCATAGTGTCAATTGTAATAACAATTGGTATCATCGTTTTGCTATTCAGAAGTATTTGGTCCTTCTCAACTAGATTAAACAAGATGGCAAACGTAATGGGTGGTATTGCGAACGGCCGTTTAGACTTGACTACAAAAGTTGATGTGAAGGGTAGAGATGAATTCGATGAAGTAGCCGATTCCTTCAACCAGATGACTTCCTCGCTTGAAGAACAGATGATGAGACAACAAGATCTGTCTTGGATAAATTCCAATATAGCCGAAATTACAATGAGTATGAGCGGAGCAAGAACTGTAGAATCACTAACAGATACGTTTTTGTCTAAGATTGTTCCTCTTATCGGTGGAAGTCATGCTGTTTTTTATGTAGTTGAAGATGAAGTGGAAGAGATAGAAGCAATCTTTAAACTACGTGCTTCGTATGCTTTCAGGGAGCGTAAACATATGACAACCACTTTCCGTTCTGGTGAAGGGTTGATCGGACAATGTGCTTTGGAAAAGAAACCAATCACCTTGTCGAAAGTTCCTTCTGACTATATAACCGTAAAATCAGGTCTTGGAGAAGCGGCCCCTTTAACATTGTATCTCTTGCCAATCCTATTCGAAGGCGAGGTTAATGGTGTCGTTGAGATAGCTTCGTTCGAGCCGATCATTGAAAAAGAAAAGACATTGCTTGAGGAACTCATCAATGATTTAGGTATGATTTTGGAGAGCGTAATTGGAAGAATCAAGCAGGCGAAACTATTGGAAGAAACACAGATCTTAATGGAGGAAATCCAAGCTCAATCGGAAGAGTTGCAGACTCAACAGGATGAGTTAAAAGCAACGAATGAAGAGTTAGAACAACAAACTACAACACTTCGACAATCTGAAGAAAAATTACAATTGCAGCAAGAGGAACTTGAGCAAACTAACGTGGAACTCGAAGAAAAAGCGCACCTCCTTGAAAAACAAAACCAAAAATTTGAAATGAAAAATGTTGAATTAGAAAAGGTTAGGGTTGAACTCGAAGAGCAAGCGAGGCAGCTGAACCTTAGCTCAAAATACAAGTCGGAGTTTTTGGCAAATATATCCCATGAATTACGCACACCGTTAAATAGCTTGCTGATTTTATCTAATTTACTCTCTGAAAATAAAGAAGAGACACTATCACCAAAGCAAGTGAAGTTTGCAAAAACGATACATGCTTCAGGGAAAGAACTTTTGTCGCTGATCAATGATATATTGGATTTATCTAAAATCGAGTCAGGAAAAATGAACCTCAACTTGAGTAAGGTGTTTATAAAAGACATAGCTGAGTATATAGAAAGTAATTTCCGGATTATGGCGAGTGACAAGAACCTTGGTTTTAAAATAGAACTTCAAGACGGCCTGCCAGAATTCATCTATTCCGATGAAGTGAAGATCAATCAAGTACTAAAAAACCTTCTTTCGAATGCATTTAAATTTACGAATTCAGGTGAAGTTAGACTTTCTGTTGGGGTTGACTATTCTTCAACTCAGCCATCCGTTGTTTTTTCTGTCTCAGATACAGGAATAGGAATCGCCGAAGAGAATCAAGCCTTAATCTTCGAGGCATTCCAACAAGTTGACGGCACTACAAGTAGAAGGTTTGGGGGGACTGGTCTCGGATTATCAATCAGCAAAGAAATAGCAAATTTGCTGAACGGGAAAATTTTTCTATATAGCCTGGAGGGGAAAGGCAGCACATTCTCATTCCAAGTAGGAAACTATAAGGATGAAGAATCATTTGATAGTCCGAGAGAAGTGCATATTGAAAGAGAAGATGTTCAGATAAGTAACGAAAAAGTGGAAACAGAAATTCTTCCTGCTCCATTGGTTGATGATCAAATTAAAAAATTATTAATTGTAGACGATGATTTAAATCAACGAAATAGCTTGATGGAACTCATCAGTGATATGGATTTCATCTTGAAGGCTGTATCAACTGGCGCGGAAGCCTTAGTCGAATTAAAAAGAAGGCAGTTTGACTGTGTAATAGTAGATTTAGGTTTAACGGACATCTCAGGATTTAAATTAATCGAGGATATTCTCGGAATAGATAAATCTCTCAAGATATTTGTGTATACAGGAAAGGATTTATCGTCGAAAGAAGAGCTTCTTTTAAATCAGCATGCTCATGCCATCATCATAAAGGACGAGCATTCACCACAGCGGCTGAAGGAAGAATTGAGCTTGTATTTAAATGAAACAAGCATACTTGTCAAGAATGAGGGATATGTGGAGAAAGATCACATTGATATGACAGGACTCGAGGGGAAAAAAGTTCTTCTTGTAGATGACGATGTGCGTAATGTTTTTGCAATTTCCAGCACGTTAGAGCATTACGGTATGGATATCCGTTTTGCGGAAAATGGAATTGAATGTTTAAATTTATTGAAGGAAGATCCTTCTGTTGACATTATTATTATGGATATCATGATGCCTGAGATGGATGGCTATCAAACAATCCATGAATTACGGAGAAATCCTAAGTTTCACGATGTGCCAATTATTTCTTTGACTGCAAAAGCAATGAAAGAGGACCGTGAAAAGATATTAAAAGTAGGTGCTTCTGATTATATTATGAAGCCTGTGGATTCAAAACAACTCATGTCCCTTCTAAAAGTTTGGCTGTTTAAAGAGAAGGGGATTACAACACGTGAATAATAATGAACTTCAAACAGAGATGGATGAATTAGAACAGTTGGAAATCCAACTGTTCCTTCAAGGTATTTACGAATGGTATGGCTACGACTTTCGGGACTATGCTTATAATTCAATTAGGCGCCGAATATGGCATCGTGTCTATGAAGAAAGGTTAAACAGTATTTTAGGCTTGATGGAAAAGACTCTACGGGATTCGGAATGCTTAAAAAGACTCTTGCTGGATTTTTCGATCAATGTAACTGAAATGTTCCGAGACCCATCGTTCTTCTTGGCGATAAGGGAGAAAATAATCCCACATCTGCGCACATATCCTTCCCTAAGAATATGGCATGCTGGCTGTGCGACGGGTGAGGAAGTCTACTCAATGGCTATTTTATTACAAGAAGAAGGCCTGTACGACAAGGCGAAAATCTATGCAACAGATATCAATGAGAAGGCCCTTGGAATTGCAAGAAGAGGTCAATATCCTTTAGAAGTTATGAAAAAGTATACTAACAACTATTTAAAAGCAGGTGGAGCACACGCTTTTTCGGAGTACTATTCTGTTAGTGGTAATGTGGCGAAATTTGACTCATCTTTGAGCAAAAATATAATTTTCGCCGAACATAATTTAGTAACAGATCAATCATTCAACGAGTTTCATTTAATTCTTTGCCGTAATGTAATGATTTACTTTAACAAGACGTTGAAGGAAAAGGTATACCAACTTTTCCACGAAAGCCTAACCCCTTTCGGTTTCCTATGTCTAGGTGACAAAGAATCAATAATGAGTAAAGAATACTATCAGGCAATTAGTAGTGCTCAAAAAATATACCAAAAACACTAGCGGCAATACAAAGGGATGCCAGATATAGCGTTGATCCTTAAGTTATTCAACCGCCATATAAATGAAACCGCTTCAGTCAAGGGTGACGGGAGCGGTTTTTATATGGAAAGTTAACCGTTAGCAAGATATCAGTCAATTCCAGAGAGTTATCGGTCACTTTTAGCGAATTATCGGTCATTCTGCACAAGTTATCGGTCACTTTCGGGAAGTTATCGGTCAAATCCCAGGCGTTATCGTCGTTTTATTACTTTAGACCCACCCAAGATGGTTTCCACTTTCTTTTCCCTTTACAGTTTATATCTCACTCATAAGGGAAATCTAATGAAAAAGAAATTCATTAATATGAAATTGAAAATTACGTTTGCCTAACGAATATTTAATTCCCAGTTAGAAAAAGCTATATGATATATTGGAGGGACGAAAGAAGGTGAGACCCGTGAGAAAAAGAAATAGATATGGAAGGCTATTGAAAAAGGAAAACGTCGTCATGTTCCCTGGTGCCCTGGAATCGCTTATCGAAAAAGGATTGGATGCCGTAGAAGACACCAACTACCCTGAAGCTGTGGAAGCTTTTGAACAAGTGTATCGTTTCGATCCCGATAACCCCCGATTCTTGGCACCATATGCAGTAGCTTTATATGAAACAAAGAATTTCGAAGAAGCAAAGGAAATAGCCAGCAAATTACTTTATAGCGGCACCACCGAATACCTTGACGCTATGGAATTGTACTTGGCAATCAGCATTCAATTACAACACTATGAAGAAGTTGAAATGACGATTGAAGCACTTCTTGATGAAGAAATTGTTCCACCTGAAATGGAGAAGAAGTTCAACTATCTGCGGGACCTAAACAAAAGACTTTCCCATAGATACGTTAGTGAACATGACGAACCAAAAGTCGCAAATGAAATCTTCACTGTAGAAGAATTCTTAGACAAATCAATTACTGAGCAACAAGAAATGATTGCAGCATTGGCATACAGAAAATCGGATAAATCAGTAATGGAACTTTTTCACGATATTGTTGAAAAGGAAGGCTTACATCCGATTGTCATTACGTATATTCTTGTCCTTCTTTTTGAATCCGGATATAAACAGGAAGTGACCATCACGAAATTCGGTAACACTAAAACAGTCATCCCTTATGATATGGACCCTCCTGGATACCATGATCGTTACAAAGAGGTTGTCAATCTCATTTGTGAAATAGCCGAGAAGGATCCATCACGAATGCAAATGGCGCTCGATGCGGCTAAGCGATACAGTATAATCGCCTATCCGTTTAACTGGGATGGGTATTCAACAGCGGAAGTTGCGACAGCTTATACTCAATACATAGAAAGCATGTTTCAAGGGGAACCGATGTTAGATACGGAATTGAATTCATTGATAAAAAAAATCGATGAGCAGACAGACAGATAACGTATTAAATCTGTTGAAAGATCGAAAGACTATGATATACTGTAAGGGTTGAAAATGGCGTATTCAATAACGAAAATATATTGGTCATAATGATTCGGAGGTTTTTTAAATGTCTGTTAAATGGGAAAAAGAAGAAGGTAATAAAGGTACTTTAACTGTTGAAGTTCCTGCTGAAAAAGTGGACGCAGCAATTGATGAAGCATTCAAGAAAGTTGTAAAAACAGTTCAAGCACCAGGATTCCGTAAAGGGAAAATGCCACGTAAAATGTTCGAGAGAATGTACGGTGTTGAAGCACTTTACAATGATGCACTTGACATCATCCTTCCTGAAGCATATACAAACGCACTTGACGAATCTGGTGTAGAGCCGATTGCACAACCTGAAATCGAAATCGATGAAATGGAAAAAGGCAAAACGCTTATCTTCAAAGCACATGTTACATTGAAGCCAGAAGTTAAACTTGGTGAATATAAAGGTCTTGAAGTGAAACGTCAAGAAACAGAAGTTACTGACGAAGAAATTGAAGAGCAATTAAAAGATCGTCAACAAAAATTCGCTGAAATGGTCGTTAAAGAAGACGGCGCTGTAGAAAACGGCGACACAGTTAACCTTGACTTTGAAGGGTTCGTTGATGGCGAAGCGTTCGAAGGCGGAAAAGCAGAAGGATATGACCTTGAAATCGGTTCTGGTTCATTCATCCCTGGATTCGAGGAGCAACTTGTTGGTTTGAAACAAGGTGAAGAAAAAGACGTTGAAGTTTCTTTCCCAGAAGAATATCACGCTGCTGAATTAGCTGGTAAGCCGGCTGTATTCAAAGTGAAAATTCATGAAATCAAATCAAAAGAAATCCCTGCACTTGATGATGAGCTTGCAAAAGAAATCGACGAGGAAGTTGAAAGCCTTGAAGCTCTTCGTACGAAAATGAAAGACCAGTCTGCTGAAGAGAAGAAACGTGCATCCGAAACAGCATTGCGTGACGATCTTGTCGAAGCCGCTGCAAGAAACGCTGAAATCGATATTCCAGAAGTAATGATCGATTCAGAAGTCGATCGTATGATGGATGAGTTCGGCCAACGCCTTCAAATGCAAGGCATGAACCTTGAACTTTACTTCCAATTCTCAGGTCAAGACGAAGCAGCTTTACGTAGCCAAATGAGAGACGATGCACTAAACCGTGTTCGTGTTTCATTGACTCTTGAAGCAATCGGAAAGGCTGAAAACCTTGAAGTGACCGAAGAGGAAATCAACGCTGAGCTTCAAAAAATGGCTGATCAGTTTAATATGGAAATTGACCAAATTAAACAAACTTTAGGCGGAACTAAAGTTCTTGAAAATGATTTGAGATTCAATAAAGCAGTTGAATTCTTAGTGGAAAACGCTAAAATCGCTGAATAATTGTAGATGAATAAGACAAGGTGCGGTTTTCCGTACCTTGTTTTTCATAGGAAGAATTATCCCTTTTGGTAATAATGGTAAGTTCGAATTAGTTGCTTAAAACGGGGGAATCTTGTAAGATTGTCACTTGAATAGGGGTGAGCTTGATGTTCAAATTTAATGACGAAAAAGATAATCTAAGCTGTTCTTTTTGTGGTAAAACCCAAGACCAAGTAAGGAAATTAGTTGCAGGTCAGGGTGTCTATATTTGTGATGAATGCGTCGAACTATGCGCGGAAATCGTTGAGGAGGAAGTTGGCCTTGATGAACATTTCGAGCTGAAAGACGTTCCGAAACCACGTGAAATCCAAGGCATTTTAGATGAATATATTATTGGTCAGGATCGGGCAAAAAAATCATTGGCCGTTGCTGTATATAACCACTACAAACGCATCAATACGAATAGCAAGGTTGATGATGTTGAGATCGCCAAATCGAATATCGTTTTGATTGGTCCAACTGGTAGCGGTAAAACTTTGTTGGCACAAACATTGGCACGTATATTGGATGTACCATTTGCAATTGCGGATGCAACTTCACTTACTGAAGCCGGATATGTCGGCGAGGATGTTGAAAATATTCTGTTGAAACTTATTCAAGCTGCAGATTTTGATATTGAGCGGGCTGAAAAAGGTATTATTTATATCGATGAAATTGATAAGGTTGCGCGAAAGTCTGAAAATGCATCCATCACTCGTGATGTCTCAGGTGAGGGAGTTCAACAGGCACTATTGAAAATTCTTGAAGGTACGGTTGCAAGTGTTCCACCTCAAGGAGGGCGTAAGCATCCGCATCAGGAATTCCTTCAAATCGACACGACGAATATCTTGTTTATCGTTGGTGGAGCATTTGATGGTATGGAAGAAATCATCAAACGTCGTACTGGACAAAAAGTGATTGGATTTGGCACGAACACTGAAGAAGCTTCCGCGGAAGAAACTTCTTTGCTATCGAAGCTGATTCCTGAAGATTTACAGCGTTTTGGCCTTATTCCCGAATTCATCGGCCGTTTACCTGTAATTGCTACACTTGAACAGTTAGATGAGCAGATGCTTTACCAAATCCTTACAGTTCCAAAGAATGCGATTGTAAAGCAATATCAAAAAATGGTTGAACTTGATGGGGTTGAACTTAAGTTTGAAGACGATGCACTTCTTGAAATTGCAAAAGAAGCGATTGTACGGAAAACAGGTGCTCGGGGTTTGCGTTCAATCATTGAAAACATCATGTTGGATATCATGTATGAACTTCCGTCGCTTGATGAAGTTACACAATGTATCATTACGAAAGAATCCGTCCTAAAGAAGTCAAGCCCGATTCTATATCGAGAAGATGGTACGCAATTCGATCTCGATCAAGAGAAAAATACGGCATGATATTTGGAGGAATAAAGCTGACTCCGGCGATGCGATCTTTTCGCTCTTCGGTTGTCGGCTTTTTCCACCTTATATGACTGGCTAAATTGGATATACATATCTTATGGAGGTGACTTCCGCATGCCAAAAAGAAAAAAGCTAAATGTGCCTTTGTTGCCTTTGCGCGGGATGTTGGTTTACCCGACGATGGTTTTACATATTGACGTCGGGAGAGAGCGCTCCGTATTTGCAGTGGAGCATGCAATTGCAAATGGTAATTTAATCATGCTTGCTTCACAAAAAGATACAAGCGTTGAAAGCCCGGACGCGGATGACCTATATAAAATTGGTCTATTGGCTCACGTCAAATCATTGACTGAACTGAATAATGGAACATACCGGTTGTTTATCGAAGGTATTGAGCGTGCAAAATGGACGAATTATGAGGAAGCTGATTTATATCCAGTCGTTGATATAGAAAGGATTCCGGAAGATACGGAAGTTGATGCTGAAAGTATTGCTCTCATGCGTACATTAATTCCGTATTTTAAGAACTTTGCAAATTACTCAGCGAAGATTTCACAGGAAACGTTCGACTCAATTTCTACCATCGAAGAACCCGGAAGGCTTGCGGATATGATTGCTTCACATTTACCATTGAAGGTTTCCGCGAAACAGGAAATTCTTGAAATTATTGATGTTAAAGAGAGACTGGAATTCCTTATAAACAAGCTGCATAATGAACAGGAAATCCTTGAATTGGAAAAGAAAATCAATAGCCGTGTAAAAGAAGCGATGGAACGGACCCAAAAAGAATTCTATCTGCGCGAACAGATGAAAGCAATTCAAAAGGAACTTGGAGACAAAGACGGAAAAAGCATCGAGGTTGTCGAGTTAACCCAAAAAATTGAAGATGTCGGAATGCCTGACCATGTAAAGGAAGCGGCACTTAGAGAACTTGATCGTTATGAAAAAGTCCACTCGGCATCCGCTGAAAGCGGTGTAATCCGGAATTACATCGATTGGCTGATCTCTTTGCCGTGGTCTAAAGCTTCTGAAGATCAATTGGACATTAAACGCTCTGAAATGATTTTAAACCGTGACCATGAAGGATTGGAATCAGTTAAAGAACGGATTTTGGAGTATTTGGCCGTCCGTCAAATGACCAACTCATTGCGTGGTCCAATCCTTTGTCTCGACGGTCCCCCAGGTGTAGGAAAGACTTCTCTTGCTCGTTCGATCGCGGAATCATTAGGCAGGAATTTTGTTAGAATCTCACTCGGTGGTGTGAGGGATGAATCGGAAATAAGAGGGCATCGTCGTACGTACGTGGGGGCAATGCCTGGTCGTATCATACAAGGTATGAAAAAGGCAGGTAAGATAAATCCGGTCTTTTTGCTTGATGAAATTGACAAAATGTCAAATGACTTCAGGGGAGACCCGTCCGCGGCAATGCTTGAGGTCTTGGATCCTGAACAGAATTCGACTTTCAGCGATCATTATATTGAAGAGCCATATGATTTATCGAATGTGCTATTCATCGCCACATCAAATGATTTAGGTTCAATACCTGGCCCGTTAAGAGATCGGATGGAAGTAATATCAATTCCGGGTTATACGGAAATTGAAAAACGTGCAATTGCTAAAAACCATCTGATTCCAAAACAGTTAAAAGAACATGGTTTAACAAAGTCTCAAGTGCGCATTAATGACGAGGCGATAATGAATATTGTCCGTTATTATACACGAGAGGCTGGAGTCCGCGGGTTGGAACGTGAAATTGCCCGGATATGCCGAAGAGCTGCAAAGCAAATCGTAATGGGAGAAAAGAAAAGTGTGACGGTTAGTGCGAAAACCCTCGAAACCCTTTTAGGTAAGAGAAAACATAGTTACGGGCAAGCTGAAAAGAAAAATCAAATCGGTGTTGCGACTGGGCTTGCTTACACGACTGTCGGCGGGGACACGTTGCAAATAGAAGTGTCGCTATCTCCAGGTAAAGGGAAATTGATATTGACTGGAAAATTAGGTGATGTCATGAAAGAATCCGCCCAAACGGCACTTTCCTATGTTCGATCAAAAGCGGCGGAGTTCAATATCGACTCTGACTTCCATGAAAAAAGCGATATTCACATCCATGTACCAGAAGGAGCGGTTCCAAAAGACGGACCTTCAGCAGGTGTGACGATTGCAACAGCTTTAGTTTCGTCTTTGACGAGGCGACCGATCCGTCGGGAAGTTGGTATGACCGGTGAAATCACACTTCGCGGCAGGGTGTTGCCGATTGGCGGAGTGAAGGAGAAATCGTTGAGCGCTCATAGGGCAGGTTTGACAACGATTATTTTGCCGGAAGCAAATGAACGTGATATTGAAGATATACCTGAAAGTGTACGTAGTGAGCTGACATTCAAGCTTGTTTCGGATGCTGAAGAAGTATTAGCAATTGCATTAGAGGAGGCATCCGAATGAAAGTTAACCAAGTTGAAATGATTATGAGTGCTGTAAAACCAGAACAATATCCTGATGACGGATTTCCGGAATTTGCTTTAGCGGGACGATCCAATGTAGGAAAGTCATCGTTTATCAATAAAATGATTGGTCGGAAAAGTTTAGCGAGAACTTCTTCCAAACCCGGAAAGACACAGACCTTGAATTTTTATAAAATCGAGGAAAAGTTATTTTTCGTTGACGTACCCGGCTATGGCTATGCTAAGGTATCGAAGTCTGAACGCGAAGCATGGGGTGGTATGATTGAGCGCTATTTGACAGGTAGGGAACAGTTGCGTGCTGTTGTGCAAATCGTAGATCTTCGTCATCCACCAAGTAAAGACGATTGCCTCATGTACGACTTTTTAGGCCATTATGACATCCCTGTAATTATCATTGCGACAAAAGCGGATAAAATACCGAAGGGGAAATGGGAAAAGCATAAGAAAATCATCAAAGATGAATTGTTTATGCGTGCCGGTGATCCTTTAATTGTATTCTCATCTGAAAAAGGGATCGGGATGGACGAAGCTTGGCGTGAAATAGAAAAAAGAATGTAATACAAATCCGGATGACGTACCCTTCATCCGGATTTTTTCACTATGAAGCCGTGTTGTAGCTGTTGATTCTTCAATGTTTAGTCACATTATTGACCGATTAAAATAATGGATTATGTTATAATTGATTATGTAAAAATGAACGGGAGAGGTGTGGACACCTTATGAATACTATCGTGGTCGGTGTAAACTACCGAACAGCCCCTGTTGAAATAAGGGAAAAATTATCTTTTGTCGAGGCGGAATTGCCTAAAGCGATGCAAGCCCTTCAAAAGGAAAAAAGCATATTGGAGAACACGATTATATCTACGTGTAATCGAACCGAGATTTATGCAGTAGCCGACCAACTTCACACGGGACGCTATTATGTTAAACGGTTTTTGGCCAATTGGTTCAATATGGATATAGAGGAACTATCTCCTCACTTACTTATATACGAAAATGATGCGGCAATAGAACACTTGATGAGAGTGACAGCAGGAATCGATTCAATGGTTCTTGGTGAAACACAGATCTTAGGACAAGTCCGGGATAGTTTCTTAAAAGCTCAAGAAATCGGTACGACGGGAACTGTCTTCAATGAATTATTCAAACAGGCGGTTACGCTTGCGAAGCGCGCTCATTCCGAAACAGCGATCGCCGATAACGCAGTCTCTGTTTCCTACGCTGCAGTCGAACTTGGGAAAAAAATATTCGGTTCGCTGAATGACAAACATATCGCAATCCTTGGAGCAGGTAAGATGGGCGAATTAGCGATTAAGAATCTTCATGGAAGCGGTGCAGGGAAAGTCACAGTCATAAATCGGACTTTGTCTAAAGCGGAAGAAATGGCAGAACAATTCGGTGGTATTGCCAAATCAATGAAGGAATTGCAATGTACCTTATTGGAAGCTGATATTTTAATCAGTTCCACCGGGGCAACTGATTTTGTCATCGATTTTGAATTGATGCAGTACGTAGAAAAACTTCGCAAAGGAAAGCCGCTTTTCATGGTAGACATTGCAGTGCCACGAGACTTAGATCCGCGGATCGGTGATTTACCGAACGTATTCCTGTACGATATCGATGATCTGCAAGGAATCGTTGAAGCAAACCTTGCCGAACGCAAGCGTGCAGCTGAAGAAATCGGTTTGATGATTGAAGGGGAAATCGTTTCCTTTAAGGAATGGATAGCAACTCTTGGCGTAGTTCCGCTTATTACTCAATTACGGGAAAAAGCAAACCGCATCCAATCCGAAACTATGGTGAGTATCGAAAACAAAATACCTAATCTAACAGAACGTGAAAAGAAAGTACTGAACAAACATACCAAGTCAATCATCAATCAATTACTAAAAGAACCAATCCTTCAAGCGAAGGAACTGGCAATGGACGACAATGCCCCAGAAAAATTGGCCTTGTTCAAACAAATCTTTGGCCTTGCTGCTGATGAGGAGAAAGAATCAGACGCGGTGAGAGAACAGTTACAGTCTAAAAAGATTGCAAAAAAGACTGCCCAGCCTGATTTATCATTTTAAAAGATGGCTGAAATGACTATGACAATGTTTCACGAAATCATCATAATCCTGTATGCGGTCAGTCTCGTATTTTACTTTATCGATTACTTAAATACGAATAGATTTGCCCATCGTGGCGGATTTTGGATTTTATCCATTGTCTATATCATGCAAACCGGCTTCCTTATTATTAGGGTATTAGAAACAAAACAATTTCCAATCCTTTCTCTTTACGAAGGGATTTATTTCTATGCTTGGCTACTCATCTCACTGTCGATGATTCTCCAAGTATTTTCTAAAGTCGGTTTTGCAGTCTTCTTTTTGAATGTCATTGGCTTTATTTTTATGTCGATTTATACATTTGCACCTATGCAGATTGAACAATCACCGGTTGGTGACTCATTAATCTCGGAGTTGCTTTTCATCCATATAACATTTGCAATTCTCTCATATGCAGCGTTTGCGATGTCTCTTGTGTTTGCTATCCTATATTTGCTTGTCTATAAAATACTTAAGGAAAAGAAATGGACAAAACAGTTCGGTCGTTTACCTTCACTTCAGCAAACTTTGACTGGAATGAAAGTATCGATCTATATAGGAATACCCGTACTGCTTATAAGTCTTATCTTAGGAATACAGTGGGCGATTGTAGTATTGGATGATTGGTTGTTATCCGATATGAAAATCATCGGGTCATTCCTTATTATTATTCTTTATAGTTTAGTGTTGTTTTTGCAAAGAAGAGGGAAACTGACAGCGAATGATTTTGCGTGGGCGAACGTCTTCGCTTTTATTTTTGTTATCATTAATTTTTTTCTTGGAAGTAGATTATCCCAATTCCATTTTTGGATTTGAACGTAAAGAATACTTAACAGTGGAAGGAAGATTGTATTGAGGAAAATCATCGTAGGTTCACGACGAAGTAAACTTGCACTGACGCAGACGAATTGGTTTATCGACCAATTGAAAGCAGCTGGCGCACCATTTGAGTTTGAAGTGAAAGAGATTGTTACAAAAGGGGACCAAATCCTCGATGTCATGCTTTCTAAGGTGGGAGGCAAAGGATTGTTCGTTAAAGAAATCCAGCAAGCCCTTTTCGATAAGGAGATCGACTTTGCTGTTCATAGTATGAAGGATATGCCAGCAGTTCTTCCAGACGGATTGACAATTGGCTGTATTCCGGCTCGCGTTGATGCCCGTGATGCCTTCATATCAAAGGATC
Organism: Sporosarcina highlanderae; assembly: GCF_030433715.1. Lineage (GTDB taxonomy): Bacteria > Bacillota > Bacilli > Bacillales_A > Planococcaceae > Sporosarcina > Sporosarcina highlanderae. The sequence continues at coordinate 122,976 of NZ_JAROCC010000004.1, read as the reverse complement.
ATGTCAAATTCATGGATCTGCCAGTCGGTGCTGTAGTAGGTACATCAAGTTTGCGCAGAAGCTCTCAGCTACTTCTATTGCGTCCTGATCTTGAAATCAAGTGGATCCGCGGTAATATCGACACAAGACTGAAAAAAATGCAAGATGGAGAATATGATGCAATTCTTTTAGCCGCGGCAGGATTGAAGCGAATGGGCTGGAGCGAAGATGTCGTTACTGAATATATGTCAATCGAAGACTGTATCCCTGCAGTTGGTCAAGGGGCGCTTTCTATTGAATGCAGAAGCGATGATGAAGAACTATTGGCTGAACTTGCAAAAGTATCAGACGCTCAGACATGGAAGGAAGTTGATGCGGAGCGGACGTTCCTTTCCGAAATGGATGGTTCATGCCAAGTTCCGATTGCCGGGTTTGCACAATCTATTGGCGACGAAATTGAATTTACGGGATTCATTGCTTCTCCTGATGCCAAACAAGTGTTTAAAAAGACGGTACGCGGGAAAGATGCGATTGCGGTAGGAAAAGAAGTGGCATCTGTATTGCGGGCAGAAGGCGCTTCTGAAGTGATTGAGAAAGTGAAGGCGGAAATGGATGCCTGAATATGGCCCGCTTCATGGGGAAACGGTTATATTCACCGGAACGCTCAAATCACTTGAGGTTTTCGACCTTGTCAGGCAATATGGAGGCGTTCCTGTTTCAATTCCGCTTATCCAAGTGAATGAAGTTGAGGAGCCGACCGATGAAAAGAGAATGAAAACGTGTTCTGACTTTGATTGGCTAATATTTACAAGTCAAAATGCAGTAAAAGCTTTCCAGTCGAAAATGGAACGCTTTGCTATATCTGTTAATGAAATTCCGTGTAAGATTGCAGCAGTCGGCACTCGTACTGCGGCAGCGCTTGAGAAAATCGGTTTTACTGTTGAATTCATCCCTACCGTATTCAGTGCGGATGTATTTGTGAAGCAATTCAAGCCAACTGACGGGGAATTGAATGTGCTTTTCCTGAAAGGCTCACTTGCAGGCAGTATAATTCGTGAAGAATTGCCCTTTCAAGTAGTCGAATGGACGGTGTACGAAACCGGGGCAAAACGTGATTCAATCAACTCCCTAGTTGATTTATTAAAAAGTAGGAGGGATTGCAGCGTTCTGTTCGCAAGTCCTTCCGCTGTTCGTGTTTTTAGCGAAGATGCTGTACCTTCAGTTGGTTGGAGTGGTTATACGATTGGTGCAATCGGGCACGTCACCGAAAGGGCACTGCTTGAAGCAGGGGCTACTGTGGATGTTAAGCCTGAAATTTATACACTTAAGGAACTCGTTGAAACGTTGTCTAATAGAAAGGATGAATTCCGATGACTCAATTACAATTCCGACGTAATCGTCGTTTGCGTAATTCTACTGCTTTACGTTCGATGGTAAGGGAAACTATTCTGAAGAAGGAAGATTTCATTTATCCCATTTTTGTGATCGAAGGGGAGAATGTGAAAAATGAAATCAGTTCGATGCCAGGCATTCATCAGTTGTCGCTTGATCGATTAATAGATGAGGTGGATGAGGTTGTTGCACTCGGAATCCCATCGGTTCTCCTTTTCGGTATTCCTGCTGAGAAAGACGCAACAGGAACTGGAGCGTATGCAGAACAAGGGATTGTTCAGCAGGCGACAAGATTGATAAAAGAAAAGCATCCTGAACTTATTGTCATTGCAGACACATGTCTATGTGAATATACAGATCATGGACATTGCGGTGTTGTCCATGGAGAGAAAGTGTTAAACGATCCTTCACTGGATCTACTTGCAAAAACAGCTGTAAGCCAAGCAGAAGCTGGTGCGGATATCATTGCGCCTTCGAATATGATGGATGGCTTCGTTATTGCAATCCGCCAAGCGTTGGATAAAGCAGGTTTTGAAGATATACCGATCATGTCTTACGCGGTGAAATATGCGTCTGCCTACTACGGTCCATTCCGGGATGCGGCAGAATCAGCACCACAGTTCGGAGATCGGAAGACGTACCAGATGGATCCGGCTAACCGTATGGAAGCCCTTCGTGAAGCGGAGTCAGATGTAATGGAAGGTGCGGATTTCCTGATCGTCAAACCGGCACTCTCGTATCTCGACATTATGCGTGATGTGAAAAACAATGTGCTACTTCCTGTTGTTGCCTATAACGTAAGCGGTGAATATTCAATGGTTAAGGCCGCCGCACAAAATGGCTGGATCAATGAAAGGGAAATCGTTTTGGAAACTTTGACAAGTATGAAACGCGCTGGTGCAGACCTCATCATGACATACCATGCAAAAGATGCTGCGCGTTGGCTGGAGGGAAAATGAATGGGAAGAAATTATGAGAAATCGAAGCAAGCATTTGCGGAAGCTGTCAATTTAATGCCAGGAGGTGTGAACTCTCCTGTCAGGGCATTTAAATCGGTCAATATGGATCCGATTTTCATGAAGAGCGGGAAGGGTCCGATCATTACAGATATTGATGGAAATGATTATATTGACTATGTACTGTCGTGGGGACCGCTGATTTTGGGACATGCCGATCCGGATGTTGTTGAAGCAATTAAAAACGTAGCTGAAACAGGTACAAGCTTTGGGGCACCTACACTGTTAGAAAATGAATTGGCGAAAATCGTCATTGACCGTGTACCGTCCATCGAGGTTGTCAGGATGGTTTCTTCAGGTACTGAAGCAACAATGAGCGCATTGCGTTTGGCTCGTGGCTATACAGGACGAAACAAGATTTTGAAGTTCGAAGGATGCTACCACGGACACGGCGATTCATTGCTCATTAAAGCGGGCTCAGGGGTTGCTACGCTTGGTTTGCCTGATAGTCCAGGTGTTCCTGAAGGTATTGCAAAAAACACGATTACAGTGCCTTATAACGATTTGGAGAGCGTGAAAGTCGCTTTTGAACAATTCGGTGATGACCTTGCGGGTGTAATCGTTGAACCTGTTGCCGGCAATATGGGTGTTGTTCCGCCAGAGCCTAAGTTCCTTGAGGGCTTGCGTGAATTGACGGAGAAAAACGGTACATTGCTCATCTTTGACGAAGTGATGACCGGTTTCCGTGTGGATTATAAGTGTGCTCAAGGTTATTTTGGAGTCACACCGGATTTGACTTGTCTTGGTAAAGTCATCGGGGGCGGACTACCGGTAGGTGCTTATGGTGGAAAGCGTGAAATTATGGAACACATTGCACCTGCGGGAACTGTTTATCAGGCAGGAACGCTATCTGGGAATCCAATGGCGATGACTGCCGGTATCTCAACATTGAAAAAGCTGACACCTGCTTCATATGATCATTTCAAGAAGTTAGGTGATCAGTTGGAGGCTGGATTCCGTGAGGCGGCGGAGAAATACAATATCCCTCACACTGTTAACCGTGCTGGATCGATGATCGGTTTCTTCTTCACGAATGAAAAAGTGATCAACTATGATATAGCAAAGTCTTCAGATCTTCAATTGTTCGCAGAATATTTCCGATTAATGGCAGAAGAGGGAATCTTCCTTCCACCTTCACAATTCGAGGGTATGTTCCTTTCTGCTGCGCATACGGAGGAACATATTGCACGTACAGTGGAAGCATTCCACAAAGTCTTCGCCCAACTTGCGCGATAAATTTATTAAACCATCCATTGTCATTAAGCCGACAATGGATGGTTTTTTATTTAGGAAACTATGTTTTCGTCTAGACTCCGGGCGCCAGAGGCTCGGGTCATAAGGCGAAGCCGCTATGTGGCAAAAAGCGCCACGCCGCATCTTCACCTTATGCCTGTCGCCTCTATGCAGGCGCCCTGCGCTTTTGTTTTCTTTCTTCTACCTTTTAGGCTTGTTGCATATAATGCCAAGAGAATTGAGGGAGGGAATAAGGGATGACAAAATTACAATGGGATATGAAAGAGGTATTCTATTTCCCTACGGACGTGGGGGTGCCAAGTTCTGCGCGCCTTGTAAAAGTGAAAGCAGGGTTTACAGAGAAACGTTCAGAAGATGCAGTGCGGCTATCGGGCATCTATCATATAGCTGCCAAGGTCGAATTTGCAGAAGGTGAGCGGGCTGAAATGATTCCTCAGGAAGTGGTTTATGTTGATGATGTGGAAATGGACGGTCAAGTGGGCTATTTCGAATATGCGGTTCCACTCTATATCGATTTGCCCCCTGAAGTAGAGCATCCATTGCATGTTGAAGCATCCAATGTCAAAGCGCACTTTGATGAACAAGGTGCATTGACCGTAGCTTGGGAAGTTAATTGCACGCATACGCCTCAGCAGTCTGTGATTGAAAATACTGAAACCCAAAAACCTGTAAGTCAACAGGCAGACAAGGTTGTTGTTGAAGAGAAAAAAGAAGCAGCAACAGCAACAGAAAAAACAACAGCAACAGCAACGGCAACAACCACACAGGCTGCACTGGAAAAAGCTCAGATAGCTGACGAATCCCGACAAGAAACAACAGTCTCAAAACAAACCGCTGCGAAGCAAGTCCAAGAAGTGACTGCAACATATGACAGCAGCTCATGGAATGGCCATGATGATATACTGTCATACATTGCGGAGTTGCCGGATGGATGGTCGACAACAAATTTTCGCTCAAATGATGTTTTTGTAGAGTAGGAAAGCTATTCCGCAAAGCAAGCAAAATAGAAGGAAATCACCTGTCGTAGGGACGATTAAAAGTCTGATCAGCTGAAAAACAGTGATTGGGATGATGATGTGCTTGCAGTAAAACCTGGTTTTTCGTAACCATGGCGGCAATAAATATGGGTTATATCCTTTTCTCATACTACCTTCCTTTCGTAATATACTTGACGAAATCTCCTTGAGTAGCATACAATGTTCATAACTATATAATGATGCATTGAACGGGAGAGTACGTAATTTCATTTATCCAAGAGAGGGCGCCATTGCTGAGAGGGCCTATAAATGAGTTGCAGAAAGTCACCCGGGAGCAGTTTCCGTGAAATCTAGTAGCGGAAGCCGGTTTGAAACCGTTATTTGTTATTGAGGCATATACGCAATTTGTATATGCGAATAAAGGTGGTACCACGAATAACTCCTTCGTCCTTTTTGGCGAACGGAGTTTTTTTGTTTTCTGCTTTTATTCAAAAACAGGTTTTGCAAGCAAAAAAGGAGGAGTTCATATGTCAACAGAAAACCTATCAATGCCTACGAAATATGAACCGCAATCGATTGAAGCGGGTCGTTACGAATGGTGGCTGAAAGGAAGCTATTTTGAAGCTCAACCGAAGAGTGGGAAAGAACCCTATACGATTGTTATTCCACCACCGAATGTTACTGGAAAGCTCCACCTTGGGCACGCGTGGGATACAACGTTGCAGGATATCCTAATCCGTATGAAGAGGATGCAGGGCTATGATGCACTATGGCTGCCAGGAATGGACCATGCGGGAATTGCAACACAAGCAAGGGTTGAGGAAAAACTTCGGGAAGAAGGAAAGTCCCGATATGATTTGGGCCGTGAAAAATTCGTTGAGGAAACATGGAAATGGAAAGATGAATATGCTGGCCATATCCGTGCACAATGGGCTAAGTTAGGACTCGCGCTTGATTATTCCAGAGAGCGTTTCACATTGGATGAAGGATTATCCAAGGCGGTTCGCGAGGTATTCGTAAAACTTTATGAGAAAAAGCTTATCTACCGTGGCGAATATATTATTAACTGGGATCCAGCGACGAAAACTGCATTATCGGATATAGAGGTTATCCATAAAGATGTTCAGGGTGCATTCTATCATATGCGCTATCCACTTGCCGACGGAACGGACAGCATCGAAATTGCGACAACACGTCCTGAAACGATGTTGGGGGATACTGCGGTTGCAGTACATCCGGAAGACGACCGCTATAAGCATTTGATCGGCAAAACAGTTAAATTACCAATTACTAACCGTGAAATTCCAATTATCGCAGATGATTATGTCGATATGGATTTCGGAAGCGGTGCGGTTAAGATTACACCTGCCCACGATCCAAATGATTTTGAAATCGGAAACCGTCATGATCTGCCACGTGTCCTCGTTATGAATGAAGATGGCAGCATGAATAAACTTGCAGGCGAGTATGAAGGAATGGATCGTTTCGAATGCCGGAAAGCAATCGTTAAAGACTTGCAGGATATGGGCGTTCTTTTCAAAATCGAAGATCATTTACATTCGGTTGGTCACTCTGAACGTAGCGGGGCTGTTGTTGAGCCGTATTTATCAACGCAGTGGTTTGTAAAAATGGCACCGTTAGCCGAAGAAGCGATTAAACTTCAGCAAAGTGAAGGGAAGGTCAACTTCGTCCCTGAACGCTTTGAAAAGACATATTTGAACTGGATGGAAAATATCCATGACTGGTGCATTTCCCGTCAGCTTTGGTGGGGACATCGCATACCTGCCTGGTATCATAATGAAACGGGTGAAATTCACGTTGGACATGAAGCGCCAGAGGATATAGAAAACTGGAAACAGGATAACGATGTTCTCGATACATGGTTCTCATCTGCATTATGGCCGTTTTCAACAATGGGCTGGCCGGATCTTGACAACGAAGAATTCAAACGTTATTACCCGACGGATGCTCTTGTTACAGGATATGACATCATCTTCTTCTGGGTTTCTCGAATGATTTTCCAAGCTCTTGAATTTACGGATCAGCGTCCGTTCAAAGACGTATTAATCCATGGTCTCGTTCGTGCTGAAGACGGCCGCAAGATGTCGAAGTCGCTCGGCAACGGTATCGATCCAATGGAAGTAATTGATAAATACGGTGCGGATGCTTTGCGCTACTTCTTGGCTACAGGTTCTTCTCCTGGTCAAGATCTTCGCTATTCGACAGAAAAAGTTGAAGCAGTTTGGAACTTCGCGAATAAAATCTGGAATGCTTCCCGATTTGCGTTAATGAATATGGATGGCATGACGTATGATGAAATCGATCTAACTGGTGAGAAATCCGTAGCTGATGCATGGATTTTAACTCGCTTGAATGAAACGATCGAACAAGTGACAAAGCTCTCCGAGAAGTACGAGTTCGGTGAGGTTGGCCGTGCATTATACAACTTCATTTGGGATGATTTCTGTGACTGGTACATTGAAATGGCGAAGCTACCGTTGTACGGGGATGACGAAGCGGCAAAGAAAACGACAAGATCGGTTCTTGCCTATGTCTTAGACAATACAATGCGTTTATTACATCCATTAATGCCGTTTATCACAGAGGAAATCTGGCAGAACCTTCCTCATGAAGGGGAGTCGATCACAGTGGCAGCTTGGCCGGTTGCGGACGCGACATTAACGGATTCCGCTAAGGCATCTGATATGAAGCTACTTGTTGACCTAATTCACGCGGTACGTAACATCCGTGCAGAAGTGAACACGCCAATGAGCAAAAAGGTTCCTTTATACATCGCTGCGAAAGATGAAGCGACAGTTTCCGTTTTAGAGTCAAACCGCAACTATATTGAGCGTTTCTGTAACCCGGAAACTCTTGAAATTGGAGTTGGTATTTCGACCCCAGGCAAATCAATGTCAGCTGTCATCACTGGTGCAGAATTGTTCTTGCCGCTTGAAGGCTTGTTGAATATCGATGAAGAGGTTGAGCGTTTGAAGAAGGAATTGGCGAAGTGGGAAGGCGAAGTGAAACGTGTTCAAGGAAAACTTTCCAACGAGCGTTTTGTTTCGAAAGCTCCTGAAGCAGTAGTTGAAGAGGAACGTGCGAAAGAGAAGGATTATTTAGAGAAGAAGGCAGCAGTTGAGCGCCGAATTGAGGAATTGAAAGAGATTTAATTAATGGAAAAGAGTTGGATCCCTATATTAGGGTTTCCAACTCTTTTTTTGTCTAACGCTCATTACTCTCTCCAACAACTTCTGTGCAACTGAAAAATCATGTGTCGCATACAAAGATCTTGCGCCGACGGGATCTTCTATTTCATTCAAAAGCCAACCGCCGTCCGGCAATAAAAGAAAATCGATGCCGATATAATCACTTTTTAACGCGCAAGCAATCTTCCGAACTTCTATCTCTTGGGAAGAGGAAAGCATGTACTTCTCCACTGAGCCGCCAAGGGTGTAATTCGATTTGAACGAATCTTTACCAATACGCTTCACTGCTCCCAATACATCGTCTCCCAACATGAAAACACGAACGTCGGTTGCGTTCGATTCAATATATGGTTGAGCGATAAGTTGTCGATTGCGAAACTGATTCAAAAAGCTTTCAGCCTCGTCTGTCGTATTGCAAAGATGTACTTCACTTCCGCCATGGCCATCGACAGTTTTTAAAACAACTGGATAACGAACAATATCTCCAACCGACTTCAAACGCCTTGTCGGTACAGTGGGAACACCTTGGAGAGCCGCAAACTCGAACGTCTTCAATTTATCATTTGCTATTCGATTCACTTCTGATCGATTGATCATTTGAAAACCCGCTGCTTCCCATTTAGCCGATAACTCAGGATTCCGATCCCGAAATAAAATGAAATCCGCATCGGCATCCGGTTCATCATTATCCACTACTAAATTCAATGAAAGTCCCAACTTTGCCGCATGCAACATCAAATCATCGATAAACGCTCGATTCCTTTCAGCTTCTGCAGAGGAATAGTATATATACGCCTTCATGCCAACTTACCTAAAATATATTCGATCATTTTATCTGCAACATTAATACCTGTCACATTGTATATATTGCGAATATGTGCTGCTGCATTCACTTCACAAACGAGCGGTTTTTCATTGTCACCAAACAATAAATCAACTCCAGCGAATTCTGCCCTGACTGCATCAGCTGCACGGATTGCGAGTTCTTTCTGTTCAGCAGTCAACTCGACAATACTTGCAACTCCGCCATTCGTAATATTTGCCCGGAAATCAGTTTGGGAAGAACGATACATGGCGGCGACTATTTCCCCGCCCACGATATTCACACGGATATCGCGCCCTCTACTTGTTTCGATGAATTCCTGAAACACATAATCGATACCACGTAATTCATCGACCTTCGCAAAGAATTCCTCTTCTGTTTCAATTAAATAGACCTTCATGCCAAATGACCCATGGCCTTCTTTAATGATCATTGGCAAGCCTAACTTATCAAGGACCTGCTCATAATAGCCTGATCCTTCGATCGTAAATTTTGGATAGACTTTCGGCGCAATAATCGTTTCGGGCATCGCAATCCCGTTTTTCGCTAACTGTATGTACTGTTTCGCTTTATTATCACAAGTCTCAATGACTTCCGGATCATTGAACACCGGAATTCCTACGTTCTTCAAAAACGTTGCAAGGAGAATGTCTTTATCAAGGAACACGACAAAATCGGGGCGTTCTTCAAGCTGTGCATTTAAACTCATCATTACTTCATAATTCATCACTATCTTCGCTTTTACTCCTGCTCTCTTAGCTGCGTCCGCCAATAACTCCGCCTGGTCGCGGAATTTATCACTTGTTAAACTTCCATTGTAAATGACCCAACAAATTTTCATATCGTTCCCTCCGGCCGTGATATACTTTTCCTATGCTGATTCTATCATAAGGAGAGAGAGTTTTGATTCCAAAATTTGATGAATATAAAGAACGATACGAACTATATAGCGATGATGCGATAAAGCCTGGACTTGAGAGTATCCGTGCAGCGCTTCTGAAGGTGGGGAATCCCGAAAAACAATTGAATGTCATTCATGTTGCTGGTACAAATGGTAAAGGTTCCACAATTGCATTCATGGAGTCCATTTTAAAAGAACATGGATACTCTACCGGGGTGTTTTCGTCGCCCGCGTTGGTTGATGTCCATGATCAGATACGTCTAAATGGGTTGCCGATTAATCAGGAAGAAATGGACAAATCATTTTTGCAAATGAAAAAAGCGGGGCTTAGCGGGATGCTTACGGATTTTGAATTGCTTACCGTCGCCGCATTCCTCACGTTTGAAAGGAACGCCCCAGACTACGCCCTTATTGAATGTGGAATGGGAGGTAAATTGGACAGCACGAACGTCGTGATGCCACTTGTTTCAGTCATCACCTCGATAGCTCTCGATCATGTCGGATTCCTTGGTGAGACGATAGAGGAAATTACTGAACAGAAGGCGGGGATAATTAAGAAGAATATGCCAGTGGTAATTGGCTTGTTACCCGAGGAAGCTTGTACTGTTATCCGCAAAAAGACTATGGAAATGAATAGTGAGTTATCGGTCTACGGTGAGGACTTTAGTATGAAGCCTGGAGAAAGGTTTGAAGGGGATATCGAAGTACCTATACCAACTAGAAAGATGAAAGGCCCGCATCAGGCAATCAATGCAGCAATTGCAATCGAGGCATTATGGAAAGCAGGCATGAAATTACAGGAAGTCGCTGTTGCTAAAGGTATTGCAAATACTTCACTACTTTATCGGTTTCAAGAAATAGAAAAAGGGGTATTTGTTGATGGTGCCCATAATCCGGCTGCCGCAAAGATGTTAGCAGAAACGATACGCAATGAATTTCCTGGTGAAAAAGTCGATTTCGTGATTGGTATGTTGAAAACTAAAGACATCAGGAGGACATTGGATGAATTGATTCCAGTTGCTGAATCGTTCACCTTTGTCGATTTTGACCATCCACAAGCTGCCTCAGCGGAGGAATTAATGGAAAGTTGTCTATATAATATAAAAAGGATGACAAATCTCACTAATGATACTATAATACTAAGTAAGGAAAATAATAGAAAGCGAATAGTCGCAGGGTCACTTTATTTACTCAGTAGACTTTTGACCTAATGCTCTATCAAAAAACTAAATGAAAAACTAACTATATTTAAATTGGTTCATCAAATAATCAGTGGGACCGAATGCAACAGGGTTCCACTGATTGATATTTTTAATTGGGTTTTAATACATTCTTAGTGAATCGGTGGGGGGGAAGCGGGTTGTCTGAAAAGAAATGGTATACAGTATCTCAGTTTATCATCTGGTTACTTATCGTTCCTCCAGGTATCTTATATTTCCTTTCAAATCAGATGCCCGAAGAGCTTAATTTATTATATTTCTTTTTGTTCGTTATTTTCAGTGTGTTAACAGCCTTGCTCCCTATAAAGTTAAAAGGTGATCCTATAACTTTGCTCATGTGGGTAACGATTCCCGCCTTCCTTCTTTACGGTATAGCTATTGAAATGATTGCTATGCAATTCGCTTCAATTGCAAGCCTGTTTGTTTCCAAGGGTAATTTGCAAAGTAAAATCCAACGTTTTTTCATTAACTCGATTATGATGTTCATCTTATCAATCATTAGTGCTGGGGCTTTCTATTTAGTGGGAGGCCAAATCGGTTCAATGGACTTTTGGTCTCTTCTTATAGCTGTTTCGGTCTATAGGCTAATTCACACGACAGCAAATATAGGGTTTATCAACTTCTATTTGCAGTTACGTGGTTTGAAGAACCCATTCACGAAAAAGGACATTGGATATGAGTATTCGACTATTGTCTTGATATTACCATTAGCATTGACATTTTATTTCCTATTAAATCTGATTGGGGCATCGGCGTTTTTATTGATAGGTACTCCGTTCTTCTTAACAATATTTTTCATACGCCTTTATGGCCGCTCGGAGAAAGTAAATGACCTCATCAAAAGAACAGGGGAAATAGGGAGCAGTTTATCAGTATTGACTGATGTTGATAAAGTGACTGAACAGTTCATAGCGAAGACTCGTGAATTGTTCTATGCTGATACTGTTTTTTTATTTAACAACCACGATCAATGGTTGGAACTCGATAAAATCCATGAAAAATCACGGTTAGCAAATCGGAATTCAAGTTCCATCCGATTAAGTGAAGGCATTGCAAGGATGGTACTAACGACTAATGAACCTGTCATTTATACAAAAAGGAATGATTTTAAACAGTTTTCCACAGTTTCTGTTCCAGATGAAATCGAAAGTGTCCTTTGTATACCGTTAACTCATAACAATAAGACAGGAGGAATTCTTCTATTAGGTTCAAATCGGAAATCTGCATTTAAAGATTACCAATTGAAGATACTGGAATTACTTGGGTCTTATTATATCGTGGCGTTAGATAAGGCACGTTATGTTCAAGAAGCCTTACTAAGAAGTGAACGATGTGCATTGACTAATCTTTACAATTATAGATATTTGGAAGAAAGACTTCATTATGAAATGGATCGGATGGAGAAAAGGGATATTGACGACCTATCAGTAGTTATGCTCGATATTGACCGTTTCAAAGTAGTAAATGATACGTATGGGCATCAAAGTGGAAACGACATTTTAAAAGGATTGGCGGAAGTTCTTAAGGATGCTTTACCGGAAAATGGGACTGTTGGACGGTATGGAGGGGAAGAATTTATCTTTCTCTTACCCGGGTTCTCTAAAACGGATGCTCTGAAATTCGCAGAACAAATTAGAAATACTATTAAAGAGCATCCATTCATAATTATTCCTGATTTAAGTCCGGATAAGCATGAAATAGTAGTGAATATTACTACAAGTATTGGAGTGACAAGTGCGCCTTTTGATGGAGATGAAGCAATGGCTTTGCTGCGAAATGCTGATCGGGCATTATATATAGGAGCGAAGCAGGCGGGCCGAGATCGAGTCGCGGCGTATGCGAGATAATGGGTGGAGGGTTGAGAAATGAATGTAACTGCTGCGAATAAAAGGAATATCTATATTTTGTGGTTATTAGTCGTTCCTATGTCATTTTATTTGGCCCTGAATTTCTTTCCATCCAATGATTTTGACTATATGAATATGTTCATTTCTCTTGCGTTTTTGATAGCGATCATGATGATATCGATCCCGTTGGAGAGGGTTTCCATTACGCTTGAGAAATGGATCATTTTCTCGCTATTCTTCCAATATGGTGTTTTTGCGGAAATGGTTTTTATGCAAATCGGTATGTTTATCTTATTGTTTACATTGAAATCTCCAACACCAAAACCATTTAGATTCGCATCCAATTCAATTGTTTTTTCGGTTGTTTCACTTGTGAGTGGTTATGTTTTTTATGCATTCGGTGGCTCTTTGCAATCTATGACTTTGGTTAATTTTTTTATAGCCGGTTTCATTTACGCATCGGTGTATTCGTTGGTCAATAGCTTATTGCTATTCGTACTCTTAAAAATGTTAAAGCAAAATAGTTCCGATAAGAAAAAAGTTGTATTATGGGATTTTGTGACGACGATACTGTTATTGCCATTTGCAATTATCTTTACCCTTTTGTTCCAACAAATTGGTGGAAAGGCTTTCTTGCTCATTGGTGTGCCTTTCCTGTTAGTTTTATTAGTAACGAGTAATTTTTTGAAGTCCGACAGATTAAGTGATTTGCTCTCTTCGGCAGCTGTAATTGGCCATCACCTTGCGGAAAGTCTCCGTGTAGATGATGTCTTACATACATTTGTCGAAAAAATTAAAAATGTAATTCCCTACGAAAGTGCGTATATCATCGATTTGCGTGTTGGTGGAAATCTAATCATGTTATCCTGTGTGGAAGGTGAAACTCACCGGGTCAACGCAAGCAATTTGGTACTTCCGAGTAAAAATCCCGAGGATGATGGCCTTGACGTCGAGACGACAAAAATGTATTTAACGAAAAAGAGCTTGTCCGCATTAAATGGTTTTACATTTGCTCCATCGGTTGAAAGTGTAATGACTGCCCCAATAAAAAGAGATGGCAAAACGGAAGGTTTTCTCATATTAACATCAAATCAAAAATTCGCTTTTGAAGAAGTGCAGGCAAAAATGGTGGATCTATTAACGGGGTACTTTGCTACCGCGTTGGTGAAGGCAAGATATTATGAAAAAACTGTGGAAAAGAGTACGAGATGCGCACTGACGGGATTACGAAACTATCACTACCTCGAACAAAAACTGGATGAGGAAATTGTCCTTTTGCATACAGGGGAAATTTATAGTCTGTCTGCAATCATGTTGGATATCGACCGTTTCAAGTCCATCAATGATACGTATGGCCATCAGAGTGGAAATGATTTGCTTGCAGCACTTGCGAATCTTCTTAAGAAATACCAACTTGAAAGGATGACATTGGCTCGTTATGGGGGAGAAGAATTCACAATTATCCTACCGAATTTTTCGAAAGAAGAAGCTGTTAAACTTGCAGAATTGATTCGAAAGGATGTTGAGAAATCGAGTTTCGAAATCATTCCTGACTTATCGGACGATCAAGAACCGGTTGGTGTCCAATTGACAATTAGCCTTGGGGTTGCAAGCATGCCGGAAGATGCGAAAGATGGGAAGGACCTTCTCAGAAATGCTGATCGTGCACTCTATATTGGAGGAAAACAGGCGGGACGAAATCGCGTTGGGGTATATGAGGAAAATAGTGATATAAAAGTTACAAATTAGAGCCATGCATTTTATCATCCTGATTTGGTCAATCTTATGGATGAAAGCCTCAAAGTGTTGTCCCGCCCCCCTTCAGGAAAACAGAATCCGACAACTTATATTAAAATGCCGGAAATGAGTGATAGCGAATGAACTTTGTCTGGATATTCCTATTTTTCGTATACGGCTCAGTTTTTGGTTCCTTTTTCAACGTAGTTGGCCTTCGGGTGCCGAAAAAGGAATCAGTTGCCACACCTCCGTCTTATTGCACAACTTGTGGCCGAAAACTTGGGCTGTATGATCTGATCCCCGTTCTCTCATATATCGTCCTTCGGGGGAAATGTCGTGGATGTGGTCAAAAAATCAGTGCAATCTATCCTGCTATGGAGCTTATCACGGGGGTATTGTATGCGTTTGCATTTTTTCAGTTAGGTTTCAGTAAGGAATTATTCATTGCCATTTTATTTATTTCATTATTAGTTATTATAACCGTATCCGATATTACATATATGACCATACCTGACAGAGTGCTTCTGCCTTTCGCTGTATCGTTTTTGATCCTTAGGTGGCTGATACCAACGACTCCATGGTGGGACAGCTTCCAAGGGGCTGCTATCGGTTTCAGTGTGCTGTTTCTGATTGCAAATTTGTCGAAAGGTGGAATGGGCGGCGGAGATATAAAGCTATTTTTCGTCATCGGACTCGTTCTTGGTACTACAAACACATTATTGACGCTGTTCTTAGCTTCGATTATCGGATCTATTGTAGGGATTTATGTGCTGAAGAAAACAGGTAAAGGTAGGAAAACCCCCGTTGCTTTTGGGCCATCAATTGCACTTGCTGCTATCATCTCTTACTTCTTTGGAGTGGAAGTTGTCGAATGGTATCAGCAATTATTCTTTTAAGTCGAGAAATTTTCAAGGACAAGGCGACATACGTCTTGTTCTTTTTCATGTTTGATCTGATACGGTTACTAAAAACGGGGTGGTCAAACATGAACTTCAGAAAAAAATATTCAAAAGTGACAGTTGCGGCAGCGATGCTCCATGGAGTAATTATTGGTATAGCGGCGGTTGCACTTGTTGGATTCATAATCGTCGGAACGAATGGAAAAGGGAAAGAAAAAGCAGTAGAGAACGAGGTGGTAACGAATAAACCGCAGGAGACAGTCGAAACAACTCCGACATCTGGTCCTGCAATTTCTAACGAAACACCTTTGAAATTGTACGCAAAGCAGCATGGAGTCTTTTCTTCGGCAGAGTCCGCTGGACAACTTATAGCGGACGATCCGTCATTAGGGAAGGCTACTATCCTTGAAGTGGGGGGGCAGTACTATGTATGGAGTGCTGTTGGCATCATCGAAGAAGAAATCGAAGTTAGTGAGTTTGAAGGGACTTTTCGAAAGCCTTTCTTCGTGAACACGAACACTTGTAATACAGTCGGGGCAGGGAAATTGAGAAAAGCATTAAGTGAAACGGAATTATCGCAAATTAAAACTTTGACATCTACCTCCGAAGGTGAAAATGAGGATCCGAAAGTTGCCGAGTTCCGAAAGCACATTGTTGCTGTGACGGCGTTTACTAACGATTTAAGGGTTATTCGCCTAAAGCTTTTAGCCCATTATTCACATAATGATGGCTGTGTGGATATAAATTTTTAATGCGGAAAAACGGGTCAAAATGAAATTTCCGTGGATTTGAGAAAATTTTCAATCACCTCCTTCTCCAGTATGATAAAGAAAAAGGAGGTAAGTTGAATGCAATTCATATCAAACAGACAAATTGTTTTGGCATCAGGTTCGCCAAGAAGACGTGAGCTTTTAGGGGTTTTAGGCATTCCGATTAAGGTCTTACCAAGCAATATTGATGAAAATGTTGAGTTGATCGATGGGGACTTTAATGTTTATGTCCAAAAACTCTCAATGAAAAAAGCAGATGCCGTAGCGAAGCAGGAACCGGATGCAGTCGTAATAGCTGCTGATACGATCGTTGTTTTCGAGGGCGAAGTGTACCCTAAACCGGGAACGGAAGAGCAGGCTGAAGCATTTTTAAAGAAGTTTTCGGGTAAGACGCACTCTGTATTCACTGGAGTGAGCGTTTTAGGTGCAGGGAAAGAAATCATTTTCTCCGTTGAGACGAAAGTGGCATTCAAGGCGCTTGACGAACAATTGATAAAGGCCTATGTCGACTCGGGTGATCCAATGGACAAGGCCGGTGGCTACGGCATCCAAACTGCCGGAGTCCTGTTAGTCGATAAAATCGAAGGCGACTATTCAAATGTTGTCGGACTCCCGCTATCCAAATTGGTAGAGATTCTACGCAGTGAAGGCATCATCCAACTGAAGGAGGGTGAATGATTCCTTGACAGTTGACCTAAAAGATAAAATGATGATCCGGGATGTACATATCGCGGACAGACCTCGTGAAAGGCTAATCCGCCAAGGTGCGGCAAGTTTGTCGAACCAAGAGTTGGTTGCAATTCTGCTTAGGACAGGCACGAAGGAAGAATCCGTATTATTGCTTGCGAACAGAATATTGAACTCATTCGATAAGATACAGGACTTGAAAGATGCTACAGTTGAGGAAATGATGGCGGTGAAAGGAATTGGACAGGCAAAGGCTGTTCAAGTTCTTGCCGCGGCTGAAATTGGTAAAAGGATTTATCGAAAGCATTCCGAAGGGCGCTATGTCATTAAGTCTCCAGAAGATGCCGCCGCCTATTTAATGACGGACATGTCTTCTTTACTGCAGGAGCATTTTGTCGTTTTGTTTTTGAATGTAAAGAACGAAGTGTTGCATAAGCAGACAATCTTTATCGGTAGCCTAAATTCATCCATTGTACATCCGCGCGAAATATTTCGTGAGGCTGTAAAACGCTCTGCAGCTTCGATAATTGTTTCACACAACCATCCATCCGGAAATCCGGCACCGTCACCTGAAGATATCGAGGTGACGAAAAGATTGGTTGAAGCGGGAGCTATTATGGGAATCGAATTGCTTGATCATGTCATCATTGGTGATCATCGTTTTATAAGCTTGAAAGAAAAAGGCTATATGAGTTGAGTAGTTAGTTAGTAAGTTAGTTAGTAAATTACTCCTTGTTTGGTAAAATGAACAAGCAAAGTAGATCCGTTTTGAATGCGAGAGTTACTGTCGCACGTAGGGTTGATTGTATTTATTACAGAAATATGTCAAAAGAAGCCCTAAGTATCAAAATTTTACTTATTTCTCTTGTCACTGTGAATTTGTTCTCCAATCCGTTATAATGTGGTGTATGATTTCAAGAAGACCATTTTGTGACGGTCGAATAGAAAGGAAGAACAAATTTGTTTGGATTTGGATCAAGAGATGTCGGGATTGACCTCGGCACAGCAAATACATTGGTTTTCATTAAAGGAAAAGGGATCGTTCTAAGAGAACCATCCGTTGTTGCAAAAAATACAGTTACGAATGAAATCGTTGCAGTTGGATCAGCGGCTAAAAATATGATCGGACGTACACCGGGTTCTATCGTGGCTACACGCCCGATGAAAGACGGAGTCATTGCAGACTTTGAAATTACAACGGCAATGATTGAACATTATATGAAAGAGGCTACTAAAGCAGCAGGCGGTAATTGGAAGAAGCCGAACGTCATGGTTTGTGTTCCTTTCGGTATCACTTCTGTTGAGCAACGCGCGGTAATTGACGCTGCAAGACAAGCCGGAGCTAAAGACGCGTTTACAATTGAGGAACCATTTGCTGCGGCGATCGGTGCGAATTTGCCTGTTTGGGAACCTACGGGCAGCATGGTCGTCGATATAGGTGGCGGTACTACAGAAGTCGCTGTAATCTCTTTAGGCGGAATCGTGACAAGCGAATCAATTCGCGTTGGCGGAGACTCAATGGATGGTGCAATCATAAGCTATATCCGTAAAGTCTATAATTTGACAATCGGTGAACGTACAGCTGAAGCTATTAAAATCGAAATCGGTTCAGCGAGAGTATCTACCAAACCGGAGAAAATGGAAATCAGAGGCCGTGATCTATTGACAGGTCTACCGAAAACATTAGAAGTTTCCTCTGACGAAATAGTCGAGGCACTCCGTGAGTCCATTTCACAGATTATTGAAGGCGTTAAGAAAACATTGGAAGCAACACCACCTGAACTTTCTGCAGATGTTATGGAACGCGGGATTGTATTGACGGGTGGAGGGGCTCTTCTTGAAAACTTGGACAAAGTCATTTCGGATGAAACGAATATGCCTGTTTTCATAGCAGAAGACCCACTTGATTGCGTAGCAATCGGAACTGGGAAAGCACTGGATAATTTTGATGTGATTAAAAAGATGCAGGCTAGGTAATGAGGGAGGATTTTGGCAATGCCGCGATTTTTTTCGAATAAACGGTTGATATTATTGCTTGTGGGCGTCATCGTCCTTGTAGCATTAATTTCATTCACATTAAAAGACAGGCAGAATGCCACCCTTCCCGAACAAATCGTAAAAGATGTCGTCGGTTTCGGGCAATCCTTGTTCTCGAAACCGGCTCATTTTCTTACCGGCACATTGGATAAAATCGATGGAATCTTGAATACATATGAAGAAAACAAACATTTGAAAGCAAGATTAAAAGAATACGCTTCCACACAGGCTGAACTAGCAGATTTGAGAGCCGATAATGAGAAGTTACGTCAAATCATCGGCAAGGAAGAGAGTCTTCGTGATTATTCTCCGATTCATGCAACTGTCATTTCCCGTAACCCCGATCAATGGGAAGAGAAAATCATCATTGATAAAGGGGAAGTGGAAGGTGTTAAGTTGAACATGGCTGTAATGACTTCCAGCGGTTTAATCGGAAAAGTGGTCCTTGTCACCCCATTCAGGTCGACTGTTGAACTACTTTCAACCGAAAACCGTAATTTTCGGGTTGCTGTAGTTATTCCGGGTAAAGAATCAATTTTTGGTTTGATAGAAGGATATGATCGGACTCGTGGAGAATTAATTATGAAGAGGATTGATTCCGATTTCGATGTAAAGGAAGGGCAATTGGTTCAGTCTTCAGGTCTTGGAGGGATTTTTCCAAAGGGCCTCGTAATTGGCGAAGTAACAGAAGTTTCAACAGATGATTTCGGATTGACGAAATTGGCATATATTCGCCCTGCCGCAGATTTCGGCATGTTGGATCACGTAATGGTGGCAAAAAGATCGTCCGTTATTGTCTCAGGCACTGATGGGGAGGTTGCCGAGGAAGAAGAGGGGGAGGATGGATCGTGATCAGGTTCATAATCCCTCTTATTGCTGTCGTATTATTTTTCCTCGAACCGGTTTTCAGTCTCTTCTCACCTGTAACAATAGCGGATAGTCAATATACACTTGTTCCGCGATTTGTCATCGTCTATCTGATTTTTATCGCTGTTTACTACAGTCGACAACGCGCAATCATCTATGGAATCGTTCTTGGACTCTTGTATGATATGTATCACATTGATATTATTGGAGTATATACTTTTTTATATCCGGTGATCTGCTATCTCGCGACATTGATGATTCGACAAGTACATCGTCATATTTTCACAGTGATGTTCTTGTCGTTGATCATGATTGCGTTGCTTGAAATCTTGTCGTACTTTTTTGCCAGCTTGATTGCTTTGACGGCAATCGGATTCGAAGAATTCCTTGTGAGCAGGCTTTCGCCGACAATGATTGCCAATTCCATCTTTGTTAGCATGTTTGGCTATTTCTTTAAGCAACTGATTGATAAAAGAGGATTGGAAAAGACCGGATTATAAACCTTGAGAAATTGTGAGGGACGCAAATGACGAAACAGCACTATGTAACAATAAAAGGGACAAAAGACGGACTTGTCCTCCGACTTGACGACAAATGCGCTTATTCGGACATGATTGCAGAACTCCGCAATAAAGTCAGCGAAAACAGTCTTGATGGGCTGGCAGAAGTAAAAGTCCATATCGGAACCCGCTACTGCAATGAAGAAGAACTAAGGGAAATTATGAATGTCGTCCACGAATCACCACATTTACGAGTTTCGAAGATTCAAAGCGAAGTGATAACAATTGAAGAGTGCAATCGTAAGATTTTAGAAAATCAATCAGAAACGTACATCGGTATTGTCCGCTCGGGACAAGTTGTGAAGGCCGATGGGGATCTTGTTGTAATCGGCGACGTCAATCCGAACGGCCGGGTTGTGGCGGCGGGCAGCATATATATTTTAGGAAGATTGAAAGGGATCGCACATGCGGGGGCGACTGGAAACGAAGAGGCGGTAATCGCAGCTTCCTGGTTAGAAGCCACGCATTTGATGATAGCGGACAAGATGGAAACGATGACTGATGAGCTGACGATATTGTCGGAACAGCCTGAGATGGAATGTGCATACATACATCCAAATGGCTTCATAGCCATCGACCGTTTACAGGAGCTTCGGATTCTCCGGCCTAATCTGTCAACATTCAAAGGAGGGAGCTAATTGTGGGAGAAGCAATCGTAATAACGTCTGGAAAAGGTGGGGTCGGTAAAACGACAACATCCGCGAATCTAGGTACAGCCTTGGCTCTACAAGGTAAAAAAGTCTGTTTAGTCGATACGGATATTGGACTTCGCAATCTTGATGTCATCTTAGGGCTTGAAAACCGTATCATCTATGACCTTGTAGATGTAATTTCCGGGCGATGCAAAATTCATCAGGCGCTTGTCAAAGACAAGCGTTTTGAAGATGGTCTATTTTTACTTCCAGCGGCACAGACAACAGATAAAAATGCTGTAACTCCGGAAGAAATGAAAGAACTTATTACTGAGTTGAAAAGGGACTATGATTATATTTTAATCGATTGTCCTGCAGGTATTGAACAAGGTTATAAAAATGCCGTCGCCGGCGCGGACAGAGCAATCGTAGTGACAACACCGGAAATTTCGGCAGTTCGGGACGCTGATCGGATCATTGGACTCCTTGAACAGGAAGATATTGAACCACCGAAGCTGATTGTCAACCGCATTAAGAGCCGACTTGTAAACAGCGGCGAAGCACTTGATGTAAATGAAATTACAATGCATCTATCCATCGATCTTCTTGGTATCGTTTTGGATGATGAAAACGTTATCTCTTCCTCCAATAGAGGAGAGCCTGTAGTAATGGACCCTTCAAATCCAGCAGCAATCGGCTACAGAAACATCGCCCGTCGAATTTTAGGCGAATCTGTACCACTCATGTCCTTGGACGAAGGAAGACCCGGTTTCTTCGGCAAACTTAAATCATTATTTGTTAAATAAGACCCCTAACGAATGTTAGGGGTTCAGACTGTAGACAAACACCCTGATTTTTGGTGTTGCTACGGTCTTTTTTCTTTTAAAAAAGAGATAAAGCTGTAAAAGTTGAGCAGTTAGTTCATCCTTCGGCTTCCGTACCGAAGTACTTCAAACAGACGGTCATAAAAAAAATATTTTTTCAAACCGAATGAAGGGTAGCTTCGTCTAAGATATATGAGGGGGTGACAACTTGATGAAAGAACTAAACCAATTGGCGGTGACAGATGAAATGATGCTGGATGAGCGTGATCAGATCATTGATCAATTAATGCGTGAATACAGCGATGATATCCTGCATCTTGTCTATACATATGTAAAAAACCGAACCATAGCAGAAGATTTAGCACAAGAGATATTTATAAAGTGTTATGAAAAATTAAATCAATTTAATCGGCAGTCAACAATAAAAACTTGGCTATATCGCATTGCGAGTAATCATTGCAAGGACTATTTAAGAAGCTGGCATTATCGCAAAATAACGCTTAGCAATAAAGTATTTGACCATATCCCTTCTAAGTCAAAACAGGTGGAAGAGGAGGTTATCAAGCATAGTGAAGAAAATAACTTAACGAATGCCGTCATGAATTTGCCTCTAAAGTACAGAGAAGTCGTATTTCTACATTATTATGAAGAACTGTCTTTAAAAGAGATAAGCAAGATTACTTCAGTAAATATAAATACATTAAAAACGAGATTAAAGCGTGCGAAGGAATTATTAAAAGACAAGATGATAGAGGAGGTTTAGGAGATGAATGATCCATTTAAGAACCTGAAGAGTTCGATGGAAAAATCAATATTCAAGGATTTTTCTTTTTCTAATGAAAGAAAAAATGCCGTGCGTGAAGCCATTCGTACGAATCAGCAATCACAATATCATACAGAAACCATTATAGCTATATTAGAATCTGTTCAGCATGAATCAAAGGATGGCTACAATATTTCCGTCCAACTTTTTCAAAAAAATGAACGTGCTTTCCAAAAAAATGAAGGGCAGCTTTATACACTGCTACATCTATTAGAAAATAAAGAAATGCTTACTTCAAATTGGATAAATAACAAGAAATATTATTCTTTAAACTCCAAAGGTAAAAAATACTTAGCTACTTATAAACAAGATAGCACTAAACAAGGATTATCCCTTAATCCTTTCATAAGGGAGGCAACTTTATGAGTTCTCCCAAATTTGAAGAATTTTTAAGCAAAGTCACTTCCAAAGTCAAATCTACGGAGGCCCACAACAGGATAAAAAAAGAGCTTACTCATCATCTGCAAGAGTTAAGTCAATCTTACAAAAAAAGAGGATTTTCTGAAGAAGATTCAGATGAAAAAGCCATTCAAGAAATGGGAAATCCATTTATTATTGGAGAGAAATTAAATCACCTTTATAAGCCAAAAATGGATTGGATTCTAATTGTTTTATTTGTTATTTTTGCTAGTATCAGTTTTCTCCCGTTAGTTGGTGGAATTCCCGGGATTTCATCATCAATCACCAATATTATGGGGAGACAAGCTATCTGGTACTCCTTAGCTGCTCTTGTGATTATTGGGTTTCTTTTCTTTAATTATCAAAAATCAAAGAATTGGTGGATGCACTTTTATGCTATCGGCTTGTTCATTCACGTATATCTCTATTTATTTGGATATACGGTCAACGGAGCAAAAAAATGGATTTCACTTCCAGGCCTAACGGTCGATGGCACTCTATTGAGTTTATTTTTCATTTTCCTGGCTTGGGCCGGTATTTTTAACAAAATAAATGAGTTTCGCAGTTGGAAAAAACAAGGATTTCTTCTTGTTTTATTTTGGATTCCCATATTGCTCTACATGATAGTGCCAAACTTTATGGTTGGGGTCATTTACTTTTTCTGTTTACTAGGAATGTTTACATTTGCACGTGTTCATAAGAAATTAGCTATCAACCTATTCGTATCAAATCTAGTGGCTGGTATCATCTTCATCATTATGATTATTACTACGACCTCACACCAAAGTTATTTTCTTACTAGATTATCTACTTTTATAAACCCAAATGCCGATCCAAATGGAGCCGGATATATGTATAGGGTCGTTAGGAATGTCCTTGCAGAAGCGGGATGGTTTGGTAACGGACTTAATAATGATTTGAAATTTCAATTGTTGCCAGAATCACATACAGATTTTGCTTTCCCCTTCCTCGTCTATTCTCTTGGTTGGACATTCGGAATCGGTATTTGTTTGGTTCTGCTGATTTTTATTTTAAGAATCTCAAAAAATGCATTTAAAACAAAAGATCATTATGGGAGATTAATCGTAATCGGTGGTGCTGTATTATTTGCCGTTCCTACTACTTGGAATATATTGATGGCCTTTGGAATCGTGCCCATCATGGAAGTTTCCCTGCCGTTTATTAGTTATGGAGGAAGTGCAATCCTCTTTTACGCTGCTGTTTTAGGGTTCATTTTAAATGTTTATCGAAGAAAGGATATTGTAGAACCCACGATAGCAGATGATATAAACATTTAAAGTCAAAAATCTGAATGATGATAAAAAGGGCGACAGCTAAATAATAGTTGTCGCCTTTTTCTTAATCTCGAAGTACCGGTAATTTGATGAAATAACTGGTTTTATAATGACAGATAAAGACATTGAGACTATTGAAGTATATATCAATGAGGAACGTAGTGGTTTTGATATAATATCCTAAGAGATACGGCCAATATTTACGCTATCGGGCACTTTTCTTGTATAGCACACGCTTAGTTGATTGAAGCGGAAATCCCGTGTAGTTTTATAAAAGATAAGAATCAACTCATTTGCCCATAATATTCATAGAACTACCGTCATATACTGAGAAAAAAGGTGGTGTGGCGGGGTGAAATGGAAAACAAAGTGGGTGTTAGCAATAATTGTAGCAATTGGTGTATTCAGCTTTGCCAAATTGGAGGAAATAGGCATCATTAACAAACCGGTTACCCAATATATAACGACGGGTAAAGATTTCATCGTTATGAAAAAATGGGTCTCCTCACTCATCGGCGATTCAAAAGAAGATACCATTGCAGTATCTGATAGTATTGAGGAACCCCCATTTGCTGCATATGAATCAATGCAACCCTATAAGGATGGCGTAATCGTTTCATATACAAATGCAATGCCGATCATCGCACAAGGGGACGGGCTCGTAGTATTTACTGGTTTTACCCGTCAATCAGGCAAAACGATTACAGTATTATACGAGGATGGCGATGAAGTAACGTACGGATTTGTTGGGACCTTACAAAAACTTCCCTATTCAACCGTAAAAAAGGGGGACACGCTCGCATTGATGAATGATGAAGCAATCTATTTAAAAGTGAAGCGGGAAGGAACTATACTTGATGCTGCAATACTGGCAACTTATTTCTCGGAAGACAGTAAATGAGGCTTCGACTTCATCCCATTTTAGCGCCCTTTTTCCTTTTGCTCTTCATATCGGGCGGACTGGCTTTTTATGCACTCATCTTCATTTCGTTGCTTGTACATGAGACTGGCCACATCATTGCCGCAAGGCTCTCAGGTATGAAAGTACGTATATGCACGATAATGCCTTATGGAGGAGAATTGCAGATTCCAAACAGGTATCTCTATGGAAAAAAAGAAAGAGTGATGGTCGCAATGGGTGGACCAATCGCAACGGCAATTCTCCTTGGCCTGGGATTACTCATAATGTTTCCAGGCAGCGATCAGTTCATACGTATCCAACTTGCCATTCTGCTAGTAAATCTATTGCCTGTTTTACCGTTAGATGGTGGACAGGCTATTAGCGCTCTTATTGAAAGTGATGCCAATAGATATAAAGTCAGGTCAGCATTTTTAATTTATTCGATTTCAATTTTATGCGTATTAATCCTATTATTATTTATTGGTTGGCCAAAAACTGTTTTAGCAATTGCACTTGCTTTATTTTTATTGATACAAAATATATCCGCTTTTAAGTTCCGAAAATATGAAAGAGCTTATGAGCTGTTAAAAAGAAAACAGTTGACGTCATAACTTCCACGTGGTAATATTTTAATGTTATTGTTTGTAGCACCCGTGCTACAACCGCACTGACAAGGTACAAGCATCCGTTAGGATCACCTTTGAAGGCGAGTCTGAGTCTATAGAGGAGGTGCAAGTATGTACGCAATCATTGAAACTGGTGGAAAACAAATCAAAGTCGAAAAAGGTCAAGAAATCTTCATCGAGAAATTAGTCGGCGAAGCTGAAGAAACTGTAACATTCGACAAAGTTCTATTCGTTGGTGGAGAAGACGTGAAAGTTGGCGCTCCATTCGTGGAAGGTGCTTCTGTAACGGCTAAAATCGTTAAACAAGGCCGTGCTAAGAAAATCACTGTTTTCAAATACAAGCCGAAAAAGAACTACCACAAAAAGCAAGGTCATCGTCAGCCATACACTAAAGTTGTCATCGAAGGCATCAACGCGTAAGCCGGCATGATCAAAATCATTATTAATGAACAACAATCGGGTCGTATCAGCTCTTTTGAGATGAAAGGCCATGCTGATTTCGCTGAACATGGAAAAGATCTCGTCTGTGCAGGAGCTTCTGCGGTTTCATTCGGAGCCGTTAATGCTGTCATTGCACTCACTGGAATAACACCTGAAATCCAACAAGGATCTGATGGAGGTTATCTCAAAGCAGTTTTTCCGGAAACGGAGAAAGACGATGAAATCCAACTAATCGTGAAGGCAATGATTGTTTCATTACAGACGATTGAACAAGATTACGGGCAACATATAAAACTTATTTTCAACCGATAGGAGGTGGCACTTATGTTACGTTTGGATCTCCAGTTTTTCGCATCGAAAAAAGGGGTAGGTTCTACAAAGAACGGTCGTGACTCTCATTCGAAACGTCTTGGCGCAAAGCGCGCTGACGGACAATTCGTTTCAGGCGGCTCTATCCTTTATCGCCAACGCGGAACAAAAATTCACCCAGGTGAAAACGTTGGCCGCGGCGGGGACGATACACTTTTTGCGAAAGTTGACGGCGTAGTTCGTTTTGAACGTTTTGGCCGCGACAAGAAAAAAGTTAGCGTATACCCTGAAGCTCAAGAAGCTTAATGTTATCACTAACATTGAAAGGACTGCATATTACCGTGCAGTCCTTTTTATATTTGGCGAAACCCATATTCAAAATGCTATACTGTATAGTATGAAACTTTTGGCGGTGATAAAATGGGATCCGATAATCTGACATTGGGAAAAGCATTAAAGTTTGCACGCCACGATTTTTTAAACGATTTACAACTAATGTTACTATACCTCGACCTTGACAAAACGTCCGAGGCAAGAAAAACATTAATGAACACAACAGAACGCATGAGACAGCTTTCGATGTTAGAAAAACTCCGCTTGCCCGAAACGGAAGTTTGGTTAACCACATTCGAATGGAGGCATACTGTCTTTTCAAAAGAACTACAATGCCACATTACAGCTGGTGAACGGTCCGCTGATGATGCACAAGTAGCTAGTTATTTGGAGCGTTTGATCAACAATCTTAAAACAATTGTAGATCCTATGGAAGAATATCGCGTTCGAATAACTGTGAATGCCAGTGAAACACATTGGTCCATTCAGTTAACAATAGACGGTCCACTCAAAGACGTTCCACCAATTCCAATGGTTGAAAACGGTTTTGAAGTGAGCGAAAAAAAG
This sequence comes from Sporosarcina highlanderae, assembly GCF_030433715.1. Classification (GTDB taxonomy): domain Bacteria; phylum Bacillota; class Bacilli; order Bacillales_A; family Planococcaceae; genus Sporosarcina; species Sporosarcina highlanderae. The sequence continues at coordinate 95,651 of NZ_JAROCC010000004.1, read as the reverse complement.
CAGGATAAGCAATGGACGTTCACAATCAGTGGACAATAGGAGGAAGTAAACATGTTTGTCGATCATGTAAAGGTATATGTTAAAGGCGGTAACGGCGGGGATGGAATGGTTGCATTCAGACGTGAGAAATACATCGCGTACGGAGGACCTGCCGGAGGAGATGGCGGAAAAGGCGGAGACGTCGTTTTCATCGTCGATGAAGGTTTACGGACACTTATGGATTTCCGTTACCAACGACATTTCAAAGCTCCTCGTGGGGAGCATGGAGGAAGTAAGAACATGCATGGCAAGGGCGGACAAAACATGGTCGTTAAAGTACCGCCGGGCACGATTGTAAAAGACGTAGAGAACGGTATTATCATTGCGGATCTTGTCGAGCACGGTCAGACCGCCGTCATCGCGAAAGGCGGCCGTGGAGGGCGTGGGAACTCACGCTTCGCAACACCTCAAAACCCTGCACCTGAACTTTCTGAAAAGGGGGAGCCGGGAGTTGAAAGAGAAGTTACCCTTGAATTGAAAGTTCTTGCTGACGTGGGATTGGTTGGTTTCCCAAGTGTAGGGAAGTCGACTTTATTATCAGTTGTTTCCGCAGCAAAACCGAAAATTGCAGATTATCATTTCACCACGCTTGTACCAAATCTCGGCATGGTGGAGCTTGAAGGTGGAAGGACTTTTGTGCTTGCAGATTTACCAGGCCTTATTGAAGGTGCGCATGAAGGGGTCGGACTTGGTCACCAGTTTTTACGACATATCGAACGGACGCGTGTCATTATTCATGTTGTTGACATGTCAGGACTTGAAGGCCGAGACCCTTATGAAGATTTCAATACAATCAATGAGGAATTGGAAAAATATAATTTGCGATTGATGGAACGTCCACAAATTATAGTTGCAAACAAAATGGACATGCCTGATGCCGAAGAAAATCTAAAGGAATTCAAAGAAAAGCTTGCTGATGAAGATGCATTAATCTTCCCTATTTCAGCGGTTGCTCGTGAAGGATTGGATCAGCTTCTATTTGCGGTTGCCGATCTGCTTGAAACGACTCCTGAGTTCCCGATGTACGAAATCGAGGATGAAGAAGAGGAAGAAAACCGATCTGTTCTTTATAAACACGAAAAAGAAGAAGCGGACTTCAAAATCACCCGTGATGATGATGGTGCATTTGTACTTTCAGGCTATTCAATTGAACGTCTATTTAAGATGACTGATTTCAACTTCGATCAATCCGTCCGTAAATTTGCTCGTCAATTGCGCGGAATGGGAGTCGATGATGCACTTCGCGAACGCGGTGCAAAAGACGGGGATACTGTAAGACTCCTCGATTTTGAATTTGAATTCCTTGAATAATGTCCATTAAAGTTATTGAAATGTGGCAAGGAGGCTTTCAATGAAACAATTGGGGGAAGGTCAATTTTATCTTGTTAGAGAAGATGTACTCACGGAATCGATGTTGAAAATGCTTGAAGCGAAAAGACTGTTAGCTAGCGGAGAAGAAAGAACGATTCAAGAGGCGACTAAGCGGGTTGGGCTTTCAAGAAGTGCTTACTATAAATATAAGGATACTGTCTTCCCGTTTGAATCGATTGCACGCGAGCGCGTCTTAACAATTTTCATCCAATTAGAGGATCGGAAGGGTTCACTTGCGTTGTTGCTCCGTGTCATCTCGGAAGCAAGATGTAATGTGCTGACAATTCACCAGACAATACCGGTGCAGGGGCGTGCGAATATTACGCTGTCACTGGATGTAACAGAAATGGAGATCAGGATGGAGGAGTTCATGCAACGGTTGAAAGCCCCGAATTTCATTGACTCCGTCCATTTGATCAGCTCTGGTGCGTTATAACCTATAAAAATAAAACTGTACTTGCAGGTAGAGAATTGGGAGGAACAGATAATGTCTGAAACGCAATACAAGCCGACGGTCGCCTATTTGGGACCGGAAGCGTCTTTTACACATATTGCAGCAACAACCCTTTTTGGAAGTGCAGGCCTTGTTCCACAACCAACCATACCGGATTGTATAGAAGCAGTGGAGGAGGGGAAGGTCGCTTATGCAATTGTTCCCCTCGAAAATGCTTTGGAAGGTTCAGTTCCGATGACAATCGATTATTTATTCCATGGTAGCGAGTTATTTATCAATGCTGAAATATCGATGGCGATTGAACAGCATCTCATGGTGAATAAAAAAATGAAGGAAAAATCAGGACAAATTGAATCAATACATTCCCATCCGGTAGCACTTGCTCAATGCCATAAATATCTGCAATATCATTATCGGCGTACACCATTGATGCAGACTACATCAACAGCAGCTGCGGCAAAACACGTTTCCGAAAATCCGGAACTTAGTATAGCGGCCATTGGCAATCGATTGGCGGCTGAAAAATACAACCTACATATAGCAGAAGAAAATATACATGATTTCCATTTTAACCATACCCGATTTGTTGTTTTGTCCCTTCGAAAAGGTCATTTGGATCTTCCTAACCATTCAGAAAGAGCAAAAACAACCTTAATGGTGAAATTGCCTGAGGACGATCGATCTGGGGTACTTCACCAAATTCTTTCCGTCTTTGCTTGGCGTAAACTCAATCTTAGTAAAATTGAATCCAGGCCTATGAAGACGGGATTAGGAAATTATTTTTTCATAATAGATGTAATGGAAAACGAAGAGCAACCAATGATGAAAGGTGCCCTTGAGGAGCTTGCGGCGTTGAATTGCTCCGTTCGCTCATTCGGCTCGTATTATACGTATTAACCAATACCCTTGAACTGAATTATTTCGGTTCAAGGGTGTTTTGTGTTAAATGGATAACCTTTGCTTTTGATGAATAATAGACCCTTTTCTGCAATATACATAGTATGAGAGAGGGCGCCAATCACGAAATTGCGTCACATAGACGGGCGTTCATTCATACGATGGATTGATGGAAGGGGGATTTTGTTAGTGGATGTCCATATTGTTGTAAAAGGGGATACGTTGTGGAAGATTGCACGACAGTACGGTATCCCTTTTGAAGAATTGAAAAGGGTCAATGCCCATTTAGCGAACCCGGATTATATTGTACCGGGTATGAAGATATTCCTGCCGAAGAAGGCGGAACATAAGTCGAGTGGGAAAGGTCCGGAAAAAATGCCTGAGAAACACCATCATCAACCTGCAGCGCCGCCAAAGGAGAAACACCATCATCAACCTGCAGTGCCGCCAATGGAGAAACACCATCATCAACCTGCAGCGCCGCCAATGGAGAAACCCACACATCCGGTAAAGCCTTCAGCGCCGAAGCAACCGGCAAAGCCGCCGCAAATGAAGCCGCCTATTCCTTTGCCGCCTGTATTAGAAAAGCCTCCGGTCATGCAGCCGCCGATGCCACCTGTAGAGCAGCCAACTGCTCCACCGGTAATGGAGCAACCAGCCCCACCCGTAATGCAACCGCCTACTGCACAGCCAATGCCAATCCCGATGCCTATGCCTATGCCGATGCCTATGCCTTGTTGTTATCAACCGATCATGCCGATGCCTTGTGGTTGGGTGCCAATATATGATGCTGATTGCTTCCCGATTACCCAACCAGCATTTACCCAACCGAGTTTTATACCGCCTTCACCACAACCGGAAATGCAGATGCCGCCGCAGATACCTGAAGTTCCAACCTTCCCTGCTCAGTTGGGAGTAAAGCCGCCTTTAATGGATATTAGTGAGGAATCAGAGGAATTCGAAGAGTCCCCAATTATTCCTGGTAGTGGGGTAGGAGCTTCACCAGAATATCCGATAAGTGGTTGGGAGTTGACGGAGTCTCCAACAATGCAACTACCAAATTTCGAGGAAATGGTGAATTGCCCGCCTGAACAGGCATATATTCCGCAAATGATTTCGCCGGAATTCCAACCAAATCAAGGTGGTATGATGAATCCGCAGGAAATGTTTGGAGCAAATTATCAATGGCAAACACCTTGTTCTTGTGAGTGCCATCAATACCCTATGAATTTTCCATGCTTTTTGCCGATGAATATGATGCCTATGCAACCGATGCAAACGATGCCAATGCAACAAATGCAACAAATGCAACCAATGCAACCAATGCAACCAATGCAACCAATGCAACCGATGCCGATGCAATCAATGCCGATGCAACAAATGTATCCGATGAATCAAATGTACCCAACCCAAATGTATCCAATGCAACAATTCAATCCGATGGATAATAACGGCTGCGGATGCTGACCGGCGTATGGCGCTGGAAAAAAATATCCGGAAAGTAAAGGAAAATGTTTGGAAGTTAGTGGAAGGCGAAGCCGCCTATTCGTTAAAGAAATATAAAGCCCGATCAACGGCAGTGAAAGTGGAGTATGTCCACCGACAACTACAAGCTATACGATTTCCGCATATTGTGCCGATCATTTCTACGGAAGATCCTTTATACATCATGCAGCCTTGGATTGAAGGGACAAAACCGGTCAACTTCAGGAGAAGGGCAGACCGTACGGATTCCCTGTTGGCTCTTCAAGCATTACATCAAACAAAAGAGCAGATTGATTGGGATGCTTCCCAGTATCTTCACAGATACCAGCTGATTGATAAATGGCAAGAAAGACTGGAGCGTTTCATTGATAATCGTTTGTCCTGTGAAAACTATCTTGGTAAAAAGACGGTTGATGATATTATTCTTTTCGGGAAAAAAGCACTTCCTATGATAAAGAAGCAATACCATCAACCTTTTGGCCAGACTCTACTTCACGGAGATGTTGTCCATCATAATATTTTGCGTGATGAAAATGGACTGATCCGCTTCATCGATTTTGATCTTGCGTGTACGGGTCCCTCCGGAACTGAGCTTGCACTTTGGATGCATCGTGTTCTTCCGAATGTCGGTTATAATCTTGAATTTCTCTTGGCGGAACAATCTGCCTTGAATGATTTGGATAATGCTTCAAAATCCATGTTGTTTTATCCGAATGAGCTGTTAAGGGAATGGTTGCATCTTTTAAACCTACCTAAGAACAAACAGTATAGTCTTGCAAGGAAACTCATACCTTTTACAGAAAGCGCCCTCTCTGCATGGCCGAAACTATGGTATGATGTTGAACGGAATATGAATTAACTGATGCAAAGCCGCTTCGACAGCGGCTTATTTTTTTGCTTTTTTAATTGAAGTGGGCCAGTCCTTATCACATCTATAGATAGAAAATCCGTTCGTATGCTATAATAGTTTCTATACTTTAGGGGGAGAATGGATTTGTACGATTATATAAAAGGAATCGTCACACGTGTGACACCAGAATACATAACGCTCGAGCAGGGGGGCGTTGGCTGGCAGATTATGACGCCTAATCCATATGCATTTCACCGGACAGAAGAGGTTCAGCAAGTATATACGTATTTGCATGTAAGAGAAGACATGCAGTGGTTATTAGGATTCAAATCGCTGGAACAGCGCGAACTGTTCAAAAAACTCATCACTGTTTCGGGAATCGGTCCGAAAGGGGCACTTGCAATTTTGGCGAGCGGCATCCCATCTCAGGTCGTAGGAGCAATTGAACGGGAAGACGAAACTTTCTTGGTCAAATTCCCAGGTGTCGGTAAAAAGACCGCAAGACAGATGATCCTCGATTTGAAGGGTAAGTTAGCTGATTTATTTTCCGAAATTGAAATGCCCGATGAGGAAGCAACACTTTTGTCTATGGTTGAAAATGATGCGTTGGAAGAAGCAATCCTTGCATTACAGGCACTTGGCTATTCGCAGCGGGAACTGACAAAAGTTAGAACAGCAATGCAAAAGGAAGAATTAGATACAGAAGGCTATATGAAACTTGCGTTGCGCTTGCTATTGAAACAGAATTAACCGAAGTCTATTTGAAAGGAGGAATGGGCAGGCATGGAGCGAGTCATTTCAAGTGAACAATCTGGTTTCGACGATAGCTTCGAACAATCGTTGCGCCCGCAGACGCTCAAACAATATATTGGACAGGAAACTGTAAAGGACAATCTGAGTATTTTCATCCAAGCTGCAAAAGGAAGGAATGAAAGTCTGGATCATGTCCTTCTTTACGGTCCGCCGGGACTCGGGAAAACTACATTGGCAACAGTTATTGCCAATGAGATGGATGTCAACGTGAAAATGACAAGCGGCCCCGCTATTGAACGACCAGGGGATCTTGCAGCTGTCGTTTCATCTTTGGAACCGGGCGATGTTCTTTTCATCGACGAGATCCACCGTCTGAACCGATCAATCGAAGAAGTGCTCTACCCAGCTATGGAAGACTTTTGCCTCGACATAGTAGTCGGTAAAGGGCCATCCGCGAAATCGATCCGCCTTGACCTACCTCCATTCACACTGATAGGAGCAACAACAAGAGCAGGCTCTTTATCCGCACCTCTAAGGGATCGTTTCGGCGTACCACTTCGTCTTGAATATTATGGAGAAAAGCCTTTAAAAGAGATTGTCACAAGAAGCGCAAACCTATTCGACGTTGTTATCGATGAAGGGGCAGCTATGGAAATCGCTAAAAGGTCAAGGGGAACACCGCGAATCGCGAACAGACTTCTAAGAAGAGTACGGGACTACGCGCAAGTAAGGGGCAATGGAAGCATTACTTCTGAAATCGCAAACGAAGCCCTTGAAATGCTACAAGTCGATTCCCATGGTTTAGATCATATTGACCATAAATTACTCTTAGGCATGATCGAGAGATTTCGTGGGGGCCCAGTTGGAATTGATACAATAGCAGCAAGTATCGGGGAAGAATCCATCACCATTGAGGACGTTTACGAACCCTATTTACTGCAAATCGGTTTCCTACAAAGGACACCACGCGGAAGAATCGCAACACAACTTGCATACGACCATTTTGGCTTTCCTGCGCCAGAAACGGTAAACTAATGAAAACAGTTAATGATAGAAGGAGTCTTCACAAATTATGGATGTAAATGATTTCGACTTTGAATTGCCGGAAAGTCTAATAGCACAAACACCTTTAAAAGACCGTACGGCAAGCCGACTAATGGTATTAGACAAAGTTACAGGGGAAGTGGAACATAAAAAGTTCCGGCAAATTGTCGATGAGCTACAGGCGGGAGATGTAATCGTTCTGAACGACACACGAGTTCTTCCCGCTCGTTTGATCGGAGTAAAAGAAGAGACTGGTGCATCAATCGAAGTTCTCCTCTTGAAAGAAAACGGTCAAGATGAATGGGAAACACTTGTGAAACCTGCAAAACGAGTCAAAGTCGGAACTGTCATATCGTTCGGTGATGGTAGGTTACAGGCAGAATGCACCGATATCCTTGAGCAAGGTGGAAGGATATTCAAATTCCATTATGAAGGAATCTTCTATGAACTATTGGATGAATTAGGACAGATGCCCCTGCCTCCTTACATCACCGAAACTCTAGACGATCAATCACGTTATCAAACGGTTTTTGCAAAAGAAAGAGGGTCAGCCGCGGCTCCTACAGCCGGTCTGCATTTCACTGAAGAAATTTTGCAGGAAATTAAAGAAAAAGGCATTGGTGTCGAGTTTATCACTTTACATGTAGGGTTAGGTACATTCCGCCCAGTCAGTTCTGATACGATTGAAGAGCATACGATGCACTCGGAGTATTATCATGTAACAGAAAGTGCAGCAAAAGCGATTAACGACGCGAAGTCAAAAGGCGGCAATATCATTGCTGTCGGTACAACCTCAGCCCGTACACTCGAAACAATCGCTTCGCAAAATGATGGGAAAATCATTCCGACAAGCGGTTGGACTTCCATCTTCATCTATCCGGGCTATGAATTCAGTATTCTTGACGGGATGTTGACGAATTTCCATTTACCGAAATCGACGTTAATTATGTTAATATCGACTATGGCAACTCGTGACCATATTTTGGCTGCATATAAAGAAGCGGTAAAAGAGAAATACCGATTCTTCAGTTTTGGTGATGCAATGTTTATAAAGCCTCCAAAAAAGTAATGGGAATTATATTCCTTGATTAGAAAGGGTAGTATTAATGGCAGCAATCACATACGAACATATTAAGACGTGTAAACAGACAGGCGCTCGGTTGGGAATCGTCCATACGCCGCATGGCTCATTTGAAACTCCAGCTTTCATGCCTGTAGGGACACAAGCGACTGTTAAAACCATGTCTCCTGAAGAATTAAAAGAGATGGGTGCAGGTATCATTCTTGGCAATACTTATCATCTTTGGCTAAGACCAGGACATGACGTTATCAAAGAGGCTGGCGGCCTCCATAAATTCATGAATTGGGATCGGCCGATATTAACGGACTCAGGCGGTTTTCAAGTATTTTCATTGAGTGAATTCCGCAAAATAGAAGAGGAAGGTGTCCATTTCCGCCACCATTTGAATGGGAGCAAACTGTTCCTCAGCCCGGAAAAAGCGACTGAAATTCAGAATGCTCTTGGTTCGGACATCATGATGGCATTCGACGAATGTCCTCCCTATCCTGCAACATTTGAGTATATGAAAGCGAGTGTCGAACGGACATCGAGATGGGCGGAACGCTGCCTGAAGGCGCATGCCCGTCCTGAGGATCAAGGACTATTCGGTATCGTGCAAGGGGGCGAATTCGAGGAACTTCGTAAACAGAGTGCAAAGGACCTTGTCTCATTGGACTTCCCGGGTTATGCTATCGGAGGATTGTCCGTCGGTGAACCGAAAGACGTCATGAACCGTGCGCTTGAATTCACAACTCCTTTGTTGCCGGAAAACAAACCGCGTTACTTGATGGGAGTCGGTTCTCCGGATTCATTGATCGATGGTGCGATACGCGGAGTCGATATGTTCGACTGTGTTCTACCAACGCGTATTGCTAGGAATGGAACACTTATGACAAGCGAAGGACGCCTCGTTGTGAAAAATGCGAAATACGAGCGCGATTTCGGACCATTGGATCCGAACTGCGATTGTTATACTTGCAAAAATTACAGTAGGGCATACATCAGGCATTTGATCCGTGCGGGTGAAACCTTCGGTATTCGATTGACGTCCTATCATAATCTCCATTTCTTATTAAATTTAATGGAGCAAATTAGGGATGCAATCCGAAATGATCGGTTAGGAGATTTCCGGGAAGAGTTTTTTGAGCAATATGGATTTAATAAACCAAATGCAAAAAACTTTTGAATCTTGTATAATAAACCGAGAGAAGAGGGGGGAATAATATGGGTGACTCATTAGGTACTTTTTTACCAATTATCGCGATGTTCGCAATCATGTGGTTTTTACTGATTCGACCTGCACAAAAAAGGCAAAAACAGACGAAACAAATGCAAGAGAGCTTAAAACGTGGTGATAAAGTTATCACGATTGGCGGTATCCACGGCGTAATCGACGCAGTTGATGAAGGTTCTGTATTCTTGAAAGTTGCAGATGGTACAACATTGCAATTCGATAGACAAGCTGTAGGCCGTGTTGTTGACGGAAGCGCATCTTAAAAACGTTTAAAGAGGCAGTTACACAGTTCACTGTGTTGCTGCCTCTTTCTTATTTTGTATATTCCTTCCTCAGATAAGACATCCTTATTTGGATAGGAGGAATTACTTTGTATGATCTATTAATAATTGGAGTTCGGACTGTTTTTTTGTATGTGCTCGTATTAATAATTCTTCGAGTAATGGGGAAACGTGAAGTCGGGGAATTAAGTGTTATTGATGTTGTTGTGTTTGTTATCATTGCGGAAGTCGTCGCAATTGCTCTTGAATCGCCCGATAAGAAAATAAGCCATACAATATTACCCATGCTCGTCCTCTTAGGTATCCAGCTGCTAACTTCCTATATTTCTTTGAAGAGCAAGAAATTCAGAGATCTTGTAGATGGAGATCCAACTGTAATCATTGAAAATGGTGTCATACAAGAAAAGGAAATGAGGAAACAAAGGTATAATATGGATGATCTATTCCAACAACTTCGTGAACAGCAAATTGGTTCAGTACGTGAAGTCTCCTATGCCTACTTAGAGCCATCGGGAAATCTTTCGGTTTTTAAGCATGACCAAACCCAGCCAGTTCTTGCGCTCATTTCAGATGGTGTAATCCAAAGCCGTCATCTCGAAATTATTGGAAAATCCGAGAGGTGGCTCGTTGACGAATTAAGGGAATTAGGCGTCAATGATGCCGAGCAGGTTTTCTATTGCTCCTATGAAGATGAAGTGCTGCATTTCCAACTAAAAGAAGAATATCAATAAAGTTTAACAAGCCTTTTTAGCATTAATACGTCATTTTTCTTTACTTGACCAAATAACAGGAGGATTACAAGGAGGAAAGCCGTTGTAACAAGACATTCAACCAACAATCCGAATTGTCCGATCGGAACGAAAATAGGACGCATGACCGCCGTCATGATGAATGATACATATGGCAAAGCAAACATTGTAAAACCGGCCGCGGCAGCTTTGTTCTTCCTTAAAGTAGCAATATGGAGGAATGAGGTAACCAGCACGCCAAAGCCGATTGCGAGAACAGCGCCTGTTTCCTGCAAACCAGGCTGTGATGCCAAAATGAACATCACTCCTAATTTTGCAATTCCTCCATATACAGAATTCATCATGCCGGCTTTTGCGTCACCGGTAGCTTGCAAAATCGAATATAACGGCCCTTGGATATAGTAGAAGAAAAAGACAGGAGCCAATAATGACATATAGGAACCGCCTTCGGAAATTTTGAATAACTTTTCAGCTAACTCCTGTCCATGAACATAAAATACTGCCGCTGCAAAAGCACCCGTCAGTGCTGAAAGACGTAAAGCCAGTTGAATCCGTTCTTGAAGCTTCTTTTTATTGCTGGAGGCAGCTGCCCCACTCACAGCTGGCACAAGGACAACAGACAAGGCGTAGGGAATGAATGAAGGGAATAGCAGTAACGGTATTAAAACCCCAGAGATAATGCCGTAAAGCGATGTGGCAGCAACCGCACCGACACCAGCTAAAGAAAGTGCGCGCAAAAAGATGATTGGCTCCAAAAACCAAGTAAACGTACCGAATAACCTGCTTCCTGAGGAAGGTAGAGCAATCGACAAGATTGGCCCCATTGGATACTTTTCTCTCTTTTGAACTATAGGATTTCGTTCGCGTTTCTTATGCTGGTGATATTTGAACCATAAATAACAAGCTGAAAGTCCTTCTGCAAGTAAGGTGATACCCATTGCATAGGCGGCATTCATTGCGTTGTTATCTGGAGTTAGGAACATCGGCAACATCCAAGTTATTAAAACGATCCGGAAAATTTGTTCAATAATTTGAGACCAAGCCGTTTCTTCAATCCTAACGATTCCTTGAAAGTACCCTCTTATCAGACCGCAAACAGCCGCAATCGGTATGATGGCGATTCCGACATATAATGTTGTGGAAGATGCGGCATTCCCTAACAATGTTTCTGAAAGATAGGGAATAAATAAAATGGATAATGGTATGAAGATAATTCCGGTAATAATCGTAATAACGGTTGCTGTCTTCATAACCGCAGGCAACTTGGCGGTTTCACCTTTTACCTTCAATTCTGCAATCACTTTGGCGACTGCTATCGGTACGCCCAATTGGACGAGCGATAGGAAAAAGATAAAGGCGGGATAGGCGGTCATATAGATTCCTACAGCCTCCTCACCAGCCACCCTCATAAACTGGATACGATAGACAAAACCTAATAGCTTGGTCATAAAAACTGCAATCATTAATATGGCGGTTCCACGGATGAAAGTGGACATTCATAAACAACTCCTTCTAAATTCCGGTCATTTCGTTTACACTAAATCTATGCACAAGTTTGTCTATTTACGACTGAACAGGAAAGGATGGGATAGAGTGACGATTCGATTTGAAGAAAAATTCAATCATGCATTGCCTGCAATTGAGAGCAAAAGGGAAGAATTCCGGCTTTATGGCTATCCGACTGTAACAAACGAAGAAATTTGGAAATTTTGCATCCGTAGAAAATGGCGTAAAAAAAATATCGAAGAAATGCCCATCCACGAGATTGTGAACAGCATTCTTCGATTGACTTCAGCTGAATTTATGACTTTTACTCAAATTGAGGAGCAAAGGGATGCAAATTGGTTTTCAGATTTAAATAGTGATGAGCTACAACTATTGTTATCCCCGAAAACTTTGGACTTTAAGGGTTAACGTGTAACATTACTGACACTTAGCTATTTGACAGATGCATTTCTCTGTTTCATAATTGGAGTATTGTATTTTTAAAAAACTGTACATAGCAATCAATACACCGCTCTGTACAGAGGGGGAACTATTTTATGAAAAAAAGAAGTAGGATAGTGGCGTTTTTACTCGTACTTGTATTGTTCGGGTCGCTCGTGGGCGCTACTGTCAAACCAATTATAGAAGATGTACGACTTGGCCTCGATTTACAAGGAGGATTCGAAGTCCTCTATGAAGTTCAGCCGCTTAAGGAAGGGCAGCAGATTACTGAATCTGTCGTCGTGGATACTGCGGGCGCTTTACGAAATAGGGTAGACGTCCTTGGTGTAAGCGAACCGGTCATCACAGTTGAATCGAATAACCGGATCCGTGTTCAATTGGCAGGTGTCGAGGATCAGGAAGAAGCTCGTGAGCTTCTATCGACTCAAGCGAATTTAACATTCCGCGATGTTGATGATAATCTTCTTTTGGATGGAACTGACTTGAAAGAAGGTAAAGCAAAGGCTAACTTCGGGGAACATGGAAATCCGGTTGTTACGCTTGAAATGAAAGATCCAGACAAGTTCGGAAAAGTTACGTCGGAAATTGCCAAAATACCGGAACCTGGAAATGTTATGGTTATCTGGATGGACTTTGTTGAAGGTGTAGATTCCTTCAAGGAAGAAGTTAAAAAAGAACCTGGAAAGCAGAAGTTCATTTCGGCACCATCCGTTAGACAAACAATCAATTCATCAAACGTTGAAATTTCAGGAAGCTTCACTGTTGAAGAAACAAAGAAATTGGCTGGCATCTTGAATGCCGGTGCCCTTCCAGTCCATCTTGAAGAAATCTACTCCACTTCTGTCGGTGCTCAATTCGGTGCACAGGCGTTGGATAAAACGATTTTGGCAGGAATTATCGGTATTTCTTTGATTTTCATCTTCATGCTGATCTATTACCGTATTCCTGGCTTTGTTGCAGTTGTTACATTATCGATCTATATCTTCCTGATCCTTGTTGTCTTCACAGGCATTAATGGTGTTCTGACACTCCCGGGTATTGCAGCCCTGATGTTAGGGGTCGGTATGGCGGTCGATGCCAACATCCTTACATACGAAAGGATTAGAGAAGAACTTCGGGTAGGAAAGTCAGTGAAATCTGCCTTTACTACAGGGGCGAAATCTGCATTTACCGCTATCTTGGATGCTAATATTACAACCTTGCTTGCAGCCGTTGTTTTATTCATTTTCGGGACAAGCTCAGTTAAAGGTTTTGCTACAATGCTCATTATCAGTATCCTTGTCAGCTTCTTGACAGCTGTTTGGGGATCACGGTTATTGTTAGGGTTTCTTGTTAATAGCGGCCTTCTTGACGGGAAAACAGGACTTTTCGGTATTCCGAAAAAACGAGTCCATGCAATTGAAGAAGGTATGGACACGCTTGATCTAACAACGAAATTCGATCGATTCGATTTTGTTCATTCACGTAAGAAATTTTATGCCATTTCAATTGCACTGATTGTTACAGGCATAATTGTGTTAGGAATCTTCAAGTTGAATCTTGGAATCGACTTTGCGGGTGGTACACGTGTCGAAATCCTATCGGATAAAACGTTAACGACCGAGGAAATCTCAAAGTCGCTTGAAGAATTAGGCCACCCTGCGACGGATATTGTTATTTCCGGAGATACGGACAATATTGGTGTTGTACGTTATAAGGAAGATTTCAAACAAGAAACCGTCAATAAATTCAAAAGGGATCTTGCAGCTCAATATGGCGCAGATCCTAACATTTCAACAGTTTCCGATACGGTAGGTAAGGAATTAGTGAAAAATGCGTTTTATGCATTGCTTTATGCTGCACTTGGTATCGTCGTCTATGTTGCATTCCGATTTGAATGGCGGATGGGTGTTTCATCCATTATCGGTCTGATCCATGATGCATTCTTCATGGTTGCCGTCTTCAGTATTACAAGGCTTGAAGTGGATATCACATTCATAGCCGCAGTACTGACGATTATCGGTTATTCCATCAATGATACCATCGTCACTTTCGACCGGATCCGGGAGAACATGCATAAGGTCGGCAAAATCAAAGATGCAAATGAGTTGGCTGAAATTGTCAATAAATCATTGCGTCAAACATTGGGTCGTTCGGTGAATACTGTCTTGACCGTCATCTTTGTTGTAGTAGCATTGATTGCACTTGGTGCGGAAGCAATCCGCCCATTCTCAATCGCATTGTTGATTGGTCTACTTGCAGGAACCTATTCATCCATTTTCATCTCGGCACAAATCTGGTATGACTTGAAGAAAAAGGAACTGCAAAAATTGGGATCTATAAAAGTTGATAAAGAGAAAAAGCAATGGGGTTCTGACGAGCCTGTTGTTTGATGTTTATAACTTCAATGGAACAGGGTATACATACTTGTATATCCTGTTTTTTATTTTGCGTGAAGGTGAGTGGTGAGATATGAAGATGCAGTGGTCATTAATAGTAAGTCTTCTTTTTGCAATTATCATTGCTTTATTTGCTATACTCAACGTAGAATCGGTACGAGTGAATTATCTATTTGGAGAAGCAAATCTGCCACTCATTCTTGTCATTTTATTCACTGCGCTTCTTGGTGCAGCCATAAGTGGATTCATTGCGATGTTCAGGTCGATTACAGCAAATCGTCAAATCAATGAGTTGAAAAAGGAAATGACAGCGAAGGAGATTTTGATTGCTACACAACAAAATGAAATAGCTGCTTTGCAACAACTTGTTGGTCACGAAGTTGAAAATGGTGAGCTTGACGAAAAGCAGTAATCTTGCATCCATCTGTTAAGTGGGTGCTTTTTTAATTTGGAAAAGAATTAGCGAATTATTAATTCGGGATAATTCCTTTATATGGCCTCTTATATCCTTTATAATGAACAGTAAAGGAAGTGAGGAGCTTTGATTGAATCGATGAAAACCTGGACAGTTAATCGTCCAGATGAACATATTGTAAATTTATTCATGAACGAGTTAAACATTCCGTCAATCCATGCAAAGATTCTTGTGTCGAGGGGGATTACGGATGTCGAACAGGCTCAGTCATTTTTACATATGAACACAAGTTGCCTGCATGATCCTTTTCTGCTTTTTGATATGGAAAAAGCGGTTACGCGAATCATGCAGGCTATTGGTTCGAATGAAAAAATAACTGTCTACGGCGATTATGATGCCGATGGAATTACAAGTGTTACTGTATTGACGACCGCTCTTGAGCAAATAGGGGCAAATGTCGACTTTAGAATACCTAATCGTTTCGAACATGGTTATGGTCCAAATATCGAATTGTTTAATGAGATTCATAATGCGGGTACTTCTCTTATCATCACTGTAGATAATGGTATCTCGGGACATGAGGCAATAGCGTACGCGAAATCCGTAGGAATGGATATCATCGTTACGGATCACCACGAAATCGGTGAGGAACTGCCGATTGCAGATGCGATTATCCACCCGCGGCATCCTAAAGGGAATTATCCTTTCGGAGAGTTGGCTGGCGTCGGTGTTGCGTTTAAGTTAGCATGTGCATTGTTAGAGGACGTACCTGAAGAGTTGTATGAGATAGCTGCAATCGGCACCGTTGCCGATTTAGTTCCGTTGAAAGATGAAAACAGGTTCATCGTCAAGGAAGGGATAAGGCGGATGCGTATGTCAAAAAGACCTGCCATCCAGGCGCTTGCGAAAATCAGCGCTACTGAGCAATCTACCTTAAATGAGGAATCATTGGGCTTTATGATCGGCCCCAGATTAAATGCTCCAGGACGTTTAGGCAGTGCCGATTCGGCGGTACATCTACTAAAGACAACTGATCAAATGGAAGCGATGTCCATTGCGGAGCAATTAGATGCATTGAATAAAGAAAGGCAAGCGCTTGTCACTGAAATTGCAGATGAGGCAGATCGGGCGCTTGTTGAAATGTACGGGGATATGCTGCCGTATGTTATCGTCATTGCGGGGGAAGGATGGAACCAAGGGGTAGTCGGTATCGTTGCGTCTCGATTGACTGAAAAGTATTATCGACCTTCAATTGTGCTATCTATCGACAAAGAATCAGGAATTGCAAAAGGATCTGGACGTAGTATCCAAGGCTTTGATTTGTTCAAGGAACTGTCGAAAAACGCTGATTTACTGCCGCATTTTGGAGGCCATGAAATGGCAGCCGGAATGTCACTATCAATTGAAGATATTAATTCATTAAGAGATCGTTTGAATGAACAAGGGAAATTGGGTATGACGGATGATTTACTAACACCTCGATTGAAGGTCGATGTACCACTCGAAATAGGTGAAATTGAGGTTGATGTGTTAGAGAAATTGGAACTGCTCCGACCTTTTGGAGTGTCCTTTGAAAAGCCCGTTTTCCTTATCGAGAATCTTTCTGCACTGAACATCCGAAAGATTGGTTCTGCTAAAAATCATTTAAAACTTGAACTGTCAGATGGGACTAACAGTATAGATATAATCGGTTTCGGGAATGGATCCATTGCAGATGAAATGAGTCCGGGAGTCAAATTATCCGTTACAGGTGACTTGCAAGTGAACGAGTGGAATGGACGAAAAAAACCACAACTGTTATTATCGGATTTACAGTCCGATGAACGGCAATTATTTGATTTGCGTGGGATTAGAGAACCGAATAGGTGGATTTCAATCATCCCTCAAAAAAATAATCTCTTCATTGCTTTTCAGGAATCTTCAGTTGATCATTTTCAATCTTTGCTGAACAATGTCCAGATTCATCAATTTGGACAAGTCGAATTGATGGAAACGGACCATGTGATTCTTTTGGACATACCTGAAACTCCTGATCAGTTAAAAGAGTTAATCGTCAATACGAATCCTAAACGGATATATGCCCATTTTCATGTGAGTGAATCGGTCTACTTTGAAGGGATTCCAACTCGAGAACAGTTTGGTTGGTATTATAGTTTTCTTAAAAAACGAGGTTCCTTTGATCTGCGAAAGCAGGTCCAAGAATTATCTAAACATAAAGGGTGGAAGGTTGACACAATTTATTTTATGACAATGGTGTTTTCGGAGCTTGGATTTGTTAAGATAGAGAATGGACTTGCTACCGTTAGGGAGGATGCTGTAAAGAAGAATCTTTCTGAAGCTCCTACCTATCAAAAGAGGGAAAGACAAATTGAACTCGAAAATAAGCTTGTTTATGCACCATATATGGAATTGAAAAGTTGGTTTGATGAGATTTGTAAAGAAACAGTCGACAAGGAGGAACAATTATGGATTTAAAGAGTTTTGTAACAATCGTGCCAGATTATCCTAAAGAGGGTATTAGTTTTAAGGATATAACAACAATTATGGATAATGGCGAAGCTTATAAATATGCTACCGACAAAATTGTTGAATTTGCAAAAGAAGTCGGCACAGATATTATCGTAGGACCGGAAGCAAGGGGGTTCATCATTGGATGTCCTGTTGCCTATGCGCTTGAAGTAGGATTTGCTCCAGTCCGTAAACCGGGGAAGTTGCCTCGTGAAACGATTGCTGTGGAATATGATCTTGAGTATGGGAAAGATAAGTTGACAATTCATTCAGATGCCATTAAACCTGGACAACGGGTTTTAATAGTAGATGATCTCCTTGCGACTGGTGGAACGGTTGGTGCGACAGTTGAACTTGTTGAAAAGTTAGGCGGAGTTGTTGCTGGTTGTGCGTTTTTGATAGAACTTTCCTATTTGAACGGTCGAGAAAAGTTAAAAGGTTATGAAGTACGAGCGTTAATGTCGTACTAATAATTAGGTAATTGGGTCTTTCGTATAATTGCGGAGGATCTTTTTTTGTTCTCGGGGCTTTACATTATGAGCCATTTATACATACAATAGAAATATGTTTAATTTTTTTTGCGGAAATGGTCGAAAGGAGTAGTAAAATGGCGAAAAACCGTGACATGACGACAGATGAAATTTTTGAACTGATTGCTTCCTATATGAATGAGCAGCATGTCGCGTTCGTCAAAAGGGCGTATGAGGGGGCGAAGGCTGCTCACGAGGGGCAGTTTCGGAGTTCTGGAGAGCCATATATTCTGCATCCCATCCAAGTGGCTGGCATTTTAGCAGAATTACAGATGGACCCATCCACTGTTGCCGCGGGCTTCCTTCATGATGTCGTAGAAGATACAGACGTCAGCAGGGAAGATATAATACGCGACTATGGAGAAGAAGTTGCAATGTTAGTTGATGGTGTTACAAAATTAGAAAGACTGAAATTCAAGTCGAATGAGGAGAAACAGGCAGAGAACCACCGTAAAATGTTCGTTGCAATGGCGAGGGACATCAGAGTCATTCTCATAAAGCTTGCGGATCGTCTTCATAATATGCGCACACTAAAGCATGTGCCGGAAGAAAAGCAACGCAGGGTAGCGGCAGAGACATTGGATATTTTTGCCCCACTTGCGCATCGTCTTGGAATCTCGACGATAAAGTGGGAGTTGGAAGACACTGCACTCCGTTATTTAAATCCTCAGCAGTATTATCGGATTGTTAACATGATGAAGAAAAAGCGCGATGAACGTGAAAATTATTTATTGAACGTAATGGATTTAATTCGCGATGAAATAAGTGATATGGATATTGAAGCCGAAATAAGTGGAAGACCAAAACATTTGTATTCCATCTACAGGAAAATGGTGCTTCAGCAAAAGGAGTTCAATGAAATATATGACCTTCTTGCAGTCCGAATTATTGTCAATAGCATAAAAGATTGTTATGCAGTCCTCGGTATCATCCATACTTTATGGAAGCCTATGCCAGGAAGGTTTAAGGATTATATAGCAATGCCGAAGCAAAATCTTTATCAATCCATCCACACAACTGTTGTGGGTCCTGCGGGCGATCCACTTGAAGTGCAAATTCGTACCGCGGAAATGCATAGGATTGCAGAATACGGGGTTGCTGCACACTGGGCATATAAAGAAGGAAAATCAGTTTCTGAAAAGCCGGGAAATATTGATTCGAAGTTAAAATGGTTCAGGGAAATTCTTGAATTTCAAAACGAATCCTCCAATGCAGAGGAGTTCATGGAATCATTGAAGTTCGATCTTTTTTCGGACATGGTGTACGTATTTACACCGAATGGGGATGTAATAGAAATACCGCAAGGCTCCGTACCAATCGACTTTGCATATCGGGTCCATTCCGAGGTTGGAAATAGAACCATAGGTGCAAAAGTGAATGGGAAAATGGTTCCGTTGGATACCGAATTATTCACAGGAGATATTGTCGAAATTCTTACATCTAAGCAATCATTCGGGCCAAGTCGTGACTGGTTGAAAATCGCGAATACTTCCCAAGCAAGAAATAAAATCCGCCAATATTTCAAAAAGCAATTAAGAGAAGAGAATATTATAAGAGGCACGGAAATGGTCGAAAAAGAAGTGAAGCTACAGGAATTTGACCCGAAAGCAGTGCTGACGCCTGAAAATATTCAGCGCACTATCGACAAATTCAGCTTCACTTCTGAAGAGGACATGTATGCCGCAATTGGATCAAATGGAATCACAGCACAACAGGTTGTCAATAGGCTTGCTGAAAAGATTCGTAGGGAACGTGATCAACAAGACGCGATTGACAAAATCGTTTCAGATATGAAGGCCCCTCAACAAGTCCGGACAACTGAGTCGGGCGTTATCGTTAGAGGGCTTGAGAATCTGCTAATCCGCCTTTCAAGATGTTGCAACCCAATCCCTGGTGACGATATTGTTGGCTTTATCACAAAAGGTCGCGGAGTATCCGTTCATAGATCCGATTGTCCGAACATCTTTACTGAAGAGGAATCTGACAGGCTAATTGATGTCGAATGGGCGGTTGACTCCAATGCACAAAGGAAAGATTTCCAAGTGGATATTGAGATTTCTGCATTCGATCGACAAGGGCTTCTCAATGAAGTGATGATGGTCGTAGCCGAGACGAAAACACCTATGGTCGCAGTCAGCGGGAAAGCAGATAAGGAAAAAATCGCGAAAATCAATATGACGATAAAAATAACGGATGTATCTCATCTACACCGTATTGTAGATCGTATTAAACAAATACGTGATATCTATTCGGTACAACGTGTAATTCATTAAATAGGTAGGTGTTTTTCATGAGGGTCATCTTACAAAGATCTGGTAAGGCATCCGTAACAGTTGCCGGCGAAGTGACAGGTGCGATTGATAAGGGGTATGTCCTTCTTGTGGGCATCGCACATGAAGATACCAAACAAGACGCTGAGTATGTAGCTAAGAAAATTGCAGGCCTTCGATTATGGGAAGATGATGATGGAAAGATGAATCGGGCCATCGATGACGTGGAAGGGGCTATCCTTTCAGTATCCCAATTTACATTGTATGGAGATGTAAGAAAAGGCCGGCGACCGAGTTTCATCGAGGCTGCCAGACCCGAACATGCGGAGCCGTTATGGAACTATTTTAACGCTTGTTTGCGTGAGCAGGGATTGATCGTCGAGACTGGTATTTTCGGTGCCATGATGGACGTAGAATTAGTCAATGATGGGCCTGTTACAATTATTGTTGAATCCAAATGAAAAACCGCAACTCCTTTCGTGGGGTTGCGGTTTTATTTTTCATTAGTTTTTATCGAAATATTTAATTAGCCCTTGATAAATACCGTGTGTTGCTTGCTCGCGGAATTTCTCCGTAGTAAGAATCCGTTCTTCCGAAGGATTGGATAGGAAACCTAATTCTACAAGAATTGAATTCTTCTTATTCTCACGTAAGACCAAATAATTGGCAGATTGCACTCCGCGATTTCGTAGATTGATGGATGATTCCAATCCACTGTTTACGGCTGCCGCAAGAGCTTTTTGGTTGCTGTTCGTGTAATAGGTCGTGAATCCTGTAATCGATGTGTCAGGATTTGCATCATAATGGATGCTTATAAACGCATCCGCACTTGCCTGCATATTGATGGAAACACGTTTACGCAATGAAATGTACGTATCGGAATCACGTGTAAGTATGACATTGGCACCGGCGGCTTTTAACTTTGCAGCTAAAGACTGGGCGGTCAGTAATGTTAGAAGTTTCTCGTCAGTACCATGCAATCCTGTTGTTCCATGGTCATTGCCCCCATGACCAGCATCTACTACAATTGTTAAACCTTTTAATGTGCCTGCTGTACGGTTGGATTTGCCACCATTACTCTGTAAATCCGCTTTAGTGACTTCACCGGAAGAGACGACCCATTTAGCGATAAATGCTGTTTCTCCTGAATTTAACGCCACCTTATACCAGTCGTTAGCTTCCTCAACTACAGTTAAGACTTCTCCAGCATTCGCTCTTTTGACAATGTTGGATGAGGTGGTAGCTGATTGTCTGATATTCGTACCGTTTGTTAGAACAGTTACATTTTTTCCCTTTGAGGTAGTGGATTCAATAGTATTTTTCGGACCAATTACACCGTGGAAGGAATAGGCCCATGCTTCAGTTTTATTGTCTAATTTAATCTTGACCCAATTTCCGTCAACTTGAACGACGGGAAAAGTCTCGCCGTTTCTGATTAGTCCGATTTTCTTAGAAGATAGGTTAGGTTCTATCCTGACATTCAATGCATCGACAGACACGGTGAATTGTTCGGTCTTTGTTGGTTGTTGTTTTGAGATTGTTGCTGCTTGTCCACTTTCACTATGTGAAATTTCAGTAATGTAATCCGTATGTACCCAACCATTATTTCCGTTTTTTGAGATGGAGGCCCACTCACCTTTGAGTCCAGTCACTTCAACTGCATCCCCAGCCATCAATTGGCCAATTACAGCAGCGCTGGTTGAAGGTTCAAGCCGGATATTTAAAGCATTCACTTTTGAAACAGCAGTTCTTTTTGCACTCCCGACAGCCCGCTGGTCTACTACAAGCCAGGATGCAATCCATCCAGTTCTTGATCCGACTTTAATTTCATGCCAATCTCCTGAAGATGACACAATTTCTACTTTGTCGCCCATTTTCAAGGAAGCGGTAACTGGGTAAGTCAGACCTGGTCCGGTACGGACATTTAGTGATTTCGTATTAATGATGACTGTTTCGCCTTTTGCAGAAATTGTAGGAAAATCGTAGGTGATGGCGATAATTAGGATGAAAGCAAGAATCCCTTTGCATAATTTTGACAAACTATCACTCTCCCTTTCTATCTATTGTAGAAGTTTCTTAGGCGAAATGCTATACAGAAATTAAAAAGGTTGACACTTCGTTCATGAATGATTAAGATAAGATTTAATTCAAACATAGGTTAAATAAACAAATTTCGCTTTTGACATGGAAAGTAACTATATTGCGGACTGACAAGAGAGGGGCGGACGTGGCTGAAATCTTCCCTACAGACGGATAAAGTGAACAACACCATCGAGGCTCCGTGCTGAACGATCCATTTCAGTAGGTGCGGACGGAACCGGCCGTTATCCGGATACGAGTGGGCATTTTTAAATGCCAATTTGGGTGGAACCGCGGAAGCTGATAGTAGCTCTCGTCCCTTGTGTTAACAAGGGATGGGGGCTTTTTTATGTTTTCGGAACAATAATTATCATGGGAGGGGTAGTCAAATGAATTTTAAAGTGCCAAGAGGGACGCAAGACATTCTGCCATCCGAATCGTGGAAATGGCAACAAGTCGAATCGATTATCCGTGAAGTATGCGACATGTATCGCTACAAGGAGATCCGCACACCGATTTTTGAACAAACCGAAGTGTTTCTACGTACAGTTGGGGATACTACCGATATTGTAACGAAAGAAATGTATACATTTACCGATCGTGGAAATCGTTCCATGACGCTAAGGCCCGAAGGAACGGCTCCGGTCGTTCGTTCATTTGTCGAGAATAAAATGTTCGGCTATCCAGATCAACCCGTCAAGCTATACTATCAAGGCCCAATGTTCCGATACGAACGCCAACAGGCTGGACGTTACCGTCAATTTGTCCAGTTTGGAGTTGAAGCAATCGGAAGTGCGGATCCTGCTATTGACGTAGAGGTTATCTCGCTTGCAATGGAAGTGTATAAGCGTGCCGGTTTGAAGGATATTAAGTTAGTCCTCAATTCATTGGGAGATATTGAATCGAGAAATGCACACAAAAATGCGCTCGTTGCACATTTCACTCCAAGCATCGGAGAGTTCTGTAAGGATTGCCAGTCCCGTTTAGAGAAAAATCCGCTTCGCATCCTTGATTGTAAGGTCGACCACAAGAATCCTTTAATGGCGACTGCCCCATCATTGACGGATTATTTGAATGAGGAGTCTAAAACGTATTTCGACCAAGTAAAGAGTTATTTGGATGATGTCGGAATTGGATACGAACTCGATCCGAATTTAGTGCGCGGACTCGATTATTATAATCACACTGCTTTTGAGATCATGAGTACTTCAGATGGTTTCGGTGCCATTACAACACTTTGCGGTGGGGGCAGATACAATGGGTTGGCGGAAGAGCTTGGTGGTCCGGCAGCTCCTGGGATAGGCTTTGGCATGAGCATAGAGCGTCTTTTATTAGCAATGGATGCGGAAGGAAAGTCATTTAAGCAAGAATCGGAGCTTGATGTTTATATCGTAACCTTAGATACTCCCGCCCACCGAAAAGGATTTAAATTATTGAATGAATTTAGAAGCGCAGGCATCCGTGCGGATATGGATTATATGGACCGCAAAATGAAGGCGCAGATGAAATCGGCCGACCGCTTCAATGCGAAATTGGTAATTGTAATTGGTGAAGATGAAGTGAATGGAAATGTTGTCCAACTTAAAAATATGGGCGATGGTTCACAGGAACAAGTATCCGATGAAAATATTATTGAAACAATAAAAGAACAGTTGAAATAAGGAAGGTTGATGATTTTATGCAACGGACACATTATTGCGGAGAATTGACAGAGAAGGTAATCGGGCAAACTGTTACATTGCAAGGTTGGGTACAAAAAAGAAGGGATCTTGGCGGCCTCATTTTTATCGATCTAAGAGACCGTTCGGGGATTGTTCAAACTGTATTCAACCCGGATTTCTCTAGTGCTGCCCTTGAAATCGCCGAGTCTATTCGAAGTGAATTTGTAATAGAAGTATATGGCAAGGTTGTCGAACGGGAAGAGAAACAAAAAAACGACAAAATCCAAACAGGCTCCATTGAAGTGCATGTGGAAAAAATCCAAATCATCAATGAAGCTAAAACTCCGCCCTTCATTATTGAAGACGAGACAGATGTCAATGAAGAAATCCGGTTGAAATACCGTTACTTAGATTTACGTAGACCACAACTTGCAAAAGTGTTCAAAATGAGGTCTGATATTACAAAAACAGTACGTAATTTCCTTGACGGGGAAGGGTTCCTTGAAGTGGAAACTCCTATATTGACAAAGTCTACGCCAGAAGGGGCAAGGGATTATCTTGTGCCAAGTCGTGTGCATGATGGCCACTTCTATGCATTGCCCCAATCACCTCAGCTGTTCAAACAGATGTTGATGGTATCTGGGTTCGATAGGTATTATCAAATTGCACGATGCTTCCGGGATGAGGATCTGCGTGCCGACCGTCAACCTGAATTTACGCAAATTGATATGGAAATGAGTTTCATGACGATTGAGGATATCATTGAATTGAATGAAAGACTTATGAAACAAGTCATGAAGGATGTAAAAGGGATCGATATTGAAACTCCTTTCAAGCGCTTGCCTTACGATGATGCAATGAATAGATTCGGATCGGATAAACCGGATACACGTTTCGCGATGGAGTTGCAAGATGTATCAGAAGTTGTGAAGGATTCTTCGTTTAAAGTGTTTGCCGGTGCGGTTGAATCTGGTGGGCAAGTGAAAGCCATCAATGTGAAGGGGTCTGCTGATAATTATTCACGTAAAGATATAGATGCACTTGGCGAATTCGCGGCACGTTACGGAGCGAAAGGTCTTGCTTGGTTAAAAGTAGATGCAGAAGGATTAAAAGGTCCGATTGCGAAGTTCTTTGAAGGTGAATCAGCAGAAGCGTTATCGAAGCTGCTTGATGCGCAAGAAGGCGACTTGCTCCTATTTGTAGCAGACAAGAAATCGGTTGTTGCAGATGCACTCGGTGCATTGCGTTTGAAACTTGGAAAGGACTTGAATTTGATAGATGAATCGAAATTCGATTTCCTATGGGTAACGGATTGGCCGTTGTTCGAATATGACGAGGAAGAGGGCCGTTATTACGCAGCTCACCATCCATTCACTATGCCAGCAGATGTGGATGGCCTTGAGTCGGATCCAAGCTCTGTAAAAGCTCAAGCATATGACCTTGTTCTGAACGGATATGAGCTTGGTGGAGGATCATTGCGGATTTACAAGCGTGAAGTACAGGAGAAAATGTTCAAAGCTCTTGGATTCACGGAAGAAGAAGCGCGTGAACAATTCGGTTTCTTGCTTGACGCATTTGATTATGGAACACCTCCACATGGCGGAATCGCTTTCGGCTTAGATCGAATTGTCATGTTATTATCCGGATCGACAAATTTACGGGATACGATCGCATTCCCGAAAACTGCAAGCGCAAGTGACCTGCTCACTGAGGCACCAAGCGAAGTAGATCCATCGCAACTAACAGAATTAGGTATTTCTATCCAGTCCAAATAAGGCGGATGAAAGTAACTATTCGAAATAAACAAAAACTACCGGTGTAAAATCGTTGAATCCAATCCCGGATTGTGATAGGATACTATTAATACGAATCCTGAAGTGTTCGTTTTTTGCTAATCAGTTTTGACCGAACATAATTATCGTAGGGAGCTCGTATTCCGTTTTGGATGAAATGCCCGTTACTTTAAGGGACTTCAGAAATGATGGATATGGCACCCACCTGCAGAGTGCGGGTTCAAAACGATACTTCAAAGACGGCATATTTGGGATTCGTTACTGATTTTTAAAGATTACTCTTAACTCACTATACCCCTCTTGCGGACATGCGGAGGGGTTTTTGATTGATATAAGAAGGGCGGAATTTTAGTGTTACATCAATTTTCCCGTAATGAATTGGCAATTGGAAAAGAAGGCGTTGAACGGATGCGCAACACTACAGTAGCTATACTTGGAGTGGGCGGAGTCGGTTCGTTTGCTGCCGAGGCGTGTGCACGGAGCGGTGTTGGAAGAATAATACTAATTGATAAAGATACAGTTGATATTACAAATGTTAATCGTCAGCTTGTAGCAACCCTTTCAACAATCGGTCGTTCAAAGGTTGAAGTGATGCAAGAGCGGATTGCCGATGTCAATAAAGATTGCGAAGTGATCGGTCTTCATATGTTCTATACGGAAGAGACATATGAAGAGTTTTTCAGTTACAACCCTGATTATGTTATCGATGCATCAGATACGATTAGTTATAAGATTCATCTTATTAAGGAATGTGTTTCCCGGGGAATTAAAATCATTTCAAGTATGGGTGCTGCAAATAAACTGGATCCGACTCGCTTTCGGATAGCGGATATTTCGAAGACGCATACTGATCCGATTGCGAAAGTGATTAGACTTCGATTGAAAAAGGAAGGTATTAAGAAAGGTGTTCCTGTGGTGTTTTCAGATGAGAGTCCGATTGTTATACGCGAAGATATCGTAGAAACAGTCGGGAAGCCGGATGCAAAGATTCGAAAAGCGAAGATGCCGCCTGCTTCAAATTCATATGTTCCTTCAGTGGCAGGGCTTGTGTGTGCAAGTTGGGTATTGAATGACATTGTCAAAGATATACCGATTGAACGAGTGAAGGATAAAAAGTAATGAGAAGAGCTGTCCGGAAGTTAATTCTGGACAGCCTTTTTTTGCATAAACCGTTGCTTTTCGTTCCAGGCGGACGCTTTCCGCGGGCATGGCTTCAGCCTCCTCACTTCGCTTCGCTACGTTGCGGGGTCTTCAGCTCATGCTATTCCCGCTGGAGTCGCCGCCTTCCACTACAAGCAACTGGAGCCACCCATTCACATCATTATCACATATATAATTATTATTTCTTCCTAAATTCTTTTAACCGTTCATAAATGCCGGCTAATTTTCTTTCTTCGCCTGCAATTACCGGAGTGTAAAATTCGGTGTCTTTTAGTTTGTCGGGTAAGTACTGCTGGTCAACCCAGCCACCGAAGGAACCGATTGGGTTATCGTGTGGGTAAAGATAGCCTTCATGGCCTAAGTCGGCTGCACCTGCATAATGCGTATCCCGAAGGTGTAGGGGGATGTCGCCAGTTTTTCCGTCATTTATCGCCCTGACTGCTGCATCGACCGCTTTATAAGCTGAATTTGATTTTGAGGCAAGACACATCTCGATAACTGCGTTCGCCAATGGGATACGTGCTTCAGGCATCCCTAACCGTACAGCAGCCTCCGTTGCAGCAAGAACATGCGGTCCTACTTCAGGGGCGGCTAAACCGATATCTTCATACGCCATTACAAGTAACCGCCTTGACACGGCGATCAAATCCCCGGTTTCCAGTAAGTTTGCCAGATAGAAGATTGCGGCATTTACATCACTTCCACGGACCGATTTTTGTAAAGCGGATAAAAGATTATAATGATGAGATCCTTTTTTATCACCGACGAGTCCGATACGGCCAATCAAATTATCGATCAACCAATCCTCAATTATTATTTTTCCGTCTTCTTCGTCACTTGCCGAAACGATCGACTCTAACAAAGTGAGTGCTTTTCGGGCATCTCCGTTCACGCTTTCAGAAATTTTCTGGATTTGCTCGGCGGTTATTTCAATAGGTGTCTTCCCGAGTCCACGGTCATTATCGTTCAGTGCGCGTTCTATAAGGCTTACAATATCTTCTGACTCCAGCCGTTTTAACTGCAGGATTTCCCCGCAACGTGATCGAATAGCGGGATTTACGCTATGGAAGGGGTTTTCAGTTGTTGCCCCGATAAGCACAATTGAGCCTTTTTCAACATGAGGAAGCAATGTATCCTGTTGCAGTTTATTGAACCGATGGATTTCATCAAGAAAAAGAATGACTTTTCCTGTGATCCGGGCTTCAGCAACTACATCCTCGACCTCTTTTTTTCCTGAAACGGTGGCATTCAAGGAGATGAATGGCAACTGGGTCGTTCCTGCAATGGCAAATGCCAATGATGTTTTCCCGATTCCTGGTTCGCCGTATAGCAGCATGGAAGGGACATGGCCTTTTGTTATCATTCGGTAAAGTGCTGTATCTTTTCCGATTGTTTCCTGCTGTCCGGCAATCTCATCAATAGTTTTAGGCCGCATTCGGAATGCCAATGGTTCATTGTGCAAAATAATCCCTCCCCGTACATCTGTTCCTCCATTATACACAATGAAAGTGGATAAGTCATTTGGAGGAAGCGAAAGGGACAGTTATGCTATAATATTTTGAAGTGTAGTTAAAGAAAAGGACGTTGGTTACTATGAGAATCTCAACGAAAGGTCGCTATGGCCTAACGGTTGTTGTAGAGCTTGGAAAAAAGTATGGGGAAGGTCCGTTGCCATTACGGAAAATAGCTGAGGAGCAAAACCTATCTGAAGCATATTTAGAGCAACTCATACCTACTTTGCGAAATAGTGGAATTGTCAATAGTGTCCGTGGAGCATACGGAGGGTATAAGCTTTCAAAGCCGCCAAGTGAAATTACCGCTGGTGATGTAATTAGATTGCTTGAAGGGCCAATTCAGGTCGTTGAAGGAATTGAAGAAGAAAATGTACCGCAGCGAGCACTTTGGAATCGAATCGGCGATGCGATAAGGGATGTCCTTGACAAGACTACAATAGAGGACCTTGTTGAATCAGAAGACGAATCTTCCAATTTGGATGGATATATGTTTTATATATAAACATGTGAAGGAGCAAAATTCAGATAATGATATATTTAGATCATGCCGCCACAACTCCAATACATCCGGAAGTTAATGCGGCCTATATGCGTGCAATGGATACGGTATTTGGAAATCCATCTAGCATCCATTCATTCGGACGAAACTCACGTAAACTTTTAGATGACTCCAGAAAAGTGATTGCAGAGGCATTGCATGCGGAACCGACTGAAATCATTTTCACTTCAGGAGGTACTGAAGCAGACAACGTCGCCCTATTCGGTACTGCAAATTCATTGATAGAAAAAGGAAACCATATCATTACGACTGCAATTGAACACCACGCAGTTTTAAATTCCTGTAAAGAATTAGAGAAAAACGGATTTCAAGTGACGTATTTACCTGTGGATGAAAACGGTAAAGTACATGTTGCCCAAGTTGCGGATGCATTAACAGAAAAAACAATCCTTGTATCAATCATGTACGGGAATAATGAGATTGGTACGATTCAACCAATCAAGGAAATCGGTGAACTGTTGAAGGGGCATCAGGCCGTTTTTCATACAGACGCTGTACAAGCATTCGGTGTAGTAGAACTGGATGTAAATGAACTAAATGTTGATTTATTGAGCGCTTCTGCCCATAAGCTGAACGGCCCTAAAGGTGTCGGCCTCTTGTACCAACGAAAAGGACTTCAAACGAACCCTCTACTATTCGGCGGTGAACAAGAGAGAAAAAGAAGGGCAGGAACAGAAAATGTGCCAGCAATTGCGGGTTTTGCAGAAGCAGTGAAAATAGCCCAAAAAGAGATGGCCAAAAATCGCATCAAATATGCAAGCTTTGAAAAGATCCTTATGGAAACTTTTGAGCAAAATGAAGTTGCCTTCGAAGTGAATGCGGGGGGAGCGGAAAGACTTCCGCATGTTATAAATATTAGTTTTCCCGGGACGGATATAGAATCCCTACTTGTAAATATGGATATGGCAGGAATTGCGGTTTCGAGCGGATCCGCATGTACAGCGGGATCGCTTGAGCCTTCCCATGTCTTATCTGCCATATGCGGTAGCGAAACTTCGAAATTAAGGAACTCTGTCCGATTCAGCTTCGGACTTGGACTTGATGAAGAAATAATCCGGCAGGCGGCTGAAAAAACTTCGGAAATCGTAAAAAGACTTGTGAAATGAATATAAAAAGGATGAAGTACAATGAGAACTACAACAAAACCGATTTCGGAAACGAGAGTAGTCATAGGGATGTCCGGCGGTGTTGACTCGTCGGTCGCAGCTCTTCTCTTAAAGGAACAAGGCTATGATGTCATCGGCATTTTCATGAAAAACTGGGATGACACTGACGAATTCGGTGTCTGCACAGCAACAGAGGACTATGAGGACGTTATTAGTGTTTGTAATGAAATCGGAATCCCTTATTATGCAGTCAATTTTGAACAACAATATTGGGACAAAGTATTTTCGTATTTCCTTGAGGAATATAAGGCCGGAAGAACACCGAACCCGGATGTAATGTGCAATAAGGAAATAAAATTCAACGCATTCTTAGATCATGCAATCAGTCTTGGCGCTGATTTCTTGGCAACAGGCCACTATGCCCAAGTCGTAGAAACAGAGCAAGGTGTAGCGATGCTGAGAGGGAAAGATGAAAACAAAGACCAGACCTACTTTCTTAATCAACTAACGCAGGAACAATTGCAAAAAGTGATGTTCCCACTTGGGCATCTTGACAAATCAGAGGTTCGCGGAATTGCAGAACGGGCTGGACTTACAACAGCAAAGAAAAAAGATTCTACAGGCATTTGCTTTATTGGCGAACGGAATTTCAAGGAATTCCTTGGCCAATACTTGCCGGCGCAACCGGGAGAAATGAAAACAATGGATGGGAAAACTGTCGGTAGACATGATGGTTTGATGTATTATACTATCGGTCAGCGTCACGGACTTGGTATCGGTGGTGCAGGCGACCCTTGGTTCGTAATTGGGAAAGATTTAAAAGAGAATACATTATTAGTCGGTCAAGGATTCCATCACGATGCACTTTATTCGGATAGCCTGACTGCCATAAATATCAGTTTTGCAACTGCTCGTACGATGCCAAAAACATTTGAATGTACGGCAAAATTCCGATACCGCCAACCGGATACGAAAGTGACGGTTGAACTGTTGGAAAATGGCGAGGCTGTCGTTACATTCGCTGAGCCTGTCAGAGCGATCACTCCGGGTCAGGCGGTAGTGTTTTATGACGGAGAAGAATGTCTTGGTGGCGGAACAATCGATACAGTCATTAAAAACGGTGTCCAATTAGATTACGTAGGATGAGAGGAAATTCAATGGAATACAATGAACTTGGAATAAAAGCCTTACAAGAGGGAGCATATGAAAAGGCAATAGAAGCATTCATGAAGGCAGCTGAAGAAGAACCGGACAACCCCGTAGGATACATTAACATAGCGAATGTATTTGCCTCTCTTGGTGATGTGGAAAGGGCGGAGCGGTTCTTCCAAAAGGCTATCACTTTAGATGAAAATGCCGGATCTGCTTTTTATGGATTAGGCAATCTCTATTTCACAAATGAGCGTTACGAAGAAGCGGCGCGAGTTTATGAAAAAGCAATCCGCACAGGATTAAATGAAGCAGACGCTTTTTTCATGCTTGGAAAAAGCTTAAAGCAATCGGATAATAGTAAGCTTGCATTACCATATTTTCAAAGGGCGGCCGAATTGGCCCCTGATGATCTTGAAATCAGGTTGGCTTATGGAATTCTACTTGCAGAAATGGAACTGTTTGAGGAAGCTGCAAAAGAACTTCACTTCATCCTTGAACAAGACGAGGAAAATGTTGATGCCCATTACAATATCGGAGTGTTATATGCTGTATCGACAAACCAGAAAGAGGATGCCCTTCGTCACCTTGAGAAGGCGTTTACGCTTGAACCTGAACATACTCAAGCACGATATATATATGACATGATCAAAATGGGTGAACAATCATAACAGCTGACGGTTAAGGTGGTGTGGAAGTCATGGGTAAAGAAGAGGCGATGTTCATAGTTGGAAGACCGGTAGTAACAATCTTCCACAACCCTGATAATCTATTTTCAATTGTCAAATTGAAAATTACTAAAACGAATAGCGGCTATGCGGATAGGGAAATCGTCATCAAAGGGAATTTCCCCCCACTTGCGAACGAAGAGGATTATCGATTAACGGGACGACTTGTCAACCATCCGACATATGGACAGCAATTCGACGTCCACACTTTTTCCAAAGAGATGCCTGAAACCGAAACTGGAATTGTCCATTATTTATCGAGTGACTTATTTCCTGGTATAGGTAGAAAAACTGCAGATACGATTGTAAAGACTTTAGGGATGGATGCTATCAAACAAATCCTTGAAAATCCTTCTGTTCTTGATCGGATTCCGAAGCTCTCAGATGATAGGAAAGAAACTTTAAGAACAGTGTTGCAGGAAAACCTTGGGTTGGAGCGATCGATGGTTCAATTGAATGATTGGGGTTTTGGGCCCCAGCTATCCATGCGGATCTATCAAACCTATCGTGAGGAAGCGATAGAATTATTAAGAGAGAACCCTTTTCGGTTGATTGAGGACGTTGAAGGGATCGGTTTTCAACGTGCGGACGAATTGGGAAAACATTTGGGGCTTACGGGTAGCCATCCTTCGCGAGTGAAAGCCGCGATTCTCCACACGATTAACCAAGGAGTCCAGTCAGCTGGCCATGTATTTTTGGAGGCGGAAATGATTTTGCCGGAAGTGAAGCGACTTCTTGAAAGTAGTCAAAGGGAAGAAGTGACGTTCGAGAAAATTTCACAAATGGTCATTGAATTGGTGGAGGAAGGAAAGTTATGCGGTGAAGGTAAAAGACTTTATATTCCCTCGCTCTATTTCTCGGAAATAGGAATAGCATCGAAGTTGGAAAGAATCATGGAAAATGACCATGCCGACAAGTTTCCAGTTTCTGAAATCCGCAAAGCAATTGGTGAAGCCGAAGAACGGTTAGGTGTCAGTTATGCAGAGACGCAAGTTGCAGCTATCCAGGAAGCAATCCATTCGCCTGCAATGATTTTGACTGGAGGTCCGGGTACAGGTAAAACAACTGTAATCCGTGGATTGGTGGAAGTATATGCCGAATTGCATGGGCTTTCATTAGATTCGAAAATCTATGCGCAAAAAGAGGAAAGTTTTCCAATTGTTTTAGCAGCCCCAACTGGCCGTGCAGCTAAAAGGATGTCTGAATCGACGGGTCTTCCTGCAATGACAATCCATAGACTTCTTGGTTTCACTGGACAAGAGAAAGATGATGCGGTCGGTAAAGAAGTGGAAGGGCGACTCATTATTGTCGATGAAATGTCGATGGTTGATACATGGTTGGCTCACCAACTACTAAAGGCATTACAAAGTGATATCCAAATCCTCTTCGTTGGCGATCAGGACCAGCTACCCCCTGTTGGGCCAGGTCAAGTATTAAAGGATATGCTTAATTCCGGAAAGATTCCTGTAGTGGAATTAACTGAAATCTACCGTCAAAGTGCAGGGTCTACAATTATTGAAATGGCTCATATGATAAAAAATGGCGACTGGACAGATGACATCACCCGAAAAACAGGGGATCGTTCATTTATCAAGGCATTTGGGGATCAAATCCTTGAAGTGGTCGAACAGGTTGTCAAAAATGCGGTGTCGAAAGGCCATCATATTAAGAATATCCAAGTTCTTGCGCCAATGTATAAGGGGCCTGCCGGAATAGACGGGTTAAATAAGATGATCCAACAGATGGTCAATCCTCCGGGCCCCGATCGAAAGGAAGTTGTGTTCGGGGAGACTGTTTACCGAATCGGAGACAAAGTGCTCCAGCTTGTCAATCAACCAGAAAGTAACGTATTCAATGGCGATATGGGTGAGGTCATCTCAATCATCAAAGCAAATGAAACCGTGGATAAAAAAGAAATGCTTATCGTTTCTTATGACGGGATCGAAGTCGAGTATGAAAGAAATGATTTAAATCAAATCACTTTAGCCTATTGCTGTTCAATCCATAAATCCCAAGGAAGTGAATTTCCGATTGTCGTCATGCCGATTGTTCGGGGCTATAGGAAAATGCTACGTAAAAACCTTCTTTACACTGGGATTACACGTGCAAAAAACTTCCTGATCTTATGCGGGGAGCCCGAAGAGTTCAAAATCGGAATCAACCGGACAGACGAACTGGAGCGGCAGACGACCTTGAAGGAAAGATTACGAAAAGAATCCATCACCAATGGTGCTGATGTTTCTGATCCAGTGTCAAACACGATACAAGAGGGAAGCAAGGTCAATGATGGTCCTGACAGCAACTTGGAAAAAAAGGAATACAGATTGACGAGGGAAACAATTCTTGGGATTGACCCAATGATCGGGATGAGAGGAGTCACCCCATACGACTTTTCAGAGGCAATGGATTGACACGTTGCACTCTTTTCCCTATAATCCAAAGTATCATAGAAAAACGTTGACGGAGAAAGTACGCCTATCGCCATGTTAAGAAAGGAATCCCCAGGCTGCAAGGATTCCCATGGCCATTTGTCGGAAAGCTACTCCCGAGTGCAACTAATCCTTGCCGTTAGCCCCGTTAAGGCTTCTTGAGATACCGGTGTCACATCGCCGGTAAATTAGGGTGGTACCATGAAAATCTTCGTCCCTTGTACAGGGGCGGGGATTTTTTTATTTGAATCACTGAAAAATTAAAGGAGGAAGACTTATGAAAAAATTGACAGCAGCAGAAATCAGAAGAATGTTCCTTGATTATTTCAAAGAACACGGCCATAACGAAGAGCCGTCAGCACCCCTTGTACCAATCGACGACCCTTCTCTTCTATGGATCAACAGCGGAGTCGCGACACTGAAAAAATATTTCGACGGTCGGGTCGTCCCCACAAATCCACGAATCGTCAATGCACAAAAATCAATACGTACAAATGACATTGAAAATGTCGGAAAAACAGCACGCCACCATACATTCTTCGAAATGTTAGGGAATTTCTCAATCGGTGACTACTTCAAAGAAGAAGCCATCATCCGTGCTTGGGACTTCCTGACAAACGAAAAATGGATCGGGTTTAATCCGGAATTATTATCTGTTACTGTCCATCCAGAAGACGATGAAGCATACACGATTTGGAAAGACAAAATTGGTTTTCCTGAGGAGCGCATCATCCGCCTTGAAGGTAACTTCTGGGACATAGGTGAAGGCCCAAGCGGACCGAACTCCGAAATCTTCTATGACCGTGGTCCTGAATACGGTGATGATTTCTCGGATCCGGAATTGTATCCTGGTGGAGAAAACGAGCGTTATTTGGAAATCTGGAACTTGGTGTTCTCTGAATTCAACCATAATCCAGATCATACGTACACACCGCTTCCGAAGAAAAACATTGATACTGGGATGGGGCTAGAACGAATGGCCTCCGTCATTCAAAATGTACGCACCAACTTTGATACAGATCTATTCATGCCGATCATTCAATCGATCGAAAAGGTATCCAGTGAAACCTATGGCAAAAATGATGAAAAAGATACTGCATTCAAAGTGATCGCAGACCATATCCGTACAGTTGCGTTTGCAATCGGAGACGGAGCTTTACCTTCTAACGAAGGCCGTGGTTATGTCTTACGTAGACTACTACGCCGTGCAGTCCGTTTCGCAAAACAATTGGGCGTCAATAAACCATTCATGTATGAATTGGTACCTGTAGTCGGTGAAATCATGAAAGATTTCTACCCACAAGTAACAGAGAAAGAAGCCTTTATCATGAAAGTGATAAAGAATGAGGAAGAACGCTTCCACGAGACGCTGAACGAAGGTTTGGCCATTTTAAGTGGTGTCATGGAGAAGGCGAAAGCTGCCGGACATTCAGTTGTATCCGGAGAGGACGCATTTAGGCTCTACGACACATACGGTTTCCCATTCGAGCTTACGGAGGAGTTTGCGGAAGAAGCCGGTGTTACAGTTGACCGTGCTGGATTTGAAGAAGAAATGGAAAATCAGCGGAAACGTGCAAGGGCAGCCCGACAAGATGTCGATTCAATGCATGTCCAATCGGAAGTGTTAGGAAATATTCATGAAACAAGCGAATTCATCGGGTACGATAATTTAGGTTGCGAATCGGAAATTAGCGTTCTTTTGCATAATGGAGAATTGGTTGCGCATGCTTCTGAGGGGGATGAAATCCAATTCATACTTGATCGTACACCGTTCTATGCAGAAAGTGGAGGACAAATCGCCGATAAAGGAATCGTTGAGAGTGTGTCCTTTATCATTGATGTGAAAGATGTGCAAAAGGCGCCGAATGGCCAACATTTGCATTCTGGAGTTGTCCGATCGGGTGAAGTTTCTAACAACACAAAAGTACATGCCGAGGTAGATTCTGAATCCCGGAAATTGACCATTAAAAACCATACAGCTACTCATCTTCTGCATAAAGCATTGAAACTCGTGTTAGGTGAACATGTCAACCAGGCTGGATCTTATGTTGGCCCAGATCGTCTACGTTTTGATTTCTCGCATTTCGGCCAAGTCACGAAAGAAGAATTGGAAAGAATTGAAGAAATCGTCAATGAAAAAATCTGGGAAGATATTTCCGTCCAAATTGACCAAAAATCTATCAAAGAAGCAAAAGAGATGGGTGCTATGGCATTATTCGGTGAAAAGTATGGGGACGTTGTCCGAGTAGTATCCGTGGGAGATTTTTCTCTTGAACTATGCGGTGGCTGCCATGTACCGACAACTTCGACTATCGGCCTCTTCAAAATTGAATCGGAAGGCGGCATCGGCGCAGGTACAAGACGAATTGAGGCAGTAACTGGAAAGCAGGCTTACCTTTCATTCAAAGAGGAAGAGGGGCTATTGAACAACGCAGCGACAATCTTAAAAACGAATCCGAAAGAGATTGTTGCAAAAGTTCAATCCACATTGGCGGAAATTAAAGAGCTTCACCGCGAAAATGATTCACTTTCTGCAAAATTGGGCAATAGCCAGTTAACAGACATATTGGCAACTTCACAACAAATTGATGATGTGACGGTTGTATCTGCCAAAGTCGATGTCAAAGATAATAACGCGTTAAGGCAAATGATTGATGAATTGAAACAAAAGATTGTAAAGGGAGTAATTGTACTTGGTGCTGCTTCCGATGGAAAAGTATTATTGGCATCCGGAGTGACAGAAGACTTGAAGGATGGGAAGTTCCATGCCGGTAAAATCGTCAATCATGTAGCTTCTCAATGCGATGGTAAAGGCGGAGGCCGTCCGGATATGGCAATGGCTGGTGCAAAGGATGCTTCTAAACTTGATGTAGCTCTCCAATCCGTGTATGATTATGTCAAATCCGTTTAAACGGAAATAGGCGTCGGGTATAGAGTAAGTGGGAAAGATATCCGATTAACAAACGGACGATTGGAAAGCGGGGTGTCGACTATGAATTCATACGACAAAACGATGAAATTCAATTTTCCTGAGGAATCTATGGAGCAAGAAGTTAAATTGGTCATGCTTCATGTGCATAAAGCACTAGAGGACAAGGGTTACAATCCTATTAACCAGATTGTCGGTTATCTTCTATCTGGCGACCCGGCTTATATTCCTCGCCATTATGAAGCCCGTAACCTCATCCGGAAATTGGAGAGGGACGAAATTCTTGAGGAGCTTGTGAAGTTCTACATCCGTGAAAACGGGGGTAAGTCCAAGTGAGGGTAATGGGGTTGGATGTTGGATCCAAAACGGTCGGTATTGCAATCAGCGATGCACTTGGGTGGACAGCCCAAGGCATCGAAACGATTAAGATTGATGAAAGTGCCGGCCAATTCGGTATGTCAAGAATTCAGGAGCTTGTTTCTGAATATGTTGTTACTTCTTTCGTTGTCGGTTATCCGAAAAATATGAACAACACGGTCGGCCCAAGAGGGGAAGCATCTGAAAGATTCGCGGAACTTTTAAAAGAGGCGTTCGGTCATCCTGTTGTGCTTTGGGATGAGAGGCTAACGACAATGGCGGCGGAGCGGATGCTTATTGAAGCGGATGTCAGCAGAAAGAAAAGGAAGACAGTCATCGATAAGATGGCGGCAGTCATGATACTTCAAGGGTATCTTGATTCAAAAAATAGATGAGGTGACTTATATGGAACATGGACAAGAAACAATGACGGTAGTAGATGAGCACGGTGTAGAGCACGTATGTGAAGTTATATTCACATTCGATTCGGAAGACTTCGGTAAATCATATGTCCTTTACCACATCTTAGGTGAAGATGAAGTCGGCGAAGATGATGAAGTTGAAATCCATGCTTCTGCCTTTATCCCATCAGAAGATAACGAAGACGGTGAGTTATTGCCAATCGAAACTGATGAAGAGTGGGATATGATCGAAGAAATGTTAAACACTTTCCTTGCTGAAGAAGACGAGGAAGAAGAGTAATTCATATGTGCACGGACGGAATGGTGCAGGCCATTCCGTTTTTTCACTGTCAAGAACTTTTTGCATGTATAAGTTCAATAGATATACAGTTCGAAATGGGGTAAGGAAGAATGGATAATGGTTCAAAAAAAGAAGCGATGTTTGAAAAGATGCTCGAACAAAAAAAAGAAGTTAAAATTGTAAGACGCATCGTGTTTGTTCTCGCATTGTTAATCCTTATCGGCGGGCTTCTTGGAGGCCGTGCGGTTTATAAATACATAAGCGAGGCACTTCAGCCTGTAGACCCTGATTCCGAAGAAGTGATTGAAGTTGAGGTGCCGATAGGATCGGGATTAACATCGATTGCCGAACTTTTAGAGAAAAAAGGTCTTGTCAGGAATGCGAAAGTTTTCAAGTATTACGCAAAATTTAACAACGAATCACAATTTCAAGCGGGTTCATATGGATTGACTAAAGCAATGACTTTAGATGAATTAATCCGAAGCCTTAAAACAGGTAAAGTCTACAGGACGCCAATCTTTACGATGACGGTACCGGAAGGCTTGACATTGGATCAGATTGCAAAGGTAGTCGAAAAACGAGCCGGAATCCCTGCTAAGGAGTTCCTTGATTATGTGAATAACGAGCAGATAATCGCTGACCTTATGGGTAGATACCCTAAAATCCTTACTGAAGAGATATTAGCTGAAAATGTAAGATATCCACTCGAAGGTTATCTGTATCCTGCGACATATCCATTCTATGAGCAAAAGCCTTCTGTTGAAACAGTTGTCACTACGATGTTAGAAGCGACATCTTCAAACATTACACCTTACTTTGCATATTTAGAGTCGAATGGAAAGTCGGTCCATTGGTTACTTACTTTCGCAAGTTTACTTGAAAAGGAAGCCACGGCTAAAACTGATCGTGAGACGATTGCAAGTGTCTTCTACAATAGATTGGATGAAGGGATGCCCCTTCAGACAGATCCTACGGTTTTGTATGCTTTAGGTGTTCATAAGGATCGTGTTCTATTTTCCGATTTGGAAGTTGATGATCCATATAACACATATAAACATACTGGGCTTCCTCCAGGACCCATTGCAAATTCCGGTAAGTCTTCAATTGAAGCAGTAGTTGACCCGTCAATTACGGATTATTTCTACTTCCTTGCGGATAAGGAAGGGAAAAATCATTTCGCAAAGACTTATGAAGAGCATTTGAAAAACCGAGCAGAACACTTATCTGGCGATTGAACCGAAGAAAGAATGGACGTGACAATGGTGAATGAGTATGCCACTTATATTTCCAGTTTGACGGAAAAAGAGAGTCCGTTGATACAAGAAATGGAACAATTTGCGGAGGAAAATAGGATACCGATTATGGATCGAAGCGGGATTGACACGTTTGTCGGCCTTCTACGTATCCAACAACCAAAGTTTATACTTGAAATCGGAAGCGCAATAGGCTATTCTGCTATCCGGATGGTATCTGCATTAAAGGAAGTTTCAATCGTAACTATTGAACGGGACAAGGATAGGTATGAAAATGCGGTCCGGTATATCGCGCGAAGCGGATACGGTGATCGGATTACCATCATAGAAGGCGATGCTTTGCTTATGGATGATGAAGTT
The DNA here is from genome assembly GCF_030433715.1 of Sporosarcina highlanderae. Lineage (GTDB taxonomy): Bacteria > Bacillota > Bacilli > Bacillales_A > Planococcaceae > Sporosarcina > Sporosarcina highlanderae. The sequence goes on along the minus strand of NZ_JAROCC010000004.1, from coordinate 55,606 downwards.
ATTCCTGAATATCATTATGATGCACTATTCATTGATGCTGCAAAGGGTCAATATAAACGTTTTTTTGAGAAGTATTCTAAGCATGTTGCACCCGGCGGTGTCATTTATTGTGATAATATGTTTATGCATGGTGCTGTACTGATTCCGGATGCAGAATTGCCGAAACGAAACCGAACGATGATTCGAAATCTAAAGGAATTCACTACTTGGATCATGGGGCATCCTGAGTATGAAACGTCATTACTTCCCGTAGGTGACGGAATTCTGATTGCTGTAAAAAAGAGGGACTAGGGGTTGCCCTGTAGTTGAGGGAGGAAAAGAAATGGATAAGAGAAAACCTCTTGTCATTGGCATAGCCGGTGGATCGGGTTCGGGAAAGACCAGTGTTACGAACCGTATTTATAATGTGTTCAAGGAACACTCTGTTGTTGTCATTGAACAGGACTATTACTATAAGGACCAATCCCATCTGGAGTTTAATGAAAGACTACTCACAAATTACGATCATCCGTTAGCGTTCGACACGGATTTGTTGATTGATCATATCGGTAAACTTTTAGATCGGGAAGCAATTGAAAAGCCTGTGTATGATTATGCATTGCATACGAGATCTGATGAGAAAATAACGATCGAGCCAAAGGATGTTATCATCCTTGAAGGAATTTTAGTCCTTGAGGATGAAAGGCTACGCGAACTGATGGATATTAAACTTTTCGTTGATACAGATGCTGATTTACGCATTATTAGGCGACTTATGCGAGATATTAACGAAAGAGGCAGAACGATCGACTCAGTTATAGACCAATACTTATCAGTGGTTCGACCAATGCACAATCAATTCATAGAACCGACTAAACGATATGCAGATATCATCATCCCTGAAGGCGGACATAATGAAGTTGCTATCGATCTAATGGTAACGAAAATAAAAACAATTCTTGAATACGGCACGGAATTGTAATATGATAAAGTCAGAATTCAATATAAATGGCCCTATGTCGCATACCTCTTGAAGGAGCGGCATAGTGTTTTTATGAACAGGAATATGAGGAGTGTTGTAAAATGGTATCAGAGAAAAAATACCCAATGACAGTATCAGGCAAAAAAAAGCTTGAAGAAGAGCTTGAATTTTTAAAGACTGTAAAACGGAAGGAAGTAGTGGAACGTATCAAAGTTGCGCGTAGCTTCGGTGACCTTTCGGAAAACTCGGAGTATGATTCCGCGAAAGAAGATCAGGCATTTGTTGAAGGAAAGATTTCCACACTTGAATCGATGATACGTAACAGTGTCATTATTACAGAAAGCGAATTGAATACTGACGAAGTACAACTTGGGAAAACGGTTACATTTAAAGAGTTGCCGGATGGTGATGAAGAGACATACACGATCGTCGGCTCTGCAGAAGCTAATCCAATTGAAGGATTGATTTCTAATGATTCACCAATCGCAAAAGGATTAATTGGCCGTAAAAAAGGCGATGAAGTTAAGATTGTGACTCCAGGAGGAGAAATGTCGGTCGTTATTGTTGAAATAAAGTGACCTCAAATGGCCGCCTTCAATCGAGGGCGGTTTTTCACTTTTATCCATTTCATGAAAGGAGGACGGTTAGATGAATGGCAATAATTCAAATTTCTCACGAATGCATAGGAAGAAAAGAAAGAACCGAGGCAACCAATTATTAAATAGTATGATTGGACTTGTTGTCATATTGATATTGATTGTTGGGTTCAATATTTTTACTAATAGTAAAGACGATGAAGGCAAGGAAAACATAGCAAATACAGAAACACAAGAGAACATCGAAAACTCGAATGAAGATGGTACCAATGATGACGGTGAAAGTGGATTACCGGCAGATGATGAAGAAGAATCAAATGACAGCGAATCGAATGACGATGGAACAGATTCAGGTAAATCAGATAACGGAGAATCTGACGGTAAAGATGAAAGTGAAGATACCGTAACAATTGTCCCGAATGATGAGGAGATAGTTGTAGAAACTATAATTGATGCCTCCTGGAAGCCAATTGGAACCGTCCAAACAGGTGAGCATGTTTCCATCTATAAAGAGGATTCAGTTGACTGGGAAGAAAAGAAAGATGCGATTGCCTATGCTACTAAACTTCCTAAAGAATCTTTAATCTATTGGATGATTAAAAATGGCGGAGGGCCCCAAAAGTCGATTGGGATTGTTTCCACAAGGGACAAATCAGAAAAATTCCGTGTCTATATTGAATGGGTGGATGGGCAAGGCTGGCAGCCTGTCAAAATGGATATATTAAACACATTGGATTTCGAGTATTGAAGTATTGAAATTGAACTGAATTACAGTCGGAGGGCAACTAGATGAAAATAGCAATTATCGGTGCAATGGAAGAAGAAGTTGAAATCTTAAGAGGTAAAATCGAGTCCTATCAAACGAATGTAATTGCCGGATGCGAGTTCATAGAAGGCAAAATCGATAATCGTGATATTGTTCTTGTTAAAAGTGGAATCGGAAAAGTGAATGCGGCAATAGCAACGACATTGCTTATTCAGCTATATAAACCTGATGCAATCCTTAATACAGGATCGGCAGGCGGCTTCTCTGAATCACTTGAAGTGGGCACGGTTGTCATCTCTGATGAAGTAAGGCATCACGATGTGGATGCAACTGCTTTTGGGTATGAAATCGGCCAAGTACCGGGAATGCCGCCGTCATATCCAGCAGATCCGAGGCTTATCCAAATTGCGAGGGAAGCTGTTGAAGAAATTGGCGAACATGCACATGCAACAGGGTTGATTGCTTCAGGCGATGTGTTCATGAGTGATAGTATTCGAGTCAGTCTTGTAAAAGGTCAGTTTCCAAAAATGATAGCAGCTGAAATGGAGGCAGCGGCGGTGGCACAAGTTTGTCATCAGTTCGGAACGCCATTTGTTGTGATCCGAGCATTATCCGATATTGCTGGAAAGGAATCTTCTCTTACATTTGACGAATTCCTGCCGCTTGCAGCAAAACATTCTTCTGAAATTGTCATGCATGTCATATCGAAATTATAATTGATATATGGTAAGATGGAAATAAGGTATACATTGTTTTGAAGGAGGTTATGTTAGATGTTTTATCTAATGGCTGGAGTGTTTTTCTTATCCACAGTGATTGCAGTCGTAATCGCTCGTGAGGTTAGTGCGGACTGATTTCCTGAATGCAAAAAAACAAAATGTAGTAAAATGGCGTTTCCTATCACACGGCCGGGGGCCCTGTGTAAGGAAACGCCTTTTCAATTTCAGAAATTATGGCTTCTCTTCGGTTCATTCGTTGTATTCATGAGCAAATAGCTGATACAATTTTACAATGGCTCTTTTCTCGATACGGGAGACATAGCTTCTCGATATATTGAGCTGCTGGGCAATGTCCTTTTGGGTCATCGGCTGATCATCCAATAATCCATATCGCCTTTGTATGATTTCAAGCTCCCTTCCATCTAATTTACCAAGATGACGATAAAGTCGTTCCTTCAGCTCCTTCTGTTGGACTGTTTCGATTGGCGCTTCTTCTTCGGTCTGCAATAAATCTGCTATTTGAAGGGATTGGCCATCTTTATCTGTCCCGATTGGATCAAAGAGCGATACATCTTTTTGCACTTTTTTCTGGGTTCGTAAATACATGAGTATTTCATTTTCAATACAACGGGCCGCGTATGTCGCTAATTTCGTTTTACGGTCGAGTGTAAAACTGTTCACAGCTTTCATAAGCCCAATCGTACCGATTGAAATGTAATCGTCGAGTTGTTCATGTTTTGGATGGAATTTTTTAACTACGTGAGCGACGAGGCGCATATTCCTTTCTATCAGCTCATCTCTTGCGCTTTCATCGCCTTCTGCCAATCGCTGCAAACAATCCGCCTCTTCCGCCTTGGATAACGGGCGACGGAATGCCTGCCCCCGGATATAGCCGACCATTGCCGGGATTTCGACCCACAGTTGGACGAGTGTCATAACAAATCCGCTCATCGGTCCACCTCCTGTGTCGTTATATGACAGCATATGCGCTGACGGCTTGTATTAATTCGGGAGGTGAGGCAATGTTCCGAAAAGGATTTGCCTCTCTTACAATACATGTGAAAGGCTTCTGTTATGGTATAATCGATTTTGAATTGGAGAGATAACGGAGTGAATAAATTGTATAATTACTTTTTGCCGGATGAGTATGTGAAAGACATCTTTCAAATATCTCCGGATAAACTAATTGAAAAAGGAATTAAAGGCATCATCACCGATTTGGATAATACACTTGTCGAATGGGACAGGCCGGAGGCGACTCCTGAAATTTCGGACTGGATGACGATGATGCAAAAAGCGGGTCTGCAAGTGACGATTCTTTCGAATAACAATCAAGACCGTGTGAAGACATTCTGCGATCCACTTGGTACACCGTTCATTTGCGATGCCCGTAAACCATTGGCAAAGAACTTTAAAAAGGCACTTGCCCAGATGGGTTTGAAAAAAGAAGAGGTTGTAATGGTGGGAGATCAGCTGATGACAGATGTATTAGGAGGCAATCGATTCGGCCTACGTACGATTCTTGTTGTCCCGGTAGCCAACTCAGATGGTTTCATTACAAAGTTCAACAGGATGATTGAAAGAAGAATCATGGCAAGACTTAAACGTCTTGGAAAGATTGAATGGGAGGAATAAGGTTGGAACAACTTAAATGTATAGGTTGTGGAATAGAAATTCAAACGGAGGATCCGAAAAAGGAAGGCTTCGCTCCAGCATCATCTTTGGAGAAGGAAGAGGTCATTTGTAAACGTTGTTTCCGACTTCGCAATTACAATGAATTGCAGCCTGTCTCATTATCTGGTGACGATTTCCTCAAGATTTTGAATGGTATTGGAAGCAAAGATGGACTTGTTATTAAAATTGTAGATATCTTTGATTTTAATGGCAGCTGGATAAACGGCTTGCAACGCTTCGTAGGCAATAAGGACATTTTGCTCATCGGCAATAAATCCGATGTCCTTCCTAAATCGATCAACCGTAACAGACTTATTAATTGGATGAAAGCTGAAGCTGCAAAGTTGGGTCTTAAACCAATCGATGTATTGCTTATCTCTGCTCATAAAGGGCACGGCATGGAAGAAGCCATGGAGGCAATCGATAAATATAGAAAAGGGAAAGATGTCTATGTTGTTGGTTGTACGAACGTTGGAAAGTCAACGTTTATTAATCGCATCATCAAGAATGCAACAGGTGTAGGTGAGGTTATTACGACGTCACATTTCCCAGGGACAACGCTTGACTTAGTTGAGATTCCTCTTGATGACGGCAAGGCTATTTATGATACGCCAGGAATTATTAACGATCATCAAATGGCTCATCATTTGGATGCCAAGGATCTGAAGGCGATTACTCCGAAAAAAGAATTGAAGCCAAAGGTATTCCAATTGAATGCGGAACAGACGTTATATATCGGCGGGCTTGCAAGATTTGATTTCATAAAGGGTGAACGAGCATCCTTCACAATCCATATTTCGAATGAACTGCCAATTCATCGTACAAAGTTGGAAAATGCTGATTCATTGTACGCTACTCATTTGGGTGATTTATTATCCCCGCCAAGCGGAGAATCACTTGAAAAAATGCCGCCTCTTGTAAGACATGAGTTTTCAATTAAAAAACCGAAAATCGATCTTGTCATTTCAGGCCTCGGCTGGATTACTGTGCAACATCCCGGTGTTGTTGTAGCCGTACACGCACCCAGGGGCGTTGATGTGGTTCTACGTCCATCACTTATATAAGGGGGCAGATGATGAAAAAGTGGTATGCAGTTATCGGTGACCCAATTGCCCAATCAATGTCCCCTGAAATGCATGATGCATGGTTCAGGGAAAATGGGATTAATGCATCCTATATACCGGTCCATGTTAAGGTAGATCAACTAAAAGAAGCTGTTGAAAGTCTTAAAAAATTAGGATGTAGCGGCTGGAATGTAACAGTTCCCCATAAAACTGCCATCATTCCTTTTATAGATAAATTAGACGAAACAGCAAGACGGATGAACGCTGTAAATACAGTTAAAGTTCTTGAAGACGGCACTCTTTACGGCATGAATACCGATGGACAAGGATTTGTCCGTTCATTGCAAGAAGTCTACGATTGTGGGGAAACTATCGGTAATGTACTTGTTATCGGGGCAGGAGGAGCGGCAAGCGGTATTTCCTTTGCGCTTGAAGACGCCGGTTTTGGTCCAATCACATTTACAAATAGAACCTTTGAAAAAGCCCATCGGTTATCCAGTGGTTTTTCTAGGAGTTCTGCCTTATCATTTAAGGATGCCGAATCATTGCTCGACAAATTTGGGTTGATTGTTCAAACGACGTCTGTCGGCATGAATTTTGCCCAAAGCGGAATTCCATTGGATCCTTCCGGCATTTCTGACGGAACGATTGTTACGGACATCATCTATAACCCTTTGGAAACTGATTTTCTGCGTATTGCACGTATTGCGGGCGGAAGAACATTGAACGGCATTGGAATGTTCGTCCATCAGGGTGCATTGGCATTTGAGTTATGGACAGGTATAACGCCTGACACAAAGAAAATGATTCAGTCAATTTCAACAAAACTTGGAGGAAATTAAATGTTATCTGGAAAACAAAAAAGTTATTTACGTAGTGAAGCACATCATCTTCAACCTATTTTCCAAATTGGAAAAGGCGGTTTGACAGAACAAATCATAAAACAAATTGAGGAAGCTCTTGAGGCAAGGGAATTGATCAAAGTAAGCATTCTTCAAAATTGTGAAGAGGACAAGAAGGAAATTGCTACAAAGCTTGAAGAAGCTGGGATTGAAGTGGCACAAGTGATTGGAAAAATACTTGTTCTTTATAAAGAGTCAAAAGAGAAAAAACGGATTGTCCTTCCTTAAGGAGCGCGGTCTATGAAAAAGGTTGGACTGTTGGGAGGTACGTTTAACCCTCCGCATCTTGGACATCTGATTATCGCGAATGAAGTGAAACACGCATTGGGGCTTGATGAGGTTAGGCTTATGCCTACTTCTATCCCGCCACATAAGTCGAACCCTTCAGACGCGACCCCTGAGCAGCGTCTTCGTATGGTAGAGCTTGCTGTTGAAGGGACAAGCGGTTTGTTTGCTTCAGCATTTGAAGTTGAACAAGGTGGGGTCTCATACACTTATGAGACGATGAAACGTCTAAAGGAGCAAGAACCAGAAAGTGCCTTCTATTTTATAATAGGTGGCGATATGATCGATATGCTGCCGAAGTGGTATAAAATTGAAGAGTTAGTGAAAATGCTTGAGTTTGTCGGCGTAGGCAGACCGGGTACAAGTGGGAAAACTGTTTTTCCGATAACCATGGTTCAAATACCTGAAATTGAACTTTCATCTACGCTCGTTCGGAAAAGGGTCGAGTCAAACGGGACGATACGATTTCTTGTTCCGGAAAAGGTTGAAAATTTTATCCGTTTGGAGGGACTCTATGGAAACCCAACAAATACTAAATGACCTTGAGAAAAGATTGCCGATAAAACGGTTCGAACATGTGATTAGAGTTACTGAAACGGCAAAAAAACTATCTAATCATTTTGGAGTTTCAGTTGAAAAGGCAGAATTAGCTGCATTGTTACATGACGTTGCAAAATACATGGAACCCGCGGATATGCGAAAAATTATAGAAGAAAATAGTGAAGATTCAAGACTTCTGTCTTTTCATCATGTGATTTGGCATGCTGCAGCAGGAGCGGTAATCGCAAGAGATGAATTCGGGATAGATGATTCGGATATACTGAACGCTATCCGTTACCATACAACAGGAAGGGCAGGAATGTCCAAACTTGAGAAAATCATTTATATCGCTGATCTGATAGAACCGGGACGGAACTTCTTAGGGATTGAAGAGCTTCGGAAGACAACTGAAATTTCGATTGATAGAGCGATGAAATCATGTATCGTCCATTCAATAGGCTATCTCGTTGAAAAGCAGGCAACTGTTTTCCCAGACTCTTTTGAATGCTATAATGAGCACGTACAAAAAATGAACAGTCAACTACGAAAGGAAACGTGAAATATGACAACATTACTGGAAATTGCATATAAAGCGGTAGACGACAAGCACGCACAGGAGATAGTCGTATTAAATATGGAGGGCATTTCACTTATAGCTGACCAATTCGTCATCTGTCATGCGAACTCCGAACGTCAAGTTCAAGCAATTGCAAGAGAAGTTGCTGATAAGGCTTCAGAAAATAACTTTGAAGTGAAAAGAGTAGAAGGCCTGGAAACTGGAAGATGGGTATTAGTGGATTTAGGGGATGTAGTTGTTCATGTATTCCATAAAGATGAGCGTGGCTATTATAATTTGGAAAAATTATGGGGAGACGCCCCTTTACTGAAAATGGCCGATGAGCAATAAAGAAGCCTATACAAACTTCGCACATGTTTATGATGAATTGATGTCTGACATCCCATATGATTCTTATGTAGAGTTACTTTCCTTGCCGTTGAACGGGCTAAAAGAGCGTAAAATCATAGATATCGGCTGTGGAACTGGTTTACTTTCCGTGAAGCTTGCAAAAGCGGGCGCTGAAGTTACAGGAATAGATCTTTCGAAGGACATGCTTTCAGTGGCGAAGAAAAGGGCAGGTGATCTGTCTACCGAAATCGAGTTTGTGGAACAGCCAATGCAAGAAATCGAAGGTGCACCGGAATATGATGCTGCTGTCATCGCGATAGATTCCTTAAACTATTTGCCTGATCGCGAAAGTGTTCTTCAAACCTTTAAGGGCGTTCATTCGGTATTGAAAAATGGTGGTTTGTTAATGTTTGATGTGCATTCCATCTTTAAAACCGATGTCATTTTCATGGAAGGACCTTTTACTTTTGACAATGATCGGATTGCTTACATCTGGGAAACGGAGGAAGGAGATGCAGAGCACTCTGTATACTCTGAGCTAGCTTTCTTCGTCAAAGAGGAAAATGGTCTTTATCGCCGTTTTGATGAGAGTCATCAACAGAGGACGTTCCATGTTAATGAGTACGTGGATTTATTGCGGGAAGCTAATTTTACGATTGAACGCATTTTTGCAGATTGGGAAGATGAGCCGCCGCACGAAGAAAGTGAAAGAATATTTTATCAAGTGCGTAAATGAAACTTCCTTTTTAGGAAGTTTTCGTTTATAGTGGTATATGACTCCATATGGAAGCCTCGAAGAAAGGGTGACAATACTGTTTACTTCGTTCTCTTCCGGTAAATGGCGCAGGATCATCACCCCCATTGCAGCAATCGCTGTACTTTCCGCAATACTGTTCTTTCCCCGAGGACAGGCTGATAATCAATCGATTTTAGCGAGCGGACAATCCCCAACTTACAATGTTTTAAATGCAGAACTCCCTGAAGAAGAGCAATCTGTTAGCGAGGTTGAAATTTCACCGATTTACATCATGGTCGATATTCAAGGTGCAGTTAAATATCCAGGTGTCTATTCCCTATTCGAAGGCGATCGACTCATCGATGCAATACATGCAGCGGGCGGTTATTTGCCGGAGGCGGACTCCCGGATGTTGAACCATGCGATGAAATTGCCGGATGAATTTTTCATTTATGTACCTCGGATAGGCGAAGAAGTTGATTTTTATAATTCTAAAAATCTTTCAATGCCTGATTTGAGTAACGGACAGACGTCCGGAAGAGTGAATATTAATCTTGCTGATATACAGGAGTTAATGACGATACCCGGAATCGGGCCATCAAAAGCTGCCGCGATCGTAAAATATCGCGAGGAAAATGGACCTTTTAAATCTCCTGAATCGATTATGGATGTATCAGGAATCGGTCAAAAGACATTCGAAAATCTTGAGTCGTTTATTTCAACTAAGTAAGAAATAGTTTGGAGGCATACATATGGAGCGTATGACATGGGATCAATTTTTTATGGCACAATGCCATTTGCTTGCGGTTAGAAGTACTTGTACAAGACTTGCAGTTGGAGCGACAATTGTTAGGGAAAATAGAATTATTGCAGGTGGCTACAACGGATCCATTTCTGGTGGAGACCATTGTATTGACCACGGATGCTATGTCATCGATAATCATTGCGTTCGCACAATCCATGCTGAAATGAATGCATTGTTGCAATGTGCTAAGTATGGTAGTCCAGTAGATGGGGCGAGCATTTATGTCACCCACTTCCCATGCTTGCAATGTTCCAAAGCAATCATTCAATCGGGAATCCGAACCGTTAATTATGCTAAAGACTATAGAAATAATGAATATGCGATAAAACTCTTTGAACAAGCAGGAGTTGAGGTAAACCATATCCCATTTAATAGAAGGGTGGATGACCTATTCGGCAATTGATTGGTAGTATTCGTCCTATTTATGTTTGTATACCGGTTGCCGTGTCGGCGTTTGCTGCATACGGTCCGGTACAAGTTTTATTTCTGAATCTTCTTCTTATCCCCATCTTTCTTCGTAGAAAAAAGGATTATTTAACCCCATTTCTTGCATTAGCAGCTTCGCTCATTTCCTATTTTTTCATTTCCGTACAAATACCCGAGCTTAAACAAGCTGGCCCTCCCATAACGTTAACACTCACTTGGACCGATCAGCTAAAAATAGATGGTGGTGTTCTGAAAGGCTTTGCAAAGACCGATTCCCATGAGACCATCTACGTTAGGCTGAAATTCATTAATGAAAGACAGAAAACTCAGTTTCAGGAAATCCACATTCCGTCGTATCGATTCACTTTATATGGGGCTTTCGAGGACTTGCCCCCCGCTGCCCATCACTATTCGTTCAATATGGAGAACTACTTAAAAGCGAATGGTGCATCAGGCATGTTCGAATCCAGTGAGTTGATTAACTATCAGAGAAATACAGGTTTACGGACAGTACTCTCGGAGCGTAGGTGGCAAGTTAAGAATCATATTAGGGAGACCTTTCCGGATAGCCTCGTTGTGGAAGCTGAATCTTTACTAATCGGAGACAGGAGTGGGATGGACGAAGATTTAGCTGCGAGTTACAGGACGTTAGGAATTACTCACCTGTTTGCTATATCTGGTCTTCATGTTGGATTATTGACTTTTCTCTTAAGAGGTCTACTGATCAGGTTGTCAATACGAAAGCAAACAGTAGATACGCTAATCATCACACTATTGCCTTTGTATGCAGTTATGGCTGGAGGGGCACCATCGGTTTGGCGTGCTGTTTCCGTTACGGTTCTGATTCTTTTGACGGCAACGGGACGTTTTAGGATACGAATGGATGACGCACTCGCTATGAGTGCATGCTGTTTTATCCTTTTGCGGCCGAATGTCGTGTTCCAACCAGGGTTTCAGCTATCTTATTTGGCTGCTTTCTCGTTAGTCTATTCAACAAGAATCCTTTCACGTCAGAAATCCGGATTAGCCATTTCTTTTCTTGTTACAACAATTACCCAATTGGCTTTATATCCTGTTCTTTTACATCATTTTTACGAATTGTCACTGTCGTCTTTTGTCGTGAATTTGATTTATGTCCCAATCTACTCTGTCATCATTTTGCCAGGCAATATTCTATTACTTATTTTAACGTACTTGTCGCCTTGGATTGCGGGAATCATTTTTAATATTTATGAACCAATCCGAAATTGGCTTGGGTATTTTACGGAGTTCTTATCTTCTTTACCTTATCAGATGTGGGTTCCGGGTAAACCAACCGCTGTATTGTCCGTTTTGGCCGTAGTAGGAACGATTCTCTTTTTTATCTCAATTGAAAGTGGAAGAAAACCTATTTTGGCCATTTGGTTTATACTTGTTCCAGCCTTAATCCTTCATATATACCCCTATACCGATCCAACATTGAAGGTCACTTTCCTTGACGTCGGACAAGGGGATGCAATTCTGATTGAGTTGCCACGAAAACGAAAAGTCTACGTTATAGATACTGGAGGAACTATAAACTTTGGTGAACGTAATTGGCGTTCACCCGAGAAGGACTTTGAGGTTGGTGGGAAAATCGTCGTTCCTTTTTTAAAGGGAAGAGGCATTAATAAAATAGATAAATTGATCCTTACTCATGCGGATAGTGATCATATAGAGGGAGCAGATGAGCTACTTGAGGAAATTACAGTAAAAGAAATTCACATCTCGCCTAACAGTGAAAAGGAGCCGACGATGGAGAAAGTGCTTCATATAGCTATGAAAAAGGGAATTCCGATTTTCGCGATGAACGAAGGAATTGGTTGGAAGGACGGTTCTACTGTTTTCAACTACATTGCACCCGCAAAGGGTAAATACAAAGGGAATGATAGTTCGCTTGTTCTCTTAATGGAAACCGTTGGTGCATCATTTCTTTTTACGGGTGATTTAGAGATCGATGGGGAAAAAAGGATTATTAGGAACTATGGAAGATCCGATTGGGGGAAATTAATACTAAAAGCGGGTCATCATGGCAGCCGAACATCAAGCTCTGATGTATTTATCAACACTTTGCAGCCAGTTCTTACTATACTTTCTTATGGAAGAAATAACCGATACGGCCACCCACACTTAGAGGTACTTGACACATTTGAAAAGTATAATTTGCCAACTCTATCAACTGCGGAAAATGGTACCATTACAGTTACAGTCAGGAAGGGTACATATTTCATAACAACTTCAAGATAAGAAAAAGACGGACATGTCCATTCCGATTAAGAATGGGCTATCCGTCTCTCCGTAGACGATTAACGTGCGACGACGTCTATGATTGTAGCAACAACGAAAATTGCAGAAAAAGCCACGAAAGCTACAATGAATCCAATACCTGAGTCAATTAAATCATTGCGTTTGGACTGTACGTCTTGTTCAAACTCATTCATTGCTACACCTCCTAATTCCTTTATAGTATAGATGATAACTCATAAAAAATCTATATCAAAGGTTGTATTATGCCGGGTTTATGACAATCGACACAAATTGTTCATAGTCGTGAAATGGTGATGTATAATGGGAAAAGGTGAGTGATTGGAGGGAATTGAATGGTAAATGCAATCTGGAAGAGTATTAGCGAAGGTAAAATTGAACCTGTTTACCTGTTGATGGGTGTCGAAAGACATTTAATAGATGAGACAATTAAGAGGCTAATTCAAGCCTTGCCAGATGGAGAGGAAGACTCTGTCGTCAGATTTGATTTGGATGAGACGCCGATTGAGGCAGTAATTGAAGAGGCCGACACACTGCCATTCCTTATAGAAAGAAAATTAATCATCGCAAATAATGCCTCATTCCTAAAAGCTGCGGATAAAACAAAAGAGAAGGTCGTACATAATATCGCATTATTAGAAGAGTGGCTCTTAAATCCCTCTCCTACAGCATCAGTCGTTTTTTTGGCACCTTATGAAAAACTTGATGGCCGGAAGAAAATCACTAAGCTCATGATGCAAAAATCATCTGTCGTCGAAGCGATGCCGCTGGTTGGCCGTGATTTGACAACATGGATTCAAAATGAAGCGGGTTCATTCGGTGTTAAAATAAGCACCGAAATCGCACAGCTACTGATCGATATGACGGGAGACAGTCTCTTGGCACTATCTTCAGAACTTGCAAAAATTGCAATGTATCTGGATGGAAAAGGCGAAGTAACTAAAGAAGTCGTCGAATTGCTCGTTCCAAGATTACCCGAAATGGACGTCTTTCGATTGACAGATGCATATATGAACGGAAACGTTAAAGAAACAATTAAAATCTACCATGACTTGCTTAGAAACGGAGAAGAACCGATTATGCTCACGTCCCTAATCGCAGGTCAAATCAGATTAATGATCCATGTCGCTTCATTAGCGAAAAAAGGTTATCATCAACAACAAATAGCCAAAACATTGAACGTCCATCCATACCGCGTCAAACTCGTCATGGAAAATCGAAGCATCCCAAAAATGGAAAGGTTATTACTGATTTTAGAGAAACTCGCCCACATCGACTACCAACTAAAATCCACAAGCGGCAAAAGAGAAAGAGTCTTAGAAATCTTCCTCATGGAACCATTAAAGGGATAAATAGAAAAGGCTGTCCAATTTCAAAATGAAATGGACAGCCTAATTTCTTATAGAGCTTTTTTTGTAAGACGAGCTTTTTGACGAGCTGCTGTATTTTTGTGGATTAAACCTTTACGAGCAGCAGTATCTAACTTCTTAACTGCGTCTTTCAAAAGTTCTGCAGCGTTCTCTTCTTTATTGATGAGCGCAGTGTCAGCTTTACGTACAGCAGTACGCATTGCAGATTTAACTTGTGAGTTCTGTTCATTCGCAGCGGCACTTTGTTTAACGCGCTTAATTGCACCTTTGATGTTTGGCATTCCATTCACCTCCAATTTCAGGTAAGGCAAGAGTGTTTCCATACTTAGCTTTCGGATTCTCTTTACAACATTAACATTTTAGCAAAATCACTGCAAGAACGCAATAAAAATATGCAAAGAATATTTCCTTGACACAACGTGCAAACTGCATGTTGAGGTGATGACAATGGATAAATATGATTTTTACCGAACCGACCTTTTAGTCGAAAACGAAGAAATGGTTCGACATCGAACGGAAAAAGAAAAAGACAAATTAAAGGAATCCGAAGGCATCCAATTCGATGAAACAAGAAAAGGCAGAGTGATTTTAACCTCCGTCAAAATCAATGCGGAAGGTGAAAAAAGAATAGGTAAAAAAAGAGGTACCTATTTAACATTAACCAACCCTACCTTGACGCATACTGATCGAGAAGGTCTAAAGGAAATGGGGGATATGCTCAAATCGAAACTGACCGAAATGACCGCAGAAGTCCCCAATTTGAAAACCGGTAAAATTCTTTTAATTGGGTTAGGAAATAGGGAAGTGACTCCAGACGCCGTTGGACCACTTACAATGGATCGTCTAAAAGAAATTGTTCCTATGTATTATTCAGACGAAGGCAGTGAACTATTTGTCTATGCACCAGGCGTAACAGTCCAAACGGGGTTGGAGACAGCTGACTTCGTCAAAGCGTTAGTACATGAAATCAAACCTGATGTATTGATAGTTGTAGATGCCTTAGCCGCAAGGGACAGTTCCCGGTTATGTAAAACAATTCAAATGACGGACACAGGGATACATCCAGGTTCAGGAGTGGGAAATAGCCGAAAAGAGTTATCGAAGGAGACGTTAGGGATCCCGGTAATTGCAATTGGTATTCCGACAGTTGTAGATGGTCCGGTATTAATTGCTGACGCAATCAATACATTATTTAGTTACATCGCTTCAAAAATTGAAGAAGAAAGCCATCCTTCCTCAAGGTTATCCGTTTCAAATTGGCTGCATACTCCGAATAAGGATGCGGATCGAACGAAGCTCATCCCTATATTCGGGGATTGGACATCATGGCCGCATGAGGAAAGAGTTCAATTGTTTGAAGAGGTATTATCTAACCACGACTTGAATACATTTATTTCGCCGAAAGAGATTGACTCTTGGGCATCCCTTTATGCAGAAATTTTAACCGAATCCATAAGTGATTGGGTCGAAGAGCTTAAAACAAGTCATTGACCATTCCCCCCGTGCATATAGTTGAAGACGGGGGGATGACTCATGAAAAAAAACTTGCAAATATGGACTGTAATCGTATTCGCTCTTTTCCTTTTCCCGGTCATAATTCAATTCATACCGGAAGAATCGAAAATAACAAACTCAAAAATCATCAAGGATAATGCATTAATTGTTTACGCCTCCAATATCGTTGAGGAAGAGAAATTGAAACCCGAACCTGTACCTGAACCAGAAATCATTAAGGAAGTGGAAATGACGCCGGGGAAAGTATTGCTCTATTTCACCCATGCTGACGAGGCGTATAAACCGATCACACAAGCGGTGGATGGCAAGATCACAGTAAACCATCAGACCGAAAATGTGATGAAGATGGGTGATAAGCTTAAGAGTTCACTCGAAATGAACGGTATAGAAACCGATACATTGAAAAAGATGGTGTCGCATGCACGCGCTTATGCCGAGATTAGACCATATGTAAAAAACCGGCTATCTGAAAAGGAATATGATTTAATAATTGATATTCATCGAGACTCAGTCGGTCCGGATAAAACGACAATTATACATGAAAATCAAAAGTACGCAAAAGTGGCATTTGTATTAGGTTTGGATAATCCCAATTATAAGAAAAACGAAGAGACGACAAACCGTTTAAAACAGGAGATGGAAAAACGCATACCTGGTATTACAAGAAATGTAATATCTAAAGGAGGAGCGGGTGTTGACGGGAAGTATAATCAGGATCTTCACCCGAAACTAATCCTTGTTGAGCTTGGAGGAGTCGGGAATTCCGAAGATGAATTGAATCGGACGATTGCAGTAATTGCAGAGGCTATTGTAGAATTACTTGCAAATACTGAGGTTGAAGAAAAATGAATAATAGTTCGGCTTCATGGAATAACTACCATGAAGCTTTTTTGTTTTCAATGATGTCAAACTTTATCAAAATGAAGTCATCTGTTAGAATTAATTAGTTGAGCGTGACTGATATAATTCGGGGAATAAGAATAAGTAACATGTTTATCAGTTATTTGCTATAATGCAAATAGCTTATATAGGAGTGAACTGACAGATGAATCATGAGGAAAGATTGGCACGTCAAAAAAACATTAGAAATTTCTCTATCATTGCCCATATCGATCACGGGAAATCGACGTTGGCTGATCGATTGTTGGAAAAGACAGAAACAGTAAGTTCGCGGGAAATGAAATCACAGACATTGGATTCAATGGACTTGGAGCGCGAACGTGGAATCACGATTAAGTTGAACGCAGTGCAATTATCATACACGGCGAAAAATGGCGAGGATTATACGTTTCACTTGATCGACACTCCAGGACACGTCGACTTTACGTATGAAGTCTCACGAAGCCTTGCAGCATGTGAGGGGGCCCTACTTGTCGTTGACGCAGCCCAAGGAATTGAAGCTCAAACGTTAGCTAACGTTTATTTAGCATTGGACAATGACCTGGAAATTTTACCTGTTATCAATAAAATTGATTTGCCTGCAGCAGATCCAGATAAAGTGAAACAGGAAATTGAAGATGTCATCGGCTTGGATGCTTCTGAGGCAGTCCATGCTTCTGCGAAAGCTGGCATCGGAATAGAAGAAATTCTTGAGCAAATTGTCGAGAAAGTGCCCGCACCTACGGGGGATCCTCAAGCACCGTTGAAAGCATTGATTTTCGACTCGCATTATGATCAATATAAAGGTGTTATCGTCAATATTCGGATTGTTGAAGGAACCGTCAAACCAGGCGACAAAATTCGCATGATGGCAACCGGTAAAGAATTCGAAGTTATTGAAACGGGCGTATTTACACCGAATATTTCCTTACGGGACGAATTGTCTGTCGGGGATGTCGGCTTCCTTTCCGCGGCTATCAAAAATGTTGGAGATACACGTGTCGGTGATACAATCACTAATGCAAAAACGCCGGCAAGTGAGCCGCTACCGGGTTATCGTCGACTGAATCCGATGGTGTTCTGTGGACTTTATCCGATTGACTCGTCTAAGTATGTTGATTTACGTGAAGCGCTTGAAAAGCTTGAACTGAATGACTCCGCTTTGGAATATGAAGCAGAAACGTCCCAGGCACTTGGTTTCGGATATCGATGTGGATTCCTTGGACTACTTCATATGGAAATCATCCAGGAGCGGATTGAGCGTGAGTTTAAAATTGATTTGATTACTACAGCACCAAGTGTTGTTTACAATGTCGTAACGACAGACGGAAAAGAATTGAAAGTCGACAATCCTTCCATGATGCCGGATGCACAAAAAATCGATCATGTTGAAGAACCTTATGTGAAAGCTTCAATTATGGTGCCGAACGATTATGTTGGTTCTGTGATGGAATTATGCCAGCAAAAACGAGGAAACTTCATAACGATGGATTATTTGGATGCATCACGGGTAAATATCATTTATGAATTGCCGCTTGCAGAAATCGTATATGACTTTTTCGATCAATTGAAATCCAGCACGAAAGGTTATGCGTCATTCGACTATGAACTGATCGGCTATAAAACATCGAAGCTTGTTAAAATGGACATCTTATTGAATGGCGAGCAGGTTGACGCACTCAGTTTCATTGTCCATCGCGACTTCAGCTACGAGCGTGGCAAAGCAATCGTAGAAAAACTGAAAAATCTTATCCCGCGTCAACAATTTGAGGTGCCTGTCCAAGCCGCAATCGGTCAAAAGATTGTAGCTCGTTCAACAATCAAATCGATTGGTAAAAACGTTCTTGCCAAATGTTACGGCGGTGACATCTCCCGTAAACGTAAATTGCTTGAAAAGCAAAAAGAAGGTAAGAAGCGGATGAAACAAGTCGGCTCGGTAGAAGTGCCGCAAGAAGCATTCATGGCTGTATTGAAAATGGACGAAGACTGATAGTGAAAAATTAAAAGGAGTCCAAATCGGGCTCCTTTTTTGCACGAACGGCATTGCCGATAGAAAGGGGACACAACAAATGCGAGGCATGTATATTCATATTCCTTTCTGCCATCAAATTTGCCATTACTGCGATTTTAATAAAGTATTTTTTAAAAACCAACCGGTTGACGAATATATTGAATCGATTGGAAATGAATTATCGATTCTTGTTGAAGAAGGACACTCATTTAAAAACCTTGAAACGGTTTTCTTAGGTGGCGGGACCCCAACATCATTGTCTGAAAAACAATTGGATCGCTTACTTGAAATTATCCATCAATACGTTGATATAGGTTCCCTAAAAGAGTTTTCAACAGAAGCAAATCCTGATGAATTGACAAGCGGTAAACTTTCCGTCCTGAAAAATGGCCGTGTGGATCGTCTGAGCATTGGCGTCCAATCGTTTGACACAGAGCTCTTGAAAAGGATAGGCAGGACACATGGTGCGGATGATCCGTTAAAGGTGATCAAGGAAGCTCGTCAATTAGGATTTGAAAATATAAGCATAGATCTAATCTATGGGCTGCCTGGACAAACCAGCAAACAATGGGAGGATACACTTGATAAGGCACTATCACTTGAACTTCCGCATTATTCAGGGTACTCTCTCATCGTCGAACCGAAAACGGTTTTCTATAATCTGATGAATAAAGGGAAGCTGCCATTACCTGGTGAAGACATTGAAACGTCTATGTTTTCCATGCTTATCGATCGTATGGAAGCTGCTAAAAGACAACAATACGAAATCAGTAATTTTTCGATTCCTGGAAAAGAATCCATACATAATCTTATCTATTGGGAGAATGATGAGTATGCCGGGATTGGTGCTGGTGCCCATGGTTATTTGAAAGGGAAAAGGTATGCGAATATTGGTCCACTAAAAAAGTATATGGAAAACGCGGATAACGGAACTCGCCCTATCATTAATCAGCACGAAGTCACTAAAATCGAATCAATGGAAGAGGAAATGTTCCTTGGACTTCGTAAAACTGCGGGCGTCCCGTTCAATTCATTTGAAACTAAATTCGGAAAAACGCTACTTGAAGTTTATGGAGTAGTCATCGAAGACCTCTCCAATAAGGGGCTTGTTGAAGTTGCCGAAGATAGTTTAAAACTGACTCGAAAAGGTATTTTCAGGGGTAATGAAGTATTCCAGGAATTTCTTAAGTGATCAGGAGTTAATTCGTTGACACCGTTAAACTGATTTGATAAATTATGAATAGCTTTAGCACTCGCTTGTAAAGAGTGCTAACAGGAGTGATGATTAATGTTGACAAACAGACAATTGCTTATATTGCAACTGACGGTTAACGATTTCATCGAATCCGCTCAACCTGTCGGATCAAGGCAGTTATCTAAAAAACCGGAAGCCCCATTTAGTCCCGCTACCATCCGTAATGATATGGCAGACTTGGAAGAGCTTGGCTATCTTGAAAAAACCCATACTTCATCGGGCAGGGTTCCTTCCGAAAAAGGTTACCGTTTCTACGTCGACCATTTGTTGACACCGGAAAAATTGACATTGGAAGATAGTGTTCAAATACGTTCTCTCTTCCAAGACAAGGTAGTGGAAACCGAAGAGCTGATCCGCAATTCCGCTAAAATCATATCTGAGTTGACAAATTATACGTCAATCCTATTAGGCCCTGACACATCAATGCATTCGGTTAAGAAGTTTTCAATTGTTCCTTTGGACGAAACAAAGGCCGTGGCCATTATTGTCACGGATAACGGCCATGTTGAAAACCGGATTTTTGATGTGCCTAAAGGCATGGTTGCTTCGGATATTGAGAAGATGGTAAATATTTTAAATGAAAGGCTTGTCGGAACGCCTTTGAGCTTCCTTCAGAACAAGCTTGCCCGGGAAGCGAAAACAGTTTTCGAACAGCATGTCCATCATGCGGGAGAACTCTTCTCTTCATTTCAAAGGGCGATGACAATCAAACCTGAAGAACGCCTGTATTTCGGCGGAAAAATGAATATGATGAAACAGCCGGAATTCAATGATCTTCATAAAATGAAGATGTTTTTCGAGTTGATTGAGAATGGAACACCTGCGTTGACATTTTTCCAAGATGACACGAAGGGAATTCATGTAAGGATCGGTTCGGAAAATAACCATGATGCGATGGAAGATTGCAGTGTGATCACTGCGAATTACTCTGCGAAGAATAATATGGCCGGTTCCATTGCAATTATTGGGCCGAAGCGGATGGATTACGGAAAGGTCATTACGATGCTCGATATCTTGAGTTACAACTTATCTCAGGCATTGGATAAAATGGGTAAATGAGTATCGGATCGGATAGGAGGAAAGATTTGTGACTGAGAAAATGAATGAAGTTGAAAAAGAAACTACTGAGTCCGAGGAAGTAAGTGCTGAAACGGCAACCTTGGATGCGGCAGAAGAAACGGTTACCACTTCCAATGAAAGTTCTGAAGAGGCAAATGAAGAAAGCGATGAAAAAGATCAAAAGATAAGTGAATTGGAAGCGAAATTGCATGAAGAGGAAAACAAATTGCTTCGAGTGCTTGCTGATTTTGAAAATGCAAAAAGAAGAGCAACCCTTGATAAGGAAGCATTGAACAAGTACAAAGCACAAAGCTTACTGACAAATCTGTTGCCTGTACTTGATAATTTCGCGCGTGCACTTGCCGTTGAAACAAAAACTGATGAAGCACAGTCAATTATGACAGGTATGGATATGATTTATCGAAACCTTGTCGAAGCACTTGAAGGTGAAGGGCTTGTTGAGATTGAGACGTTAGACAAGGAGTTCGACCCTAACTTCCATCAAGCAGTAATGACTGGTAGCGAACCTGATAAGCCTTCAGGAATCGTGCTTGAGGAACTTCAGAAGGGGTATATGTTAAAAGATCGAGTGCTACGACCTTCAATGGTCAAAGTGAACGAATAAGTATTTAAATTTGTTGAGATGCATTTATTCAAGGAGGAATACAAATGAGCAAAATTATCGGTATTGACTTAGGAACAACAAACTCTGTAGTTGCAGTATATGAAGGTGGAGAAGCGAAAGTAATTCCGAATCCAGAAGGAAACCGGACATCTCCTTCTGTTGTAGCTTTTAAAAACGGTGAACGCCAAGTCGGCGAAGTAGCTAAGCGTCAATCCATTACAAACCCGAATACGATCATGTCCGTTAAGAGACATATGGGCTCTGATTATAAAGTGAAAGTTGAAGATAAAGAATACACACCACAAGAAGTTTCAGCGATGATCCTTCAATACATGAAGGGCTATGCGGAAGAATACTTAGGTGAAAAAGTGACAAAAGCTGTCATTACTGTACCTGCTTATTTCAATGATTCACAGCGTCAAGCAACTAAGGATGCAGGAACAATTGCAGGACTTGAAGTTGAGCGTATTATCAACGAGCCTACAGCTGCAGCGTTGGCATACGGTTTAGACAAGACAGACGAGGATGAAACAATTCTTGTATACGACCTTGGCGGTGGTACATTTGACGTTTCAATCCTTGAGTTAGGCGACGGTGTATTCCAAGTACGTGCAACAGCTGGGGACAATAAATTGGGCGGGGACGACTTTGATGATGTTATCATCGAGTACCTAGTACAAGAATTCCGTAAAGAAAACGCAATCGACCTTTCAAAAGACAAAATGGCAATGCAACGTTTGAAAGATGCAGCAGAAAAAGCGAAGAAAGATCTTTCTGGTGTAACATCAACACAAATTTCCTTGCCGTTCATTACAGCGGGAGAAGCCGGACCATTGCACCTTGAAATTTCATTGACTCGTGCTAAATTCGATGAATTGACAGCGCACCTTGTGGAACGCTCTATGGTGCCTACACGTCAAGCAATGAAAGACGCTGACCTATCACCATCCGAAATCGACCGCGTCATCCTTGTTGGTGGTTCGACACGTATTCCTGCGGTTCAGGAAGCTATCAAAAAAGAAACTGGTAAGGAACCATTTAAAGGCGTTAACCCGGACGAAGTTGTCGCAATGGGTGCTGCTGTTCAAGGTTCAATTATCCGTGGTGATGTGAAAGATGTCGTTTTATTAGACGTAACACCATTATCACTTGGTATTGAAACAATGGGCAGTGTCTTTACAAAATTGATCGAAAGAAACACGACAATCCCTACAAGTAAGTCACAAGTGTTCTCGACAGCCGCAGACAACCAACCAGCTGTTGACATCCATGTCTTGCAAGGTGAGCGTCCGATGGCGGCGGACAACAAAACACTTGGCCGCTTCCAATTGACTGATATTCCACCAGCTCCACGTGGAATTCCACAAATTGAAGTAACTTTTGATATTGATAAAAACGGTATCGTAACAGTTAAAGCGAAAGATCTTGGTACTCAAAAAGAGCAAAACATCACAATTCAATCCAGTTCAGGTCTCTCTGATGAAGAAATCGAGCGTATGGTGAAAGATGCGGAAGCGAATGCTGATGATGACAAGAAACGTAAAGAAGAAGCAGATTTGAGAAATGATGCAGACCAACTTGTATTCATGGCTGAAAAGACATTGAAAGATCTCGAAGGCAAAGTATCCGAAGATGAAGTGAAAAAAGTTGAAGATGCAAAAGAAGAACTGAAAGCTGCAATTGAAGCTAACAACTTGGAAGATATGCGTACGAAGAAAACAGCTTTGGAAGAAATCGTTCAACAAATGACGATGAAATTATACGAACAAGCTGCTGCTGAGGCGCAAACTCAAGGTGAAGCTAACGAAGCAGGCAGTCAGCCGAAAGATGATGGCGTTGTAGATGCTGATTTTGAAGAAGTTGACGAAGATAAGAAAAACTAATTGAACGATCGATTGACGGAAAAGTCAAAGTCCGATATTCCGGCTTTGGCTTTTTCTTTTGGTAAAGGTTATTCACGTGTTACAATAAGTCGAGCATTTAGCTGAATTAGATAAATAAAGGCCAGTCGATTGATTTATGGGAGTGTGGAATAATGAGTAAAAGAGACTTTTACGAAGTGCTTGGTGTATCGAAAACAGCAAGCAAAGAAGAAATCAGGAAAGCGTATAGGAAACTATCGAAACAATATCACCCTGACTTGAATAAAGAAGCAGGGGCAGAAGAGAAATTTAAAGAGGTTACGGAAGCGTTTGAGACGTTGAGTGACGAGAGCAAACGTGCAAATTACGACAGATTCGGCCATGCGGATCCAAATCAAGGTTTTGGCGGTTTTGGCGGCGGAGGATCGGCAGATGGATTCGGATTTGAAGACATTTTCAGCACGTTCTTCGGTGGAGGAAGCACAAGACGTCGTGATCCAAATGCCCCAAGGAAAGGCAGTGATCTTCAGTATACGATGACCATCGATTTCATGGAGGCGGTTTTTGGTAAAGACACAGAAATTGAATTGCCTAGGGAAGAGACATGTGATACATGTGACGGAACAGGTGCTAAAAAAGGAACCCCCGTCAATACATGTTCACACTGTAGTGGATCTGGACAAATTTCAGTCACACAAAATACACCTTTAGGTCAGATGGTAAATCGTCGCACATGCCCACATTGTCAAGGTACCGGGAAAATCATCCCTGAAAAATGTAATACATGCCATGGTTCAGGTAGAGTGACGAAACGGAAGAAAATTAAAGTGACAATACCTGCAGGTGTCGATGACGGTCAGCAACTACGCGTATCCGGTCAAGGGGAAGCGGGTGTAAATGGAGGACCTTCCGGGGACTTATACATCGTTTTTAGGGTTAGAGAACATGAAACTTTTGTTCGAGAAGGTGATGATATCTACCTTGAGGTGCCTGTTACATTCCCGCAATTGGCTCTTGGGGATGAAATCGAAGTTCCGACTGTACATGGAAACGTTAAATTGAAAGTGCCTGCAGGAACACAAACAGGAACGAATTTCCGCTTACGTGGAAAAGGTGTAAAAAACGTCCATGGTCATGGGCAAGGGGACCAACATGTAATAATAAAGGTAGTTACACCTAAGAAAATGACTGAAAAACAAAAGGAACTACTTCGTGAATTCGCTTCAATCGGAGGAAACTCACCGGATGAGTATTCAAGCTCTCTTTTTGATAAAATCAAACGTACATTAAAAGGCGACTGAAAGGGATGAATGTAGTTGAAGTGGTCTGAAATCTCCATCCATACAACACATGAAGCGACCGAAGCGGTTGCCAATATCTTGCATGAGGCAGGGGCAAGTGGAGTTATTATCGAAGATTCCAATGAACCCGATCGCATCCATGAAGATCGTTTCGGTGAAATCTATGAGTTAAAAAAAGAGGATTTCCCTGCCGAGGGAGTCATCGTCAAAGCTTATTTGCCAACGAACAGCTTTTTGATAGAAACCGTAAAAGAAATTAGTGAATCCGTAGACAAATTAGTCGAGTATGGCTTGGATGTCGGCATTAATTTGGTTCAAACTAGTGAAGTGGATGAAGAGGATTGGGCTACAGCTTGGAAGAAGTATTACCACCCTGTAAAAATCTCAAGCCGGTTCACAATCGTTCCCACTTGGGAAGATTATCAGCCTGTTGAATCCGATGAATTGATCATTGAATTGGATCCGGGGATGGCATTCGGAACTGGAACTCACCCTACAACAGTCCTCTGTCTACAAGCTCTCGAAAAATACGTCGGAAAAGGTGACTCTGTCATCGACGTTGGAACCGGTTCAGGTGTTCTGTCAATCGGTGCGGCCCTTTTAGGTGCATCGCATGTCCATGCATTAGATCTCGATGAAGTGGCGGTAACTGCCGCGAAGGAAAATATTGAATTGAACAATGTCCAAAACATTGTTGAAGTAACCCACGGTAATCTGTTAGATTCAGTGAAGGAACCTGCGTCAATAATCGTCGCCAATATTCTTGCTGAAGTAATCATGACGTTTTCAGGAGATGCTTATTCCATTTTACCTGAAAATGGATTATTTATCGTATCAGGAATCATTGCACAGAAACGTGATCTTGTAAGGGATGACCTTATAGAAAAAGGTTTTGAAATTGTCGAATCAGTATTAATGGAAGACTGGGTTGCAATTATCGCATCCAAAAGGAGTGTGTAAGGGTTGCAACGCTATTTTCTTGACTCTCCTTTCGGTATAGATGGAACCGCCAAGATTCAAGGAGGAGACGGTAAACATATCGTCAAGGTCATGCGGATGGATGTCGGAAATCGCATCATCGCAGTCACTAATGGTGAGGCATTTGTCTCGGAGATCATTGACCTACTTTCCGATGGTGTCGTTATCAGTCGTAAGGAAGGTCCTCTCACATCCAATGAAATGCCGGTTGAAGTGACCATTGCATGCGGTTTACCAAAAGGGGATAAGCTTGACTTGATTGTCCAAAAGGGAACAGAGCTTGGTATGCGAGCAATTATTCCGTTTGAAGCGGAACGTTCTATCGTAAAGTGGGATAGTAAAAAAGGTGATAAGAAAGTGGAGCGATTAAGTAAAATCGCAAAAGAAGCAGCAGAGCAATGTCACCGGACGTTTATACCGGAAGTGCAAGCTCCTCTCTCATTCAAACAGCTTTTACTTGAATCCAAAAACTATGATATTCGGTTATTTGCTGATGAAGAGGATGCAAAAAGCGTTGAGCCCAATAGGATTGCAGATAGGCTTAAAAACGTGTATCATAAACAAACGGTATTAGTTGTTTTCGGGCCTGAAGGCGGTCTATCCAGAAAAGAAGCTGATGCGCTTGTAACTGCTAAGTTTCTCTCGGTTTCATTGGGACCCCGGATACTAAGGACGGAAACAGCACCTTTATATCTATTGTCCGCCATGTCTTATGAATTTGAATGAAAGAGGTGAGCAGCTAGTGTCTTCTGTTGCATTTCATACATTAGGCTGCAAAGTGAATCATTATGAAACGGAAGCGATCTGGCAACTTTTCAAGGAAGTAGGCTACGAGCGTTCCGATTTCGAGAAAAATGCAGACGTCTATGTTATCAATACATGTACGGTCACGAATACTGGCGATAAGAAGAGCCGCCAAGTCATCCGTAGGGCAGTCCGCCGTAACCCGGATGCGGTTATTTGTGTTACGGGGTGCTATGCCCAAACTTCTCCGGCTGAAATTATGGCCATACCTGGAGTTGATATTGTCGTCGGTACACAGGATCGTACGAAGTTGTTAGGTCTTATCGATGAGTACCGAAGTGAGCGTCAACCGATCAATGCGGTTCGCAATATTATGAAAAACCGGGTTTACGAAGAACTTGATGTGCCTGCTTTTACAGACCGTACACGTGCATCCCTGAAAATCCAGGAAGGGTGCAATAACTTTTGCACCTTCTGTATTATTCCTTGGGCACGTGGCCTGATGCGTTCAAGGGATCCTGAAGAAGTCATCCGACAAGCCCAACAGCTTGTTGATGCCGGTTATCTGGAAATCGTCCTTACGGGAATCCATACAGGTGGCTACGGTGAAGATCTGAAAGACTATAACCTTGCCCGCCTCCTACGCGATCTTGAAACGAAAGTAAAAGGCTTGAAAAGACTTCGTATCAGTTCTATCGAAGCAAGTCAATTGACTGATGAAGTGATTGATGTACTTCGAAATTCTTCCATAATTGTGCGCCATCTGCATATCCCGATACAATCGGGATCAAATACAGTGTTAAAACGTATGAGAAGAAAATATACGATGGAGTTTTTCGCAGAACGTTTAGATCGTCTACGTGAGGCATTGCCGAATCTTGCCATTACATCCGATGTCATCGTTGGTTTCCCAGGTGAGACTGAAGAGGAATTCATGGATACGTATAATTTCATTCGAGATCACAGATTCTCTGAATTACACGTATTCCCATATTCGAAACGGACTGGAACACCTGCTGCTCGTATGGAAGACCAAATTGATGAAGATGTTAAAAACGACCGTGTTCACCGTTTAATCGAATTGAACGATCAATTGGCAAAGCAGTACGCATCCCAATTCGAAGATGAAGTTCTTGAAGTCATTCCTGAAGAGAAATATAAACTTGATCCGGAAAGTGGCTTGTATGAAGGGTACACTGATAATTATTTGAAAGTCGTTTTCCCTGCGGATGAGTCAATGGTCGGGAAAATTGTTAAAGTGAAGATCGTAAAAGCAGGTTATCCTTATAACGAGGGTCAATTCGTCCGTGTTGTTGAGTTTGAATCAGACGAAGCGCTTGTATAATTCATGCAAAACAGTCTATCCTTACGGGTGGACTGTTTTTTAATGCGGTGAGAATTTATTTTTGCTATGATGTAAGAGGTACATACAACCCAAGGAGGATATTATACATTGAATAAAAATTACGCAGCATATATTGATCATACACTATTGAAGGCAGATGCAAAAAAAGAAGAGATCATTTCCTTATGTGAAGAGGCGAAAACCTATTCATTCGCATCAGTTTGTGTCAATCCAGCATGGGTAAAAACCGCTTCGGAAATTCTGAAAGGAACAGACGTAGAAGTTTGTACAGTCATTGGATTCCCACTTGGTGCTTCTACAACTGAAGTAAAGGCATTTGAAACGAAAGATGCAATCGAAAAAGGTGCCACTGAAATCGATATGGTTATAAATATCGGTGCGCTAAAAAGCGGAGATGATGATACAGTTGGTCAAGACATTGCAGGCGTAGTAGACGCTGCAAAAGGTAAAGCGATTGTAAAAGTAATCATTGAAACATCATTGCTTACTGACCAGGAAAAACGGAAGGCATGTGAATTGTCACGTGCAGCAGGGGCCGATTTCGTTAAAACATCAACGGGCTTCTCAACAGGTGGTGCCACTGAAGAAGATGTCAAATTGATGCGTGGAGTTGTTGGTCCGGAAATGGGTGTAAAGGCTTCCGGAGGAGTTCGTAGTTTTGAGGATATGCAAAAGATGATTAATGCCGGCGCAACACGGATTGGTGCTAGTTCAGGCGTTAAAATCATGCAAGGTTTGCAAAGCGACTCTGATTATTGATAGGTTTAGGAAGTCTAAAAGGGCATTTACCTATTTTGGATAGATATTTTGAAAGTTTTTTATTGACCGTTTTGTAATAGTACGCTATAATTTTTTAGTACAAGGGTATCACCTTGTTTCGAAGTGTGCTCGGAGGGAGGGACAAGAGATATGACGAAAACTGTCGTTCGCAAAAATGAATCGCTTGAAGATGCTCTTCGCCGCTTCAAACGTACTGTATCAAAAAGTGGTACAATACAAGAGGTAAGAAAGCGTGAGTTCTACGAGAAACCAAGTGTCAAACGTAAAAAGAAGTCTGAGGCTGCTCGTAAGCGTAAATTCTAATATCTGTCCATATTGAACTAACAATTTAAGCATGTTTATTTTGAAACCGGAACTTCCTTTGGAATTTCCGGTTTTTTATTGCGCTTAAAAGAAAAGAAGAAAAAGATTTGGGGAGAGCGCTGTTCAAGATAAACGAGTGCCTTACAAAATAATATTTAAAAATTATATTGTAGAGTGAAACTTAATACCACTCTCATACGTAAAGAAGGTATAATTGTAAGTAGAGAAAGAGGTGAACATAAAGATGCATAAAATGATAGGAAAGTTCATCCTGTTCATTTTATTTCTATCCATTTTTTCTGTTCCTTTTTTACAGACATCAGCCGCGGTTGAAAAAGTGTACCACGTGAAAATTGATGATGCAGTTGAAAAAGGCCTATATGCTTATTTGAAACGTTCTTTCAAGGAAGCGGAAGATGCTGGAGCCAAAACAATCATTTTGGAAATTGATACACTTGGAGGTCATACGGACGCAGCGGGGCAGATTGGACAATTGATGAATAATACCGAGATGGAAATAATTGCATACATCAATTACAGAGCCATATCTGCAGGTGCGCTCATCGCCCTGTATTCGGATAAAATTTATATGTCCCCGAATGGTTTGATTGGTTCCTCTGGGGTTGTCGATTCGGCTGGAAATGCAGCGAGTGAAAAAGCGCAAAGCATGTGGAAGGCTGAAATGATAAATGCTGCTGAATCGAAAAAACGCAAGACGGAATATGCATTAGCAATGGCTGACGCCGACATCGATATGTCGATGTATCGTGCCGGGAAAGGTGAATTTCTAACATTGACAGCGAAAGAAGCTGCTGACCCGGAAGTGGGTTACAGTGAAGGCACTGTTACCTCGTTCAACGAGCTATTAAATGTGACTGGATTGTCTGATGCTGAAATCATTTCGACGAAAGTGTCTTTCGCTGAAGGGATTGTACGCTTCATTACACATCCTTTTGTTGTACCGATCTTGCTGTCAATCGCGGGACTGGGACTTGTCGTGGAACTCTATTCACCTGGTTTCGGAGTACCCGGAACGATGGCGATTACATCTTTACTGCTATTCTTTTTCGGACATCTTATCGCCGGATTGGCAGGATATGAGACGCTGATTCTTTTTGGTATCGGTGTGA
Source organism: Sporosarcina highlanderae (assembly GCF_030433715.1). Classification (GTDB taxonomy): domain Bacteria; phylum Bacillota; class Bacilli; order Bacillales_A; family Planococcaceae; genus Sporosarcina; species Sporosarcina highlanderae. The sequence continues at coordinate 25,764 of NZ_JAROCC010000004.1, read as the reverse complement.
TCCTAATCATACTGGAGCTTTTCCTCCCGGGTGGTATCGCTGGGACACTCGGTGCAGTTGCAATTGTTGCAAGTATCATTATGGCGGGCGGTAATCCGATGTCTATGGCTTATGCCGTCTTGATCGCGATTGCTGTTGCCGTTACTGGGATGGTGATCATAATGAAGTTTTTCGGAAAAAGATTGCATTTGCTTAATAAGATGGTGTTGATGGATTCGACAGATACCGAAAGTGGGTATGTTTCGAACGTTAATCGGACAGAATTATTAGGAAAGAAGGGCACGACCATCACTCCTCTCAGACCAGCAGGAACGGTTGAGCTTGATGGAGAACGAATCGATGTTGTTTCACAAGGAAGCTACATCGACAAAGGTAAACATGTTATTATAGTGAAGGTTGAAGGTTCCCGTATTGTAGTAAGGGAATTTGAAGAGAAGGGGGAAATGAAGAATGATTGAATTAGCAAGTGGTAGTTTCATTGCAACTGTCGCGATCATCATCGGAATAATTATCTTATTATCCGTGTTTTTCACGCTTGTCCCAGTTACATTGTGGATTTCCGCATTAGCGGCAGGTGTACGGGTAAGTATTTTCACATTAATTGGTATGCGTCTACGTCGAGTTATTCCAAGTAGGGTCGTAAATCCGCTTATCAAGGCTCATAAAGCGGGTTTGAATGTTTCTATCAATCAGCTTGAGAGCCATTATCTTGCTGGTGGTAACGTTGACCGTGTCGTCAATGCGTTGATTGCTGCACATCGTGCGAATATCGAGTTATCATTTGAACGTGCTGCGGCAATCGACCTTGCAGGGCGTGACGTTCTTGAAGCGGTTCAAATGTCCGTTAATCCAAAAGTTATTGAAACACCGTTCATTGCTGGTGTAGCTATGAACGGGATTGAGGTCAAGGCAAAAGCGCGTATTACAGTACGTGCCAACATTGACAGACTTGTCGGTGGTGCAGGTGAAGAAACTGTTGTTGCGCGTGTAGGTGAAGGTATCGTATCTACAATCGGTTCTTCAGTGGATCATGCAAAAGTTCTTGAAAACCCTGATTTGATTTCTCAAACAGTATTAGCAAAAGGCCTTGACTCTGGAACAGCTTTCGAAATCCTTTCCATCGATATTGCGGACGTTGATATCGGTAAAAATATCGGTGCTGAACTTCAAACTGAACAAGCGATGGCTGATAAGAATATTGCACAAGCGAAAGCAGAAGAACGCCGTGCGATGGCTGTTGCGAACGAGCAGGAAATGAAAGCGAAAGTCCAAGAGATGCGCGCGAAAGTGGTCGGGGCTGAGGCTGAAGTTCCTCTTGCAATGGCAGAAGCGCTTCGCTCAGGAAATATCGGCATCATGGATTACATGAACTATAAAAATATCCAAGCAGATACAGGAATGCGTGATTCTATCAGCAAAATCGGTGGGGATCAGCCAAGGCCGGATACAAAGAAAGAGTGACGTTTGAGCATAAAATTCCCGGAAAGGGGATGCACAGATGGAGACATTAGTAATAGCAGCTGTCTTGGGACTCATCAGTATGATCTTTAAAGGGAAAAAACCTGGTGAACCACCGAAGACACAAAATAGACGGCCCTCTGCACAATCGCAACAGCCACAATGGCCATCTGCAAAACCGGATACACATACACAAGATCCGATGCGAAGGTTAAAAGAGATATCGCAAGAGATGTATAAAGAAATTCAACGAGAATTTCAAACAGAAATCGATGAACCGCCAAGCAGGCAGACTGAGCCGGCAGCAATGCCGAAAAAGGTTGTTGGCCAAGCGAAACCTATAGAAGCTCCGGTGTCCTTTCAACGAAAAGAGCGGGAAAAGAAGTCTGAAACGAATGCCCACCGGGGTAGACTTTCCACGCATCAGGGCGATTTTGTGTGGGAAAAACCAGTTGAAAACAGTAATATGATTCCGCGAGATGAGCAGGACCTCATTAAGGGAATCATCTTCTCCGAAATTTTAGGACCACCAAAATCAAAACAATAATCATCGACCCCCTATCCAAATCATAGGCTTGGATAGGGGGTTTTATCATGAAAAAACTTTTTAAAATGAACTCTTCAGTAACAATTGATGAATTTGCATTTATCCGTATCACGGGCCCTTATTCTCTATTGAAATTAGGACCCGATTACGCGGCAGTCCGAAGTGGTGATCACATCATTGAAGCAACCGGGGAAGATCTCATCGTAGAAACGTTATCGGAAGAATTAGCGGTATTCTCTTTTGAGACGATTTCAACGGTGAACATAAAGGAAATCAAGGATGGACAGGGTGCCTATGATTCATAAAAGATTTGAAGTCATTTTAACGGGCAAAACTGATCCATCCAGGTTTTTAAGCTTCCTTGCAAGGTCTGGGGTCAGGATTACAGGTATAACAGAATCCGGTGCTACAATACGATTTCAAACCGATAAGAAAGGTATTCAGTTCATAAGGAGAAATAGACGCCGATTCAAGATGAAAGTATCTATAAATAGGCCTGATGAGGGCTCGGTGGAAAGGCGCCTTTTTACTTCCTTCCGATTTTTGATTGCATGTATCATCCCTATAATCGCATCCTTATTTCTGTGGGAAATAGAGATTGTTTCTGAAATGCCGGAAGTGGCAGAACGAATTGAAATAAAATTGGAAAAGGCGTCAATCTCAAAATTTCGGCCGCTTTCCACTATTCCTGATGAAGGAGAAATTAGGCGGGCTTTAATGCTCGACGATCCATCACTCTCCTGGGTGAGATTCAAAAGGTCCGGAAGTACATTGACAATCATTCCAATGTTATCCCCGAAATTAAACGATAAAATTGAAAAAGAAGGCCCCCCTTCCGATTTGATTGCCAGGACTGGCGGGGTTATTACAAGTTTTCGATTGAGCAGAGGGGAAAGAGTCGCACATGTCTTTCAAACCGTGAAGAAAGGAGATTTGCTTGCGACAGGCATACTGGAGCAGGGGGGCAAAAAGACGGTCGTAGGAGCGGAAGGCTTAGTGTTTGCTGATTTTTGGTCAGAGTATACTTTTAAAATCCCGAAAACAATCGATTATCAATTATTGGGCGAGGAAAGCGTGATCATACATTGGCAATCTCCGATTGTATGGAACAAGGGGGAATTGCCATCTTTCAGGTCATTTATAAAAACTGAACATATCCGAGAGGATCGAATTGAACAATTTGAATTGAAGGAAGAAATGGGGGAATCCATCATCCTTCCGTTAATAAAACACAAAATTTTAAATGATTCAAAGTCTGACCTCATTATTAAAGAAGAAAACATTTTACACTTGACGTTCGGAAATGATACAGTTGAGGGGACTATATTATTTTTGATGAATGAAAATATAGCGGTTAAAAGACCAATTCCCAAGGAGACTGAAACTATTGAGTGAACAAGTGATCCAACTTCACATTGAGGAACCGAATGAAGCAGTTATGCTTTTAGGTATTTCTGATCAGAATTTAAAAATGATTGAAGAGTCGATGAATATCTCTATCCTGACACGTGGTGATACAATTTCCTTGGCAGGTGAAGAAAAGGATATCGTGGCAGGAAAGTTCCTACTTGAGCAGCTCTTGAAGGTTATACGAAAAGGAATCAACATTAATTTACGCGATATTTCCACTGCTATTGAAATGGTGAAAAATGGGACGATTGAATATTTCGCTGAATTATATGATGAAGAAGTAGCGAGGACTACGAAGGGCAAAGCAATTCGTGCGAAGACTATTGGACAGCGTGAGTATATCCACGCCATTCGGAAAAATGATCTTGTTTTCTGTATTGGTCCTGCAGGTACTGGAAAAACATATCTTGCTGTAGTCCTTGCTGTGCAAGCGATGAAAACTGGTTCTGTCAAACGGATAATATTGACGAGACCAGCAGTAGAAGCCGGAGAAAGTCTTGGTTTCCTTCCAGGGGATTTAAAAGAGAAGGTCGATCCATATTTGCGTCCGCTCTACGACGCTCTGCATGACGTATTAGGGGCGGAACATACTGAACGGCTAATGGAACGGGGTGTTATTGAAATTGCTCCCCTGGCCTATATGAGAGGACGTACACTGGATGATGCTTTCGTCATCCTTGATGAAGCACAGAATACAACAAAGGCTCAAATGAAAATGTTCCTGACACGTCTCGGATTTGGTTCCAAAATGGTGATTACAGGAGACAAAACTCAGATTGACCTGCCTAAGGGAATAGGATCAGGGCTCAATGCCGCGGAGTCGATCTTGAAAAATGTATCCGATATACACTTCCAGTATCTTGAACAGGGTGATGTTGTACGCCATCCTATTGTTGCAAAAATCATTGAAGCTTATGAAAATGAGCAGTCATCCTAAAGTGGCTGCTCTTTCAACATTTCAATAAATGGCAGAAAAGAGATATAAGGGCAGGGGGGATCATTCGTGTTCAAATCATTGGTGAATCTTTTCAAGTCACTGAAGTTCAAATACCTTTCTTTATTCGTCGTCATCCTCGCGGCTATTGCGCTTTTTTCGTTAATGTATGGCGGGGTAAAGCAGGAAACGTATGAACTGCATGAATTCAAAATTTCTCCGAAAACGATTAGATCCTTAAAAACAGTCGAGGATACCGTGAAAACCGAGCAGGAGAAACGTAGAATTGAAGCCGAAGTACCACCGTTTTATCAATTCAATGAAGATATTTCGAAAAACAGGCAAGCCATCGCATCGCAGCTTTTTGATATTATCATAGAAGCAAAGCAAGCAAATGTCCCTGACCCTGATGATGAGTCTATATTGGTAAAATCCCGAAATGAACAAATAAAAGAAATTCGTGCGAAGTTATCCAAATTAGAAGAAGAAGAGCCGGGCTTAAGACTGACCAATGAAGCAATAGGTAGCTTGCTCAATGAAAACATTGCGGACTTAAGGAAAATGCAAATGGAAGTTTCCGCAATAATTGGTGATGAATTGTCGAAACCGATTCGAAGTGGAGATCTTTCCACGGTTAGGTACGAAGTTGAGAGGAAACTTCGTTTATCCGATGCAATTAGACCAACTGTTTTGCAAACCCTTATTACGCTTGGAAGATCCTTAGTTGTCGAGACTGAAACGATTAATAAAGAGTTGACTGATAAACGGATAGAAGAGGAAAAGAATGCAGTTGAATCGAAAAGGATTCTGCAAGGACAAGTTATTGTGCGTGAAGGTCAGTTCATTGATTCCGAAATATATAGACAGTTAGAGTTAGCGGGTCTATTGACGAATCAATCCTCTTTTAAACCGATAGTAGGATTAAGCTTATTCGTGTTGTTTGTGTCGGCGATAATCTATATGCATTTCATGACTTGGCAGGAAAGGAATAATAAGAAGAAAAAGTCATTACTGATTGTCTATACCGTTTTCTTCATTTTAGTGGTCATGATGAAACTTATTGGCTTGATAGATAAAGAGTTTGATGTCCAAGTGGCTTTTTTATTCCCAACCGCCTTGGCCCCACTTCTTGTGAAATTGTTGACGAATGAACGCCTTGCTTTCATGATGACAATTGTAACTGCAGCAACTGCAGGAATCATGCTGCATGAAGGATTTGCTTCAATCATGCAAATGGAAATTGTCTTATATATCCTCTTTGGGGGGATAATTAGCATATATGTCCTTGGTAATAATGGTAGAAGGTCAAATATTCTAAGGACGAGTCTTGCTGTCGGTGCATCCAATATTTTATTCATAGGATTCTATTTATTAATGACACAGTCTACATATGCCCTATCGGAATTGATATTTTATCTTATTGTCGCCTTGACGTCTGGAATATTATCAGGTGCTTTGACCATTGGACTTATGCCATTCTTTGAAACGGCGTTTGGATTGCTTTCCGATATGAGGCTGATCGAATTGTCAAATCCTAATCACCCTTTACTGAAGAAGGTCCTTACTGAAACACCCGGTACATACCATCATAGCGTCATGGTTGCCAATCTTGCTGACGCCGCCTGTGAATCTGTTGGGGCTAATGGCTTGTTAGCACGGGTTGGAAGTTACTATCATGATATCGGGAAAACAGTCAGAGCGAACTTCTTCATCGAGAACCAACATGGTACCACGAATCCACATGATGCTTTGCCACCTGAAAAGAGCCGTGATATCATTATTGCTCATGCTACCGATGGAGCTGATTTATTAGCGAAGCATAAAATGCCTGCTGAAATCGTTGATATTGCTAGACAGCATCATGGAACAAGCTTTTTGAAATTCTTTTTTGTAAAGGCGAAGGAATTGGGACAAGATGTAGTGGAGGACGATTTCCGCTATCCTGGACCGAAGCCGCAGACGAAGGAAATCGCAATCATTTCAATTGCGGATAGCGTTGAAGCTGCGGTTCGTTCCTTGAAGGAACCTACACCAGATAAAATTGCGAAATTGGTCAAATCAATTATTGTGGGTAAATTAAATGATGGCCAATTCGATGAATGCGATTTGTCCATGAGGGAATTGAAAACAATCGAAAACGTCATTTGTGAGACGTTGAACGGCATATTCCATAGCCGGATTGAATACCCGGAATAACCAAGGAGGCAGGCAAAATAATGTTGGATATTTATTTCGACGACAGGACAGAGAACGTGACCGGTGATATTTTAGAGCTAATTCAGGATGTGTTGAATCACGCAGCCAAAATGGAGGAGCTTTCAGGGAATCCGGAGATTTCTATCACATTCATGACAGACGAAGAAATACGTGAAATAAACGCCGAATACAGAGGAAAAGACAAAGCGACCGATGTGATATCTTTCGCTCTTGAAGAAATGTCAGAGGGCGAGGTTGCAATTGTACAGGAAGATGATATGCCAATCGTGCTTGGAGACATTATTATTTCGGTTGAAACTGCAAAACGACAAGCTGCGGATTATGGCCATGATGAGCGCCGTGAAATTGGATTTTTAGCCCTGCATGGTTTCCTACATCTACTTGGATACGATCATCTGACGGAAGAAGATGAAAAGAAAATGTTTGGAAGGCAGAAGGATATCCTTTCTTCGTTTGGCCTTGAAAGGTGAGTAAGATATGCATCCTTTCTTCAAATCGTTTCATTATGCTTTAAAAGGGATTCAACACGGTTTCAGCGCTGAACGTAATATGAAATTCCATTGCATTGCCGCCCTTGGTGTAATTTTTGGGGGAGTACTTACGGGGCTATCTAAGTTGGAGTGGTTGACCATTATAATTCTCATCGGGGGAATGATTGCCCTGGAGTTGATGAACACTGCAATTGAACGGACTGTGGATCTCGTAACTGATGACTTCCATCCGCTTGCCAAACAGGCCAAGGATCTTGCATCTGGTGCGGTATTGGTATTTGCGATTTGTAGTGCAATCATTGCAATGATCATATTCATCCCAAAATGGTTATGAAAATTAATTTTTAGGAGTGAAATTATGGACAAAGATAAATTAATGAAAGAAGCAAAACTTGCACGCGAAAAAGCGTATGTGCCTTATTCGAAATTTCCAGTAGGAGCAGCACTATTAAGTGAGGATGGCCGAGTGTACCATGGCTGTAATATTGAAAACTCGGCATACAGTATGACGAACTGTGCTGAACGGACTGCATTCTTCAAAGCTATCTCTGAAGGCGTCACGAAATTCAAGGCATTAGCGGTTGTTGCTGACACGGAAGGCCCCGTTTCACCATGTGGTGCATGCAGGCAGGTTATTGCGGAGTTCTGTGATCACTCAATGCCAGTCTATTTGACGAACTTAAAAGGGATTGTCCAGTCGACAACAGTTGGAGAATTACTCCCTGGCGCGTTTTCCAAGGAGGATTTAGAGTATGCAGAAGGACAGCAATAAATTAAAATCAGGATTCATTTCAATCATCGGACGTCCGAATGTTGGTAAATCTACTTTCCTAAATCGTGTTGTCGGACAGAAAATTGCGATCATGAGCGATAAACCACAGACGACAAGAAATAAAGTTCAAGGCGTCGTCACTACTGATGAATCGCAACTGATTTTCATCGATACACCGGGTATCCATAAGCCGAAGCATAAGTTAGGTGATTTTATGGTGAAATCCGCACGGAATACATTGAAGGAAGTAGATGTCATCATGTTCATGGTGAATGCCAATGAGCCGATAGGCGGTGGTGACAGATTCATAATCGATTTATTGGAGAATACGAAAACACCTGTCTTTTTAATTATCAATAAAATTGATTTGGTTCATCCGGATGATTTATTGGCAACAATCACCTCATATACTGAAGTTTATGACTTCGCTGAAGTAGTTCCACTTTCCGCCCTAAATGGGAATAACGTTGAAAGACTAATGGAAACATTGACAAAGTATTTGCCGGAAGGACCAAAATATTATCCTGATGACCAAGTGACAGATCATCCAGAGCGATTCATCATTTCAGAATTGATCCGGGAAAAAGTCCTGCATCTTACACGCGAGGAAATTCCACATTCGGTGGCGGTTGTCATAGAGAAGATTGAACGTGATGAAGCCCGCGGTTTAGTCGATGTCGCGGCAACAATCATCGTTGAACGTGATTCTCAAAAGGGAATTGTGATTGGTAAAAAAGGTTCACTACTTAAAGAGATTGGAACGAAGGCAAGACATGATATCGAAATGCTCCTTGGTTCTAAAGTCTTTTTGGAACTTTGGGTGAAAGTGCAGAAGGACTGGCGCAATAAATCAGGACAATTGCGTGAATTCGGTTTCAGGGAAGACGAGTATTGATCGGCTAATGAAAAGAGGTGACGGTCTTGCTGAATAAATGGGAAGGGATCATTCTAAAAAGCATGCCCTATGGTGAAGCGAATAAAATCGTAACGCTTTATACCCGCGAAGCAGGAAAAATGACGGCAATGGCAAGAGGCGCAAAAAAGCCTGCGAGTCGTTTAGCCGCCGTCACACAAACATTCACATATGGATTTTATCTATTACGTTCAGGACGTGGAATGGGGACGCTTGAGCAGGGCGAACCGATTGATTCCATGCGACATATCCGGGAAGATCTTGAAGCGACTGCGTATGCAAGTTATATTGTTGAGTTAATCGATAGACTGACAGAAGATCGGGGGGCAAGTCCAAACGTTTTTGGCTTGCTGCATGATGCGCTTCATGCGATCAATGAACAATATGATCCTGAAGCAATATCGCTATTTGTTGAATGGAAGATGCTGCCTGTCGCAGGTGTGCATCCTGTCCTTCACCAGTGCGCGAATTGCGGTTCTACTGAGGGTGAATTCGCATTTTCATTCCAAGAAATCGGGTTTCTCTGTCATCGTTGTTTTCAAATCGATCCATATCTTATTCGGATTACTCCGACGCAACTGAGATTGATCCGAACCTTTTACACGGTTCCGATTGAGCAGGTCGGTTCGTTGAAATTGAAAAAAGCGACTAAGCAATTTATGAAAAAGATTGTTCGTACAGTCTATGATGAGCAAGTCGGCGTCCGTTTGAAGTCAAGGTCATTTCTCGATCAATTAGAAAGAACCCCGGAATTATTACCACAAAAAGAAAAACCACGAGATGAAGGCGAATAACCTTTTCCCGTGGTTTTTGTTATTAAAATACTAAATGCTTTTCAATGTATGCTTTTACATCTGCGATTGGCATACGGACTTGTTCCATTGAGTCGCGGTGTCTTACAGTTACTTGACGATCTTCTTCGGAATCGAAGTCATACGTGATGCAGAATGGTGTACCGATTTCATCTTGTCGGCGGTAACGGCGGCCGATTGACTGGGAATCGTCGTACTGGACAGCAAAGTGTTTACGAAGCTCTGCATACACTTCATCTGCACCCTCAGCTAACTTCTTCGATAACGGAAGGACAGCCGCTTTAATAGGGGCCAGTGCAGGGTGGAAGCGCATTACAGTACGTTTGTCGTCACCCTCAAGTTCCTCTTCGTCAAACGCATCACATAGGAACGCCAAAGTGACACGGTCCGCTCCAAGAGATGGCTCAATGCAGTAAGGGATGAACTTTTCGTTTGTAACCGGATCTTGATAATGGAAATCTTCACCGGAATGTTCCATGTGTCTGGATAAGTCGAAATCCGTTCGGTTTGCGATTCCCCATAACTCTCCCCAGCCAAATGGGAATTTGTATTCAATATCTACTGTGCCCTTCGAGTAATGCGAAAGCTCATCTGAACTATGTTCGCGAAGACGCATGTTTTCGACTGTTAAGCCAAGGTCCAATAGCCATTTCTCAGAGAAGTCTCTCCAGTATTCATACCATTTCATGTCTTCGCCTGGTTTACAGAAGAATTCCAATTCCATTTGTTCGAATTCGCGTGTACGGAATGTGAAGTTACCAGGTGTGATTTCATTCCTAAAGCTTTTACCAATCTGTGCAATTCCGAATGGCATCTTTTTGCGCATGGAACGCTGTACGTTTTTAAAGTTGACGAATATCCCTTGCGCCGTTTCTGGGCGTAGATAGATTTCGTTTGCGGATGAATCCGTTACACCTTGTGAAGTTTTGAACATCAGATTGAACTGGCGGATTCCCGTATAGTCCATTGCGCCACAGCTTGGGCAGATGATAGTATGTTCTTGGATCAGCTCTTCCATTTTTTCAAATGGCATTCCGTCTACTACAAGTTCAATCCCTTTTTCATCCAACGCGTCTTCGATCAACTTGTCAGCGCGGTGACGAGTTTTACATTTCTTACAATCGATCATCGGATCATTGAAATTACCGATATGACCTGAAGCAGCCCACACTTTAGGATTCATCAGAATAGCAGCGTCAAGGCCTTCGTTATAAGGGGATTCCTGAACGAATTTCTGCCACCAAGCACGCTTAATGTTATTCTTCAAAGCAATCCCAAGAGGACCGTAATCCCATGTATTTGCCAAACCTCCATAAATATCGGAGCCAGGAAAGACAAATCCTCTTTGTTTCGATAAATTTACAATTTGTTCCATTGTCAACATAAAAAATCCCTCCAATTAAAATAAGCACCCATCCCCGGACATAGAGTCCGAGGACGAGTGCATAATGACCCGCGGTTCCACCTCGATTGGTTGTAAAAACAACCCACTTTAACAATTTCAAGCTCCAGGCTGCCGTTTCATGCCGTTACGGGCTTCCACTATCCCCGTTCGCTTTGGTGGCATTACTTATAGGCCTTTCCTCGCCTATTTAATTCAGTAATAGTGTAGCACGCTTCATGTTAACCTGCAAATCAAATAGCCATTAAACAAAAATAATAGGGTGCAAAAACAGAAAAATATATATATCACCATTGATTTCCGTTCCGATTGGATGCTTTCCGCGGGCACGGCTTCCTGCTCGCAACGCTACGCTTGTGCTCGCAAACGCCGTTCTTCGTTACGGCGTTCGCTGGAGTCGCCAATCTGCACTACAATCAATTGGAATCCAACTTAAAGTTGGTAACCCTATGCTGCTTTTAATTGTTTAAATAATGGCGAGTGTATTGGAAAATTATCTGATTTGCACAGTTCAATGTCTTCTTTTAAATTGTTAGACTCTGTAAAATTTTAAAGTTGATTTACAAAGAGAAATTATTAGAAACTCTATTTTGGGTTCCCTTCATTCTTGTTGATAAAGCTGGAAATCGGGTATCCAAAATAACAACTCAAACCAGTGATGCTGGATTTACAGAATACAAGTACAATGAAAATAATCAACTTGTAGCAACTGTCAAAGACAAGAATACCATTACCTATTCTTATGATAAAATGGATGGTTATAACGGAAGTAATCATTGAACGCGCATCTGGAATGGACGTTCAAAAGGATTCCATTACCGAATGTATCAAGACTCCAAAAGGAAAGGAGATTCAAACGTTTTCCACTAAAACTAAACTGTATTTCTACTACAGTTAGTGTCGGGTACCAGGTCCTCATTGAAATTGGAATTGTTTCAGAACCTGGTACCGTTCACTAATGCACCCGAATTTATACAAAATGATTTAAAGTAACTTTAAAAATTTTCAATTAACGGGTGTCCTTATTTAAAACAACCCTCGGCTCATAGTCACAAATTACCTCAATTATCCCTGTGTCTACTGGATAAATATGATGTTCTAAACGATGTGCTAAATCGTCTGGAAAAAAGGGTTTAAATCTGTCTATATAATCAGAGTCTAACGCTTTAAAAAGGATGAGGCCGAATTGATTCCTAACATTTTCCTTGGGGTAATCAAGGTAAGACATAGGAATCTCACTAGTATATCTAAAAGATACTACTCTATCACCCATAAATTCCACTCCGCTATCATAAACAAAATCCACCTCCATTTTCCTTATATCACACAGTGTTATGACTAGCCCTTTTTTAGGTTCAACTCTTAAGTTGTATTTAACTGCCTTACCCATTTCTTCGGCAAAATCTTTAGTAGGTTTCCAAATAGTCATCGTAGGGTGCCTTTCCATGTGTAGTTCCTCCCTTGACCTTGTTTTATTATAGAGGAATTAATGAACCTTCTTAAGGAGCTATTGGTATTTCCCCTTCATAATATCTAATTTTATCAAAGGTTTTCAAGTTAAGGCTACGTGCAAATTGCAACGTCCAAGGATCAGTACTAGCTCCAGTAGATTTGTAAAGTGTTAAGTGCAAACCTTCTCCAGTATCTTTGACTGTTACGTTAGGTTTGTTCGTTTTCAAGTACCAGTTCTCATTGTTTTAGAACCTAGTTTTAGGTGTCTCCAGTTGATTGGAGCGGAAGGCGGCGACTCCTGCCGGAAAAGCATGAGCCTTGAGACCCCGCAGGGCGCACGCTTTTCGCGACCGAGGAGGCTCAAGCCATGCCGGCGGAAAGCGTCCGCCTGAAGCGGAAATCAACGTGTATCAAGCCATTGAGTTAGGAATTATTGTTGTAAAATGCTATACTATTCAAGTATCTATTATCGAACGATTAGGGCGGTGATTCATATGGAATTGAATAAGCGCCAGACGGAAATCCTTGAAATTGTAAAATTAGATGGTCCTATTACTGGTGAACAGATAGCTGAAAGGCTAAATCTAGCTAGAGCAACGATACGGCCTGATTTAGCAATTTTAACGATGGCGGGTTATTTGGATGCACGGCCGCGTGTCGGCTATTTCTATTCTGGGAAAAAACCGGCCCAATCAATAGCGGATGGCATGATTGGGATGAAGGTCGGTGACTTCCAATCCATTCCTGTTGTTGTGCATGAAAATGTTACAGTCTATGACGCTATCTGCCAAATGTTTTTGGATGATGTAGGCACCTTGTTTGTTGTGGATCAAAACTCGTTTCTAACGGGTGTCCTATCCAGAAAGGATCTATTAAGAACAAGTCTTGGTAACAGTGAACTTGATAAAATCCCGGTACATGTCATTATGACGAGAATGCCAAATATTACATATTGTAAAAAGCAGGATTCACTAATTCAAGCGGCGAAAAAAATGATTGATCAACAAATAGATTCACTTCCTGTTATTTACGTTAGAGCGGAAGGACTGGAAGTGGTTGGAAGAATCACAAAGACAAATATTACACGGGCTTTCCTTTCACTTGCAGAAGAACATGAATTATAAGCGGTGTGCCTTTAGAGCATAATGAAAAAGGAGTGATACAATGAGAAAGTTAACATTGTTCATCGTTTCCGATTCAGTCGGTGAGACAGCAGACTTAGTTGCCAAGGCAGCAGCGTGCCAGTTCAGACAGGACCTTGAAACTGTATCGATGAAACGTTTTTCGCATGTTGAAGATAAATCCCAACTGCGAGAAATAGCGTATTTGGCTAAACAACAACAAGCCATTATCATCTATACTTTGGTGAAGGGCTCCATGCGTGAGAAACTTAAACAGGAATGCCAACTAAATGGATTAACTTGCATAGATTTATTAGGACCGATTGTTCAAGGGATCGGTCACTCGCTCAATGAAAAACCAAAAGAGGAACCCGGGTTAGTCCGTCAGTTGGATGAAGATTATTTCAAAAAGATCGAAGCGATAGAATTTGCGGTGAAATACGATGACGGGCGAGACCCAAGAGGCGTGTTGAAAGCTGACATTGTTTTAGTCGGAGTGTCTAGAACTTCAAAGACCCCGCTATCCCAATATCTTGCACATCGCAGTTTTAAAGTGGCGAATGTTCCACTTGTTCCTGAAGTAGATCCACCGGAGGAATTATATAAGATCGACCCGAAGAAATGCTTTGGTTTGGTCATTTCACCGAATGTATTAAATTCTATCCGTAAAGAAAGACTGATTGCTCTTGGATTGAAGGACGATGCAAATTATGCGCGAATCGATCGGATTAAACAAGAACTTGACCATTTTGAGACTGTAGTTTCAAAAATTGGCTGTAAAGTGATTGATGTGTCTAATCGGGCTGTAGAAGAAACTGCAAACCTGATTTTAAGCGAACTATCTTCAAGACGATAAAATATGAAAAGAAGGACCACCCGATGAGAAATGGTTGGTTCTTTTTTGCGGATTGTGTACAATAGTAAACTGGGTGTAAATTTTATAGAATTTGTTAAGGATGTAATTATAATAACTTTTTTTGTCGAATAAGCAGGATTTATGAAAACTATCCCGAATAGAAGTATGTAAGAGGGGAATGGTGATACGATGTCTAAAATTCCCGAAGAAACAATTGAAGAAATCCGATCCAAGACAGACATAGTCGACTTAATCGGTGAATATGTTCAACTGACGAAAAGGGGAAAGAATTGGTTTGGGTTATGTCCGTTTCACGGTGAAAGCACACCATCCTTTTCGGTAGCTGAAGATAAACAATTGTTTCATTGCTTTGGCTGTGGAGCTAGTGGCAATGCTATAACATTCGTCATGGATATTGAAAACAGTCCGTTTACAGAAGCAGTTTCCAAACTTGCAGAGCGGGTCGGCGTTGAGTTGGAAATATCAGTTGGCGACCGTTCAAGATATGGGAAGACAAGTGACTTTCAGCATATGATTGACGCCCATGCACTTGCGGCGAATTTTTATAGTCATTTATTGCTAAATACAGTGGAGGGTGAAAAAGCATTATATTATTTGGAACAAAGAGGATTTTCCCGTGAACTTATCGAAAAGTATGGTATAGGATGGTCGCTTGATGACCGGGAAGTGCTAACCCAGCTTCTACAGCGGAAGAAATTTGAGATGAAGGAGATGGAGCGCGCCGGACTTTGTGTTATGAAAAATGACGGGACTGGGTATTTCGATAGATTCCGAGGACGTATTATGTTCCCATTACATGACGATAATGGAAATGTAGTTGGTTTTTCCGGAAGAATTTTATCAGAGTCCAAAGAGGAAGCAAAGTACTTGAATAGCCCGGAAACACCCATTTTTGAAAAAAGTCATTTGCTTTATAATTTTCATCATGCACGTCTTAATGTCCGGAAATCGGGTAAAGTAATACTGTTCGAAGGTTTTATGGACACGATTGCCGCAGAAAAAGTCGGAATCATGAATAGCGTTGCAGTCATGGGTACATCCTTGTCTGACACGCACCTAACAAAATTGAAAAGAATTGCCAATCAACTTATCATCTGTTGTGATGGCGATGACGCCGGCTGGGAGGCCGCCAAAAGGTTTGCTCTCCTTTCAGCACAAAAAGGTCTAAATGCACAAATTGCCCTTTTGCCGGGGAAAATGGATCCGGATGAGTATATTTCTGTAAATGGTGGAGAAGCATTTACTGAAAAAGTATTGGGGAATCCTCATTCATATATGTCGTTCATTATGGCCTACTACAAAAGGTCAAAGAATTTATCCCATGAAAATGATGTGTTGCAATATATTCATGAAGTGATAGAAGAGCTTGCTCCGAAAGTATCACCAGTGGAACGTGATTTAATGATACGTCAATTATCAACCGAAACTGGGGTGTCGTCGAGCGCTTTAAATGAACAATTAATAAAAAAAGTCGGTCAGCAGGCAAAACAGGAAAAGTCGAATCAACTAAGTGGACAAGCCACTCGGATTGCAGTTAAAATGCCGGAACGACAGCAAAGCGGCATTGATCGTGCAGAACGACTCTTATTATGCCATCTGTTAAATGACGGTAATTTATTTGATAGGATTCGTGAAAATCATCAAGATCTTTTCTTACAAGAAGTATACACCACGATCTTTGTGAAATTAGCTGGCTTTTATGAACAATCGGGTGAGCCGGATTTCCACAGATTCGCAGAGTCTTTGGAGGATCGTGAACTCCGAAAAATCGTCATGGAAGCGGCACTGCTTGATAGGGATCCAGAATTTGCTGAGCAAGAGATCCGTGATTGCATACACCATCTCGAAAAACATAAAATTAGAAGATGCATTGACGAGATGATGCACGAACAAAAAGAAGCGGAAAAGATGAACGATCATACCCGGGCACTGGAGCTGGCCAGGGAAATAATGCAGCTCCGGAAATCATTATCGGCAATGTAGGCCGTATTCTGGTGAATTAAGGAGGAACGGGTATTATGACTAAAAAAGAACAATCTGGAGAGATGGAACACGAGATGACTTTAGATGAAGTGAAAGCAGGCTTACTTGAAGCTGGTAAAAAAGCAGGGGAACTGACCCTTGAAGAGGTAACGGATAAACTTTCTGTATTTGAGATGGAACCAGAACAATTTGAGGAATTCCTTGATCAAATCGAGGCGGCAGGTATCGAAATGGACAGAAAAGATGACGAAGAAGATGCCGGAAAAGATGAAGAGCAATTTGACCTTAATGACTTAAGCGTCCCTCCTGGAGTTAAAATCAATGACCCTGTACGGATGTACTTGAAAGAAATTGGCCGTGTTGATTTGCTAACAGGTAATGAAGAAGTTAAATTGGCGATCGCCATCAAAGAAGGCGTGGAGGCGGAAGAAAAATTAGCCGAGATGAAAACTCCTGATTCGGAGCTTTTGGAAATTGTCGAGAAGGGTGAAAATGCAAAGAAAAAACTTGCAGAAGCCAACCTTCGTCTTGTAGTCAGTATCGCGAAAAGGTATGTTGGCCGTGGAATGCTGTTCCTTGACTTAATTCAAGAAGGGAATATGGGTCTCATAAAAGCGGTTGAGAAGTTTGATCATACGAAAGGATTCAAATTCAGTACGTATGCAACATGGTGGATTCGTCAAGCCATCACACGTGCTATCGCCGACCAAGCGCGTACAATTCGTATCCCCGTCCATATGGTGGAAACCATCAACAAATTAATTCGAGTACAACGTCAATTGCTACAAGACCTTGGGCGAGAGCCTTCGCCTGAGGAAATCGGAGAGGAAATGGATTTAACGGCTGAAAAAGTCCGGGAAATTTTAAAGATTGCACAAGAGCCGGTTTCACTCGAAACACCGATTGGTGAAGAAGATGACTCTCATTTAGGCGATTTTATTGAAGACTCTGAAGCCCAATCTCCTTCAGATCACGCAGCTTATGAATTGCTTAAAGAGCAATTGGAAGATGTTCTTGACACGCTTACAGACCGTGAAGAAAATGTTTTGAGACTTCGTTTCGGCTTGGATGACGGCAGAACAAGAACTCTTGAAGAAGTTGGAAAAGTTTTCGGAGTTACACGTGAACGAATTCGTCAAATTGAAGCAAAAGCACTTCGTAAGCTTAGACACCCATCACGCAGTAAAAGATTGAAGGACTTTTTGGAGTGATCCGCATCGGCATTTTATGCCGATGCGTTTTATTATTGTTGAAGGCAAGGGGGAGACTCTGTGGGTACAGAGCGGAAAAAAATCATAATTACTGAAATAAATTATTGGAAAGAAAATAAAATGTTGCCCGAGCATTATTGTGATTTTCTTATCACTCTCTATACCCAGGGGGAACAGGAACAGGCGCCAGATATTACTGACGCAATACTTATGAACGAAAAAAAGAAAAAGAAAAAGAAAATGAGTTCTGTCTTTTTCCACCTTTTATACATATTTTCTGCATTTACAATACTCGCGATTAGTTTAATAGTATGTGCTGTCTTTTTTGAGGGACAGTCAACATTACTGATTATTTTCTCGGCTTTTAACTGTTTACTATGGATTGTGGCGGGGAGATTCTTGAAATTGATCTATTTTACAATTTCAGGAGTTGCAGGTCTCCTATTTATTGCCCTATACTTGTTCGGAGCTTTTTAGTCTAAATCTATCATCCTTCGAAAGAATGATTGTGATAATGCTTCGAACTTCGGTATAATAGAAATGTAAGCGTTCACAACAAAGGGGATGAATAATATGAATTTTGATTTGACAGATGAACAGCAAATGATTCGAAAGATGATGAGGGAATTTGCGGATGAAGTTGTTGCACCAGGTGCAATAGAACGTGACCGTACAAAGGAATTTCCAATAGAGATTTTCAAACAGCTTTCTGAAATGGGAATGATGGGGCTTCCGTTTCCAGAGGAATACGGCGGGGCAGGGGCCGATACGACAAGTTTCGCTATTGTAACTGAGGAATTGAGCCGTGCATGCGCCTCTACAGGAATTACATATTCCGCACATATATCTTTAGGGGGGGCACCTCTACATCTTTTTGGAACGGAAGAACAAAAACAGAAGTATTTAACTCCTATCTGTACAGGTGAATCTTTCGGAGCTTTTGGTCTTACAGAACCGAATGCAGGGTCTGATGCAGGCGGTACTCAAACAACTGCAAAAGAAGACGGAGATGATTTTGTCATCAACGGCTCTAAAGCTTATATTACGAATGCGAGCCATGCGAAACACTTAGCCCTAACAGCTATAACAGGCCAAGAGAATGGTAAGAAGGAAATAAGTGCAATTATTGTACCAACCGCTGCGGAAGGCTTTAAAGTAATTGATAACTACGAAAAAATGGGTTTAAATGCTTCAAATACAACTGAATTGGTGCTTGATAATGTAAGGGTACCGCAAGAAAACCTGCTTGGAAAGCGTGGGAATGGCTTCAGGCAATTCCTTGTTACATTGGATGGCGGAAGAATCGGAATCGGTGCGATGGCTGTTGGTATAGCCCAGGCAGCTTTCGACAGAGCATTGAAATATTCCAAAGAACGCAAGCAGTTTGGGAAGACATTATCGGAATTCCAAGTTACACAATTTAAACTTGCGGATATGGCGATGAAAATAGAATTAGCAAGAAACATGGTATACAAGGCGGCATGGCTGAAGGATCAAGGCAGACCATTTACGAAGGAAGCCGCGATGTGTAAGCTATATGCATCCGAAATCGCAATGGAAGTTGCTGACGAGGCAATTCAAATCCACGGCGGATATGGATACATGAAAGAGTACGAGGTCGAACGCTATATGCGTGATGCAAAACTGCTTGAAATTGGCGAAGGGACTTCGGAAGTGCAACGTATGGTAATCTCACGACTTCTACTTAGTTGATTTTCACATAAAATTTCCCAAACTATGAAAAAGTTTGTCGAAATTGTCACAAACGAAGAAATGTATGGGGTTTACTCTTTCAGTTTTCAACAGGATACAGTACAATATGAGATGTGCACTGTATAATTTTACAGAATAATTCCTGGTGAAGGAGGGTAATTCAATGAAAAGCAATCCTGTAGTGCCTTATATCCTGATTTTTGCGCTAGGATTAGGACTTGTTTTCTTCATGTCCCTATACGGTATCGATCAGAAAAAAGAAATCGCTGGAGCAGGTGAAGAGGGAAAAACAAATGAACCTGCGGCAACAGAGGATTTTGATCCTGAAAGCTTTGCACAAGGACAATGTATCAGTTGTCATGGTGGCGATTTGACTGGTGGGGTTGGACCAAGTCTACACGGTCTAAAAGACTCCAAAGAAACGATTCATGATATCATTAAAAATGGTGCTGGTGGCGGAATGATGCCTGCATTTGGCGGTAAACTCTCTGATGAGCAAATCAATGAATTGGCAGACTATCTTCTAACACTTAAATAAGAGCGGGAAGTCATCGAAACTTGGCAATAACTTGCCGTTTCGATGACTTTTTAATTGGGCAAATAACTACATATCAGGAATGTGAAAGATTTTCTATGTCAGGGTATAATGGAAATATTGGAAAGGCGGGGTTTTATTGAATTCAGACAAACTATCCGAGCGTCTTACAGCAGTCGCCTCATTTGTTGAATCAGGTGCGGTACTGGCCGATATTGGAAGCGATCATGCTTATTTGCCATGTTATTTAATTCGTACTGGGATAATTTCAAAAGCGATAGCTGGAGAAGTCGTGAAAGGTCCTTTTGAATCGGCTAAAAAAAATGTAAAAAAAGAGGGACTTGAAAATAATATTATTGTTCGCTTAGGGAATGGCTTACAAGCCGTCGAGGAAAACGATGGGGTAGATACGATTACCATTGCCGGTATGGGTGGACCTTTGATTGCATCAATCTTACAGGAAGGCAACGCCAAACTCGGTAAAGTGAAACGAATAATCACACAACCGAATATTCATTCTTCGTCAATCCGTGAATGGGCCGTACAAAACGGGTGGACCATTATTGAAGAAGAAATCCTAAAAGAAGACGGCAAAATTTATGAAATTATTGTACTTGAAAGAGGAAAAGCAGAATACGATGAGCTCGAAATGAAGTTTGGTCCATATTTACTTGAAGATAAGTCACCTATTTTTGTTGAGAAATGGGAGAGAGAATTAGCAGAGTGGAAGAGGATTCTTGATTCGTTGGAGAAGGCTGGCGATACAGATGAAATCCAGCGGAGGAAGGAACAATTGCGGAAGAAAATTGAGTTGGCCGGGAGGGTTTTGACAAATTGAAAAAAGTGAACGGACATGAAATTATAGCTCTTTTTGAGAAATGGTCGCCGAAACGGTTTGCTGAAGATTGGGATCCGATTGGATTGCATATAGGTCAGCTAAATCGTCAAGTTGATAATGTGCTTGTCACATTGGATGTCAATGAGGCTGTAGTTGAAGAAGCGATCGCGAAAGGGGCAAATTTAATAATTGCTCACCATCCACCAATTTTTAGTCCTATGAAAACGATATGGACGGATACACCTCAAGGTCGTCTAATCGAAAAATGCATCAAACACGATATTTCTGTTTATGCTGCACATACGAACTTAGATGTTGCACCTAAAGGAGTGAATGACCTTCTTGCAAACCAGTTAGGATTACAGGACTTGGAAGTAATGAGCCCGACTGTCTCCGATCCTTTGTATAAATTGGCCGTCTTTTGTCCTGTCAGTCATGCGGATGAACTGCGATCTGTTTTGGCGCAGGCCGGGGCAGGTGCAATTGGTGATTATGTGGGCTGTAGTTTCACTTCTACAGGAACGGGCAGATTTATGCCGTCGACAGGTGCCAATCCATTTATCGGTGAAATCGGCAAAATGGAGGAGGTCACGGAGGAACGAATCGAAGTGGTGCTTCCTGGTCCGATTAGGGGTAAAGTCTTGAAAGCGATGCTTGCTGCGCACCCGTATGAGGAGCCAGCGTACGATTTCTTTGTGCTGGATCAGCGTACCGAAGAATTCGGCCTTGGTCGGGTAGGAAATTTACCCAAGACAATGAATCTTGACCAATTTGCAGTCCATGTAAAAGAGGCATTCAACGTTGCAGCTGTTAGGGTAGTCGGTAATCCCGGGAAGCCAGTGCATAAAGTCGCAGTTTTAGGTGGAAGTGGAAGCAAATATACTAAGGCGGCAAAAAGGAAAGGCGCAGATGTTTTCGTAACGGGCGATATGGATTTTCATAGTGCCCAAGATGCCGAGTCGATGGGTTTGGCAATTGTCGATCCAGGGCATCATGTAGAAAAGGTAATGATTAAAGGTGTTGCAGAGTATATGCAACATGCTACGAAGGAAAAAGGATATGAGGTCAACTTTATCCAAACAGAAATTGATACTAATCCGTTCCGATTTATTTAAAAATTATTGCTGAAAAAGAAAAAGTGCTGCCCGTAATGGTGGGACAGCACTTAATTTACCTTATTCAGTTATGACGTAAGGCTCAATTCGTTTAACAGGTGCTGGATTTTTGATTTTCGGCAAGATCTTCTCTAACTTGAACTTACGTTCAGGTGTATGAGTAGATGGATCTTCCGGATCGAAGCTTTCAAGGAAATTGATCACTTCACGAACAATGATAGTCGGAGTAGAAGCTCCAGCGGTCACTGAAACGGTTTTAACATCTTTTAACCAATTAATATCAATCTCAGAAACATCTGAAATACGATATGAAGGCGTATTGGCAATTTCAACAGAAACTTGCGTCAGTCTGTTTGAGTTATTACTCTTCGGATCACCGACAACGATAAGAAGATCGGATTCGCCAGCCTGCTCAGCGACCGCTTCCTGTCTAACCTGGGTAGCAAGGCATATCTCCTTATGAGCTTCAATATGAGGGAATTTTTCCTCCAATGCCTCCATAATATGGACGACATCCCATTGGCTCATTGTTGTCTGATTTGTAACAAGCAATTTCTCATTCTCAACATCAAGGTTTTCAACATCTTCCAGAGTTTCTATCAGATGGACAGCATGTGGGGCTACGCCGATTGCACCTTCAGGCTCAGGGTGGTGTCTCTTGCCGATATAAATGATGTCATATCCTTCATCGGTTTTTTCTTTTATTAAATCGTGAGTGACTGTAACGTCCGGACAGGTGGCATCAATTGAGACAAGTCCTTTACGGCGTGCTAATTCCCTAACTTCTGGGGAAACGCCATGGGCCGTGAAGATTACTGTGCCCGTTTCAACCTGTTCAAGGATTTCCAAACGGTTATCTCCATCCAATGTAATGATGCCGTCCTCTTCAAATGCGTCTGTAACGTGCTTGTTGTGGACAATCATGCCTAGTATATAAATTGGTCTCGGCAATGATTTGTCGAGTGCCGCGTTTCTTGCTATCACCATTGCATCAACAACCCCGTAACAATAGCCTCGCGGGGAAATCTTCTTTACTATCATTCGTTCCTCACTCCTCAAAAGCGATCTATATCTATTATAGCGGAGTTAGGCACTTGTTTCAAAATTATAAATTAGGTGGCTGGAAAATCCTTGGGTTGGAAGTTCCGGCAGGCGGCCTTGGTGTACCTATTGGTGCATTTTGCAGACCAGCGGTTGAAGCGGCAGTTGCAGCACCGGCGGCACCAGCAGATCCTGAAGAAGGCAACGATTGGAACCCTTTATATAATCTCCACATGGCGGGAAGGTTCTGGAACATTGGCGCAATCTGTTGAGCAAGTGGAGCATATTGCTGAGCAGTCGTTAAAAAGCGGTTGGCCGTTTGCATGTATGCTTCCATTTTGGAAGTATTCATTCCTTGCCCTTGTTGCATGGATGGTCCAAACTGATTTCCCATTGGAGACCCCTGAAAAGGTTGTCTCGGCGACTGGCCGAAGTATGGTATCTGTTGTTGACCGTACATCGGTTGCCTATAGGCGTACGGCGAAGACTGTCCGCGCGCAAATGGATAGAATGATTCGTATCTCATGGATAACCCCTTTCATTTGGTCAATATGAACTTTCACACTGTATACTATGCGAAAAACACATACGATGGAACGAAAATCTGTTACAATAGGAATACGTTAGGAGGCATATAAATGTCTAAATTCACTGATTATCAATTCAAACCATTCCTTCGGGATGCTATTGACCGTTTAGGTTTCAAACAACCTACACCAATACAGAAGGAAATGATCCCATTAATTTTGAAGGGGTCGAATGCAATTGGCCAAGCCCATACAGGAACAGGGAAATCACATAGTTTCCTTATACCAATTGTGGAACGGTTAGACGAGCATAAAGATGAGTTGCAAGCTGTCATTACTGCACCGACAAGAGAGCTTGCAATGCAATTATATGAAGAGTTAAACAAGATTACTGAAAACACAGCGATACGCACTTCACTCTTAATTGGGGGGACTGATAAACAACGTTCCATCGATAAGTTGAAGTCAAAGCCCCATATTATTGTCGGAACGCCAGGAAGGATTCGAGATCTTTCTGAAAATGGAGCATTGGCAATCCATACGGCAACAATTCTTGTAATTGACGAAGCAGATTTAGCCTTTGACATGGGGTTCATCGAAGATATCGATCAATTCGCATCGAAAATGCCAACTAACCTGGAAATGTATGTTTTTTCTGCTACAATTCCAGAAAAATTAAAGCCGTTCCTTGCAAAATACATGGAGAATCCACTTCATGTGCAAATTGGAAATAAAAAACCCTTGACTGAGGGAATGCAATATTCTCTTGTTCCAGTTCGCAGTATGGATCGGAAGAAAAAGTTGTTACATGTCTTAAATGCAATCAATCCATATTTAGCTATCGTTTTCACGAATACGAAGCAGAATACGGATGAAATTGCCAATTATCTTGCTGAGCAAGGTATTAAGGCCGGAAGAATCCACGGCGATTTGTCTCCGCGTGAACGAACTAGAATGATGAAGCAGATTCGTGACCTTGAGTACCAGTATATCGTCGCAACTGATCTCGCTGCACGTGGGATCGATATTCCAGGTGTCAGCCATGTCATTAACTACGAACTTCCAGATGACTTGGAGTTTTTCATTCACCGTGTCGGAAGAACAGCGAGAGCGGGCCTTGAGGGTATCGCCATAACATTATATGAGCCTTCAGAGGACGACAAGATTGTACAGATTGAAAAGATGGGAATTCCGTTTGTACATGAAGACGTGAAGAATGGTGAATGGATTGAAGTAAAAGAGCGAAATGCGAGGAAAAAACGAGTTAAAGAAGTTGATGAACTGGATCGAAAAGCTGCTTCTTATGTTCGAAAACCAGACAAAGTTAAACCAGGTTACAAAAAGAAAATGACAAAAGAGATAGAGAAGTTCAAGAAAAGGGAAAGGAGATTGAAACGTAGAAATGGAAAATGATCAACAGTTATTATTAGGATCCCATGTTTCTATGAACGGAAAGAAAATGCTTGAAGGCTCGAGTGAGGAAGCGTTAGGATATGGGGCAAATACTTTCATGATCTATACAGGGGCTCCTCAAAATACCCGACGGAAACCAATTGAAGAGTTAAATATCGAACAGGGACTTTTGCATATGAAAGAAAATGGATTGTCCAATATTGTTGTCCACGCTCCGTACATCATCAATATCGGTAACACAACAAAACCCGAAACTTTCAGATTAGGTGTCGACTTTCTTCAGATGGAAATAGAAAGAACTGCTGCCCTTGGATCTGACCAAATTGTACTTCACCCTGGAGCGCATGTTGGTGCGGGTGCTGACATGGGAATTGCGAAGATTATTGAAGGGTTGAATGAGGTCCTCTCCGATAACTCATCGAATGTGCGTATAGCGCTTGAAACGATGGCAGGGAAGGGCAGTGAGTGTGGAAGAAATTTTGACGAAATCGCAAAAATCATCGATGGTGTAAAAAATAACGAACGGCTTTCCGTCTGTTTCGATACGTGTCACGTCCACGACGCAGGCTATGATATCGTCAATGATTTTGATGGTGTATTGGATGAATTTGACCGGATCATTGGTAAAGATCGAATTTCGGTCATTCATGTCAATGACAGTAAAAATGAGCGTGGTGCGATGAAAGATAGACATGAGAATATAGGGCATGGTCATATCGGTTTTGACGCACTTAGCTATATTGTTCATCATCCGGATTTCAGAGCGATTCCAAAAATCCTTGAAACACCTTTTGTTGGAACTGATGCTAAAAACAAGAAGGCTCCTTATCAGCAGGAAATTGAAATGTTGAAAGCGAAACAATTCCAGCCAGAACGACGAGAACTCTTATTAGTTTAAAATATGTCCCGTTAGCCATCCATGTAGCGCAAAAACAGCACTACACCACAGAGGATGAAAATGTGTGCAGAACGGGTATTGGAT
>NZ_JAROCC010000003.1 GCF_030433715.1 Sporosarcina highlanderae | reverse complement strand
CCTTCACTTCTACTATAAAAAAATAGTAGCACAAACCATGGCCATGGTCTGCACTACTAATGTTAGTATGTTTCCGCCGGCATGGCTTGAGCCTCCTCGGTCGCGAAAGGCGTGCGCCCTGTGGGGTCTCAAAGCTCATGCTTTTCCCGCAGGAAAAGCCGTAACGAAGAACGGCTTTTGCGAACAAAAGCGAAGCGTTGTGAGCACATCTTTGCACTTGCCGCCTTACGCTTCAATCAACGGAAATCCATTCAATATGACGATTTTGCCGCCCATCTTTACATTTCCCCAAAAAGTAATAAGATAACTCGGATTAACATCCATCAGCTAACCATAGATCACTATTGGCCCCTATAATTTTTTGGTTAATGGAAATAAAACACAATCTTTAACTGTTTCACTATCCGTTAATACCATTAACAGCCGTTCAACTCCAAATCCCCAACCAGAAATTGGTGGCATTCCATATTCCATTGCCATTAGATAGTCTTCATCCATCTCCATAGCTTCCAAATCTCCATTATTTTTAAGTTGTGCCTGCTCCTCCAACCTTCTCCTTTGCTCAAGTGGGTCAACAAGCTCAGAATAGGCATTTATTATTTCCGCGCCATTCACCACTAATTGGAACCGATCTGTGACAGCGGGGTTTTGATCATTCGCTCTAGCCAATGGTGATAGTTCAATAGGGTGCTTGATTAAGAAAGTAGGCTTAACTATATGAGGACGGCACATTTTCTTGTAGAGAAGATCAATAAAATTACCCCTTCCTAATGATTCAATATCCAAATAGTCTAAGTCGATGTTTTTCCTTAACGTTTCCTGATATAAATCTTTAACATCGGGATAAAGGTCAATATCAATGCCAGTATCTCTTATGATTAAGCCCCTAAAAGAAGCAATTTCCCATTCATCTGAAAAGTTTATCGTTTTCCCCTGAATAGTGATGGTAGTTGAACTAAAGGTTTTTTCCAATACAAACAAAACCATATCACGCATTAATTCCATTGTATCCTCATAATTCCAATATGCGGCATACCCTTCAACCATTGTAAATTCTTGAAGATGTTGAGGACTAATCCCCTCGTTCCTAAAACACTTAGCGAATTCAAATACTTTGGTAAATCCACCTACGATTAACCTCTTTAAATAGGTTTCCGGTGCAATCCGCAAATTTAATTCGGTATCTAAGGCGTTGTGATAGGTCCTAAATGGTTTTGCTATTGCACCAGAAGAAGTGTGTTGTAAAATCGGCGTTTCAACCTCTATAAATTCTCGATCCTCAAAGAATCTGCGAATGGCACGTACCATCTTGCTCCTTGCAAGTAAACGAGTTTGTGTCTCTTTCGTCATCAATAAATCCAAATAACGTTGTCTATATCGTAGTTCAATATTGCTTAAGCCGTGCCATTTTTCTGGCAGAGTTCTTAACGCCTTTCCAAGGAATACATAGCTTTCGATACGTAGTGTTTTTTCATTCGTTTTGGTACTGTAGATACGCCCTTCTGCACCGATAAAATCTCCTATATCCAATAAATTATGAAATTGATCATAAGGCACATCACCAATTTCATCCTTTTTCAAAAGAAGTTGTAAGCTTCCTTGGATATTTGAAATCGTTATGAAACTTAACTTGCTGAAGTTTCTAATGCTCATTATTCTTCCGGCAACCCGAACTCCGGAAGTTCCATCTTCAAGTTGTGTTGCCTCATTAAGTTCATAGTTTAAAGAAAACTTTTCAGGATAAGCTGTAACCCCCTCTGATTTTAAAGTCCTTAATTTTTCTATTCTGAAGTCTCTTTGGTCATTTCCCATACTGCTCGCTCCATTCTTTATTAGTTTGACTGTTATTTATTTCAAAATAATTATTTAGACAACAAAAAAACTCCCACCCCCAAGATTATCCATCTTGAGGACGAGAGTTTAAGCTCCGTGGTACCACCCCAGTTTATTGATATGTCATCATATCAACCTCTTCGGGTACGTCAATTATAATAATTGAGTATACCCTATCTCTATAACGGGAGATCCCGTCGCAGTATCACTAAGTACGTTCTTAGATCCGTGCGCAGCTCAGAGCCTTTTTTCATTAAGATCATTATTGCTCCTTCCCACCTACCGGAGCTCTCTGAAAATAATTAATCAAAATTACTGTTCTCTTCTCAGCCTTTATATTCCGTATAATTTGAAATCATCATATCTGAGAAAAACATTATTGTCAATCGTTTTATTGTCTGAGTAATTTGAATTATCGCGAAGAGCACTAATTTATTCAACATGCACGTTAAAACTTCTACAGGGGATATAAATATTACTTTTTTAACTCAATGACAATCGGATCTAGTTTGATTTCGGTGTGACCTTGACCAGACATAAGACTTGCGATTTCAACTGGTTGGATAAAGAGCTGACTGGCGCCTTCATGGATTGTACCGAATGTTGTCGTTCCTTTGAAGTTCTTCCCGTTATTAGTAGAAACGCCACCACCACCGCCTCCATCCATGTACACATGACCGAGATCGTCTGTGACTTGAAATACTGGTGTTATACTTGGCCATTGTTCAAGGAGTTCGTCCGTCACTACTTGTTCATAGGCAATAACCGTCGAAACATCAGTGAATTCAACCGATTTCAAAGTGAACTTCACATCTTTACTCTGTACAGTTTCATTCACGAGCTGTATATCTCCTTCTAAACGATCTAATGAAAAGCCGAATGACCAATTCCCCCTAATCTCTAAATCATTTGACATACTATTAAAGGCCTGCGGAGACCAAGTGATTTCCACTGTTTCTGGATATTGATCGTTCTTAAAATGTGGTCTGAATGTTGACAAGCCGACATATCGCCTATCACTTATCTTAGTAATATCACTACTACCACCACTACCACTTGCACCAACTACACCAAACCAATTTGGTGCACTTATACGCATCGTTTCGCCAAAATCATGATCAGTTTCAATCGCAAACGACACAGTAATGTTTGTTCCGTCATATACAGCATTATCAATCATGACCGTAATACCATTACTCGTCTGCGAAAGGTCAATATCGGTAGAGTAGGCCTCAAAATTCTTATAACGTTGTTCTTCATCATCAAAATAATTAATGACATTATTCATAAACGGTATTTGTGCAGCAAGGGATGGGAATGCAAAACCTGTTGCTGTACTTGCTCCACCAATGATAACTGCAGCGACGGCAATATCACGCCAAATCGGTGCTTTTTTGTGTTTTTTGAGTATATGTTGTTTGACGCGTGCCTTTTCGATATCTGTTACATCTAATAATACAAGTTGATCGATATCCATATCTATCCAATCCTTCATACTCATACAAATAGCTCCTTTAACTTTGTATTTGCGGCTAATTCTTTCTTGCCTCGATACAAACGATTATCTACCGCGGCTTTAGATATACCTAAATTGTCAGCAATTTCGCTATTTGAAAGCTCCAAATAATATTTCATCATAAAAATATCGCGGTCGATTTCCTTTAATCGACTAATCGCAAATAATAATTCGTTTTTTTCTTCCCGTTTCAAGACGGATGTGTCTGTTCGCAAAGTACTCGCTTTATGTTCAAGTGGTGCATCCGATTGTTCATGTTCGTTTTGTTTTTTAACCTGCCGATAACGATCAATTGCTTTGTATTTTGTAATTATGCCAATCCATTTCTTAAAGTCTTGTATATCACCTTGAAATTGATGAGCATTTTGCCAAACGGTTAGAAAAACATCGTTGATACATTCATCGATATCTGGTCGCTTCATATTGTGCAAAATTTTCGTCGCGATTGTTTTCACAAGTGGCATATAAGCATCAATGATGTACTCCAGTGCATCTTCTTTTTGTTTTTTTAATCTATTGACAAAATTTGTTGATGAACTTTTCATTTATTTCGCTCCTTATGTGATTGAAAAAGCTTTTTCATAAAGTACAACGAACTGTCTAAGAGTTTATTCTCAAAGAACTTTCAGTCTTTTTTTATTCATTAAACTAATTTTCATCTGGGGTTATATTGCTGTCAATCTTCATCATAGAAATCTTTGGCCCTGTCACGCAAAAAAACGCAGATCCATACTCTGGAAATGCGCCTTTGTGTTGAGGCTTGTGATTGAAGTAAACTAGTTAGTTTTCACGCTCCAGCCGAAGTCGGTCGCCTTCCACTCAATCAACTTAGGTGTCTGTTTCTATCGTCAATCGCGCCCGTTTGTGAAAGAAAGGTAATAAACGATTAGCTTCTTTTATCTTCTTTCAGTTCATTTAACCTCTGGGATAATTCATCAATTTTTTGAAGTAGTAATTCATCACTACGATTTTTCTTTTTCATAAACAATACTACAGTGATTAAAAAGTAAGCGACGAAAATAACAACCAAAACATAGATAAGAAGCAATATACTTGATATAAACGAAAACAATTCCTCCCCCCCTTTCACTTAGCTAAATCACCCTTTTCTGAACTGGCAAATTATTTTACAAGAAATATTCTGCAGCGAACACCAACAGCGAAAAAACACATATTACTTCATACTTGGAAGAAACATTTTCCTTAACAGAAAATAACCTAATAATTATTTATAACTCCTCCTAGTGAAACAGCCTTAATAAAGGGTTGTTGAATGATATTTGTTAATTCTTCCTTTGTACCATAAACGACGATGCCTAATATTTCCACGTCCTTTGCATCCACATCTTTCATAAAGTCATAAGCCCTATGATGTTCATGATAAAAACTCGTTTGTAAAAGATTTAAAAAGTCTTCATACTCATTATCCAATTTAATAGTTGAGTAAATAGAGTAGTTAACGGAAAAACCTAATGCTTCATTCTCTCTTATAAAAGTCGAAGACCAATCGTTTTTTCTCGCTTTTTCTTGAAATGTTTTCAATTGGCTATCACTATACGTGTTTATCCAAAACCAAGTAATTGTAGGGAGTTCATATAAGGGCAGTTCTCTCTGTTTATATGGTTTATCAAAAGAGAGCGCTACTTCATATATTTGTTCCCCCTGCATCTGGTTAATCAAATCTTCATCGTGTTTGTATTCTTGGTACGTAACATCCGGATGGAAAAACAGTAAGTTCCGCCAACCATTCTCCTTATAAGTAACCTGCCAATCCTCTCCAGTGAACCCAATGCTGTTACCTGCTATTCTTGAATAGGAGAGTGATGGCAGTACACCAAACTTGTATTGTTTTTGTTCGATTACTAGCGACTTGATTTTCATATTTTTGGAGACTTTAAATTGGCTTTCTCCACCTAAAATACCTTTTGTATCCACAGTTTCGCTAATATAACCATTTGGAGTACTAAGTTTGATATAAGCATCCCATTGTTTAAATGCGCTTTGGCTAAAGTAGGAATAAGCGGCAAAATTGATTGCATTGAGAACGACAAATACAATGACTGAGACAAAAACAATCATTATAATTGATTTTCTTTTACCCTTTTTTATCGCTTTCTTTATCTTCTGCTCGTCAAAAATATCCTCTCTGAAATCATCCATGTAAATTCCTCCATGTTTCTTGAAATTCTTTTCTTGCACGAAATAAATAAGTTCTTACAGTTTCTACCTTCATTCCTAACAACAGAGCAATATCTTTATAACTAAGCTCAAGCTCATATTTTAATAAAAGCAACTGCCTATACACTTCTTTAATATGCTTTAATGTAAGGTCAATTTCTTGACTCATTTCAAGACGTAAAATACTGGATTCCGTATCTTGGTCATTCGCAAAATTATTCCAGAAATGATGATCATCAATTGAAAATACCTGCTCTTTTCCCTTCCTTCCCAACATCTTTTTAAATTCATTCATCGAAATGGTGAAAATATATGAGAGGGCTTTATCGGATGGAACACCGCTACTATAAGCGATATACTTCATATAGCTTTCTTGAACAATATCTTCCGCATCTTCATGACTACAGCCATTCTTTTTTAAGTAGAAATAAATCATTTTTGCCTGTTCATTATATATTTTCAACAAAAACTGTGAATCCATAGTTCCTCCTTTCTAACGCCCCTCATTAATAAAGAGTCAATTTCTTTAAAAAGGTATACAATATAATGAAAAAAATATTTAAACACCAAATTCTACTATCTAACGTCTGCGGGGAATTTATTTACTAAAAGAAAAAAGCTACTCTCCATTTTCGAAGAGTAGCATACCACTTTATGACACTGAATTGCGCCGATATCTCATTAGGTATATGTTAATAATAAAATGTTCAACCATTATTGAATAGAAAATCACAAAAAATCGTACTTTGATCTCCTACTTGAATTTAAAGGTCGAATTAATGTTCGTCTGTCAGAAAGCCTTTGTCTTTCCACTTTTCCATTTGTTTACTTATTATTCAAACGGTATGACCGTTTCCACTCCACTTTGAACAATACTCACCTTCTTTATTTCTTTAGATACTTCTTTATCAATCTTAAGTACAAATGTTCTCGGAGTTGCACTGGCATCGCAAGCTCCGTCTGGTTCGAATAAAGATACTGAAATAGTTTTTCCAGAGTTTAACTCAACATTGTTTATCTTGTAGGGACAACTTCCGGATTCGTGAACACCAACGAAAACAACGGCTTTCTTGTTAAAGTCGACGTTTGGTTTTGCATTTTCAAATTCATATAAGCTCCATATATCGCCATATTCAGAGTGATTTTCAACTTTTTTCACTAAATACTGAAAAAATGGTGTTTCCTTTCTTTCGAACGCAAGATCATTAAAGTTGGAAGGTAAGGCTTTCGCACTCGCTATTATTTCAAATTCAATGACTTGATTACTATCATCTGCCAAATTACCGCTGGTTTTATCTTCTGCACCACATCCTATTAATAAGGTGCTAACCAAGATAGCAAAAACAAACATATAGATTCTTTTCATTACTATGTCACTCCCTTTCACTATCAGACGGTTAAAACGATACTGGTTACAGATTTATTCCGTTAAATGGTCCCTTTCTGCCAAAACGGATGCCCGCGCCCCAAGGAAAGCGACCAACCGAAGCGGAAATCAACCTTATTGCAAATTAATTTCTAAAAAATTCATTACTTTTATACGCTTTATTAAGTTTTACTTGCAATTCGGACCAATAAGGGTTAAAGTTTTAGTAATTCAATATTATCTTATTTCGAAAGTTTTGAAGTAAGGATAGAGGCGCAAAGACCATCAGTACACAATCGGAGGATAATGAGATCCTGTGATGTTTGTGGAAAGGGGAATTTGCCGAAGTGTAGAGAATCTCATTCTTCTCGAAGCTGGTTCTGGGTTGAATAAGTCCAGGATTGTCATATAGGAAACTATATGGAGGGCTATCTTATGCAATGAAATAATTTATTTTATTTCAAGCAACAACGAGCCCTCGTTGTTGCTTTTTGCGTTCATTTACAAAATGCCCCTCTCCTCTATTTATTTTATAAAAAAATAAATGATAGGACGTGGAGAATTTATGAATTTCGGACAAATCGTAACAGCAATGGTGACACCTTTTAACGAACACGGAGATATTGACTTCCCAGCAACAAGAAACTTGATCAATCATTTACTCGCAAACGGAACTGACGCTTTAGTCGTGGCAGGCACAACTGGAGAATCCCCTACATTAACAAACGAAGAAAAATTAGAGTTATTCAGGTTTACAGTAGACGTCGTCGCAGGACGAGTTCCGGTTATTGCAGGAACTGGTTCGAATAATACGAAGGAATCCGTCGATATGACCATACAAGCGGAAAACGTTGGGGTAGATGCAGTTATGCTTGTGGCACCTTATTATAATAACCCTTCTCAAGAAGGCTTATATTTGCACTTCAAATCAATTGCGAACGCTACTTCTTTACCTGTCATGCTTTACAATATTCCTGGACGCAGCGTCGTCAACATGACGGTAGACACAATCGTCCGCCTTGCTGAAATTCCAAATATTGTAGCGCTCAAGGAAGCTAACGGTAATTTAGACGCGATGGCCGAAATCATCGACCGGACGCCTGCAAGCTTTTCACTATATAGTGGAGATGATGCTTTGACAATTCCAGTCTTGTCTATAGGAGGAGTAGGCGTTGTTTCTGTTTCATCACATATTATCGGAAACGAAATGCAATCAATGATTCGAAACTTTAAACTTGGCAATGTTCAACAGGCGGCAAAAGACCACCGTAGACTATTGCCAATGATAAAGGCACTCTTTGTGGCACCAAACCCTTCCGGTGTAAAAGCCGCATTGAATTTAACAGGAACGCATGTGGGCGGAGTCCGCTTACCGATGATTCCATTAAATGACGAACAACTGCTTACAGTACAAAACGCCTTGAATGCACATGAGGAAGTAACTGTCTAAAGTAAGTCATATTTTAAGAAGGAGCTGTCCCGAAAGTCAAAAAACTGACTTTCGGGACAGTTTTTTAAAAAATAAGATGTTAATAAGTCTGTTCCGCGACTCGACTTCCCATAAATCATATCGATCTTCCCATAGAGTCGCCGCAACTTCCCATAGAACTCGTCCGACTTCCCATAGAACCGTCGAAACTTCCCATAGAGCCGCCGATACTTCCCATAGAACGCATAAGACTTCCCATAGAGCTTCTATTCCCGCGTAAGTACACAATTCAAAAAGCGACACATCATTCGATTGAATGACGTATCGCCTTTTTTCATTATATTATTGTTCATCAACCCACTCATCAATCTTACGTAAGAATGATGCCATTGCGTTTTTATCTGACATATTCGGTACTTTCGTTAAAAGGACATCAGGTGTCCCTTTCATATTCGGTTCAGGTTTCTGAAGCACAAGGATGCTTTTCTCATGTACCGAACTTCTAAATAGGGATTCCGGCAATTGTATAACCGCACGTACAAGCGCATTCTTTTTCACATAGCGATGGAGCAAGGAAGATTGATCCGACTCAAAAATGGAAGCCGGAACAAGGAAGATTCCATATCCCCCACCCTTTAAATGATTCATCGATTGTTCGATGAATAAATGATGCGAATAGGCATGTCCTTCTGCAGGCATCATTTCAAAATTGATGGCATTTTCATCATCTGGATAAAAACCAACAGGTAAATCACAAATAACTAAATCCACCGGGTCGACCATTAACGGACGCAACGCATCTTGTACAAAAAACTGTACAGGCTGCTCAAGTAGGTCTGCAGAAACAGCGGAAAGTCTCACCAATAGCTCATCGATTTCCACGGATGTAGCCACGGCTTTCTCCCCCATAGTGTTCATGACAGTAAACAGAAGGTTGCCTGTACCAGCAGCAGGATCTAATAAGGTCACTTGATCCTTTTTATCCATAAGCCTATTTGCAAAATGGCCGATAAGCATGCCAATTGCATCCGGTGTCATCTGATGATTTGGTTGCGCATGCTCTTTCATTCCTTTTAAAACCGCAAGCTGTATTCCTCTTCGTATTTCTTCCTTTGTAACCGAAGGACTCAACCTGGGCATACTTTCGCCGGATAACCATTGATTGCATGCATCAATGATTGACTCTAAATAAAGATTCTCCTGATTCGAAGTTGCAAACTCGTCTAAAAACTTAAAGATATGTTCAGTATTTGTAACCATGTTTTATCCCTCTTATCAATTCTAAAAAATGTAATGCTGTGAAAAGCCCACCCGTTTCCGAGTGGGCCAATTATTATTCAGTTAACTTTTTTACAGCTTCAATCGCCTTATCGTAATCCGGATGATCCGTTACTTCTTTTACATATTCTACGTAAGCGATATTGTCATCCTTATCAACGACGAAGATGGAACGCGCTAACAGTCGTAATTCATTGATAGCAACGCCAAATGCTTCTCCGAATGACAGATCACGATGGTCTGATAATGTTTTGACGTTATTGGCATCCTCGGCCTTAACCCATCTTGCTTGAGCAAATGGAAGGTCAACAGAGATTGTGAGTACTTCAACATCATCACCAAGTGAAGACGCTTCTTCGTTGAATTTTTTTGTTTGCAATGAACATACACCCGTATCAAGTGATGGTACAACGCTGATCAATCGGACCTTTCCTTTTGAATCGTCCAACGTGACAGGTTTCAAACCATTTGAAAGAACTGTGAAATCTGGAGCTTTGTCGCCAACCGTAACTTCTTTACCCAGCAATGTAACCGGATTTTGTTTGAAAGTAACACTAACCATGAAGACGCCTCCTCTATCATTTCATTTCATTCTACTAAACAATTGTTCCCGCTTGCAACTCTTCGACCTTCTCACGCCTTGTTTCAACTACTTCTTTTTCAAAGGACTGCTCATGAATGACATATGTGTCCGCAAACAGATCATGCAGCGCTTCTTTTTTAGGCATGAAAATAACAAGTAGATATGGAAGCGTCAAAAGTCTTGATATGAAACGACCGATAACCTCTCTAAAAAGAATTGTCCCCCAGGAAAGCCC
Organism: Sporosarcina highlanderae; assembly: GCF_030433715.1. Lineage (GTDB taxonomy): Bacteria > Bacillota > Bacilli > Bacillales_A > Planococcaceae > Sporosarcina > Sporosarcina highlanderae. Next base: position 279,417 of record NZ_JAROCC010000003.1, on the reverse strand, counting down.
CCCACCGTCTTTTTGAACAACTTTAATGCCCATTATCATTTTCCCGATTGTTTGACTGAAAAATTTCGTCATAAGGGCAAAATATACAAGGAGTAGCAATAAGATTACTACCTTGTACGAACTGAAAAGCAGAAAGCCCGGATTGGAAATTTTAATGTCAAAAACTCTAAATATCGGTTTGATGAGAATTCCACTAACCGCGGATACCATAGTCAGGTCAATTAAATATGCCCAGAACCGGGTCCAGAAACCCGCTAACTTCGGTCTAAATTGTTCTGTTTTTAGTATTTCATATTGAGGAAGGCGACTTTGCCCAGCAACGTCCGTCATCGTTTGATTTTGATTTATATCATCCGTCATTATTATCTCCTCCCTTATTTTTCACCATACAAATACATCATCCGTGGGGCATCATAATCTGAAAGTAACTTGCCAATCAGTTCCGACTCCACATTCCTACCAAATAGGTTACCGACATTCACCCCGAAAATTGAGGCAAAGCTGTCCATTGGTGCATATTCAAAAACTGTTGCATTCTCCAATTTGTAATCCGCCTTTAAAGCATCAATGACGTCACCCATTTTGCCGACTTCGTCCGCGAGACCGGATTCAATCGCCTGTCTGCCATTCATGATCCGGCCATCCGCCACTTTTTTCACAGCTTCTGGGGACATATTGCGCCCTTCAACCACAATATCCACAAAACGTTCATATGAGTCATTAATCATTTCCTGAAGCATATTATGTTCTTCTTTTGTCATTTCACGTGATCCACTCATAATGTCCTTATATGGACCTGTCTTTATCGTATTAAAATCAATACCGTATTTCTCGGCCAATTTTGCGTAATTCACACTTTCCATAATGACACCGATGGAACCTGTAATTGTTTCAGGGTGGACAAAGATTTTTTCAGCAGGTGCGGATACATAATATCCACCCGATGCTGCCATGCCACCCATCGCGACGTAGATTGGAATTTCCCTTTCAATTTGAATTGCCCGGATTGAATCATAAATATCGGATGATTCAACTACTCCGCCACCTGGTGTATTGACGGAAAGGACTACGCCTTTAACCGATTGATCATTAAGTACATCATTCAGCTGGGACATGAAAAATTGATGATTGTATCCCCCTGATGCGAATAGGGAGCTTCCAACGTCCTGAATGACGCCGTCTAATTTCAGGACAGCAATTCGGTCTCTGCTTCTGCCTTGCTCGATAACCTTTTCACTATATGCATTGTTTGCAGCACCCATCTGTTCCAAGAAACCGTTAAGATCTCTTGTGAATATGTACGATAGCGAATTGACGCCCACTGAAATAAAGATCAGAACCGCCGCAACTATGATTGCAATCCACCGTTTAATCGTCATAAGATTAGTTCCTCCTTCTCTTCTCCACTACTATATACGTATAACTTCACAAATTGTTTCATTTATTATTATTACATAGTTAGTGTGCATTCCTTTTCATTGATATTGACTCATATACTTTGGAGATTGTGAAAAGGATCAGCGCCGCCCAGATTATTGAAAACGAAAGCATTTCGATTACTGAAAATGCTTCCTTATAAACAACAACACCTAAAAACAGCATCATCGTAGGAGCGATATATTGGAAGAACCCAGACACGTAAAGTGGTATCATTTGAACGCCTTTCGCATACATGACTAACGGCAACGCAGTTGCGATACCTGTCAAAATAAGAAGTATGTCTGTCTTACTATCCAAATGCAAAAAGACAGCCTGTCCTTTCGTAAATAATAAAATATAATATCCTATTGCAAAAGGTGTCATGAATAGAGTCTCAATTGCCAGTCCACGGAGTGAATCCAACTGAATTCTTTTCTTGATGAAACCATATACTGCAAAAGTGATCGCAAGACTTAGCGAAATCCAAGGAAACTTCCCATATGAAATTGTCAGTATAATAACAGCCGACGTTGCTAATAGGAAGGCAATCTTTTGCATCGAAGATAATTTCTCTTTCAGAAAAAAAATGCCTAATAATACAGATACAAGTGGATTGATATAATACCCCAAACTAGTTTGTACTATATAATTATTATTAACCGCCCATATGTAGATGAACCAATTCGACGTTACCAATACCGATGCTATGAAGAGACTCCAGAATTGGAACTGTTTTTTCCAAAGTTCCCGTACATCCTGAACCAATTGTTTACCATTTCTTAAAATGACGATTAATAAAAGTGTAGAAAAGAATGCCCACATGATTCGCCCCGTAAGGATTTCATCACTTTGCACATGCGATAGGTGTTTCCAATAAATCGGCATAACTCCCCATAATACAAAGGATCCGGCAACCCAAAGGACACCGCTTTTTTCTGTCTGCATAACGACGCCCCCTTATTAGAATAAAACCGGCCTCCATATGGATGGCCGGTTTTTGTTCACCCTTTATTCTGCTCTGCTTTTCTTAACTCAACACGCATGATTTTCCCGGATGCCGTTTTTGGCAATTCATTAATGAATTCTATTTTACGTGGATATTTGTAAGGTGCAGTTAGTGATTTTACATGCTCCTGCAATTCCTTAGTTAAACTTTCATCATGTTTCATTTTTGGGTCACGTAATACGATAAATGCTTTGACGATTGCCCCCCGAACTTCATCGGGACTACCGACAACAGCACATTCTCGAACAGCGGGATGCTTAGTCAACGCATCCTCCACCTCAAATGGTCCTATTGTATAGCCTGAGCTGATTATAATATCGTCACCGCGGCCCTCAAACCAGAAATATCCGTCTTCATCAAGTTTCGCACGGTCTCCTGTTACATAATATTCTCCTCTGAACTGCATCTTTGTTCGTTCAGGATCGTTCAAATATTCCTTGAAGAGAGCTGGAGTGGAAATATGTACGGCAATATCTCCGACCTCCCCTGCTGAAACAGGGACCCCTTCATCATTAATGATGTCGACCTGGTTACCTGGAGTCGGTTTTCCCATAGACCCCGGCCTTGCTTCCATGCCAAGCATAGTTCCTACAAGTAATGTATTTTCGGTTTGGCCATATCCGTCCCTTACTTGAAGATTGAATACTTTGCTGAAAGTATCAATCACTTCTCTGTTTAAAGGTTCACCAGCGGATACTGCACTTTTTAAAGATGACAAGTCAAAGTCCTGTAAGTTTTCAGCTTTGGCCATGAAGCGGTATTCTGTAGGTGTACAGCATAAAACATTTACTTCATATTTTTTAATTGCTTCCAAATATGTTTTCACTTCGAATCGTCCGTTATATACAAGTCCTGTAGCTCCACTTCCAAGAACTGATAGGAATGGCGTCCAAATCCACTTCTGCCACCCCGGAGCTGCTGTGGCCCACACTACGTCGCCTTCGTTAATACCCAACCAGTTAGGACCTGCTGTTCTTAAATGAGCGTAACCCCAAGCGTGGGTATGAACGACTCCCTTTGGCTTCCCGGTCGTGCCCGAAGTATATGAAAGGAACGCCATATCGGTTCCTTTCGTTTTCGAAGCCACGAAATCTGAAGATGCATTATCCATTAATTCAGTCAAAGACTTCTGCCCTTTTTCCGATTTACCAATCACGAATAATTCAACATCATCCATATTAGTAACGGTTTCAAATTGATCCATAAATGCTTCATAAGCAACAATTGCTTTTGCACCACTATGCTCTAACCTGTATTCAATATCGGAGGAACGTAGCATTTCGGAACTCGGAATGACAACAATCCCTGCCTTCAGAGCGCCAATGTATGTAACATATGCATCGATTAAGCGAGGAACCATGACAAGAATCACATCACCTTTTCGAAGACCGTTTTCAACGAAAACATTTGCGGCCTTATTCGCTGATGCCATCAATTCATCGTATGTAATTTCTTTTTCATCGCCATTTGAATTTACATAAATGAGCGCGGGCTTACCTTCCCCGGTTGCGTACTTTTCAAATTCAGAAACAAGATTATACATCTCAGGTGCCACTAATTGCTCGCGGATCATTTGTTTCTCCCCCTTTTTGTATTAGTTCAATTATACAAACTCAATGACGAGAGTTCAAAACATATTTACTTTTCATACAAGACATTTGAATAATTGCTTATCCTATTGAGAAGACTTGGTGTGAGTTAAGCCGCTTCCCATTGATCTTGACGACTTCCCATAGAAAGAAAAAAACTGTCCTGGAATTATCCAGGACAGCCATTATATTAGAAGCCTTTCATTTGTGATTGGGCTTGACGCACTAATCGCTTTGTGATTTCTCCGCCGACGGATCCGTTGGCACGCGATGTGGAGTCCGGTCCAAGGTTTACACCAAATTCTGCTGCGATTTCGTTCTTCATTTGGTCGATTGCTTGTTGTACTCCTGGAACTAAAAGTTGGTTTGAGTTACCGCTGTTGTTGTTAGCCATGATGTTGTCACCTCCTTGTGACTATAGAATGTGCCGTATCCGGAAAATCATGCAGGAAATTTTTAAATGCAAGAAAAAAAGTGTGAAAAAATACGATAAAAAACTGCCCCGGAATGTTTCCGGGACAGTTTCATAAAACGTTATTGTTGTTGGTAGCCTTGCATTTGTTGTTGGGCTTGACGCACCAATCGCTTAGTGATTTCTCCGCCGACGGATCCGTTGGCACGCGATGTGGAGTCCGGTCCAAGGTTTACACCAAATTCAGCTGCGATTTCATTCTTCATTTGGTCAATAGCTTGTTGTACTCCTGGAACAAGAAGTTGGTTTGAGTTGCCGCTGTTGTTGTTAGCCATGTTGTTGTCACCTCCTTGTGACTATAGAATGGACCGTATCCGGAAATTCATGCAGGAGGTTTTAATGGTAATTTAATCCTTTATCAAAGCAGATCTTCGAAGTCATTTCGGTTTTTCGCCTGTGAAGAGGCTTCAATTACCGTTCTATTTTTAACTGCTTCATCAATCAAAGGTTGAAAATCAAAAAAGCTTTCATAATGATGAACTTTTTCTAATTTAGGTTTTGTCTTAGGATTTGAAGGTGTAAAGATTGTGCAGCAATCCTCGTATGGTCTAATTGAAATATCGTATGTTCCGATTTTTTGGGAGATGTCGATTATTTCAAGCTTATCCATTGCGATAAGCGGTCTTAGAATTGGAGTTGTCGTTACTTCATTAATAGCCGTTAAACTTTCAAGCGTCTGACTCGCCACCTGTCCAAGACTTTCTCCTGTAACAATTGCCAACGCCCCAATCTCTTCCCGTACTTTATCCGCGATTTGAAGCATCATTCTTCTTGTAGTTGTCATAGACAAATTATCCGGAACTTGTTGAACAACAGCTTGTTGCAGCTCCGTAAAAGGTATTATATGCAAGCGTACGGAAGCACCAAACAAACCAAGGCGTTCTGTCAAATCCATTACTTTTCTTTTTGCCAATTCACTCGTATAAGGCGGGCTTGCAAAATGGATTGCGTCAAGAGAGACGCCGCGCTTCATGAGTTGATAACCGGCGACCGGACTATCTATCCCACCAGACAGCATTAACAATGAATGTCCGTTCGAACCAACTGGCATTCCACCAGCACCTTTATATACTTTGGAAGTAAGGAACGCTCCATCCTTTCGGATATCGACCAACAAAATGATATCCGGCTTTTTCATTTGAACAACAAGCTCAGGATAATGGCGCAATACATGTCCACCTATTTCTTGTTGCAATTCGCCAGTAACATATGGAAATGTTTTGTCTGCTCGTTTAATCTCCACTTTAAACGTCTGTCCGGCCGTTTCACCGGAACCGATTACTTCCAAAGCTTTTGATTTTATAGCATCTAAATCCGCTTCACACTTTGCGACTGGGCTAAATGATTGGATGCCAAAAATAGCAGGAAGTCTTTCCATAGCTTTTTGCATATCTTCCTGGTCATCTGCGATTAAAAACATCCGATCCCGTTCAGCATTAATTCGAATTGATTGTAGATCCCGCATCGCATCTTTAATATTATTTTTCAATTTACGTACAAATACATTCCGGTTCCGGCCTTTTAAAGACAATTCACCGTATCGTATTAAAACTTCATTCCATTCCATTTCTTATTTTCCCCTCTCAATCAATTCCACAAATTCGCGTAAAACTGTAATAAATGTATCTACTTCTTCTTCTGTATTAGTGTTGCCGAAACTAATGCGGATGACACCATTTTTAAACTTTTTATCCAAATCGATCGCTTCCACGACATGACTTGCATTTTTGCTTTTCGAAAAACAGGCACTTGAAGTTGAAATGATGATGCCTTTCTCTTGAAAGTAATTGATAGCAACTTCACCATTGATCGACTTGAATGCTAATGAAATTATATGAGGAGCCGCATTATCAGGAGAAACGACTTTGACGAGTTCGATTTCAGCACACGCGTCGATAATCTTCTTTTTCCAATTTCTATAATTTTTTCTTTCGTGCTGTTCAGCACTAATTCTCATCGCTTTCGCCATAGATACAGCATTTGGAACTGATACTGTCCCGCTTCTAAGACCATTTTCCTGACCACCACCGAAATTTATAGCATTCGGTTTAACATTATTTTTGAAAAACAATGCACCAGAACCTTTTAGGCCATTGATTTTATGGGCAGAAATTGTAATGGCGTCAACACCAAGCGATCTCATACTTACAGATAATTTTCCATAGCTTTGCACACAATCCGAATGAAAAATAGTACGTCCACTTCTCTTTATCAATTCTGCACATTGCTGAATCGGTTGTATAGTACCAATTTCATTATTCACATGCATAATACTGACAAGAATTGTTTCTTTTTTCAACTTACTTTCCAATTCTTGAAGCGAAATCAGACCTTGTTCATCCACTGAGAGATAGTCGACTTCAAATCCGTCCTTTTCCAACTCGCGACATGCATTCAAGATTGATGGATGCTCAATTTGCGTTGTAATGATATGATTGCCTCTCGATTTATAAGCTTGTGCAAATCCGTGTATCGCCAAGTTATTCGCTTCCGTGCCACCGGATGTTATAACAACTTCTCCATCTTCATTGTCAACAAGTTCTAACATCTGTTCCTTCGAGCGTTTCAGCAAAACCTCTGCCTCTCTGCCCATTTGATGAATAGATGCCGGATTCGCATAAAATCGTAAATTGGCTGCAATAAAAGATTCAAGCACACTTTCATCAGGCTGCGTCGTTGCACTATTATCAAAATAAATCATTAAAATTATCCTTTCTATATAAAAACAACTGAATTTGAATTAGCAATTACTATATCGTTGATTGAAGCGAAAGGCGGCGACTCCTGCGGGAATAGCATGAGCTGAAGACCCCGCAACGAAGCGTAGCGTAGTGAGGAGGCTGAAGCCATGCCCGCGGAAAGCGCCCGCCTGAAGCGGAAATCAACTTTTACGTGACAAAGCCACCTGCACTAATGCCGGTGGCTTCGTTCCATTACACATGCTCTTTCAACATCTCTTCAATACGCCTCATCGAACCAGGCTCCACTTCCTCAACAGCCGTCGCCGCTTCCTCCAATGCCTTCGCATAACGGAATTGCCTAAATGATTCCTCCGCCATAAGCAAACGCTCATTCATAGCAGGATTTGCAGCACGATATCTATTTCCGTATTGGATAATTCGTTCGATAAGCATAACATTCTCCAAAAGCTCCTCAACCTTATCCTTTACTTCTTCCACAACCATTGTGGCATTTGCCAAATAGCTGTCTACAACCGCCATATTTAATGGCACTTCCTGTAGGCTCTGACTGACTAAATACAGTTGCTCTTCCGCTTCCTCAAGACGTGCATCCATCTCATCAGGAATACCAGGAATATTCCCGCGATGTAATTTCCGATCCACATTTTGAAGTTCTTTAGAAAGATCATTCAATTTGTTTCTAACGTTATTTTCGTCAATCCGCAAGTTTTTCATACGGTTCGCAAGCCTTTCCCGTTCCTCTTCGATTCCTTCAAGTTCATCCGATATTTCTTTAAGCTCGGTTTGCAATGAAGAATAGGCAGACTCTTCATCCTGCAGCAAAACTTTCAATATATCAAAGCGGTTCTGTAAACCTTCAAGCTTTTTTAAACTTAACTGTGGTAATTTCGCTTCCTTTTCGTCTAAGCGGTAACTTTGCTGAACGTATATTGCTTCATCAGAAGTTTCCATTGTCGAATGGATAGTTTGAGTAAGACTTTCTTCAACGTCATTGAAATATAAATCCACATAATGTCTTGCATTCACTTCATTTTCCAATGCATCGTAGAACGAGTCGATTCGGTCATGCATTTCTGTTACTTGCTGTCTTACTGAGTCGATTTCCAAACTAGACATTTTTGCTAACTGCTCTTCAATGCCTTCTTCAATTTCAGATAGCTGCTTAGACAACTCAAGATGCTTCAATGAATAGGATTGACTTTCCATTTCCCTAATTCCGTTCCGTAATTCCCGTATAGCTGTCGGAATCTTACTTTGCAGTTCAATCAGCAATGAAGGGATATCATGAAGTAGCATAGAAAGTTGCTCGCCTTTTGAAGTAAGCAATAATACAATTTCACGGGCCAATAAATAATTCCCGTTTTCGGTCAACTCATCATATTCTTTGAATTTTGGAGTAAATGATTCAAGCTCTTTCTCCAAAGGTTCTACAGTCATCCCGAATGCGTGTTGATGAGCCAATATTGTCTTACGCGCCGAGCGATATTGTTCACGAAGCTTCTCTATTTCAATGCGGTTCTTTTCCTCGCTGCCTATCAATTCATTCAACTCATCTAAAATCTCATTCTTTTTCCTATCACATTGTCGGATTTTCCCCTGGATTTCCTTTTCAAGAGTTGTTGCCTTTTTAAATCGAAACCGATCGATCATATCTTCAGCGTCAAATAGCAATGAATCGATTTTAGGCATATGTACATCGATGACCTCTGTCCATTCACTACGCCACCGTTCAAATTTCTCCTCTGTTTCACCCGTCATATTCAATTGTTTAACTTTCATCATTTCTTCAAAAATCGGTTTGTTTTGGATTTGCATTTTTTCATGTTCGAGCCTACCGATTTCTCGTATATGTTTGCGTCTGAATAAAAAGGCGATACTCATAAGAACAACTAAAACTATTATTGGAATGATGAAGTATTTCACCATTGTGATCCCCCTATTCCGAAGTCACTTATATATAAAGTTTAATAACGTAAATTTTCATATCGATGTACTACTAATTTTCAACTACTGTAAAATAATATTATCTTATATAGTAACATGTTTAAAGTGTTTTCGTATCGAAAACGAGCGAATTATAGGGAAAAAGGTGTTTTTTCGTCTAAAAGCGCGGAATTTGTAGAAAGTATGAAAGAAACGTATACTTAAAATATAATTTTTGGGGGTGTTATTTTGTTTACTTCTATTACTTATTCCGACAAACCGAAAGAAAAATACAGCCAATTGACAAGTCAGCTTGACGCCTTGCTTTCAGGGGAACCAAACCGTTATGCGAATTTAAGCAATGCATCAGCTTTATTGAATCAATTTTTTGACCGCATCAATTGGGTAGGCTTTTACTTGTTAGACGGTGAGAATGAACTCGTTCTTGGACCTTTTCAAGGGCTTCCCGCTTGTATCCGAATTCCACTTGGAAAAGGTGTTTGCGGAACTTCCGCATTGAAACGGGAAAGTATTGTTGTTCCGGACGTCGACCAGTTCCCTGGCCATATCGCTTGCGACTCGGCGTCACGTTCAGAAATTGTCGTTCCACTCATTAAAGACGGTAAACTCCTTGGTGTACTTGACATCGATAGCCCTGAACTTGATCGTTTTAGCGATGAAGACCGCCAAGGTTTGGAAGAACTTGTAGAAGTATTAGTTAAACATATATGAAAAAACATGGCCCGAAAAAAAGCATCGGGCCATGTTTTTATTTTGCATGCGCAGAATTATTTTTCTCCAAAATGGTAAAAGCTGATTCAAGGTCGGCAATCAAATCTTCTACGTGTTCCAGTCCTACTGATAGACGGAGTAAGGAATCTGATATACCCATTTTTTCACGCTCTTCTGCTGGTACTGATGAATGTGTCATTGTAGCAGGATGTTGAATTAGCGTCTCAGCATCTCCAAGACTCACAGCAATTTTGATCAATGAAAGGCTATCCATGAATAACTGAGCACCCTTTTTACCACCTTTTACTGTGAATGATATTAAACCGCCGCCTGCTTTCATTTGACGTTCAGCAATTTCATATTGTGGATTTCCTTTATCGAATGGGTAATAAATGTCTTCTACTAATTTTTGACCCTTTAAAAAATCTAAAAGTTTTTCCGCATTGGCTGTATGTCTTTCCATTCGGACAGGTAATGTTTTTAACCCACGGATCAATAACCATGCATCAAATGGCGACATGATTGCTCCATAATCTTTTTGAATGGTAAATCGTAGCCTTTCCATTTCGTCCGCATCTTTTCCAACAAGCAATCCTGCAATAACATCCCCATGCCCATTGATATATTTCGTTGCACTATGGAGAACGAAGTCGGCTCCTATCGCAAGTGGATTTTGCAAATATGGAGACGTGAATGTATTATCAACAACAACTCGAAGACCATGTTTCCTTGCAACCTTCACGATTAAATGCAAGTCTACCAATTCCATTGTCGGATTAATAGGCGTTTCTACGTAGATACAAACCGTTTCAGGTGTAATCGCCTTCTCAATTTCCTCTTCAGTAGTCATACTGATCAAACTATGTGTAATGTTATATTTTTCTTCCATTATTCTCAACAAGCCGAATGTGCATCCGTAAATTCCCCTCGAGCAAAGTATATGATCCCCAGCCTTTGTCAAGTGAACGAGTATAGAGCTAACAGCAGCCATTCCGGAACCAAATGCGAGTGCACCCGCCCCATCTTCAAGTGCAGTCATTCTTTCCTCTAAAACACGGACGGTCGGATTTCCAAGTCTAGAATAGATATTTCCCGCTTCTTCCCCCGAAAACCTTTTTTCCCCTTGTTCCGCCTGTTCAAATGAAAATGTTGAAGTCTGATAGAGAGGTACAGTTAGACTACCATGGTGTTTCGTATCGTCATAGCCTTCATGAATCACAAGCGTATCTTTGTGTAACGTGTTCTTTTTCATCCCAATCCCGCCTTTCCTCATTTGTAAGCACTTACATTCCTTGATTTCATTCTACACTTTTTATCCAAAAAGAAAAAGAGTAACTTCAGCAAGGTCCATTTGCCGAAGCCACTCCATGTATAATGAATTGATTTTTTCCATTACCCTTAGCATTGTATAAGGCTTGATCGATTGATTGAAATAGTTCATGGAATGGAATTCCTTCATCAGGAATCCAATTTCCCATTCCAATAGACACTGTAACACTCGGTTCAGTAACTGTGGGGATTTCTTTGACGAGTAACTCCGCTAATTCAACACCTTTTTCTACTGAAGCGGCTGGCAATAAAATAGCTATCTCTTCTCCACCCCATCTGCTTGCAAAACCTATATTATCCACTTTTGAAATGATGAACGAAGCGATCTGCTGTAAGACAGTGTCACCAATATAGTGACCGTATGTATCATTCACCAATTTGAAATCATCAATATCCATCAACAAAAATATGCCTGATTCCCTATTTTCAATTGTTGAAACCACATACTTGTCAAAATACGTTCTAGTGAACAGCTTTGTTAGACTATCTTTATTGACGAGAGTTTGTAATTGATCTCGTAGCATTACGTTGGAAATCGCTAATGATGAATGGCTTATTAAAGAGCGCAAAAGCTTAAAATTATCAAAAGAGAAATTATCACCCTTATGCAATAGGATGACAAACCCGATCATATTATCATTATTGGTGATTGGAAGTGCTACAAGCGAATTAAAACCAGAGATTTTAACTATGTTGTTCTTACTATTTACATCAAAAATATATTCTTCCCCATTCTTTAAACGTGATAAAATGGAGTCAACTACTTTCATGCCCGCTTCTTTTTCAAAAAACGATGTGGTAGAAGGTAAAATAATTGAATCACTTTCTTCTTGAAACGCAACAAACGCAATTTCATCTGGATTAAAGGCTTTCATGAACTGCGCGTTAAGATATGCGTACATATCGCCTAAATCCAAATTACTGTTCAATTCCCTTGACGTTTCATCGACCAATTGCAAATCACTTACAAGCTGATGGGATTGTTCGTATAAAGTTGCATTTTCAAGTGCACTTCCAGCAACATTCGTTATCAATTTCACAAAGTTTTTTTGAGTAGATGAAAACGCAGCGTCTTTGGTCGTCACAATCTGTAAAACCCCATAGGTCCCTTGTCTTCCGCCAATTGGAGCATTCATCAATGTACCCTTAAAATCCTCCGCATTTTTCTCGATTGTCAAATCTCCTGAAAGAAAAGCGTCAACAGCAGAGGCACGTTCATTCACATAATCGAATAACCGGTACCCCATTGTCTTGTCCTTATATTCTTGGGATAGTAGGAGATGCACATCACAACCTGAAAAGGACTTGAATACTGCTTTCATCATTTCCTCAATAATGACATCCCTGTCCATCGTTGAATTAAAGTGCTCCGTCACTTCAAACAGACGTCTATACATCAATTCATTCTCTGAAAGCTGATGGACTTTCACAACTTGACCAACAAAAGTGCCTAATACCTTCTTTAAATCCCTTAAATAAGCAGATTCAGCAAAAGCATGCCATTTATCAGTTACCTTAAAGATTATTGCTGCCAGCGGATTCAGTTTATTATCACGAATAATAAGCGAATCATCGTTAATATCACCCGAATGTGCTAAAAGTGAAAGGTTAATCATGGGGTAATCATCCATCTTGCGAATTCCGACTTTAGATCCATTTTCCAAATCCACTAAGGATAAAATTGGTAGAAAACGGTTATTATCATATATAAGGATTTCAGCATCAATAATTTCAAAATAACTCATAAACAATTTCTTGCATTCTACAAGCATTTCTTCCATCGACAGTTCATCGACCTTACTTGATAACAAATCGAAAACAGCACATTTCAAGTCGACTACAACTATTTCATGATTACACATTCTATCACCCTCATCTACTGTCCTCCGATATCTATATACCTTATTGTAATTCAACTATCCTTTATTAACCAGTGTTTACTTTAGATCCAAATAGGTATTTTCTAATAAAAAACTTGATTGTCATTCTAATATTTGTTAAGATGGAACTTGTGTAAAATAGTTGCAGCAGTTGTATGATTCATGCTGTCCAGTCTATTCCTTTCATATAAGGTGCATCGTGTAACCTTGAGGCTGCTGAGGCGAGGATGCAAGAAATAGAATGGCACAAGGATTGAATACATCTGGTTCTTATTTTACAACAAAATAAAACCAAATTAGAGGAGGAGTCTTTCATGGCTCGTTATACAGGTCCATCTTGGAAAATTTCCCGTCGTCTTGGCGTTTCGTTGAGCGGCACAGGAAAAGAAATCGAAAAACGCCCTTACGCACCAGGACAACACGGTCCTACACAACGTAAAAAACTTTCCGAATACGGATTGCAATTACAAGAAAAACAAAAACTTCGTTTTATGTTTGGCGTAAACGAACGTCAATTTAAAACAGTATTCAACAAAGCTGGTAAAATGCCTGGTAAACATGGTGAAAACTTCATGATCCTTCTTGAAACTCGCCTTGACAACCTAGTATACCGCATGGGTCTTGCACGTACTCGTCGTGCTGCACGCCAACTTGTTAACCATGGCCACATCTTGGTTGACGGAAAGCGCGTTGACATCCCATCTTACAGCGTAAAACCTGGACAAGAGATCTCTCTTCGTGAAAAATCTCAAAACCTTACTGCTGTTAACGAAGCTCTTGAAGTGAACAACTACGTTCCTGAGTTCGTTACATTCAATGCAGACACTAAAGTCGGTACATTCGTACGTCTTCCTGAGCGTAGCGAACTTGCTGCTGAAATTAACGAAGCTCTTATCGTTGAGTTCTACTCACGTTAATAGTAGCATAAATGCTAATAAAACCCTTGAAATGTTGTTATATCAACGTTTCAAGGGTTTTTTCGTTTTTGTTTATTTTGTTTGTGTTAAGATTAGCAATAAGTAATAATTTTGAAATAGAATGGAGGCGTCAAGATGAAGACAAAAAATGCCCTCATTGTAGTAAGCTTAATGGTCCTATTATTAGTCGTAATGTCCGCTTGTAACATTTCAGATGATTCATCTCAATCAACTGAAGCCTTTTCCGACAATAACACGTTAACTGAAACCGCAGCTGAAACAAAAGAAAATGATGTCCAAGAAGATCATACGACCGACATAGTAACAAAAATAGAAGGACGAACAGGGTTTATAGAAAGATTAGACAACATCCAAAAGGAACTTGATGCATTACCAGAAAAAGAGGATTCCGATAAAGGTGTAACAAACGCTATGAAAAGCTACTATGGAGTTTCCTATGAAAGATATGACAAGGAATTAAATGAGATTTATGCTTTGTTAAAGAAATCGCTATCGCCAAAGACAATGAATGAATTAAAAACCAAACAAATTAAGTGGATAAAACAGAAAGAGATTGCAGCGGAAGAGGAAAGAAAAAAGTATGATGGCGGAACTTTTGAATATGTTGCCTATTATATTTCCTTATACGAATCAACAAAGAATAGATGTTATGAATTGGTTAATGAATATATGACAGACTAAAACTGCGATTGGGGAAATTCTCCTTTTGCGCTTTCATTGAACGCTTTCTTTACGAAAACCCCGAGATTGTAGTGTAATTTCGGGGTTTTTACTTATCTTATAACAGCTCCTTCAACTGCTCAAGGACTACTGAGAATGGTTGGGCCTCCCCCACTTTCCTAAATTCCCTAAATGGATCCCCAATGGTTTTCATCCGCTCCATTACGGTGTGTATTGTAAATTGCTCGGGTCGTAATGAATCCCCTACCTCTTCCCACTTCAACGGTGTTGCAATTGTACCTATTTCTGTACCCCTTGGAGAATATGGTGCTACGATTGTTTTTCCTTCGTGATGTTGGACGTAGTCCAGGTAGAGTTTGTTTCCCCTGTTTTTCTTCAGCCGCTCCGTCGTAAACCATTGCGGTTCTTGGTCGCATAGGAAGTCGGAGACAAATTTTGTAAAAATGCGTGTTTCATCATATGTGAATGTGTTGTATGGAAGTGGAATATATAATTGCAACCCTTTCCCGCCAGATGTTTTGATAAATGATTCTAATTGAAATTGATCGAATATCGCTTTTAAACGTACTGCAGCCTCAATGGAGAGGGAAAATTCATCGACGGAAGGCGGATCCAAATCGAAGACGATTTCTGTTGGCATTTTTGTATCTATTGTTTGAAAAGGAATATGGAATTCAAGCGCAAGCTGGTTCCCTAACCAGAGTAATGTCATGATGTCATTGCACACAATATAGTCAATATCATCATCCCTTGATGTTTTGACAAAATCGGGAGCATAATCAGGAACACTTTTCTGATAGAATTTTTCGCCGGGAACCCCGTGAGGAAATCGGATTAGTGTGAGATGGCGTTCTTTAAGGAATGGAAGCATGAATGGTGCCGCCATTTGCAAATACAACAGGTAGTCTTCCTTCTCTATTCCACTTTTCGGCCAGACCGGCTTGTCAGGATGCGTGACTTGGACGTTCTCCGGAATCGGATTCAACTGCCTTAACATCTGCCGCCACTCACATTCTTCAGGGTTCATTTCAAATGCAAAAGAATGGAACCTTGGCTCGCGCAAATGCTTCCCGTCAAAGCTGATGCAATTTATATTCGCACAGATGGAAGGTGCAATTTCATAAATGGAATTTCCAATGCTTTTCCCATTTGCAAGGAACAATTCGCTCAGCGTTTTCATTTCCTCATCTGTCATACCATGCTTGAAGGTTACCACTTCAATGATCTCACGTTCGTGATAGACCGAACCCGTAAAGAATCCATTCACCTGTTCATATTTCGTTATAATAATTGTGACTTGCCGCCAGTTTTTCACTTTCAGCCATTGATTTGTCCGTTTTTCATTGCTCCAGATACTTCTCTTCTGCTTTGCAATGATCCCTTCCCCATTGCTGATTCGGATGTGATTCCACAATTCCTTCCCATCAGTAAATGTTTCTATCATTTGAAGTAAGCTTTCGTGTCGATACTTGACGTGGCATGGCAGCCCCAATTTTTCAAAACACTTTTCAAGTTCCATTTTCCTCTTTTCAAGTGCGGAATTTGCCATATCCTTACCCTTGAAAGTGATAAGATCGAAGACTATATATTGGCATGGGAAGGCTATTGAATGTTCGGCGATCACTTCTTTCTTCCGCATCCGTCCCCTCGTTTGCACGATGGAAAATTCACTTCTGAAATCGTTTTGCAAATAGACCAATTCCCCGTCAAAAACAATTGGCAGGAATGGTTTGATTAAATGTTCCATTCGTCGGCAAGCTTCTATAATTTCTGGAAACATTTCATTTAACAGTTTTTCATTTCTACTGAATAGTTGGATCCCTTCTTTATTCCAATGAAGAATTGTTCGGAAACCGTCGTATTTCGTTTCATATATCCATTCTTTCCCTACGGGTATTTCATTTGCATCGGACATTAACATTGGTTTCATTAAATCGCTCTCCACTGTTTTTCTTAGTGTTAGACCGATTTCATTTCGTATACATAGGAATGAAGGATGCTCTCATACTAAAAAATAAAAGCAGGTGAAACTTCATGCACACAGTATGGAAAGGCAGCATCAGTTTCGGATTAGTCAATATCCCGATCAAACTCCATGCAGCTACGGAAAATAATGATATTAAATTGCGCCAACTTCACAAGGAGTGCAATTCACCGATTAGTTATCAAAAAGTATGCCCCGTTTGTGATAGGGAAGTGCAGAATGAAGATATCGTGAAGGCATATGAGTATACAAAAAATAAGTTCGTCGTTTTAGATGACGAAGAGCTTGAAAATTTGAAGAAGGAAAATGAAGAGAAAGCTGTGGAAATTATTGATTTTGTGAAGTTGGTGGAAATTGATCCAATTTATTTTGAAAAAAGCTATTTCATGGCACCCGATGCGAACGGCGGAAAGGCATATGCATTATTGCGCAAGGCCTTAAAGGACTCCGGAAAAATCGGTGTAGCCAAAATCATTATCCGTTCGAAAGAGCAATTGGCCGTAGTGAGGGTTTATGAAGGGGCATTATTGATGAATACAATCCACTTTCCGGATGAGGTCAGAAATGTAGAGGATGTCGGGAATATTCCAAGCGAGGATACAGTCGTGCAAAAAGAACTGGATACCGCACTTTTATTGGTCGATCAATTGACAACCGCTTTTGATCCTACGAAGTACACGGATGAATATAGGACAGCTTTGATGGAATTAATCGAAGAGAAAAAATCAGGCAATGCTACTGTTGCTGCGAAAGAAAAACAACCAATTTCGCCATCGAATACAACCGATTTAATGGCGGCATTGCAAGCATCTCTTGATAAGACTAAAAAGAAGAAATCCGCAACAAGGAAACGGACGACTGCGAAGAAGAATGCATGAAAATCGGCGGAGCGGTGGGTTGTCACCGACTTTTTGGAGTTTATCACCGCTTCGGGGATTTACCACCGACTCTTTACACTTTACCACCGACTCGCACTTTTCCAGGCCAAAACACCATCAAAAAGGCCAATCCCATCACAGGATTGGCCTTTTTGCATTAAATAAACTTCACCATTTTATAATTCTTCTTACCGCGGCGGACGATTGTGAACGTATTGTCAAGACGATCAGCAGCCGTCACTTCATATGCCGTATCCGTCACCTTCTCACCATTCAACGAAATCGCACCATTCGTTACGTCTTCCCTTGCTTGGCGTTTTGATGGAGATACGCCTGCTTCGACGATGAAATCGACGATATTTTTATCAGCCAACTCCATTTCAAATGTCGGAACATCCTTGAATGCATCTCTCATTTCTTCAACCGTCAACGCCTTCAAGTCCCCACTGAACAAAGCTTTCGAAATACGAATCGCTTGATCCAAAGCATCCTGACCATGGATAAGACGTGTCATTTCTTCAGCCAATGCTTGTTGCGCCTTGCGAAGATGCGGTTCTTCCTGTACGGAAACCTCCATAGCTTCAATCTCTTCCCTTTCCATGAAAGTGAAGATTTTCAAATACTTGATGACATCCGAATCGGCTGTGTTGATCCAGAACTGATAGAATTCGTAAGGGGATGTTTTTGCTGGATCCAACCAAATAGATCCTCCCGCTGTTTTACCGAATTTCGTACCATCCGCTTTTGTTACAAGCGGCATTGTGATTCCGAATGCTTTCGCTTCATCATGATGTGTTTTTCTAATAATTTCGAGCCCTGTTGTAATATTGCCCCATTGGTCAGAACCACCGATTTGCAAACGGCAATTGTATTTATCGTATAAATGGCTGAAGTCAGCCCCTTGAATAAGCATGTAGGTGAATTCCGTAAAGGAAATCCCTGTCTCAAGACGGGATGCAACGTTTTCTTTCGCTAACATATAGTTAACGCTTAACAGCTTTCCATAGTCGCGGAGGAAACTAATTGCGGACATTTCCCCAAACCAGTCTTTATTGTCGACTAAAATAGCCCCGTTTTCATTACCGAAATCAAAGATATTCTCTAATTGCTTCTGGATTCCAGCTACGTTTTTGGCAATTTGTTCTTCGGAAAGAAGTTGGCGCTCGTCAGCTTTGAATGATGGGTCCCCGATCATTCCTGTAGCCCCGCCGACAAGAACAATCGGTCGGTGGCCATGTTTTTGAAAACGACGAAGCGTCAAAAACGGAACGATATGCCCAATGTGCAAGCTATCTGCCGTTGGGTCTGTTCCGCAATATAATGAAATCTTTTCCTCATTCAATACCTTTTCAAGACCTTCTTCATCAGTCGATTGGTATAAGAGGCCTCTCCATTTCAAATCCTCAAGTAACTCGTTCGTCATCCTAATCCCTCCAATAAAAATAAAAAAGCCCCTACATGATTCAACTGAATCATGCAGGGACGTTATGAACTTAGTCAATTAACGCGGTACCACCCAGCTTGAGAATATCAAAATAATTCTCCGCTCAAAGACGCATTATCGCCGCGTACGCGTCGCACTCCAAAGCTGTAATTCGCAAACGATATTCCGAGCAACTTTCACCAACCGCTGCCTCTCTAAACGGATTCATCGCCACTACTTCGGCTTCTTCAACATGCAAAAAAATATGTAATCCCTATTGTAATCTAAAATATCCGATTGTCAAACATTTTATATTGATTGTCGTAAAATGTGCTATAATAGGAAGGATTTAGATGAGATGGTGGCAGTTATTCAGCTATATAATAATGTAAAACACTGTCGTTTCATATAATGTTTGATGTGTTGTAATTACAGAGGTATCGATTAATTATCGTGTTTAGTTGAATACTCCAAGGATAGCGGACGAATAAAGCTAAAAAGATGATTAGGGAGTTGTTAGAGATTGATTCTTTCGATGAAAATCAGACTCCGACCGACTAAGCTACAGGATGAACAGTTATGGAAGTCTGTAGGAACTGCCAGATGGGCATATAATTGGGCATTAAACAGACAACAGGAAAACTTCAAGCAGGGAAACAAGTTTATTTCTAATAATGTTTTAAGGAAAGAACTAACAGAACTGAAACAATCGGAAGCGTTTAGCTGGTTATTTGATGTATCAAACAATGTTACAAAGCAAGCAATAAAGGATGCTTGCAATGCCTATAAAAACTTTTTCAAAGGGCAAGCAAAGTATCCTAAATTTAAAAGTCGCAAAAAATCAAAGCTATCCTTTTATAATGATACCTCTAAATTGAAGGTGAAAAAGAAACTTGTTTTAATTGAAAAAGTGGGTTGGATAAAAACAAGTGAACAGATTCCAATTGGTGTTGCATACATCAATCCGAGAATCAGCTTTGACAATAAATATTGGTATATATCCGTTGGGATCGAACAGGAATTTGAACAGCCTAAACTGACAGATGAAGTTGTTGGAATTGACTTGGGGATTAAAGAGTTAGCGATTTGTTCCAACGGTCAAGAATTCAAGAACATTAACAAAACGGAAAAAATAATAAAGACCGAGAAACGCTTGCGTAGGTTGCAACGAAGTGTTTCCCGCAAATACGAAATGAATAAGGAGGGAACTCGTTTCGTCAAAACGAGCAACATTATAAAACTCGAACAAAAAATACAACACCTACACAGACGATTAACTAACATCCGAATCAATCATATCCACCAATCAACGAACGCTATCGTGAAAACCAAACCAAGCAAAGTTGTGATGGAGGATTTGAATGTGATTGGGATGATGAAAAATCGCCATCTTTCAAAAGCAATTGCTAACCAAAAGCTTAAAGAATTCTCACGCCAAATGGAATATAAATGCGAAAAATATGGAATTGGATTCACTAAGGCGGACCGTTTTTACCCCTCTTCTAAAATATGTTCCTCATGCGGAACGATTAAGAAAGATTTGAAACTATCTGATCGTGTGTATTCGTGTGAATGTGGATTGAAGATAGATCGGGATATGAACGCAGCATTGAATTTGGCGGGCTATGGAAGATTAACAGTTTAGTCACCAACAAGACACTGTTAATGTGTAGGGTTCGTTGTACCCGAATTTACGCTTGTGGACTGTTAGACCAAACGAAAGTAGCTTCGGCAAAATCGGACAGAATGAAGCAAGAATTAAACATACTTTGTAGAGTTTTATGAAGTTTTGACAACGGGATGAAATTTTGAACAAACGACGTAAAAACAGGATAGATCTAATAGAAGAAAAATTTGATGCGATGAAGAATAAAGGCTGGGCGAAAGGCGTCCGAATTACTTCGGGGGTTATTTGGAACCTATTCCTTTTATTCCTTATCTTCGGGTTAACGCTTGGTGTTTTTGCAGCTTCTGTCGGTGCTGGTTACTTCGCGTCACTTGTTGCGAAAGAACCTTTACGTTCAAAGACCGAAATGCGTGATGCCATTTTCAACTATGAAGAGACCTCAGAAATCTATTTTGCAAATGACATTTACTTAGGAAAAGTGAACTCTGATATTGAACGTAAACAAACTACTTTAAAGGATGTTTCCCCATTTGTCATCGATGCTGTTATGGCAACAGAAGATGAATACTTTGAAACACATAATGGAATTGTTCCAAAAGCGATATTCCGTGGACTTTTCCAAGATGTTACTAACTCATCAAGTCAGACAGGTGGTTCAACCTTAACGCAGCAATTGATAAAAAACCAAATTTTGACAAATGAAGTTTCGTATGAACGAAAGGCAAAAGAAATTCTCCTTGCGATGCGAATTGAGCATTTTATGGATAAAAATGAAATCCTTGAAGCCTATTTAAATATCATTCCATATGGTAGAAATGCAATGGGACAAAATATTGCGGGCATCGAAACTGCTGCAGAAGGAATTTTCGGAATTAAGGCTAAAGATCTTAATTTACCCCAAGCAGCCTACATTGCGGGTATACCGCAAGCGCCTTTTGCCTACACGCCATTCCTCAGTAATTATTATGGCGGAGGTTTGAAGAACGAAAAAAACATCAAGCCCGGAATTGATAGGATGAAAACTGTCCTTTTCAGGATGAAAGAAACTGGTTATATATCTGAAGCTCAATATGAGGAAGCAATCGCTTACGATATTACGAAGGACTTTAGAGAAAAAACACAGCGAGCAACTGAAAGATACCCTTACCTAACTCAGGAGATTCAAGAAAGAACAAAAGAAATACTTGCGAAAATGCTCGCTGAAAAAGACGGAATCGATCCTGAACGTTTTGAAGAAGATGATAAAGTCAAAGGAAAATATAAGATTCTTGCAGAACGCGAGATGCGTACAGGCGGATATCGAATCTATTCGACGATCGACAAGACTTTGTATGATGAAATGAATAAAGTCGCAGAGGAATTTGAGTATTATGGCTTCACGTATACCCGCGAAGAAAAGGATTTTAGTACAGGTGAAACCGTATTGAAGGATGATCCTGTTCAAGTTGGTGCCATCATGCTTGAAAATAGCACCGGCCGAATACTATCCTTCGTAGGCGGACGTGATCACCAGTTAATTGCCCTAAACCATGCCACCCAAGCATTCAGACAAAACGGTTCTTCTATGAAGCCGCTTCTTGTTTATGCTCCTGCAATTGAATATGGATTTATTGGTGCAGGCAGCCCAGTAGTCGATGTCAAATTTGATATAACAGTGGGAACTGAACCGTGGAGTCCTTCCAACTATTACGCCGATTTGGAAAATGGGATTATTCCGGCAAGACAAGCACTTGCTGAATCACTGAACCTTCCTACAGCACGGTTATACAATGAAATCATCGATAGAAGACCAGCCGAATTTCTTAAGAAAATGAATTTCACAAAGCTACATGCTGAAGACTATGTGAACTATTCCACATCGTACGGCGGCATGAAGATTGGAGTAAGTGTAGAACAAAATACTAACGCATTCGCCACTTTTGCAAATGGCGGGAAGTTTATCCAATCGTATATCATTGAAAGAATCGAAGATATGAATGGCAACATCGTTTATCAACATGAAGTAAAACCAGTTGATGTATTTAGCCCTGAAACTTCCTATATCATCACCGATATGCTGAGAGACGTGATAAAGCCTGGAGGAACAGGACAACAAGTACCCGGTTTTATGAACTTCAAGACAGATCTTGCTGCAAAAACAGGAACAACAAATGGATACGGTGACGCTTGGTTGGTCGGTTATAATCCTAATGTTTCGCTTGGTCTATGGTTTGGATATAAAGACCATACGCGAAAATTGTACACAAGGGGAACCGGTCAAATGCATCCGACTACTCGAACGACAATGCTATTTAGTAGGTTGCTAAACAAAGCAAATGAAGTTAAACCTGACATAATAGGGGCGGGCGACTCATTCAAACAACCTGAAGGAGTTGTTTCCAAACCTTTCTGCGGGATTTCAGGACTGGCACCATCTGCAGCTTGTTCAGGAGCAGGTTTAATCAGATCTGATTTATTCAACTCGAAGGTAATGCTACCGACGGAGCCCGATGACAGCATAATCGACGCATCGTATGTTTCAGTCAAAGGCAGCCGGTATATGGCACTTCCTTCGACCCCAGCTGAGTTCATAGTTTCAGGTGGTACTGGCGTAAGCCAAAGCTTTATAGACCGGATGCTTGGATCTTGGGGTGGCGATGCATCCAAACTATTCCCATCCATGTCCGTATTTTCATCCAGTGTTGTATCAGGTGCAGAATTCTTAGCTGACGATGTTGCACCAGCCGGAGTTAGCGCATCTATTGAAGGTTCTAATTTAGTATGGACAGAATCCTCATCCAACGATGTAATCGGTTATTATGTATATCATAATAATAATCGGATAGCTACAATACACGATGGCTCACCGAATTCTCTGACTGTAGGTCCTGGTAACTATTATGTCCAAGCCGTCGATATCACTGGTCTGTTATCTGGAGCATCAAATACAGTGACAGTCGAAAGGCCGAATCCTCCACCTTCAACTAAACCTGATGATGGAAATGATGATGAAGCTGATGATGACAAAACCGAACCGACCACTCCGCCAGGAAATGACGGAAACGGTAGCGGAAATGACGATGGAGATAAAGGGAATAATGGAAATGACGGAAACAAAGGTAATAACGGCAACAATGGAAATAACGGAAATAACAACGGAAATAACGGAGGCAATAAAAAACCACCTTCCGATGATGATGGCGATGATTAAGAAAAGGGACCCTGAACTTAGGGTCCCTTTTCTATTTATGTTATTAATCTTCCATTGTCGACAAATCGCCTTCAGGCAAATTTAGCTCCCACGCCTTCAACACACGGCGCATGATTTTACCACTTCTTGTTTTAGGGAGTTTATCTTTAAATTCAATCTCGCGAGGAGCCGCATGTGCTGCAAGCTCTTTCTTGACAAACTGCTTAATATCATCAGAAAGTTCTTCGGATGGTTCATATCCTTCATGAAGTGCAACAAACGCTTTAATGATCTCGCCTCGAACAGGATCCGGCTTCCCAATTACTCCAGCCTCGACAATCGCAGGATGCTCTAACAACTTGCTTTCAACTTCAAACGGACCGACGCGCTCCCCACTTGTCATGATGACATCATCGACACGGCCTTGGAAGAAGAAATATCCATCCTCATCCATATACGCAGAGTCGCCGGATACATACCATTCATTATTCATGAAATATGAATCATACTTCTCCGGATTATTCCAGATAGCACGCATCATAGCTGGCCAACCTTTTTTAATCGCCAAGTTCCCCATCCGATTTGGTGGCAATACTTGTCCACGATCATCTACAATTGCAGCTTCAATTCCTGGAACCGGTTTACCCATCGAGCCAGGCTTGATTGGCAAAGATCCAAAATTACAGATAGTTTGAGCTCCAGTTTCTGTCATCCACCATGTATCATGGATTCTCAGTTTGAAAACTTCCATCCCCCAACGGATAACTTCCGGATTAAGGGGCTCCCCAACTGATAAAATATGGCGCAATGAAGATAGATCATACTCTTCCAATGGACCTGCACCCGCACCCATGAGCATTCGAAACGCTGTAGGCGCGCTGTACCATACAGTTACGCCGTAGTCTTGAATTGCCTCATACCAGCTTTCCGTGGAAAACCTTCCCCCTAAAATCAGCGATGTCGCCCCAGCAAGCATAGGACCGAATATTCCATAGGCTGTCCCTGTAACCCATCCCGGATCCGCCGTGCACCAGAAGATATCTTCATCCTTTAAATCCAGAACCCATCTTGTTGTCTGCAATTGTTGCACCATTGCCTCTTGCACATGCAGTACACCCTTCGGCTTGCCTGTTGAACCCGAAGTGTAATGAAGCAACGTTGGAGATTCCCGCTCCATCCATTCGACCTGGAAGTATGGAGATGCCTCTTTCAGATGTTTATTGAAATCAACATGCATTGAATCCTCATCAATATTTTCTCCCACCAGGAAGATTGTTTTTAAATGGGGCAATTTCGCAACAGGAATCCTGTTGAGCAATTCAGGAGTTGTAATAATCGCTTTGGCTTCACTATCAGATAGACGATCGTATACAGCCCCTTCCATGAATGCTTCAAACAATGGCCCTACGATTGTCCCCATCTTCAGTGCACCAAGTAATGAAAAATACAATTCCGGAGATCTTGGCATAAATACAAAAAGACGGTCTCCTTTTTCCAATGTAGAATGATTTCTTAACACATTTGCAGCTTTATTTGACATTTTTTTCAGCTCATTAAACGTATAAGCCTCTTTACGATTTGCATCCTTGTAATAGAGGGCCACTTTGTTTTTCCGATAGGAATCGGCATGTCGATCCACGGCCTCATATGCGATGTTAATAAGCCCGGTCTTATGCCAGCTGAACTCCTTCTCTGCGTCTGACCACTGAAACTCCCTAACTGTTTGGTCATAATCCTGCAATTGATAATTCCCTTGCATTACAGGTAACGTTTTACTCTCCATTCCTATCACCCTTTCAAACAACATTTAACCCTTACTATTTTACAGTAACTCCTCTATATTCGCTAACATTTTGATATATTTAGATTGTTTCGGTACCTGTGCGTGAAACTATTCCGACAATACACTTCAATTGCATATTAATAAAAATCAGAAGCAAAAAAGACAACGTTAAACATTTTATTATCTATTTTTATTCATTTTGGTTGAATTATCATGTATGTTTTTACACAGTCACGCCAAGTATGTAATAAAAAAATCTTTCACATTTTCCCACGCCTCAAATTGAGCATGAGAGTTTTCTTTTGGCGTTCCACCAAGTGATAACTTGCCATTCCCAAAGGGGGACACGACTGATTGTGTGGTCGGATATCCAGGAACTGAAAAAGAATGTCCCGCTTTAGGAAAATTGATATGTTCATAGTGATAGGCGTGATTGTGTTCTTTCAATCGGTCTATCACTTTTTCAGATAATAAATCAGCCGGCCATAACTGGTCATCGCCTCCTGAAATCAAAAGAACAGGTCCTTTTATATTTTCGACTGCTATTTCTGCTTGTTTTTCCCCTTCTGCCCACCATTGGTAGGTCTTTCGCCAAGATATTGGTTCTCCTACATCTCTTGCCTGATTAATCTCCAAAGTAACTTCTTTCGGAATTTCACCATAAGCAAACGGTAACGACTCCCCTCTATATTGCCATGAAGATTTACCAAGTGCTGATTGACCAATGCCCGGGTAAACAACCCCACTAGGCACATAACCTACTACTGCCTTGATTTCCGGGAACAGTGATGCACTTAATAGGGCTAATTCTCCGCCTTTAGAAGTTCCTAATACGCCGAGTTTTGTGAAGTCCACATTTGGATTATTGCGTAGCCATTCAATTGCTTTCTCTATATAATCTAATGGGATAGTCACTAATTCTTTTGGTAAACCTTCAATACCAAAATACGCCAAAGCCAATGTATTAAACCCATACGAAGCCAATAAAGCTGCATTATTCTCCCGCAATCCACCTTCAGATCCACCTAATACAATGATGGTTGGCAATGGTACATTCTTGGTATGGCAAAAGAATGTACCAACTAGTCCACATTCACGAATAGTAAATCTATCCACCACAGGTGAAACAACATCACGAATGATAGAAGTGGCTGCCAAAGCTTCTTGCTCCCTCATTAGAGTCAACTTTGTTTTTAAAGGTTTTAAGGGAGTCTTAGCCTTTGGTTTATCATTTGGAATAGGCTTCATTGACCAAAAAAGGCCCATTACATCTGGAGTTGAATAAGTTCCCGATATAGGCTTTGCATTCGCTAAGTTAATTTCACCTTCGTCATCTGACATAAATTCCGCAAACGATTCCCAAGTCATGCCCAGGTTATCGCACATTTCAGCTTTTAACGTTACAATCCCACATGGTGGTAGATTGGTGATTAGGATTTCCATTTTTGTATCGATTAAGGAATTGTTTTGTGTAATTTGGAATGTTGGTTTCATTAATTTCCCACGTGTTAGTCATTTGAAAGTCTGTCAAAGCATCTATTAAACAATTTCTTTTTGAACATGCCTTCTAAAAATAATCGTTAGGGTTAATAACAGAATTGGTGTTAGACCCAAGTAAGACAAAGGTGGATTAACGCTTGCAAAGTACATTGAAGTAGGCAGGCTGGCAATAAAAGAAATTAACATAGCCCTCCACGAACGTTTAAGAATAGAGAAGAAAAGAGAAAAGAACATTAAAAACACTGAAATCGCCATTAATATTGGAAGTAATATTCCCATTTAATACATCTCCTACCTCGCGTTTTTCCGGAAAACTATTAACATTAAGGCTTGAAAAAATAAAATAGGATAGGAAGTGTAACTACAACAATTACACTTTGAATGAATGTCAAAATAATATCTCTACGCCAAGTCTTTTTTTCTGGGTAACGATTTGCTAATCTTTGAAACACAAACAAAACAATCCACCAACATAAGAAAGAAATAAAGATAAAATTGAAACTACCGTAAAAATCAACGTACAACTTATTCCCTCCCTACTATCCAACTAATTGGCCTGATTGAAACGCAATTACTTCACTACTGCGCTCATTTGTAGCATTTAACTTTACTAAAAAACCTGAACTAAACGCTTTTCAATTCGGAATTCAAATTCTCTTATCAATTGGTTCGTTTCAGCATCAAGAAGGTTGATTTCAATTGTTATGAAGTCCCAGCTTTCTAAATAAGTTCGTTCCACTGATTTTTGAAAACCTCTTACTTCGGAACAACTTTTCAAATAGTAAGGTTTTTCTTGAGACAAATTAAAAGTACTCTCATCAATTTTCCACTCACCGAATTGAATATTTATGGCTCGGTCAAGTTTATTTTGTGTGTCAAAGCCAAAAAACATTTCTTTGGTTTCTTCATTATAATAAATCCCCATTATTTTCAAATAAAATCTATTATCATTAATTAACGGTATTTTGATACCTGTATTGTCATCTGACTCCCCACGCCACTCTTTCCACTGTTCTTTAGACCACGAATCCATTTTATTTGTATCATATGTCTTCTGTATAAATTCAACATTAACAATTTCTTTCGTCATTCACTGCTCACCCCGAAGATGCTAAATAATCTTTCTACTAAACAGATGCAAGTTCTTTCAAGGAAGATGTCTGTCTTACGTTGTAATCTCCCCGGTAATCCAGCCTTTAATAAATACTTCCAAAGATGGAGCAACCCACGTTCTGCTATCATCTTCGTGGTTCCATACATAAATATTTTCCGTTTGAATCGTGCCATTTACTATTTTGTAACCAAATAAATTTCCGCGCCAGAATGCAGCAGAATATTAATTATAAAATTCCATATGCGGTTTATCCTGCTTATAATAATCTAACCTATCCTTCAATGTACCCGTGTGAAATTCAAACTTATGTCCATCGGGATCAGTAAAGTAAATAGACTTCTTATCTTTTTCATCCCTATGACGTCCAGTTAAGATATTTACCCCCAACTCCTCCAATTTATCATATGCATTATTATACTCGGCATCTTCTATCGTAAAGGCAACGTGAGTATATGACTGATTTATTTCATTACGAGGAATATCTTTCTCTAAATTTAACGCCAACCACATTCCATTCATATCAAAGTAAGCAGTGCTTCTCGCTTTAACCAGCAATTTAGCATCAAATACATCTTGATAAAACTTAATAGATTTATCTAAATCAGAAACCGAAAACAAAAAATGATTAAGTCCCTTTACTAACAACTACATCACCCCAAAAATAATTATTCTATATAATGGCCTTTAAATGTGAAATGGTTCATCTCCTTTATGAGAATCGTATCCCACTCCGGCATACTACTTTTCTGCAAACGCGCCCTTTGGCAGTAGACAGCCCAGGAATCTGGCCCTATTGTTGAATACGACGAGTAGTTTTCCTATATAGTTCTCTCCATTTTTATTTCAAACTTTGGCTTTGTTATATAGTCCATATATTGAACACTTCCGTTATAATCCAAATACGCCTGGTATCTTGTACGTAGAGCAGGGGCGGTTACCATATCTAAAACATCTTCTTTATTAACCCAACGACTGTCCGATGTTTCATCCGATGTCGTCAATGCTCCACCTATGGGTTGGCATACAAAATCAAACATCACTTTTGTAGGTACTATCTTTACACCGCTATGTCCCTCATACGTTGCAGTATTAGAATAAACTCCTACCAAATGAGATACGATAACATCAATTCCACTTTCCTCTTTTACTTCCCTAATTACCCCATCCATTAAATTTTCTCCGACTTCCACTTGGCCGCCTGGAAACACCCAATGACCACCTCGTCGTTCCTTTACTAATAATATCTCACCTTTGCTATTCTCAACTAAGCCTCCCGCAGCAACAATATGTACTGGCATTTGCATTATCATTACCCCCATTTAATATAATTTCCCACAAATATTAACCGTCATTTGCCTTTGTTTTTTAATGGTTTAGGATCCCATTCTTCAACAGACAAAACAACCTTTTAACTGATTTTACCATAAATTCGACTAAATCTTTCGAAAATACATATTCAGAAACATAAATTAGAGTGTCTGATCATTCACTATTAGTCTTCTTACTGAATTCCAACTTCCCCCAGTCATTATTTGTTGTATACTTAAATAAGGTCTATTGACAAGGACGGTGATTAATTTGGAACATGTAAAAACGTATAATGCAATGGAGATCAAACATAAAAACGGCAATCTTATAATCGAAGGGCCAATTCCTGGAAAGGAACTGGCGAACTTGGATTTTCATGAGCACCTCGTCGCGTTCAGAACCCCGGAACAGCAACACAAGGCATTAATTGAAATTGCTGACCTCCAGGAAGGCAGAATCATTATTGCACGCGATAATAATGAGATCGTCGGGTACGTGACCTATTTATATCCAGATCCTCTCGAAAGATGGTCACATGGGAAAATGGAAAACCTCATCGAATTAGGCGCAATTGAAGTCATTCCAAAATATCGAAGCGGTGGGGTAGGGAAGGCACTACTTGAAGTGTCCATGATGGATGATGCAATGGAAGACTATATAATCCTGACAACCGAGTACTATTGGCACTGGGATTTAAAAGGAACAAAACTGAATGTATGGGAATATCGAAAAGTGATGGAAAAAATGATGAATCACGGCGGCTTGGTATACTATGCAACGGATGATCCCGAGATAAGTTCGCATCCAGCCAATTGCTTAATGGCCAAGATCGGAAAAAGGGTCGATCAGGCATCAATCCAGCAGTTCGATAGTTTACGTTTTATGAATCGTTTCATGTACTGACAGGGGGTAGTCAAAAAATGCTTATTGAAGAAATAATGAAGAGGGATGTAATTGCCCTTTCACCACATCACACCGTCAAAGATGCTTTGTCCATCATGCAGGAAAAGAAAATCCGGCATTTGCCCATCGTTTCCGAGACAAAAGAGTTGCTTGGCATCATAACGGATCGAGATTTAAAGGAAGTGTTACCTTCCCTTTATTCTGACACGACAGATGTAACCGTTTACAAAAAGCCATTATCCGAAATAATGACAAGCAATCCAATCATCGGCCACCCAATGGATTTCGTGGAGGAAGCAGCGGTCGTCTTTTATGATAATCAAATCGGTTGCCTTCCAATAGTATCCAATAACAAGTTGGTCGGAATCTTAACAGAAACCGATCTTCTGTATAAATATATTGAGTTGACCGGTGCCCATCAACCAGGCTCTCAAATCGAAGTTCGTGTACCCAATATACCAGGCATCCTATATGAAGTATCCAAAGTGTTTTATCAACATAAATTGAATGTCCAAAGTGTTCTTGTTTATCCAGACAAGGAAAATGAGGATAATAAAATTCTTGTTATTCGCCTTAGAACGATGAATCCGCTAAATGTAATCAAAGGATTACGCAATAGTGGATTTGAAGTCTTATGGCCGAATGTTCCCGGCATTGACCTATGAAAAAAGAAGCCGTATTTATCTTTTCTGAAAAACAACTTGGATATTCATTTTCTGAAACACACCCGTTCAATCAAAAAAGGATTGTACTAACCCTGGACCTTTTAAAGAAGATAAACGCTATCACCGATGATGAGATTATTACTCCAAGAATTGCAACAGACGAAGAGCTCCTTCTGGTGCATGACTCAAGATTTATTGACATTGTAAAAAGGGCTGGAAAGGGACAAGTCAGCAATGAGGTCGGCTCTGTATACGGAATCGGCACGGAAGACACTCCCATCTTTCCAAATATGCACGAAGCAAGCGCGATGCTTGTCGGGGGAACGTTGACAGCTGTCGATGAAGTGATGGAAGGCAGATCAAGATATGCAGTGAATCTTGGCGGCGGACTTCATCATGGTTTCAGTGGAAAAGCATCAGGTTTTTGCGTCTATAATGACAGCTCGGTTGCTATCAAATATATGCAAAAGAAATACGGGGCAAGGGTCCTTTATATCGATACCGATGCTCACCATGGTGACGGTGTGCAATGGACTTTTTATGATGACCCTGACGTTTGCACACTTTCCATCCACGAAACCGGTAGATATCTTTTTCCCGGTACCGGTAGCATAACGGAACGCGGGAATGGTAAAGGGTACGGGACATCTTTCAACTTCCCAATTGATGCATTCACTGAAGATGAATCTTTTCTTGAAATTTATAAAACCGCTATCGAAGAAGTAGCAGCCTTTTTCAAACCCGATGTCATCTTGACACAAAACGGCGCCGATGCGCATTACTTTGATCCATTAACACATTTATATGGAACAATGAAAAGCTTTGAACAAATACCAAGGATTGCAAGAGAAATTGCGGAGCGTTATTGTGAAGGCCGATGGATTGCCGTGGGTGGTGGCGGATACGATATATGGCGAGTCGTGCCAAGAGCATGGTCACATATATGGCTATCCATGAAACAAATTCCAATCCCAACCGGAAATCTACCCGATGAGTGGCTCACTGCTTGGCAGGACCAATCCCCTGTCCCATTCATCAAAACATGGCAAGACCCAAACCCATTATACGAACCCATTCCAAGAAAGGCCGAAATAACCGAAAAAAACACCCAAATGCTTAACAAAGCACTACATATAATTCGGAACAAATAGGGGTTACTCATTTCTCCTTTGACTTGGTATATAGGTTTTATTATTATTTGGCGTTTTTGTTGATTGGAGCGGAAGACGGCCGACTCCGGGAGGATCAGCGGGACAGGTGAAACAACCAACGGTAGCGAAGCGAACGGGTTGGTTCACCGCACGCCCTCCGGAAAGCGTGCCGTCTGAAGCGCAAATCAACAACAGTTTTTATTTCCATAGTTAAATAAACAAAAGCTGTTCCGGATTTATTCCCAGAACAGCTTTTATCACTTAGTCGATTGACGCTCCTCCATATGATAAGGCAAAATAACACCTACATCTTCAACCTCTTCACCATTCATCAACTTCGTCAACAACCGCATCGAAACCGCCCCTAAATCATATAACGGGACAATAACTGCAGACAGCTGCGGTCTCACTACCCTTGTCAACAGAGTATGCTGGAAACAAATTACCTCCATATCATCAGGCACCGAAAGACCATCATCCCTCAGCCCATTCAAAATCCCTACAGCAATTTCATCATTACCTGCGAAAATCCCTGTTGGCTTCTCCTCTAAATCGCGAATAAGCTTCCATTTCTCGTAAGCATCATCGTACGTATTATCTGTTTCAATGAAAAAGTCATCAATGATCGGCAAATTAGCTTCCTTCAACGCTTTTTCGTAACCCACCTTCTTACAAAGACGATTGATATCCCTGGAAAGAGGTCCAGACACGTGTACAATTCGTTCATGTCCATTTTCAATCAATTTCTTAACAGCTTGGTAGGCCGCCTCTTCGTGATCGATGTTCACTGTAGGCAAATTAGTACCCGCGTCAAGTGTACCAGCCAATACAATTGGAACATTTGCGGTCGCCATTTCTTTCCGGATTTCTTCAGAAAGTGAGTCGCTCATGAATATTACCCCATCGACTTGTTTACCAAGGTGATCTTCAAAAAGTTCAACTTCCCTTTGAGGACGTTTATCCGAATTGGATAGGATAATATTGTATTCATACATCGTGGCAACATCTGCAATCCCCCGTGAAAGTTCCGCATAATAGCTTTTCGAAATATCCGGGACGATGACTCCAATAGTAGTTGTTTTTTTACTGGCGAGTCCCCTCGCTACAGCGTTTGGACGATAACCGAGACGCTCGATGCAATCTAACACCTTTTTACGTGTTGCCGGCTTAACATTTTGGTTGCCGTTTACAACACGAGATACTGTCGCCATAGAAACATTCGCTTCTCGGGCTACATCATAAATTGTTACAGACATTATCGAATCTCCTTCCCTTCATTCTAATTATGTATTCGCTTACTCCTATTATAATCAAAGCACCGGAACCTTAAAAGGTCCGGCGCTTTTCACAGAAAGTTTTTAATGCACTTTCACTTATCAAATAGTTTGGTGCGTATTCATAAACCTTTGTAGCTCTGCATAGAACTCGTCGAACTGTTTAATATCCATTTGCTGTGCTGCATCGGATAATGCAACTGCCGGATCAGGATGCACTTCTGCCATGACCCCATCGGCACCTACGGCAATTGCCGCTTTTGCGGTTGGAAGTAACAAGTCCTTCCTTCCCGTTGAATGGGTAACATCCACGAACACCGGTAAATGGGTTTCTTGTTTTAAAATCGGAACAGCTGAAATGTCCAATGTATTACGTGTCGCACGTTCATACGTACGGATACCACGTTCACATAGCATAATTTGGCTATTCCCTTTGGAAATGATATATTCGGCCGCATTGATGAATTCATCAATCGTTGCAGCTAATCCACGCTTCAATAGAACTGGCTTATTCGCCATTCCCGCTTCCTTCAATAATTCGAAGTTCTGCATGTTACGGGCACCTATTTGAATAACGTCAATATAATCCAAAGCCTCTTCCAAATGAGATGGAGTGATGATTTCTGTTACAATTGACAATCCCGTTTCATCTGATACCCGCTTTAAGATTTTCAATCCTTCAAGACCGAGACCTTGGAAGTCGTAAGGGGAAGTTCGCGGTTTATATGCCCCGCCTCTAAGCATCTTCAATCCCTTGGATTTAATGGATTGAGCGACTGCCAAAACCTGCTCATATGATTCTACAGCACAAGGTCCAAATACGAAAGTAGGTGAACCGGTACCAACTTCCTCGCCGTTTACATTTACAATCGTATCCTCGGGTTTCCTTTTACGTGAAACTAACAGAGCATTACGTTGCTCGTCTTCCTGTATTTCTAAAGCTGACATGAAAATTCCTTTGAAAATCTGTTCTAAAACTCCATTCGGGATCGGACCTTTGTTTGATTGGACTAATGCGTTTAACATCTCTCTCTCACGAACTGGATCATATCTGTTAACACCTTGCTTCTCCTTGACTCTGCCAATTTCCTGTACAACAGCTGTACGTTCATTGATCAAGTCCAGTATTTGGTTATTCAGTCCATCTACCTGTCTGCGCAGTTCATCCAACTCATTTTGTCTCATCATTCTGTCTCCTCCCCGAACACATCAGTCCCTATTTAAAAGGGAATTCTATGCTGCATTTTTATATAATAGTCCAAGTATAATGAAAAGCATTTGAAATGTCACGTCATTTCTGTAAATTGTCACTAATTCACGGTTTTTGACGAAAAAATAGAGGGGAATACTAAAATCCCCTCTACGTTTTAATAATTATAGATCATTTTTCTTTTTCAACTGAGATATGATTTTGATTTACATTCTTTTCTTCACCGAAATTTTCGCTATTATCATACGCAACACCGCTATTATTTGTTGATTGATGTTCAGCTGATTCCTTGTTTTCATCGGTTTTGTTATCAACAAACTCAATTGGCTCTTCGCCTTCTGATGAGGCTGTGCCATCATGCATCGGAACGGATGTTTTATTTGTCATCGATTTTACTTTATCAACAATTTGACCTGATTGCTCTTGGATTGTTTTCGCTAATTCGTCTGTCTTCTCTTTTGCGACAGAAGAGATCTCGTTTGCTTTATCCTTTGCAACCGCACTTAATTCAATACTTTTGTTTTTAATTTGCACGGCTTGTTCAGAAAAATCATCCCGCATCTCTTTACCGGTTTTAGGTGCAAGGAATAATGCTGCAGCTGCACCAATTACTCCACCAACCAATGCGCCAAGGAGGAAGCTTCCTGCTCCTGAATTATCATCGTCATAAAAATCATCTGTATTGGAGCGATAAGAATAATTTACAGGTAGATGTGATGGTTCTCCGAAAGTGTTTTTATATTCCTGATTACCATAGTATTGGTGGTTTTGTGAGTCCTTATAGTTCGGCTTATGTTCAGTCATTTGAATTCCTCCCAAATATTTTTCTTATTAATGTTAACAATAAATTCCTGTTATGCTCACTGAGCCTTTATTCAATTACTGCCTTTTGGGCTTGGCAGTCTTTTTTGTTTTGAATCCGCTTTATAGACTGTCCAACCTGATGATCTTTCTTCTTTCATTTCCTTCACTTTACCGATGATTCCAAAAGCAACATTGCCCCATTGTACAGCTTGGGCTATTTTATCACTGTTCTTTTCAGCTTCAACAGTAATTGAGTTCGTAATACGGTGAACTGAGCTGTTCAGGTTACTGACGGAATCGCCCACCCCTTTTACTGCATCGACAACAGTGTTCAGTTTCTCGGCTTTCTGCTGAATATCTTCCGCAAGGGCATTTGTCTTATGAAGAAGTTCAGTTGTCTCCGATGTAATACCCTCCAATTGATTTGTTAAGCCATCCATAGTTTCTGAAACGCTTCGTAATGTCCTTTTTAATGACCCTAATGTCATCGCCAGGCTGATACATAAAATCAAAAAAGCCACTGCAGCGACGAAGGCTGCAATATACAATAACACTTGCATGGTATTTCCTCCTTCCGATATACATACATAAATAATTTCTACCCTTTAAAGTAGGTAAATAAACTCAGCCCTCTTTACCTTTTTCGACATATTTCTCAAATTCCCTTTATTTTTCTTGAAAGAAATAAAATAAAAACAGCCGACCCATCGGGATCAGGCTGTTTCCTCTTTTTCAGTATGTTCAGTGAAAGTATTCATATACTTTTGAATATCACCAGCGCCCATGAATAGATAAACCGCATTCCCATGCACATCGAGTGCATCAATATTCTCTAAAGTTATATGCTTGGCTCCAGGAACTTTATCAACTAAATCATTAATGGATAAATTTCCGGATTGCTCACGTGCAGAACCAAAAATATCACATAAATACACATGATCCGCTGTCTGTAAGCTATCGGCAAATTGTTGGAGTAATGCCGCGGTTCGTGTGAATGTATGGGGCTGGAATATCGCAATAATTTCCTTGCCCGGGTATTTCTGCCTTGCGGATTGCAATGTTGCTTTTATCTCAGTTGGATGATGTGCATAGTCATCTACAATAACCCTTCCATGAGATTCCGTTACAGAAAAGCGCCTTTTCACTCCATTAAAGGTTGCAAGTCTTTCCTTAATACCTAAAACTGCAATTCCTTCATAATGGCAAAGAGCAATGACACCAAGTGCATTTAAGATCGCATGGTCTCCAGGTAATGCTATTGTGAATGTCTCGTAAAACTCATTTCTTACATACACATCAAAAGTACTACCCTTTTCGGATTTTTTAATATTTTTTGCAGAGAAATCATTTCCTTCATCAAAGCCGTAGTAAACTACAGGGACATTCGCTTGTATTTGTTGTAAATGGATGTCATCCCCACAAGCGATAATTGCCTTTTTCACATGCTTTGCCATTTCTCCAAAAGCGTCCATGACGTCATCAAGGTCTTTAAAATAATCTGGATGGTCAAAGTCAATATTTGTCATGATGGCGTAATCTGGTTCATAAGCAAGGAAATGACGTTTGTATTCGCAAGCTTCAAATGCGAAATACGTACTATTTTCGACACCTTTCCCCGTGCCGTCACCAATTAGATAGGAGGTAGGGGCATTCCCTGACAAAACATGGGCCAATAGTCCAGTTGTCGACGTCTTTCCGTGAGAGCCGGCTATACCGATTGAAATGAATTTTTTCATATATTCAGCTAAGAATTCATGATAGCGGATTACCTCAACACCCATTTCACGGGCTTTTGCAATTTCGGGATGACTATCCGGGTAAGCATTACCAGCAATTACAGTCATTCCGTAATCAATATTATTTTCATCGAAAGGTAAAATCGTAATTTTTCTTTCATGCAATGGGTCTTCCGGAAAGAAATACTTCTCTATATCCGAACCTTGTACAGCATGAGAGGAATCATGAAGAATCTGTGCAAGGGAGCTCATCCCTGATCCTTTGATTCCCGTAAAATGGAACAATGTCATATTGTAACCTCCCGAGATCGTTTCTGTTCCTTCATTGTAAATCCAAGGTTCTAAAAAATTTCCAAGGATTTATCAGTTCTATTAAGGTATTGCTCGAATTCGTTTTCCGTTAAAAACACATCACGTGGTTTACTTCCCTTTTGCTCGGAGATGAAACCTAATTCTTCCATGCGGTCCATCAATTTTGCAGCACGGTTGTAGCCAATGCTAAAGTTCCGTTGCAACAGGGATGTCGACGCACTTCCTTGATTTATAATGAAAAGGCATGCATCTGCAAATAGTGGGTCGGATTCCTCTTCTTCAATTGAATTGGCTAAAAGATCATCCTGACCAAATAGGTAATCAGGATCCGCCTCGTTCTGAACGTGTTCTATTATACGTTCAATTTCGGCATCCGTGACAAATGTACCTTGTAATCGGACCGCAGATGATTGGCCATTTCCAAGATAGAGCATGTCACCTTTTCCTAAAAGCCTTTCCGCCCCAGGCGTATCAATGATTGTCCGGGAATCAATTTGGGATGAAACTGAAAATGCAATTCGCGTCGGTACATTCGCCTTGATTGTACCAGTAATGACATCAACGGATGGCCGTTGTGTTGCGATGATTAGATGGATACCGCAGGCTCTTGCCTTTTGAGTTATCCTACCTATTGAAACTTCAACATCCGCTGGCGCCATCATCATCAAGTCTGCGAGCTCGTCAATTACGATTAGCAAGTATGGAAGTTTAAGCGAAAATTTACGATCCTTTTCGACCATGTCGTTGTATCGTTCAATATTTCTTGCTCCAACATGGGCAAATAATTCATACCGTCTTTCCATTTCCCCAACAGCCCATTTCAAAGCAGCAGTAGCCGCCTTAACATCTGTTATTACAGGGCTAATTAAATGAGGAATACCGTTAAATGGTGCAAGTTCAACCATTTTAGGGTCAATCAAAAGCATTTTCAAATCGGTCGGTGAAGATTTATACAGTAAACTTATCAGTATGGAATTTATGCATACCGATTTACCAGACCCTGTCGCCCCCGCTATCATTCCATGCGGCATTTTGCGAAGGTCAAGCGTAACCGGTTCCCCAGTTAGGCTAAGTCCAAGTACTGCTTCCAAAGGCGATTCAGACTCTTGAAATCTTTTTGTTTCTATTACCTCTGAAATTCTGACTGCCCTTGGCTTTCGGTTTGGAATTTCAATACCAATCGAGCTGGTTCCAGGGATTGGTGCCTGGATACGGATATCCTCAGCTGCAAGAGCTAATTTCAAATCGTCGGTTAGATTTCGGACTTTACTTACTTTCGTTCCATGTCCGACCGTCAATTCAAATCTCGTTACTGTGGGACCTTGCACTGCTTCGATAACGTTGGCTTGAATGGAAAAGTAGGAAAGTGCCTCTTCGAGTTTAGTCGACTGAGCCTGAAGCCATTCGGTATCCTCGATATGCGCTTCAGGTTGAATAAGGTAATCTTTAGACGGAAGTGCATAATAGGGAGGATTCATTTCTTCATCCATATTAATTTCCTGCTCATTATTGTTACGAACAATCTCTATTTCCTTATTTTGAACACTTTCATTTGTTTTACGTTCCATTAGCTTCTGTTTATCATTTTTCAACATCAATACATTGAAAGGGACAATTCGTTCTTTTTCCCGTGGCTTTTCTTCTGACTCTGAAATTCCTTGAGGTGCAATTGGGTCTTCTGTTTCAATTGGTTCTTCTGTTTCAATAGATTCAAGCTCAGAAGTTGGTTCATCACTGACATTAATTTCATTTGCTTCAATTGCTTCACTTGCACCATCAACAACAGTGTCTTTTACGTTTGAAACAATAGTTTCTTGATGTTCCCGCAAATGGTC
This sequence comes from Sporosarcina highlanderae, assembly GCF_030433715.1. Classification (GTDB taxonomy): domain Bacteria; phylum Bacillota; class Bacilli; order Bacillales_A; family Planococcaceae; genus Sporosarcina; species Sporosarcina highlanderae. The sequence continues at coordinate 240,070 of NZ_JAROCC010000003.1, read as the reverse complement.
ATTATCATCTATTGATTTCTCAACTTTTTCGTCACTGTCACTAAGCTCCGGTAAATCACTACGACTACGTACACTTATTTGAATATCATTATTGGAAGTATGTGCATGATTTTCTGAATCAATGCGGTCAAGTTTAGCAGTAACCTGTATGTTTTCATCCAAATTCGGTTCATTTTTTTCGACCACTGTTTTATTTGAGGATAGATTCGTATCGACAACCTCAACTTTACTTATACTTTCCATCCGTTGACCTTGTTTCATAAAGCCGTACACAGGTGAGGGAACTTGTGTTGGTGTGAATGGACGCTTATTTTGCTTTCGTACAGTCAAACTACTATCTTCTTTTTTGTCGGTTGTGTTTGCAAGATTCAATTTGGGTTCATTCATTGGATTCGAATTGTACTTCGATGATGATGTTGCCCTATAAATATTCCCTGTTTCTTTTTCACCTGGCCATCTTTCATTTTTATACAAAGGAACAGGCGTGAAATCCTCTTCATCATCCAATATTGTTACCAGTTTTTCTGTTTCCTTTCTTGCATTATCAGAATCTGGTTCCCAACCATAGATTTCAGCATCAGTTATGATTGGAAATCGAAAAACAGGTTTATCAATCAAGTCTTCCTCTTTATCATCAACATCACTATCCATAGTATATGTATCTTCATTACTTTCATCTTTTTCCGAATCAATTAATCTGTTCATAAGTTTTTTAAACCAAGTCAATACTATCACTCTTTTCAAGTCGATCATTCTATTTTAGCAGGTTTTTACCGTTTAAATCAATTGGAGGGCCAAAATAAGAAAAACGTACTGTTTTTCACAGTACGTTGGACTGATGTTGACGGTTAGTTAATTGGAATGACTGCCAACTACTAAAAGTTAGATAGTGAATGGCTCACCGATGCGAGAGTCCTCGGGAAGGACCAAGATTCCTTTTTCAGTAGGCGCATCTAAAAGATTAAGTTCTTTTGCAGAACAAATCATACCCGATGAAGCAATTCCTCTTAACTCCGCGTCGCGAATCACCATACCAGAAGGCATTACAGCTCCTACTTTTGCCACGACCACTTTTTGACCCGCATCGACATTTGGTGCGCCGCAGACGATTTGGAGTTTTTCGCTTCCAACATCCACTGTGCAAACACTTAATTTATCGGCATTTGGATGCTTATCCTTCTCCATTACATAACCGACCACAAATTTCGGAGAAAAGTCCACATCCAATTCCAATTCTACACCATTGGATTTTAATGCATCGTTCAACTTGCTGACAATTTCCTCTGTCGTTTCAACTTGTCCATTTGATTTGATCTCCACATAGTTTGAAGCATTGAAAACGTTGAATGCAACGATTTCTTTTGAAGTTGCGTCTTTTATTAACGTGATTTCATTGACAGTTGTTATTTCTGTTTCCTTTGGACGATCAGTCGTCAATTGTACAAGAAGAACGTCCCCAACACTTTTTCGATTGTAAAAGATATTCATTTCTTTTTTCTTTCCTTTCTCGCGACCCGATTTTTTGCCATTATAAAGATTGGTTCTAATTTACCAGCTTCATAAATGAAAGACAATGATGTGACTGGAACTGCCCCTACTGTGAAGAACTGCATTGTCATTTGTGCAAGCACATCATAACCTGTGTCGTTTCTAATGTCGCCGATGATTAGTACGTCTTGATGGGGGACAGATACTGTCATATGCCCTTCAATTTCCTCTTCCATCTCTTTCAAAAAAGCCTGGTTCAATATTCGGCTTGCGTCATAACCATCATTGTTATTAACAAAGTAAAAAATATTACCGGCCACTTCATCTTTTTTCATATTAGTTGGCAATGATCTTACTTTGAACAGTGCAGATTCCATTATTTCATGTTCTGACATGCCGAGGGCGTCCAACATTGTTTCATCTATAAGCCGATATGTCGTCCCCAAATCCAATGCATAAAAGATTCTTGTTTCAGCCGTATGGTCCTTCACGATGAATCGATCTCCGGCCTTGGACGTTTTTGGAAAAGAGGTTGAACGGATAACCGGGTAAATCGCGCCTTCTTTTTTGAAGCCTTCCGACTGTTCTAGTTCCATTGCATTAAACGTTTCTTTAATGGTGTAAATCACTTCATTAATGGCTGTTTCTTTTTTCGTCTCGTATTTCGCCAAAATTTCCGGCAATGAAATATCCATACCTTTTTTCAATACAAGGTGTTCTAAACGGACTTTATCTGTTTTTCTGTCAAAACGCCATTGCAAGTTTTCAGATGGAAGACGTTCTTTCAACAGCTCCACTAACTTTGAAGAATTCATGTTCCTCATCCTTTCTAAAAACAAGCGGCCGCTCGTCGCTTCATATTGCGCCGTGTGACCGCCTAAGTTATGAAATTATCGCTGACCTTGTTCGATGGAACGTACAATTTCCATCATATGGGCCATATTGCTTTCTATGTTCTTTTTCTTCGTAATTGTTGTCATCTTAATCCCACCGACACTTGTAATGAGTTCGACTTGATCTTCGCCTTTTTTCAGAACAGATGCAAAGCTGAAATAGCCATCATCAGTGAATACTTTCTCAAAATGGACTGATTGGTCGTTTCGTTCCATTAGGTCGTAGAATAGGCGGCTATCTTTTTTTTCATTAGGATTGATGAAAAGAAGAAATGTCTCATCGCCTTTTTTCATAATAATATTTTGTCCATTGGAACTCTTTGAAATCGTAAAACCGGCTGGCTTATATAATGAAATATCTTCGACTTCATCATTTACAACTTTGTCGTTTAATTCGAAAGCAGTTTTAGCCGCAGCAATTCCGTCCGCAGCCTGTTCTTCAAGCGTTTTTCCACAAGCGCTAAGTACTGTTATCGAAAGTAGTGTCAGGAATAGGAATTTCCATAAACGGAACATCCGGCTTCCTCCAATCTAATTAAATAGCCGATTTCTATTTTAAAGATAATACTCGCTATATGCAAATATAGTAGTTCACACCTTCGATTCAATTTGTTTGGTGAAATTTTAATTGGCCTATTAATAATTGCATGATGTGTTCGAAGAGTTGGTCGCGGGTTACCGCTTGGGCTGTGAACATGCCGATTGCGCCTTCGCTGTGGCGGATGCCGCTTGCTTGGAAGTATTCGTCGACCACAACTCCTAATTCTCGTCCCTTATGTAATTCAGCGGCAATGCTTTCAGGTAATGGGATTTGTGCTCCTGCGGCTGTGAATTTTTCTCCTGAAGGTAAAACAAGTGCGCCCCAGTTGCAGAGGAACATTTCGTTCTCTACCATTCGGACGCCGCCTTCGAGACCGACTCCAATTGCACCTTCTTGTTCCATTGCTGCATTTGTCGCTCGATTTAATGCTCCTGTCCGTGTTTCTTCATCTCCAAATGGTTGATCTTTTACTCCTGAAGGTACTTTCACCTCGTGGAGTTCACTACCTATAAAGTGTTTATCAATGATTGTGCGAGCCGCTTTGACTTTAGCTTGGTTCGTTGACCCAATGATGAATTTCATGCTGTTACTCCTCTCTATGTACGATTAATTGAGTGCTTGTGGGATTTAACGAGAGTTTAAACGAAAGACCATCCTCGTAATGAAGGATGGTCTTTAGGTATATTATCAAACGTTACTCTTAATTGTCTCAACAGTTGTTTTATCGCATGCTTTGACGAGTTTTACAAGAAGTTCTTTTGCGGCCGCGTAGTCATCAGTGTGGATGATCGATGCAGCTGTGTGGATATAGCGTGAACAAATTCCGATTACGGCACTTGGTACGCCTTCGTTTGAAACGTGTACTTGGCCAGCATCTGTTCCACCTTGGGAAATAAAGTACTGGTAAGGGATTTTATGCGTTTCAGCCGTATCGAGAATGAACTCTCTCATTCCACGATGTGTCACCATCGAACGGTCAAAAATACGTAGAAGTGTACCCTTTCCAAGTTGGCCGAATTCATTTTTATTGCCAGAAGCGTCGTTCGCAGGGCTTGCATCCAATGCGAAGAATAGATCAGGGTTGATCATCCGCGCTGCAGCTTGAGCACCACGAAGGCCGACTTCTTCCATTACGTTCGCACCTGAGTAGAGCGTGTTCGGCAATTTTTCGCCATGAACTTCTTTTAAAAGTTCGATCGATAGACCGCAGCCATAGCGATTATCCCATGCTTTCGCTAAAATTTTCTTTTCGTTTGCCATCGGTGTAAATGGGCAGATTGGAACAATTTGCTGTCCTGGACGAATACCGATTTTGATTGCATCGGCTTTATCATCAGCACCGATGTCAATAAGCATATTTTTAATATCCATCGGCTTGTTTCGAACTTCATCGCTAAGCAAATGAGGTGGAATTGAGCCGATGACACCGACAACTGGGCCAGCATCAGTAATGATTTGAACCCGTTGCGCAAGTAGCACCTGACTCCACCAGCCACCAAGCGGTTGGAAACGAAGCATTCCATTATCTGTAATGGACGACACCATAAATCCGACTTCGTCCATATGCCCTGCTACCATAATTCTTGGACCGTCTTCCGGGCCTTTACGGACACCGAATATTCCTCCAAGATTGTCTTGAATTAGTTCATCAGAGTACTTCCCAAGTTCTTCACGCATATAGGCACGAACCATATGTTCATTCCCCGGTGCTCCCGGTAGTTCGGTTAGTGTTTTAAACATTGTTAACGTTTCGTTGTTCATAAAGAGCTTCCCCCATTTCAATATGTACTCCTTTAAGTATAATGCAGGAGTCAAAAACTATCCATCCCGAATATTTAGCTTTTCGAATTAATTTCACGACAACGAAATTCACATATCCCTTCATAACGAATTTAAAAACATCATTAAAATATGGTACACTTGGGTGAGATTGAATGAGATTGATTGAGGGGGTTTCAAACGATGAAAGTAAAGGATTTCTTGTCAGGGGTCTTAACAGGTGTAGCTGCTGGATTAATTGTCAATCAGGCATTCGAAAAGTTGAACCCGAAAACTCCGGCAGAACGTGTCTTGAGTGATGTGAAGGAAGCCTTCAAAAAAGAGGGTCCAATTGATGGGTCTTGGATTGTGATGAAGCCAGAACCATTTACAAACAATGTTTTATCGATGGAAGTATACAGAGGCGGTATTTCACGTATTCGAAATGGCGAACTTGAACAATTTGAATTTGCAGCGAATGCAGAGACAGGTACTGTTGTTGAATTGGTTCAGAAGTAAAAAAAGAAGTGAAAAATACCGTCACACGTTTTTTAGTGTGACGGTTTTATTATCTCGTCCTTGCAATCGATTCTGTAATTTCTTTTCCGCTTTCATCCCATTGGACAAGGCGGTAAACTGCGTCATGATAAAAGATGAATCGATAACCGTTCGCTAATCCTTCTTTCATCAATTTCTCCTTTGCAAAGATTGACGTCATTGGGTAGTCATCATACGCAAGCACCCAAAGTGGATTGCTATGCGCATGTGTAGGCATGATATCTCCCATATGAAGGATCGTTTCATCGTTTTGAGTCAGTTTAATAATGCTATGACCGTCACTATGTCCTCCCGTATGGATCATTTCAATGTTAGGCATTATCGTTAATCGTTCTTTAAACGTTTTCACTTGATGCTGGACAGGTTCCCAATTCTCTTTCCAGTATGTGTTCCTTGAGCGGATATTGGGATTCCTCATTTCCTTCCATTCGACTTCAGAGACATGAATTTCAGCGTTCGGAAAAATCGAAACAAGCTCATTATCTACATAGCCGGTCAAACCAGCAGCATGGTCGTTATGAAGATGCGTCATAAGGATGATATCGATATCCTCTACCTTTAATCCAAGTTGCGATAGGCTTTCTTCCACCTTCGTCTCTTCATGCACCCCAAGATTACGCTTCATCTTATCAGATAGTTTCCCTTTACCAATTCCGCTGTCTATCAGGATGTTTTTTCCTTCATAGCTTATCAAAATGGGATCGGTTCTTAGCTCTATCAAGTTATTCTCATCCACTTCATACTTCCGGGACCATAAAGCCTTAGGCACCACCCCAAACATGGTACCCCCGTCAAGAAAGTTCACACCGCCATCGAGCCAAGTTATTTTCATACCGTGAAATGTATATGTATCCAAAAAAACATCCCCCTTTTGTCACTTGTCTAATTGTTAAACATTGCCTCCAACCTGTAGATTGGTTGTCCCTTTGCAGAAAACTTTTCTTCGTACTCCGTCATGATATTGTCTTCAGGCATTTCCACGTGTAAATCCAAGGAGACCTCCTGAAGAATCATGCCGTATGCCGATATAGATACAAGCGAGTATTCGAATAGCTTGCGATTATCCGTTTTGAAATGGATTTCACCTTTTTTCTTTAAAGCTCTTTCATATCTTGCCAAGAATGATTCATGAGTAAGTCTCCTTTTGGCATGTCGGGTTTTTGGCCATGGATCTGAAAAATTCAAATAGATACGATCCAATTCTCCTTGTTTAAATAACTCCTCCATATGGGCGCCATTTCCTCGCAGTAGTCGAAGATTCGAAGGTTTTCCCGCCTCAATGGCCTTTTCCAACGCAGATACGATGACATTGTCAAAATGTTCGATTCCAATGTAATTGATCTCTGGATTTGCTAATGCCATTCCGATGATGAATTGCCCTTTTCCTGTTCCTACTTCTACATGAATCGGGTTTTCATTGTTAAATATTCCCTTCCAATCCCTCACTACTTCTTCATCTTCATTGATCAGGATATCCGGATGTTCTTCCATGAAATCTTTTGCCCATGGTTTATTGCGAAGCCTCATTTATTTACACTCTTTTCTATTCGTTATTATCATTTTCATACATTGAATCCAATCTGCTGAAAGCGGTAGTCTGTACATTATCCAAGATAGATTGTGCCGCTTTGAATTGGTTGAACTTCATTGGAAAGGTGGACTTCTGGAGAGAAGTGAACCATTCATTATACGTTCTGCGGTCTATGATAGTTATATCAAACGGGGTTCCTGGGTAATCGATATAGCCGTTCCGCGAAATCACGATTTTTTTAATAGGGAAGTCAATTCCCTGAGTCGCGAAAATTCCTGAAATGATTTTTTCCATTCGATTAAGTCCGATAAGTGGATTAAGAATTCTAGATTCCTTTGTACCAACCTTTTTCGCCCAAAACCGATCTCCACTTGCAACAAAAGCCGCAATATCTTCTTGTTCGACAACTGTGATGCACAGGCATTCAAGCGGTGTTACCAAGATAACATCCACTTCAACCGGGGCTTTTTTCACTTGGAGGATCGGATAATAGAATAGCAGAAAACTATCGGGAAGCTGTTGTGTGAAGCTCCTAAGCAAAGTATCTTTCATGAACCTTGCATCTAAGTGAGAGCTATGTCGTAATGTTGAGCTTGCCCATTTTAATTGAAAATGAAATAGCTGATCTAAGAACAGCTTCCGAAGATGTTCAAGATTACCCGGGCTTGAAAGGACGTTTGGGTTGAATCCAAACATATCCAATTCATTACTTTCATCCGTTCCGGCATCCTCTTCCTCAGGTTCAAATTCCCTTTCCTTTCTCTTACCAAACAAACTTAAAAGAGGGGTAAACCATTTCCCCTCTTCAAGCTGCTCTTCATCCACATGAGGAATTTCTTGCCGCTCCGAAAAATTCGCACCGTTTTCCCACTGGACTTTCATCCTCTCCCACTGCGATTTTTTCAACCTGATATATTGTGTCGGATAATGTGATAAATCATTTTCATACCGGGATACATAATCAAGCAGTTTGACGAGCTGCGCCAATTCCATCAACTCCAATCAATCAACAATTATCATTCTCCTGCTACAGAAACAGGAATCTGACGAGCAAAAGCCTCCTGCAATTTCTTCGTTAACGGCCCAGGGACGCCGGACCCTATCGCTTTTCCATCAATCGTGATAACTGGGGTAACTTCGGCTGTCGTTGAAGTCATGAAAAATTCATCCATCGCGAGAGCTTCCTCGGGGGCAAATGCTTTCTCTTCGACAGGTATTCCATTTTCTTCGCATAGTCTTAATACAACCCGGCGCGTAATCCCATTTAAAATGAGATTCGAAGCAGGATGTGTGTAAACAATACCATCTTTGATACCAAACATATTGGTTGAAGACCCTTCCGTCACTATTCCGTCACGGACGAGAATCGCTTCCGCGCAGTTCGCCTCAAAAGCTTCTTGCTTCGCAAGGACACTCCCCAACAAGTTCAAACTTTTTATGTCACAACGGAGCCATCTTATATCGTCAACAAATATTGTCCCTACTCCGTTTTCGATAGTTTTCATGGGCCTTTGATTATGAACTGCATACGCCGTTACTACCGGAGCAACTTCAGGGTTCGGGAACTGATGGACCCTTGAAGAAACACCGCGGGTCACTTGCATATAAATATGTCCTGTCACGATTCCATTTACTTTAACTAATTCCTTGGCAATATCGATTAACTGCTGTTCTGAATAAGGGATGGTCATTTTAACTTTTGTTGCACTTTGAGACAGGCGCTCAAAATGTTCTTCTGCCGTATATAACTCACCATCATATACTTTTACGACTTCGTAAACACCATCTCCGAAATAATAACCTCTGTCATCAATAGAAATAGTTAAACTATCCTTTGCTAAAAACTGCCCGTCAATAAAGTGTATCATCAACTTTCCCCTTCCTCATCTGACGCTAAACGGCTAATTGCCGCCGCGTAAATAGCTGTCGCTTTTATAAGGTCCTCTATATATACATATTCGTCCGCTTGGTGGGCGACATCATCCCTACCCGGGAAAAGCATTCCGAAAGCGACTCCTTTATCTAACACACGGGCGTACGTACCGCCACCGATTGATAAAAGCTCCGCCTCTTCACCAGTATAAGTCGTATAAACATCCTGCAAAGTTTTAATGAACGGATCATTTGCATCCACATGATGCGGTTTCGAATTGGATTTGACCTCTAATTCAAAAGGTGCATCCTTTAACCGTTCATTGCAATTACTAACTTTCTCTTCAAACGGATACGTAACCGAATACCGCATGCTTACATTAACCCGTCCTCCTTCTTCAGGAGTATAAGAGACGATGCCAGCATTCAAAGTCGTATCACCCGAAATTTCATCGTTAAAATCAAGGCCAAGGTAACGTCCACGCGTTTCATTTCCAAATGCATCCACAAGGAATTGTGTAAAATCCTTTGATGCACCTTCTGTGAAAATTTCATTCAAGAAGGATACAAGGACAATCGCAGCATTCACACCGTTGTTGGGCTCCATCGCATGCGCGGATTTTCCGTTGACACGTATGGTTGTCTCATTTTCGTTTCCTGTAGTCGAAGCTCCGTAATCATAACGATCCAAAAAACTTTCAAAACGGTCTTTTATTTCTGAGTATCCAATACCGATGACAGCTTGAGCAACGTCTGGAACCATATTCGTCCGACTTCCTGATTCGAAGGCAAGCAATTGTCCATCCGGCGTATTCGTTTTTTGAGAAAAGACCAATGATGAAATTCCCTTTTCCGCATTGATGATCGGGAAATCCGCATCCGGAGCAAAACCGATTGTCGGCATCTCCTCTTTTTCAAAATAGCGTCTTACACAACGGAATCCGCTTTCTTCGTCAGTGCCAATAATGAGTCGTACCCGTTTATTCAGAGGGATCCCTGCCTCTTTCACCATTTTCATGGCATGCCAAGCTGCAATTGTCGGGCCTTTATCATCGATTGCACCACGCCCAAATAACTTCCCATCCTTGACAGTACCTTCGAACGGTCCATACGTCCAGTTACTTCCGGCCGGTACCACATCAACGTGGCAAAGGATTCCTAATAGTTCATCGCCCTCGCCCATTTCGATATGCCCTGCCATGTTATCGATATTTTTGACGGTAAAACCTGCTTTCCTACCTTCTTCCAAAAGCCAGTCCAGCGCCCGCTTCGGTTCAGGACCAAACGGCGCATCCTCTGTAGACAAGCTTTCATCAAGGACGGAAGGGATTGAAACCAATTGCTTTAAATCATTAATTACAAAATCTTGTTTACCCAATGCTTTTTCATTCCAATTTACCATTCCAAACACCCTCTTTCTCCATTCTTATTTTCACATGTTCAGCTCAGAAAATAAAGTACCAAGCAATATTTACATTGAATTAACAAAAAATTCTTTTACTATTGTTTAAAATAAGTTATAATTGTATTATCGGATTCATCCGACACAGCGTTCTGCTGAAAGGAGTGCATTGTCAGGGGCCAATTTCAACTTGCATAGGTAACATTCAATAGTCTCATGCCCATAGATTTGGAAAATGAAGATGAAGGAGTGGTTCCACAGTTGAATACCGCTACTGATCGTATGCTTATCCGTATTAAGGACGTCTATTTGTACATCCTTGACCGGGGCATCGTTACAACCGAAAACGTAGTAGAAGAATTCGGCATCACAAACCGTACCGCACAACGGGATTTGAACGTTCTTGAGTATAATGAACTCATTACAAGCCCAACCCGCGGTAAATGGACAACAACTCAGAAAAAAGTTAAATTACCCTGACGATATCACTTGCACTTTTTTAGGATATGAAAAAGCTGAACTGTCAATCCAGTTCAGCTTTTTCATTTTGAAGCAGAGCCAATTCATCTGCAGTCAATTCCCGATATTCCCCTAACTTCAATCCATCGTCCAACTTCAAAGTACCCATAGTAAGTCGTTTCAAATAGATGACCCGCTTACCTACAGCCTCGAACATCCGCTTGACTTGATGGAATTTCCCTTCCGTAATCGTCAGTTCAATTTCGGAGATATCGGCAGATTTTAATATCCGGAGCTTTCCTGGTTTGGTGAAATACCCGTCATCGAGTGTAACCCCCTCCGCAAACCTTTCGATATCTTCATCAGTGACAACACCATCAATATGAGCAAAATACGTTTTCGGAACTTCCTTCTTCGGTGATAATAATTCATGCGCAAGCTTTCCATCATTAGTAATCAGTAAAAGACCTTCAGTATCCTTATCAAGTCTGCCAACCGGGAATGGCTCGAAATGCCGGTATTCATCATCTAACAAATCAATAACAGTTCGATCTCGATTATCCTCAGTTGCTGAAATGACACCTTGTGGTTTGTGCAACATCAAGTAGATGAATTCCCTGTAAATGACCCGTTCACCAAGAATTGTTACTTCATCCGCTTCAGGATCAACGTGTAGTGCTGGATCCTTTACCGGTACACTATTCACCTGTATGGCACCTTTCTTCAATAGCTGGCGTACCTCTTTTCGTGATCCAAATCCCATATTCGCCAGTAATTTATCTAAACGCATTTTTTATCCTCCAAAACCAAGCTTCTTTGTAATTTTAGTTAATTTATCGCCAAATAATTTCTGTGCAAGACCTGATTTCAGAGACAGAGCTCCATATACTACAGCTCCAACAAACGCACAAATCAAGACATAGAGCAATGCTTGCATCTTGCCGCCGACAGGACTGATAGCAAGCAAGCCTTTTAATGTGAAGTTAACCGCAACAAGCATGATGACGTTAAAAATCCCGATAAGGATCAATCGTCTGAACACCATTCTCGAGTGGTAATTCAGGACCTTCGAGATAACCACAAGATTGATTATAACAGCTACCCCATATCCGATTGCCGTTGCTGCTATCGCACCGTTCACTTCGAAAAGCTTGATAAGAGGGATATTTAAAACCATTTTAACCAATAAACCAGTCAACGAAGTGAAGACAATCCATTTATGCTTATCGATCCCTTGAAGGATGGCTGCAGTCACGGTGAATAAGCCAAACAGGATTGCAACTGGCGCATATGCAGACAAAACTGCTGAGCCGACAGCATCCTTGCTGTAAAGGAACGTATAAAATTCATCAGAAAGGACAATCAGTCCTAAAACCATTGGAATCGTCAAAAACAGCATGATCTGATAGGTTTGATCAAGAGATCGAGTGAGTCCTTTCTGGTCGTTCTTTGTGTAATAACCTGTGATAACAGGAATAAGAGCCATTGAAAAACCTGTTGCAACCATAACAGGGATCATAACAACTTTATGTGTAAGGAAGTTGAGCATCGTTAATATTTCATCCGTAACGGTTGAAAGGCCAATTGATATCATAGCTCCGTTGAATGTAATCATATCCACGAATTGGTAAAGAGGATTGATAACACCAACTAGGACAAATGGAATCGTATACCCGATTACTTCCTTATACATGTCGAGGAATGAAATATTACTAGCAGGTGGACTGCTTTCATATAAAGTTGTAAACTCAGGCTTGTATTTCAACCAATATTTATACAGTACAATCAAACCCGCCAGTGCCCCGATAAATGCCGCAAATACAGCGAATTTCACCGCAATTCGTGGAGATAAATCAAGTACGTTCACTACGAGATAAGATCCAATCAACACAACCAAAATCCGGATAATTTGCTCAACAAGCTGGGAGACGGAGGTTGGTTCAAACTTCTGATTACCCTGTAAATAACCCCTGACAATACTCATAAGCGGAACAGCAAGCAATGCATAGCTGACCCACTGGATAACTGATTTAATCTCATCTATCGTGAAAATTTGTTCATTGTCACGAATAACAAGTTTTGCAATTGGTTCTGCCATGAAAAACAAGACTAAGAACGACAACATACCGGATATTGTCATGACAAGCATCCCAGACTTCATTAACTTCCGACCGGTTGCATAATCACCCATCGCATTATATTTCGAAACAAACTTTGAAATGGCAAGAGGAGCACCCGAAATGGCAATCGCCAAAGCCAAGTTATAGGGAATGTACGCGTATTGATACAAACCGATATTCTCTTTCCCGACAATCGCATAAAACGGAATGACGTATAAAAGACCGAGCGCCTTCGATAAAAAGAGCCCGATTGTTAAAATGGCCGTGCCTTTTACAAGATTTGATGACATAGTTGATCCTTCCAATCTTAAGAACTACTTGACAAAGCTACCTACAAGTTTACCCCCAGCAGACACTTTTCACAATGATTATTGGACACTTCATGTATAATGGAGAAAAACTGAAAGTGTGGTTCCATCTATGTATGACGTTATAATCATCGGCGGGGGTCCCTCAGGGTTAATGGCCTCCATCGCTGCAGCTGAAAAGGGAGGCAAAGTCCTCCTTATAGATAAAGGAAAAAAACTTGGCAATAAATTATCCATTTCAGGGGGCGGACGGTGCAATGTAACCAACCGTTTGCCATTGGAAGAAATCGTAAAGAACATCCCAGGCAACGGGAGGTTTTTATATGGCCCGTTCTCTGTCTTCAATAATGAAGATATTATTGCCTTTTTTGAAGGCCTTGGTGTGCCATTGAAAGAGGAAGATCATGGCAGGATGTTCCCTGTTTCAAATAATGCTAAGGATGTCGTGAATGCATTGCTTGGTGAGATGGATCGCCTGAATGTCGAGATTCGTTTAACGACACGTGTCAAGAAATTGCTAATGGATGATGAAAAGATCTTAGGGGTACGACTTGAAGATGGCGAAGAAATCCGCGCGAATGCGGTTGTCGTTGCTGTTGGCGGTAAAGCAGTCCCGCAAACCGGAAGCACAGGGGATGGATACCCGTGGGCTGAAAAAGCTGGTCATACTGTTACTGAATTGTATCCGACAGAAGTTCCTCTACTGTCAGGTGAATCGTTTATCCAATCAAAAGAATTACAGGGACTTGCATTGCGTGATGTTGCTGTATCCGTATTGAATGCAAAAGGGAAAACATTGGTTACACATCAAATGGACATGTTGTTCACTCATTTCGGATTGAGCGGTCCTGCGATTTTACGATGCAGCCAGTTTGTCGTTAAGGAGCAGATGAAAAACGGCGGTAAGCCTGTTGAGATGCGGATTGATTCAATGCCATCGATGAATGAAGAAAAGGCATTCCAGATGATTTCAGGTATGTTGAAAGAGGATCCGAAGAAAGCGGTGAAGAATAGTTTGAAGGGAATCGCACCTGAGCGATGGCTACTGTTTTTATTCGATCGAGCGGAAATTGACGCTGCCGATACCGGCGCGGGGATTTCTAATGAAAAAATCCGTAAGTTAGCTGGCTTGTTGAAAGGTTTTCCTATGACGGTGAACGGTACGCAGCCGATTGAAAAAGCGTTTGTTACTGGCGGTGGGATTTCCACGAAGGAGATCGAACCGAAGACGATGGCGTCGCGGAAAAAGGCCGGACTTTTTTTCTGCGGCGAGATATTGGATATTCATGGGTATACGGGCGGTTATAATATCACTTCCGCGCTTGTAACTGGACGGATTGCGGGGATGAATGCCGGGGAGTTTGCGAGGGAATGAGTTTGTCATGTAGACGGCAGGTTGTTGAGCGCGGAATCCAATTCTTGAGCGCGACATGACGATTCTTGAGCGCTACAAGAATATACTCCAATAAGAATCCAACAAAAAAATCCACGGAAAAAGAATTTACTCTTTTCCGTGGATTTTTCATTTATTAAACAGCTACAATATTAACCAATCTTCCTGGAATTGCAATTACCTTCTTTAATTCCTTCCCATCGATCCATTGCTTCACTTGATCGTCCGCAAGTGCGACCTTTTCAAGATCTTCCTTCGTAATGTATTTTGCGACGTTAATTTTCGCACGGACTTTACCGTTGATTTGTACAGCAATTTCCACTGTGTCATCAAATAGTTTTGATTCATCGAAGGACGGCCATGCAACGTAGGAAATCGATTCGCTATGACCTAACTTCTCCCAAAGCTCTTCTGCAAGATGCGGAGTAATTGGTGAAATCATGATTACAAAGCCTTCAACGAATTCTTTAGGAATCGAGTCGACTTTATACCCTTCATTGATGAACACCATCATTTGCGAAATCGCAGTGTTATTGCGCATTCCTTCATAGTCTTCAGTTACTTTCTTCACAGTTTGGTGATAGACCTTTTCAAGTGCACCACCCGAATTTCCACCAATTTTCGAGCTTAGCGTTCCATCTTCGTTGACGAATAGACGCCAGATGCGATCCAAGAAACGGCGAGCTCCGTCAAGACCATTCGTTGACCACTCTTTCGAAGCGTCAAGAGGGCCCATGAACATTTCGTAAAGGCGAAGTGTGTCTGCACCATGAGAATGTACGATGTCGTCAGGATTGATGACATTTCCAAGTGACTTGGACATTTTCACATGTCCTTCTCCAAGGATCATTCCTTGGTTGAAGAGCTTTTGGAAAGGCTCTTTCGTTGAAACAACGCCGATATCGTATAGAACTTTATGCCAGAAGCGTGCATATAGAAGGTGAAGTACCGCATGTTCCGCTCCGCCGACGTAAATGTCGACCGGCAACCAGCGTTCCGCCAGTTTCGGATCAATCAGCATTTCATCGTTATCCGGATCGATATAGCGCAAGTAGTACCAGCAGCTTCCCGCCCATTGCGGCATCGTGTTCGTTTCACGGCGGCCTTTCATGCCTGTCACAGGATCAACAACATTGACCCACTCTTCAATGTTCGCAAGTGGTGATTCACCAGTTCCACTTGGCTTGATGTTATCCGTTTTCGGCAACATCAATGGCAATTCAGATTCATCGACTGTTGTCATTGAACCATCTTCCCAATGGATAATTGGAATTGGCTCGCCCCAATAACGTTGTCTCGAGAATAACCAATCGCGAAGACGGTAAGTGATTTTCTTTTCACCCTTGCCGTTTTCAACGAACCAGGCAATCGCCTTTTCAATCGCTTCATCTTTTCCAAGACCGTCCAAGAAATCGGAATTGATATGTTCTCCATCGCCAACATACGCTTCTTTTGTAATATCGCCGCCAGCAACGACTTCCACGATCGGCAATTTGAATTCAACAGCAAATTCGTAATCCCGCTCATCATGTGCGGGAACCGCCATGATTGCACCAGTTCCGTACGTTGCAAGGACATAATCGGCAATCCAGATCGGCATCTTCTCGCCGCTTGCAGGGTTGATCGCGTAAGAGCCTGTGAATACGCCTGTCTTTTCTTTCGCAAGATCTGTACGTTCCAAGTCACTCTTCGTTTTCACTTTATCCAAGTAAGCGTCAACCGCATCTTTTTGTTCAGCAGTCGTGATTTGTTCAACAAGCTTATGCTCAGGAGCAAGGACAGCATATGTCGCACCGAAAATCGTGTCTGGTCGAGTTGTGAAAGCTTCGAATGAAAGATCTGTTCCGTCAATTTCAAACGTCAATTGCGCACCTTCAGAGCGGCCAATCCAGTTCCGTTGCATATCTTTCAAGCTATCTGGCCAGTCAAGATCATCCAAATCCTCAAGCAAACGGTCCGCATATTCCGTAATACGCAATACCCATTGGCGCATTGGACGACGCTCAACCGGGTGACCACCACGTTCTGATTTCCCGTCAATTACTTCTTCATTCGCAAGTACTGTTCCAAGAGCCGGGCACCAGTTGACAGGCACTTCATCGATATACGCCAAGCCTTTTTTATACAGTTGGATGAAAATCCATTGCGTCCATTTGTAATACTTAGGATCTGTCGTATTCACTTCACGATCCCAGTCATAGGAGAAACCAAGATCATTCATTTGGCGTTTGAATGTTGCAATGTTTTTCGCCGTGAATTCAGCAGGGTCATTACCCGTGTCAATCGCATATTGTTCAGCCGGGAGACCGAAAGCGTCCCATCCCATTGGGTGAAGGACATTATAGCCTTGCTTTCGTTTGAATGAGCTCAAAATATCCGTAGCAATATAGCCAAGTGGATGGCCAACGTGAAGCCCAGCACCGGACGGATATGGGAACATATCAAGCGCATAGAATTTCGGTTTTGTTTCATCGTCGACCATTTTGTAGGTCTTATTGTCTTTCCAATATTGTTGCCACTTCTTCTCGATCTGTACATGTTTGTAACTCATTTGGTTTCATTCCTTCCCTTAATATTCAAATCGCGTTTGTTTGCGGAAATAAAAAAACTCCCGTCCCTTAACGATAAGGGACGAGAGGTATGTATACTCCCGCGGTGCCACCCAAATTGACGGCAATGCCGCCCAACTTGTTTCCTTAACGCGGAAAACGGCACCGGTTACTATTCGTTCACCGATACAGGCTCATAGGCGAGTTCATCGTAGTCGTACAGGCTCGCACCAACCGCCTGCTCTCTTTGACCGACCGTACCGATTACTAATTCCTCTTCATTGCCAACGCTATTTGAATTCAGTTTATTGTAGTGTACCCGAAAATGTTCCAATTTACAACAACTATAAAAATGCCAAGCCCATTATCGAGGACTCGGCATTCTAAATTAATTCAAATTCAAATTCACTTTCAATTCAGCTTCCGTCGAGTTAATGACGTCTTCGACCGTAAATCCTTCGAAAACTTCCTTCAGTTCCAATCCGTCCGGCGTTACATCGATCAACGCACGTTCCGTGATGATTTTATGGACAACGCCTTTTCCTGTTAACGGCAGTGAGCATTCTTTCTTTATCTTCGCGGATCCGTCCTTTGCAACATGATCCATTATGACAATGATTTTCTTTGCGCCATGCACAAGATCCATCGCGCCGCCCATACCTTTGATCATTTTGCCGGGAATCATCCAGTTTGCAAGATCGCCTTTTTCGGACACTTCCATGCCCCCTAAGATTGCAACATCCACATGGCCTCCACGGATCATTGCGAATGACTCTGCGCTATTGAAAAATGCTGATCCAGAGATTGTTGTAACCGTTTCCTTGCCCGCGTTGATTAAATCTGGATCGACTTCATCCTCGGTCGGATATGGTCCAATTCCAAGAAGACCGTTTTCCGATTGAAGCACGACTGTTTTATCATCCGAAATATAGTTAGCGACCAAAGTCGGCATGCCGATTCCAAGATTTACGTAGTCACCATCGTTAATTTCCTTTTCCGCACGTCTAGCAATTCGTTCTCTATAATTTATAGTCGTCATCGTGAACAATCCCCTTCCTTATCGCGTCGTTAACCGCTCAATTCTTTTTTCCTGATCAGCTTGCAATAATCCTTGTACATAGATGCTTGGTGTGTGGATTGTTGCAGGGTCCATCTGACCAGTTTCTACAATTTCCTCAACTTCAGCAATCGTCACACGTCCTGCTGCCGCCATCATCGGATTAAAGTTTTGTGCCGTCTTGTTGTAGATCAAGTTCCCAAGCTTATCCGCCTTCGCTGCACGAATCAATGCAAAATCGGCCACCAACGCTTTTTCAAGGACATATTCCTTGCCATCAAAAACTCTTGTCTCTTTACCGTCGGCAACAGTTGTTCCAACCCCCGCTGGTGTGTAAAAAGCAGGAATGCCAGCACCACCGGCACGAATCTTTTCAGCAAGCGTACCTTGAGGAGTCAGCTCCACTTCGATTTCACCGGAAAGTACTTGACGTTCAAATTCCTTATTTTCCCCAACATATGAACCGATCATTTTTTTAATCTGCTTTTCTTTTAATAAAAGGCCTAAGCCCCATTCGTCTACGCCACAGTTATTTGATATGATTGTCAAATCCTTTACGCCCTTCTCGACCAAAGCCAAAATAAGCTGTTCGGGAATCCCAACTAAACCAAAGCCACCTACCATTAAAGTTGAACCATCTTCAATTTGCGAAATCGCTTCCATTGCTGTTGAATAAATCGGTTTCATTTCGCTTCCCCCTTCAATTACTTAGATAATTACTACTAACCTATCTCTATTTAATCAAACAATTTTGATTGACGCAATGATCGTAATTGAAAAGCCGGAAATCTCTATTGGATTTCCGGCTTTTGTTTGGATGACTTTAGAGGTCGATCATATAGGATTGTCGTTAAGAATGTAATAGCCATAAGACTTGTGAGCAATAAAAGCATCATTTTCATACCATGCATCTCTACTAAGATTCCACCTGCTAACGGTCCGATCATCCGACCGATAGTTGCGGCAGAGTTAACTACGCCTTGATAGAATCCATCTTTTCCTTTCGGGGCCAGTTGACTCGCTATCGTCGGGATAGCCGGCCATACAATCATCTCACCGAATGTTAGTATGATCATTGACGCGATGAACATCTTAAATGAGCCTGCAAAACTGACGACGATAAATGAAAATAAGAAAATAGATGTTCCGATGATCATTTGTGTTTTCAGCTGTTTTTCAATACGTTTGATAAGCGGTCTGATGATTGGTTGCCCTAAGACAATTAGTAGCCCATTGATTGTCCAAATAAAACTGTATTCACGCAGTGTAACTCCGATCGACAATGCATGCGTAGAAATTGTCGTCGACCATTGCGAGTAGACAAGCCAAGTTATAAAATAGCCCGAAACTAAAATAAGCAGTGCATAGAAAGGAGCCTTATACTTGATTGGAGTAGTCTCCCTTATTACATCCGTATGGCGTTCCGGTGCAATTTCCATTCTTTTATATCCGAAGTATGCAATGACTAAAAAGAGGATATAGAATACGAGATTCGCCGAGAAAATATAGTCGATATGAACAGATGCAATGAACCCAGCCATAGCAGGACCAATGGCAACTCCGACATTCTGCGCAAGATAAATCGAGTTAAATGCTTTTCGACCACCCTCCGGCCAGAGAGTTCCAACCATTGCATACATGCTTGGAAAAATAATACCGCCACTAAACCCTAAAACAGTGAGAAAAATTATATATGGATACCAAGTATGGTCATAAACAAGATAGGCAAGTGCAAGGATCGAGATGACAATCCCACTAATAATCGATCGGAAACCTCCAATTTTGTCGAATAAATATCCGCCAAGCAAGTTTCCCACAACCCCTGCGCCCGAGTTCGCCGCTAACACAAGGCCAGCAACGGCCAATGATTTACCAAGATAATCATGCATGTAGATTGTATTCAGCGGCCAGAGAAATGAGTTCCCAATAACATTGACAAACATCCCGATGACAAGCAGCCAAACTTTTTTCGGCATTTCTGCTGCCTCCGTTCTAAATAATAAATATAGAATCCAATCAGACTGGTTTCCCACTGATTTTTATGCAAAATAAAATCCGGCCTTTTGGCAGGATAGTTCGAGTGTATTCCTTTTTCTACTATCAGACAAGACAAACTAAATATGTTCTATAATTCAGATGACACCAATCCCAACTATCGTGATACAATCAACTGTTGAGGAGCTGAAACACAATGCAGAATTTCAATTACCCGTTTCCTTCAGAAGGGAAACGTTACCATACATGGTCACGACATTTGAAAGACGAATTTGGTTGCAAAGTATTTAAAATTGCTCTTGACGCAGGCTTCGATTGTCCAAATCGGGACGGGACTGTAGCATTCGGGGGCTGTACTTTTTGCAGTGTTGCGGGGTCTGGGGACTTCGCTGGTGATCGGGTGGATCCAATTGAGGTTCAATTTGCAGAGATCCGAGACCGAATGCACCGCAAGTGGAAAGATGGAAAGTATCTTGCTTATTTCCAGGCCTACACAAACACCCATGCACCTCTTCCTGTAATAAAAGAGAAATTCGAGGCTGCACTTGCGCAGGATGGGGTTGTTGGCATGTCAATCGCCACTCGCCCGGATTGTTTGCCCGATGACGTTGTTGAATACTTGGCCGAATTGAATGAGCGGACCTATTTATGGGTTGAATTAGGCCTGCAAACAGTACATGAAAAAACTGCACAATTAGTAAACCGGGCACATGATTTCTCCACTTATGTAGAAGGTGTTGAAAAACTTCGAAAGCACGGAATACGTGTCTGCACTCATATTATCAACGGGCTTCCTTTAGAGGACTATGACATGATGATGGAAACTGCGAGACAAGTTTCAAAGTTAGATGTACAAGGGATAAAGATCCATTTATTGCACTTGCTGAAAGGAACGCCAATGGTAAAGCAGTATGAAAAAGGTATGCTTGAGTTTCTAAAAATGGACGAATACATCAACCTTGTTGTTGATCAACTGGAAATACTGCCACCTGAGATGATCGTCCATCGAATTACCGGGGACGGACCGATTGATTTGATGATCGGACCAATGTGGAGCGTCACGAAGTGGGATGTGCTTAACGGTATCGATAAAGAATTGCAACGCCGTAATAGCTATCAAGGCAAGTTTTATGAAAGGTTGGTTGAACTCATATGAGTAAAATACGATTACATCGCGTCCTTCCGTTTTCCAAGCGACTGATTAGCGAAACTGTTCTCTCTGGGGAAACAGTTGTTGATGCGACTGCTGGCAACGGGAATGATACTTTATTTTTAGCGGAACAGGTCGGAGCGGCAGGAAAGGTTTTCGCATTCGACATTCAAGAGGCGGCCCTTGTAGCAACTGCGGAAAGGCTTGGCGAGTTAACCGTGCGAACGACATTAATCCTTGATAGTCATGCGAATGTGGATCAGTATGTAAATGAACCAATTGGCGGAGCAATGTTCAACCTTGGTTACCTCCCTTATGCCGATGATAAGACGATTGTAACGAAACCGGATTCAACGATAACAGCTATCCATAAACTCTTAGGAATGCTGAAAAAGGGCGGAATCATCACGATATCTGTCTATGATGGTCACGAAGGCGGCAAGGAAGAGCGTGACGCGTTGCTTGAATATGTCAAAACCTTGCACCAGGCAGACGTTCACGTAATTCGTTACGAGCTATTGAATCAAAGAAATAACCCCCCATTTTTAATCGCAATCGAAAAAGTGAGGGATTTTGTTGAGGTTGTACAGATTAGTAATTTGGAGTTTAAATGAGAGAAATATCCTATTGTGAAGGATTTTATAGTTGATTGGAGCGAAAGGCGGCGACTCCTGCGGGAACAGCACGAGCTGAAGACCCTGGACTGAGCGTAGCGAGGGAAGCGGCTGAAGCCGTGCCCGCGGAAAGCGTCCGCCTGTAGCGGAAATCAACGGTTTGTGCCTAAGTAATCCTTATAATTGCCGTATATCTGCAATCGGTCCAATACCCTTAAAATCTTCTCTCTCCATCACAGCTATCAGTTTGCTTGCTGTTTCAGAAGCGCTGCTCAAATGCCCTTGTTCCTTGTAGTCGATAAAGCGATCAAGTAACGGGAAATCCTCCGCTTCGCTTGATCGGATCGTTTCCTGCATGTCAGTATCAATGATTCCTGGTGCAATCGAAACAATATCAACAGGAAATTGTGCCTTCTTCTGTTCAAGTGAAACAACACGTGAAAAATGATCAAGTCCCGCTTTCGTCGTACAATACACACCCCATCCCTCATAAGGGTTCCTACCTGCACCAGACGAAATATTGATAATCCTCTTTTCACCTTCAAAGCCTTTCAAACTCCCGATAAATGCATTGGATAAAATCATAGGTGCAGTCAAATTAACCGACATTGCCCTAACTAACTCCTCATCGTTAACACTGCCGATTAATCCAATTGGTTCAACAGTTCCAGCGTTATTGATCAATGTAAATGAGTTTGCGGATGGGAGATTTTCTTCAATTATTCGATTCATCAATTCAGCCAAGCCACTTGTTTCTGATAAATCCGCTGTCTCAAATCCCTCATGACCTGAATTGGTCCTTGCGATACCAATCACTGTCTCCCCTTTTTCCTTCAGTTGACACATCAACTCAAGTCCAATGCCCTTTGATGCGCCTGTAATGATAAAAATATTCATCATTCTTCCCCTTTCAGTGAATCTTGTTGTTGGATTTCATCTTCCCCGATTTTCGTTTTATTAGGAATTTCAAAATAGGCAATCCAAATATACAATGCAATTGCTAATATGAGGATCAGCCCCATGATCAATCTTCTTTTCTCCATTCCATCTCCCCATTCCTCTTCTTTCCATATAGTTTACACCATATCTATGTACAAGCCGACAAAATATTAAAAGCCGACTCCCTCATCTATGAAGGAACCGGCTTTGTATTTTTATTTTAGTATTTTGATCTTCACATCTTTTCTTCCCCATTTATATGCTTCGCCTTTTGTTGGGAAGAACACATCGATTTTATTACCTTTAATAGAGCCGCCTGTATCGCCAGCTATTGCGTAACCATAGCCTTCAACGTAAACTTTCGTTCCTAACGGGATAACTGAAGGATCTACAGCAATCACTTTTATGTCCGGATTTCGCTTAAGATTTATTCCAGTTGAAGTGATGCCGGAACAACCGTTACAATTGGCTGTATAGGCACTCGCAGAAACAGTTATTTCCTTCAAAACGATGTCGTCATCAGACCGTGATGGTGTTTTCTTATTGCTTGTATTAGTTTTCGTAACTTTCAATTTCTGATTAGGCTTTATAACCGTTGACTTCAAACCATTCCATGATTTTAGCTCATTGACGGTGACATTATGCATCTTTGCAATTTTGTATAGTGTATCACCATTTTTGACTGTATACGTTGAAGAAGCTGCAAAACCTTCGGTCGTACTGCCGAACAATAACACTACTGCAAAAAGAATCGTCACAATATGTTTTCTCAAGTTTTCTACTCCCCGCCTTTTAGTCTATTTATAGATTATCAGTACAGTATTACAGCAATATTACAAATTGCGTTTATTCTGATTACAAAAGTCAGTCAATTATTACAATGTACGGAGGTTTTAAAATGACCGAAATTTTAGTCAGATCCGCTAGGCTAAATGAAGCTGAACCCATATCCCATCTACTTTCCAAATGCCAATGGTTTACTTATCGGGACCTTTATTCAGGTACATATATTCAACAATTAATAGGCAAATATTACAATGTCGAACGTATAGAGCGTGAAATCACAACAATCGACAAAAGTTGGCATGGGTATTTTGTAGCAGAAATGGCCGGAAAAATTCTTGGTGTAATCGGCGGAGGGATGGCGGACGAGTCCGATGGTGAGATTTATGTCTTCTATATGGACCCCGATTATAGAGGGATGGGGATCGGCACAAGACTACTTGACTTCTATACGAAAATTCAAAGGTATACTTATGGGGCTAATCGTCAATGGGTTTCTGTTGCTAAAGGCAATCAATATGGCATTCCTTTTTATGAGGCGAAAGGATTTTTGTTCGTGCGAGAGGAAAATGCATACGGTTCAACAACTGATGACCAGGATATTTCCCTTGTATATTCAAGACGAATCCATTAATAAGGAGCATTCCAATTTATTTGGAATGCTCCTTATAACTATCTATGGGCAGGTTCTAATTTCAATATAAGGGCGATGAGGCCTGTAAAGATCATAACGACAAGGACTGGTAGAACCCAGCCTAAACCATCGCTGTAAAACGGAAGCACAGTATTATAGAACGAGTCAATTGAAGTAAGCCAATTCGGCCATGCTTCCTTTGTAAAACCCAACGTGGAATATAAAGTTTTAATGCCATCGATGACGCTAATAAAGAAAGCAGTGGCTGTTGCACTAAGATAAACGATTCTTGCATGACCGAACAGGGGCGAGGTGAATGTAAGTAACATTAGAACAACGGCCAGTGGGTAAAGTAACATTAGGACCGGAATAGAATAGGTAATAATATTCGCTAAACCGAAGTTCGAAACAACAAAACAAAAGACTGTGAAACCCGTAACGAATGTTTTGTATCCAACTTTCGGGATGATTGTATTGAAATATTCTCCACATGCTGTAATGAGTCCAATACTTGTCGTCAAGCAGGCAAGAATAATTACAATCGCAAGCATAACAGTACCAATTGTTCCAAAGTAATAAGAAGCCGCCTCACTTAAAACAGGTCCTCCAGTTTCAAATAATCCGAACCTTTCAGTCGTTGTTGCCCCGAGATACGCGATTCCCACATATAATAATGCGAGGATCCCTGATGCCACGACACCGGTTTTCACAGTAGCAGAAAAGATCTGCATCTTTTTCAGCCCATATGAGCGTAATACATTAATGACGATAATCCCGAATACAAGGGAAGCTAAAGCATCCATCGTATTATACCCTTCAGTCAACCCTTTCACAAATGCGCCTTCTGCATATGCATCAACAGGACTTTGAATTTCTCCCATAGGATTTATAAACGCAACTGTTAATAGGACAAGTAATAATATTATGATAATTGGAGACATGAGTTTCCCGATACGATCTACAATTTTAGCGGGATTCAAGGAAAGCCATAATGTTATACCGAAAAATAACAATGTAAATAGTAATAGGGCAATTTTCGTATAGCCCTCTGGAATAGATGAGGCGATTCCAATATCGAACGCGACTGCTCCTGTGCGGGGTGCGGCAAAAAACGGACCTATTGTTAAATAAAGTATAGAGGTGAATAATAATCCGTAAACTGGATGTACCCGGCTTGCTAGTTCTTGCAAGTTTTTACTACCCGAGAATCCCATTGCCAAAATTCCTAAAAGTGGAAGCCCGGCTCCTGTAAGAAGAAATCCGAATGTTGCCGGCCAGAGGTTTTCGCCTGAATACTGTCCAAGCTGTGCAGGAAATATAAGATTACCAGCACCAAAAAAGAGGGCAAATAACATGACACCTATAACTAAATATGAAGAAAATGACAATTTTTTTTGCATGTATACTGCTCCCTTCATGATGTTAATATGCAAATTATTGTGTTCAATTTACTTTAGGAATTTATTTATAATACTCCCCGTCGTCCTTAAATGCAATAGAAAATAAAAAGATTTCTCTATTCGTTCAATATTTTTTTATTAAGCCATAAAAAAAAGACGGCTTTTTGGGCCGTCATTTTCCGAGATTATTTTAGTATGAATTCAGTCTCACTATGACCTTCTCTTGTCTTGCGGACTTCTAATATTGCCGGTAAAGCCGCTTTCAATTCCTCTACGTGAGAAATGACACCAATCATTCTTCCGGACCTTTGCAAGTCAACAAGAGTTTCGATCGCCTTCTGCAACGATTCCTCATCCAATGTCCCAAAACCTTCATCGATGAACATCGTGTCAATTGAGACGGACCCTTGGTAGCTCTGGATAACGTCGGCCATGCCTAAAGCTAGACTGAGCGAAGCATTAAATTTCTCGCCCCCCGACAGTGTCTTAACATCCCGGTTCTGGCCTGTGTAGCCATCATGCACGTCCAATCCGAGGCCACTTTGCTTGCCCCTCGTTTCCTGGCGGTCACTTCGTAATAGCTGAAATTGTCCGTTCGATAAATCTTTAAGTCTCTCATTCGCTGATTGAATGATGCGCTCCAAATAATCAATCTGGATGAACCGTTCGAATGAAAGTTTCATTTCATTTTGGCCCCTGATGGTGTCATATAAATTGGTTATTTTTCCAACCTTTCTCTCTAACTCATCTATGCCCTCACCAGTTCTTCTAATATTCGCTTCCAATGAAATTAAAGCATTTTTACATTCTGACGATTTTTTCATCTCAGTCCAAGCTGTCTCATAGGCTGCTTTCAACTTTTGTACGGCTTCAAGCATGCTATCCAAATCAACTTTCTCTTTTCCAAGCAAATGTGCTTCAAGTTCTCCAACTTTTTCCTTTGTCGTATGGAGTCTTTGTTTGAAATCCATCACTTGTTCCTTCAAAAGACGTCTCTCTGGTTCGGACATCTTGGCATCTCGATATTCAGTTTCTGAAGCGAATTCGGATGACGTTAACGCTTCATTGAATCTTGTTTCGGCAACCACCTTTTTTTCGGAACATTCATCAAATGTTTTTTTACAATGGTACTCTGCGGATTCCGCCTTCGCCAATTTCCCTCTTGCTTCTTCACGGGATTTTTGTACAGCCTGCCACGCATTATCCATGCGATTTTTATACGATTCCACTTCAACGAGTTCCTTTTGCAATGCAGGTAAGCTTCGCATCTCTTCAGGAATTTGGGCAATCACCATTTGTAATAATGATGTCTCTTTATCCAATAGTGATTTCTGTTCAAGAACTCTCTTTTCGTTTTCCATATGAGCCGCTTGCATATCCGAGGCTCTCTCTTCTTGTGTTTTCAGCGTCTTTTTCAAGCCGGGCAATTGATCCCTTTTCGCTCGTAAATGGGTAGCATGTTCTGTTAACTCCTTTTTTCTTTCCAACAGTATTTCAAGAGTCCAATCAATTTGAAGCTCCTTCATTTCCAACTCTTTCGCTTCCAATTGTTCAAGGTAATTCTCATATTTAGCGCAAACTGCCTGGTACGAACCCTCCACTTTAGCCAAATCTTGTTGACTTCGATCGAGTTCTTCTCGTGATACCGATTCATTACTCCGTGGATGTGTCTTTAATGGGTGATGCTCGCTTCCGCAAACTGGACACGGCTCCCCATCCTGTAAGGAATGTGCCAAGAATGCGGCCTGATTATTCAACCATAAATTTTGCATGCGTGTAAATTCGTCTTTCATCCTACTTACAACTACTGATCCTTTTTCCTTCTGTTGCTTCCACTTCGTCACTTCAGCATTAACTTTAATATGGTCTTGTACAACTTTAATTTTGGATTCTATCCGAAGGACCTTTTCAGTAATTTCGTCCAATGGGATTAAATCAGATTCGATCTTTTCAATTTGAGCCTTTAACAGTTCCGTTTTCTCTTTTTCCGTTAGTAGCCTATTGGCTGATACTAACGATTCTTCTTCCATTCCCTTAAGGCGCTGCCTTAGGCTTTTAACTGATGCTTCTTTAACTGCCAAATCCTTTACTGCAGGAAGAAAATCGCGTAAACGGATGAGTCGCTCCGTCACTTGTACCCTTTCTTCGTGTTTTGCCTCTTCTTGTTTGTACTGTATTTCAATTGCTTCCAATGATTTTTTTGCTTCACGTGCTTCATTAACTGCTTGATTCAATTCCTTCAACCTTATTTCAGCTTCATTACACAACTGGTGGAAATGCCCTTCGATTTCTTGAATGACTGCAGCCCGCTCCGCATTTGCAATCCTTTTTTCTTTAAAAGTGACAGTCGGAATTTCAGCCGTAAATGATGTCAAACTTTTCTTCCACTGTTCAAGCTTATCGAATTGTTCGTTGAGATTTTTCGCCAAGTGATATGCAGAAAGCATTTCGGCATGTTTTTCATACGCAACTTGATAATTTTTTTCATCTTCCACCATTTTTCCCGAATAGTATTCTGCTTCGATCACGATGCCGTCAAGCACTTGCGCAACGTTCTTGTACTCATTGGCTAACACTTCAAAAATCAGGGAATCCCGTTCCGGTATGACAGTAGGAATTTGACGAATAAACCCTTCAATCCTACTTTTTTCTTCAACCAAACGGATATGAGCCTCATCCCGTTTCATCTTCAATCGGTTTACGACTTCGCGGTATTCTTCCGTTTTGAAGATTTTTCTCATGATCGTTTCCTTGTTTTCCGTGTCAGAAGTCAAAAACTTCCTGAATTCACCTTGAGGAAGCATCACGATTTGGCTAAATTGGGCTTGTGTAAAACCAACAAGATCTTCGATTTTCCTGTTGATTTCGGATACGATTTGCCGATCGACAAAAGGTACTTCTCCATTACCCGTCACTTCAAAAAACTCACATCTTGCAGCAGTTTCTGCCTTATTTCCAGCTTTCAAATAAGGAATTTGACGCATCACTCTATATGTCCGCCTATTAATCTGAAAAACTAATTCAACAGTCGTTTGGACAGAGTCGTCTGCAAAATCACTTCGCATTGACCTATATTCTGTTCGGTCTTCTCCGCTTGCTTGCCCGTATAATGCAAAACAAATCGCATCGAATATCGTAGTTTTTCCCGCCCCGGTAGCTCCTGACACGACAAACAATCGGTGATCCTCAAGTTTCCGGAAGTCAACTATTTCCGTGCCCTTATAAGGTCCAAAAGCAGTCATTGTTAATTGAATGGGTTTCATCTGTCAGTTCCCCCTTTCACTTCTTGCAAGACTTCGTCAAAGATTCGTTCAGTCTCAGCATCCGGTTCCATATCATTCATCTGAGTGTAAAAGTATCGGAACAATTGTCTGTCATCCGGTTTTTCCTGGACAGCAGTTCCCTGCCTTTCCAACGTCGCTGCGGTGCGTCCAACTTTCCTTTCAATATGCATGGCATTCGGATAAATTGATTTCACCTTTTCCATTGGAAATAAAACCGGAGTTTCATCATGCAATTTAACAAAAACGTAGTCATCACTCGGAGTATGGGTGAGAATTTCATCCATCTCCCCCTCCACAGTACGCATATCATGCTTTGGTATAAGTAGACGTTTTTGGACGTCGACATTGCCCTCTCCATCCATTTCGACAATGAAAAATCCTTTTTTGTGATGCTCTTCTGATATCGAATACTTCATCGGAGAGCCCGCATATCGAATCGTTTCATTCAAAACATGATGTGCCTGGTGCAGATGGCCAAGGGCAGTGTAATGGAACTTTTGAAATAGTTGGGCAGACACATATTCCGCCCCTCCGATTGCCAAAGGACGTTCCGAATCACTCGTATTCTCCTCCTCCTTGCCATGAGGAGTGACGAAAGCATGTCCTACAAAAACATGTCGTGCATCTTCTTTAAAATCGATTTTCTCAATTACAGATTGCATTGCACTATTAAAATCCGTTATTTTTTCATCCCCATAAACTTGTCTACATATAGATGGGTCAGCATATGGCACAAGATGAAAATGAACCTCGCCGAATGCATCGTTGAATACAATCGGCTTTACCTTATGTTTTAGCCGGCCTTCAATGTAGTATCCATTCTTCCGCATCAAGTTGCTGCCAAAGTCCAATCTACCGGGGCTGTCATGGTTACCAGCAACCGCAATTACCGGTGTCTTCAGGTCAACGACAATTTCCTGCAACACATCATCTAACAAAGTGACTGCATCTGTTGGCGGAACTGCGCGATCATACAAATCTCCAGCTATAATGATTGCATCAGGTTTTTCTTCTTTAATGGCGTCGATGAATTGCCGAAGTACATAACGCTGTCCCTCCGTCATGTATACACCTTTTACCAGTTTGCCTAAATGCCAATCAGCCGTATGGAAAAACTTCAATTCCCCCGCCTCCCGTTTCTTCTTCTATGCTTTTATTTTACAGTAAACTTGCTTAAATGGCATGACATCCAAGTAAAAAGATTATTATTTCATTAAGCCCAATTCCAATCAAAAAAAATTCCTCTCCTTAACAAGAAAAAAGGCTTTACTCTGAAAATAATCTATACTATACTTAAACGAAAGTTGCACGAAGGAAACTTTTGCATTTAAAGTAGGCATTCATCATAACTACAAAAATAGATTGGCAATATACTACTAAAATGTTGCAAGGTTGATTTCAAATTTTTTTACACTAAAAGTTGCACGAGGGAAAGTTTCTCATCGTTGCCGAATTTGTGAGGAGGAAAAGTGATGTCAGATATAATTTCAGTGAAAGACATTTCGGTTTCGTACTTTGGAAAACAAGTACTTGAAAATGTTTCTTTTGAATTCACTTCAGGCCATTTAATAGGTATTTTAGGTCCGAACGGTGCGGGAAAGTCAACATTGTTGAAAGCAATGTTAGGATTAATCCCAAAAGATAAAGGCTTAATTGAAATCAATTCCAAGCCGATTAATGATTTCAGAAAAAAAATCGCTTATGTCCCTCAACGCTCGAATATCGATTGGAGCTTTCCAATCACTGTAAAAGACACCGTTGTCATCGGGACGTATCCATCGTTAGGGCTATTACGAAGACCACGAAAGGAAGAGAAGGAATGGGCAATGCGTTGCCTCGAGCAAGTAGGCATGCAGGATTTCGCTAATCGGCAAATCGGGGAACTTTCAGGCGGGCAGCAGCAACGTGTTTTTCTAGCTCGAGCACTCGCACAAAAGGCTGATTATTTCTTCTTGGATGAACCCTTCGTTGGTATTGACGTCTCAAGCGAAGAAGTGATTATAAGCATATTAAAGAAGTTACAGAGCGAAGGTAAAACTGTTTTTGTTGTCCATCACGACTTGACGAAGGTGAAGAACTATTTTGACGAGCTTATTTTGATCAATAAACAACTAATTGACGCGGGGCCAGTTGAAAAAGTGTTTAAAACCGAAATTATGGCTCGGGCATATGAAAGTCCATTTTTAATGCTGAAAGATTTGGAGGTTCAACTGTAATGGAGTTTTTACATGATTTACAAACCTATGAGTTTTTACAAAAGGCCTTCATTACATCCATAATGGTCGGAATCATCTGTGGTGTCATCGGCAGTTTCATCATATTACGGGGAATGGCTTTAATGGGAGACGCCATATCCCACGCCGTCTTGCCTGGGGTCGCCATTTCATACATGTTAGGCATCAATTACTTCTACGGTGCTGTTTTCACCGGCATTTTAACCGCTTTTGGCATTGGGGCAATTACGCAAAATAGCCGTATTAAAAGCGATTCATCCATCGGACTTGTTTTCTCAGCATTCTTTGCACTTGGTATCATTTTGATAACCCGTGCAAGAAGTGCCACAGATTTAACTCAAATACTTTTCGGTAATGTTTTGGCTGTTAGGACATCAGATATGTGGTTAACATTGGCAATTGGCAGTTTGGTCATTCTTGTCGTGATTCTATTCTATAAGGAGCTGTTAGTCTCAAGTTTTGATGAAACGATGGCTGCGGCGTACGGTTTGAAAGTTCGTTTCATCCACTACTCCATCATGTTCCTTCTAACACTCGTAACAGTAGCATCTCTTCAAACAGTTGGTGTAATTCTTGTTGTGTCGATGCTTATTACACCTGCTTCAACAGCTTATCTTTTAACGAATCGACTCTCCGTAATGGTCTTGCTTGCAGCTTTCTTCGGTGCATTGTCAGCTGTTATAGGGTTATATTTCAGTTTTGTGTACAATATGCCGTCTGGTCCGGTTATTGCATTGGCAACAACAGCGCTATTCCTTTTAGCGTTTCTTTTTTCACCGAAACAAGGAATTGTTTTTAGGAAGATCCAAGCGTTTAATCGTAAAAAGCTTGCTTGACCCAATAAAAAATCAAAAAGAACAGGAGTTATGCTGAAATGAAAAAAATAATGACATGGATAGGTTTATCTCTATCCGCTGTCCTTCTTCTTGCAGCTTGTGGAAGGGATGACAATGAAAGCGCGACACCTGAAGGCGATAGGCCACTGAAAGTCGTCACATCGTTTACGATTATCGCTGATATGGCTAATGAAATTGGTGGTGATTTGGTCGAAGTGCACAACCTTGTACCGACTGGAACAGATCCACATGAATATGAGCCATTGCCAAATGATATTAAAGCTGCAACGGATGCAGATGTTCTTTTCTATAATGGTCTCAATCTTGAGGGTGGGAAAAAAGGTTGGTTCTTTAAGATGATTGATACAGTGAACCAGAAAGAAGAGAATGTATTCAGTTTGACTGAACGGGTAGAACCGATGTATTTGACAGGTTCAGATGGCCGTGATGAGGAGATCAACCCACACGCATTCATAGATCCGGCTGTTGGTGTGAAGATGGCGGAAGATCTGCGTGATATACTCGTGAAAAAACATCCTTCAAAAAGTGATGAAATCCAAAAACGTGGTGATGCATATGTGCAGCGTCTGAAAGAAATAGATAAAGAGTACCAAGAGCGATTCAATGATATCCCTGAGGAAAAACGGATTTTGGTTACAAGCGAGAGAGCTTTCCAATATATGGCATACCATTACGGTTTAAAGGAAGCATATATTTGGGAAATTGATACGGAAGAGAATGGTTCTCCAACCCAAATCAAAAAATTGGTTGAGTTCATCAAAACTCATGAAGTCCAAGTTCTGTTTATCGAATCCAATGTAGACCCACGCCCAATGGAAACGGTCGCCAATGAGACCGGTGTGCGTATTGCAAAAAAGAAAATCTACTCGGATGAAATCGGTAAACCTGGGGATGAAGTCGATACGTATGTTAAGTATTTGAAATACAATATTGACTTGATACATGAAGAACTTAGTGAATGATAAAAAACCGCATTCAAGCCAAATTAAGGCTTGAATGCGGTTTTTTCATTGGTTAGTCTTGGTAGAATACTTTTTCAGTATTGTACTTGGCGCGCATTGTGTTGATGATGTATGTTTCATAAATTTCACGTTTCATAGGATCCTCGACAATGATCACAGAAATTTTATTAATTTCATTTCGGTGATTTTTTAGTGGAGAGGTGTTGTCTTCAAGGTGTTTTTTCACTCGTTGACGCAGCTTACGCGCTTTGCCAGCCAAAAGCAATTCATCCTTTTTATTGTAAAATAGGATAAGACCGCCTTTATCACGCGGTATTTCATGGATATCGATGAAGCCATTGATTGGCTTGATTGGTGCTTCATCACCAGTTATTTTTTGTTCACGCTGGATAATTGTAACATCCGGGTTTGGTATTGTAATTGAGATCAATTTACACTCACGTCCTCTTCTTTTGTGAAGTTTTATCCTACCACAAAATTAGGCGGATTGCGAAAAGTAATACCTATAGTGATCTTCCTATACATCCATCTCATATACTATATAACTACCCAGATGGAAGGAAGTTATATTTTGGAAGACTTGCCGTTACTAATTCAAACGAAAAAATTGCCCAACACTTCTTCAAAAGTCCAGGTGTTTTATCCCGTTATAACGGATATGGAAGATGCGATAATACAACGGAAACTTAATCATACAATTATCCATACATTAAACGAAATGCTTGTTGATCAAGATTTCTATAATAAAGACCTTGTGGAAATGATTGCTAACTTTGAAATAAAAACGAATGAACGTGGGGTTCTTAGCTTAATACTTATCGTCTATTCATTTACCGGCGGAGCACATGGGATGACTTTCACGAGAGCATTGACGTTTGATACGAGAACTGGCAAACAATACGAATTGGAAGAGCTCTTCAAAGAAAATAGTGACTATGTGAAAAAGATATCTGATATTATCCGTGTGGATATAAAGAAGTGGAATATTGATTTGTTAGAACCGCCTTTTAAGGGTATCCGTAAAGATCAGGATTTCTATATTGCCGATACATCCATCGTAATCTTTTTCCAGCTCTACGAAATCACTCCATACTATTGGGGATTCCCATACTTTCCGATTCCACTATTAGATTTAAGAGATAGTATAAAGCCGAATTCTCCATTAGATCGGATGATGGCTTTTACTTAAATATAAAAAAACGCGTGCAGTGGAATTTAACCGCGCGCGTTTTTTTGTGCTTTTTTATATCTGAAGCCATAGAAGATGGCGACCAACCCTAAAACGAATAATGCAAACGTCCACCAGGGAAGGGCAGCTTCATCATCGTCTTGGCTTTCTTCCGGACTGGTAACTTCCTGGCCTTCACCCAATGCGTTCAAGTCTGCTGTTGCATTGGTAAGCTCCGTTGTCCTGTGGCAAATCGTTGTGGATAAAGAATAATTATTCTCCTCATACATACTACTTACTGACGCATAGACAAGGTATTTTTGTCCCTTTACGAAAGAAAATCCACAGTCCCCATCACTCTGTCCGGTAGATATCACGATTTCAGATTCATCTATTCCCTTCCATGCTTTATCCACTTTAAATTGTACTTTTTTACCAATAAAGCCACCAAACAATTTCCGTTTCTCTTCTATCTCCACTACTTCGCCAGTAAACACTGCATTCGCCTTCTCAAGTGCATCTTCCGGTGGCGGCGGCGCAATGCATGAGCAGGCTGAAGCGTCTAACGGTTTCCACCATATAAACAACATGAATAATAAGCCAAACGACAGTACATATCTCACCCTCACTCCAACCCCTCCCCTTTAAGGAGTAGACGTTGAAATTAGAATTTCGTTACAATTTTCAATCAACAAACCGGAAGAATTAGAGATTCCTCATTATTTTTAGGTGAGTTGACTGCTGAAGAGACGATGTATGCATCCATTTGGTCTTTATCAAATGGTTTCAGCAAATTACCAAGCGATTGAACATCCGTATTTTTCGGGTCCAACCAAATTCCCTCATCCTCTTTATTCAAAATAACAGGCATCCGATTGTGAATCGGTTTCACCAACTCATTTGGCTCGGTAGTAATCGCAGTGCAAGTATGGATGAGTTTACCGTCCGGTGATTTCCAAGTTTCCCAAAGGCCGGCGATTGCAAAAAGTTCATCGGTTTTCAACTTGATACGCATCGGCACCTTCTCACCATCTTTTCTTTGCCATTCATAAAATGAATCTGCTGGAATGATACAACGCTGCTTACTGAAGGCTTTTCGATAGCTTGTTTTTTCTGCTACTGTCTCCGCCCTTGCGTTGATCATTTTGTATCCGATCTTTTCATCTTTCGCCCATGGCGGAATGAGCCCCCATCGTAAATGCCCCATACGATTTTTTTCTCCATCATTTATGATCGCTACAACCTGTTGAGACGGGGCAATATTATAACTTGGCATATAATCGCTTTCTTCAAAAGCGGCTTCAATACGAAAACGGTCCATGATTTCATAATATGGAGCAAATAGTGTAAAACGACCGCACATTGGCATCTTCCCTTTCTTTTGAGACTATTTTGTTAATCGTATCACGAAAATACGTTAGAATCATATTAGGGGTTATGAAAGGATGATTTAGTTGAAAAGAACTTTGATCATAAGTGATATACACGGAGAACTGAATTTATTTGAAAAACTATTGGAAACTGTAAACTACGACCCAGATAAAGATCAACTAATCCTCTTAGGTGACTATATCGATCGCGGGGCTGATTCCAAAGGAGTTCTTGAAAAAGTGATTCAGTTAAAGGAAGCTGGTGCAATCGTATTAAAAGGCAATCATGAGGATATGATGGTTAAAGCAATGTTGACGGATGAAGAGAGAGCATGGAAAAACTGGACGAACCGCAACGGCGGAAGCCAGACATTACAAAGCTATGGATTTTCGGAAGAACAATTTATCATTAAAGAAGATGAGCCGTTTGTAAAACCAACTATTCACTCAGAAAAGTTGGATGAACATCTGCATTTCATTCAAAGTCTGGATTATTATGTTGAAACTGACGATGTGATTTTCGTTCATGCTGGCGTTCATCCCGAAAAAACCGTTCAAGAATCTGACCCTTATGAACTGATATGGATTAGAGATATTTTCCATAATGGATATTGCGGGGAGAAAACCGTCATTTTCGGCCATACCCCGACGAAGAATTTACATAAGGACAAGCAGGACTACTCTGTATACTTCGGTGGAAACAGGATAATTGGTATTGATGGAGCGGCTGTCTATGGAGGACAATTGAATTGCCTGGAACTACCAAGTAAAATGGTGTATTCTGTAGAATCCGATAAGATGAAAGAAATGAAAGAGGAGAAATTGATGACAAACAAACGATATAAGGCATTGGTGACAGACCGAATCTTTTTCGGAGGGGTCGATGCGATTGAAGAAGTAACGGAAAATGAAAAAATTGATGTGATTTACGATTTACGTGCGAATGTAAACGGCGAATTGCCAAGTGATATTAGTATTCATCAGCCTTTATTGGATGATGCCGAAACACAAGACGATTCCATTCGTCAGGCTGTAAATAAAGTGATAGAAGCTTATAAGGAAGGTAAAAACATCTATTTTCATTGCAATACTGGCAGGGGACGAGGCGGAACACTTGCCGCAGCAACATTGCTTGAGTTAGGAAAAGCGGAAAACATTGCAGAGGCCGAAATGATGACAATGGCAATCCGACCGGAAACGGATATAAAACCTCCTTTTAAAGAAGCCTTAAAAAGAATATACAAGTGAATTAATGAAAGCCGGATTCCATAAGAATCCGGCTTTTCATATACCAAAAACAATCAATTTAGACGCTTTTTGCGTACAATTACTCCGTATAAGGCAAGTACTGCCAAAACAAGTATACCTGATAGCAAATAAACATTCTGATATCCAAATTTGGAAGCAATCATTCCAAGGATAAATGAACCGATTGCTAATCCCGTATCAAACAGAGTGAAAAATGTCGCTGTAGCATATCCGCTCCTTTGATGGGACGTGGACTGGACGGCAAGTGTTTGTAAACTTGGTACAAGCGCTCCATAACCAAGGCCGATAAAAGCTCCAGCAAGAAGAAATAATCCCGCGGAATTCATAAAACTTAAAATGAGCAAGCCTAAGAAAAATAAAATGAATCCCGGAACTAATATAAATGCCGGACCCTTTTCATCAAAAACCTTTCCTGTAAATGGGCGTGTAATAAGCATGACGATGGCAAACACAGCAAAGAAAATGCTCGCAAGTGAAAGCAACCCTTTCTCCTGTGCATAAATCGAAAGATACGAAAGTACGCTTGCATACGAAAATGCGATAAGACTTGCCACTATTGCAATAGGCAATGCTTTCTTTTCAAATAAATCATTCCATGTAAAACGTTTCGATTTAAAGCTTGGCCCACCTACACCTTCTAACTTCATGTCTGGGATAAGCAGCGCAATAATCGCACCAAAAATCATTAGGATAGACATCGTGATAAACAAAGCGTTATACGTGAATGTTTGAATGATAAATAATGCGATAAAAGGACCGACCACGACTGCCAAATTAGTCGACATAACAAAATACCCAAGACCTGCTCCACGCCTTGTCACTGGAACGATATCCGCCGCAAGAGACCCTGCCGCCGTTGTAACGATACTGAACCAAACACCTTGGAAGAAGCGCAACGCAAGTAAACCTTCAAACGGGGTGATGAAGTAGTAGAGGACAGTACAAATGAGGTAGAAGAACAAGCTAATCCAAAGCATCCTTCGTTTCCCAACTAAATCGAGCAACTTTCCAGTAAATGGGCGAACAATGATAGCGGACAATAAGAAGATTGTCATCAAGAGGCCCGCCTCTTCATCTGTTCGACTTAGTGCGTCTTTAGCATAGAGCGGTAACGTAGATACCAAACCGTAAAACACAACGAATACGGATAGATTCGTTAAAAATAAGCTGATAAATGATTTTGTCCAAATCGGTTCTTTATTCAATGAATGACTCCCCTTCTTTATCAATTTCAATGATCTGAACATCGTTTAACTAATTTATTATACTTCGTGTGCCGAAATATGTAAAGATACTATTTTAGAATAGGAAAATGAAAAACCGCAACCGTCAATGTGAACGGTGCGGTTTTGTATTAATTTGCAGATGCTGTTATCTTTTGATCCTTCGGCAATGCAAGTCCTGCCAAGCCAATGAAAGGTAAGAAGGAAGCTATTACCATCGTCGGGAATATACCGATGCCATCCATTAATGCACCGATTACAACTGCCCCAATGGCCCCCATCCCGAATGCTAAGCCTACAGTTAGGCCAGCCATCGTGCCTATTTTACTTGGCACAAGCTCTTGTGCATAAATGACTGTAACAGAAAAGCTGAGCATGATGAAGAATCCAATCAATGCCAACAATACCCCAACCGCCCAAAGTGGCATATGCGGAAGCAGTAAACAAAGTGGCACTGGGACTAATAGAGACAGTACAATGACATTTTTTCTCCCAATTCTATCCGCCATCGGCCCTCCAAAAAATGTCCCAGCAGCACCCAATGCCATGAATAGGAAGATGTATAACTGTCCCTGTTCGATGTTCAATCCATATTCATCCATCAAATAAAAAACGTAGAAGCTCGTTACATTCGTAGTATAAAATGATCTGGCAAAAATTATGATCAGCAATAACGTCAGAGCAATGCCAATTTGTTTTTTCGTCAAATCACCGATTGAAGACAATATTACTTTTTTACGGTTGTTTTGCTTCTCCAATTCCAACTGTTGTTTATACCAAGCAGAAATTCTCGATAAGATAATTATTCCGAGTGCCGCTACCACGATGAAAACCGCTGCGCCTTTCTGACCAAGAGGTACAAGGATAAATGCGCTGATCAAAGGAGCTAAGGCTTGTCCTGAATTTCCGCCGACTTGATAAATCGATTGCGACAGCCCTCTTTTGTTACCTGCCGCAAGGAAAGATACACGAGAACCTTCGGGATGGAAGACTGCTGAGCCGAGTCCCAATATAATGACCGATAGTAATATCAACCAATAACTTGGTGCAATGGCCAAACCAGCCATACCGATCAGGGAAAATGTCATTCCTATTGGAAGTGCATAGGGCATCGGTTTCCTGTCACTAAAATAGCCGACAACCGGTTGTAGGACTGAAGCTACCATGTTCAATGCAAAGAAAATGAAGCCAAGTTGGGTGAAAGTCAGTCCCCTTTCTTTCTCCAAAACCGGAAACATAGCCGGAATAACAGCCTGAAGCGTATCATTCAACAAATGGCATGCCCCGATTGCAAACATGATCGGATAAACTGGGTTTGCGAGATTTTGTGTCTGTTTCGATGAAGTCATATGTATCCCTGCTTTTTCTATAAAATTCGACAATATGTATAGTATACAGCAACAATTTTCCTTCGCGAGTACTATTTTCACTTATTTGATTTTATTCATCGTTTTAAGAAATGGGATTTCCGGGTAGATTGAGCGTAAAGTATTCGAAAGGATTGACGTCAATATGTCACTCTTTGGCAATGTATCTTTGATGGTTTTATTTCCTTCTGCACTTTTATTGTTGACGTTAGAAATTGTATTAGGCTCATACAAAGCACTTTACCCCAAGTGGACAACCAAGCTTGCTATTAGTAATTTGGTGCTAAATATATTATGGATGTTGCTAATAGTCATCTTACTCCTAAATCCCAATGTGATTCAGCCATATCTTGCTGAATCTTTGGCGAAGGTTTTTCAAAAATCACCCGAAGATATTACTACCCAAGTTTCTCTATTAATTATGGGCGTGGGACTTGCTTCAATCGCAACAACAATTATTGACTCGTTCATTGGTTTCAAAAATTTGAGGACGGAAAAAATAAAGCAGTTTTTTAAATGACATAAGAAAAAGGGATTGGATTCATGAAAAGAATCCAATCCCTTTTAGCTGATTATTCCACTCTCCCCTTTTCCGTTCCGGCTACAACAACCGCTGCGGAAGCATCTCCAACAACGTTGACCGATGTCCTCATCATATCTAAAACTCGGTCAATTCCTGCAATGAGTGCAATCCCCTCAAGCGGCATGTTCACAGATGTTAACACCATGGCTAACATGATCATCCCAGCGCCAGGAACTCCCGCTGTTCCAATCGATGCTAAAATTGTTATTAGAACAACCGTTAGCAATTGCATGAACGAGAGTTCCAAGCTATAAAATTGTGCTATGAAAATAACAGCAACCCCTTGATAAATCGCAGTTCCATCCATATTAACGGTTGCACCTAACGGGAGGACAAAGCTTGATATCTTATTAGGGACGCCTAAATTTTCATTTGTATTTTTAATCGTTACGGGCAATGTTCCAGAGCTACTGCACGTACTGAACGCGACAAGTGCAGCAGGGGAAATCCCTTTGAAAAAGGTTTTAGGGTTCATACCTGCAAATGATTTTACTGCTGTCGAATATACGATGACAGCATGTAGGATACATGCGATGTAGACTGCCAAAATTACTTTGACGAGCGGCAACAACACGGATAATCCATATTGTCCGATAACAGGTGCGAGTAGACCTAAAATACCAATTGGCGCCACTTTCATAACAATTCCCGTTATCTTGTACATGATTTCCGCAAATCCTTCGAAGAAATTGTAGACCGGACGTGCTTTCTCACCAACAATCGTTATGGCAAGGCCGATGAATAAAGCAAAGAAGATGATTTGTAAAACGTTACCAGATGATAATGCCGTAAATGGATTTTCAGGTACGATGTTCAAAATCGTTGTAATTGCACTTTGCGGCTCTTTAGTTGCAGCTTCAGGTGCCACTAAGCCCTCGGAAGAAATGGATACACCTTTCCCTGGTGAAATGATAAATGCAACAGTCAGCCCGATAACAATTGCAATTGCAGTCGTTACCAAGTAATAGGAGACTGTTTTAAATCCGATTCTACCTAACTGTTTTGGATTGGAGGTACCCGCTACACCAACAACCAATGTCGATAAGATGAGTGGAGCAATGATGAATTTAATAAGCCTTAAAAACAAATCCCCAAACGGTTTCAGAAAATCGATGGAGCTTCCGAACACACTTCCCAAAATGATTGCTAAAACAAAGGCGATGAAAATCTGCGTGACAAGATTAAACTTAAACTTCATTCTTCTCCCCTTTCTATTTATTACTCCAAACCACATGAAAAACTGCTTATACCAACATATACAATTCAAGGTGATAACATGAATAAATAACCGATATATTTAATATCCACATAAAAAACCCCTTCTCACTTTGTAAGAAGGGGCTGTACCAATCAAATCCATCTGCCAACAATCGGGTAATTGTATGTTTCGCCACCAAGGGCTTTTACAATACCTATAATAGGAACGATAATCGTCATTAAGATAAAAACAATTAACATTGGAATACCAATAATTAAAATGATTAATATTGCCGATATGAATATTAATGCACCCATCACCAATTGGAATAATAATGCTTGGATGGACAATCTTTTTATCTCCGTATCGTCAATAACTAAATAAAGAATGAAAGGAACTAAAAAAGGGGCGAAAAATGCGCTTGCGTGTACCAACACTTTTAAGCCAGTTTTTTCCATGATTGAAACCTCCTTTTATCTGTTTCTATCTTATTTTACGGATAAGTGTACAGGAAGTTTCGTTTTTCAACTCATTAATTCATCATATTTTTGATTGAGTTTTTTTACGTCAATCTCTTCATTAACTTTATCTTCCAATTGATAACGTTCCTTCAGCTCTAAAATACGCTTCACGCTTTCATCGAGCCTCCTCATCGAAATAACCCCTGACTCCACAGCTGTTCGCAAGGCATCGAACGTATCAATCTGGTTTTGATAATCCCCCGCAACTAAAAGCAAATCACTTCCAGCCAAAAAGGCTTGAAGGGCCGCTTCCGGAACCGAATATTCATTGACGATTGCGCCCATTGTTAAATCATCGGTAATGACAATTCCGTCATAATGCATTTCCTTCCGCAAGAGATCGGTAATGATCTTCTTTGACAATGAAGAGGGATACTCTTTATCCAGTTCAGGAAACAGTATATGGGCTACCATAATCATATCCGCATATTCATCGATTGCCCGCTGAAAAGGAACTAATTCAGTTTCTCGAAGCTCCTTTAGGCTTTTATGAATAACAGGCAAAGATTTATGGGAGTCTACATGCGTGTCACCGTGCCCTGGGAAGTGCTTAACAACGGAAATGATGCCATTATCAGTCATTCCTTTCATGACTGACATGCCTAAAGATGCGACTTCAGAAGGATTTGAAGAGAAGGAACGGTCTCCAATTACCGGGTTTTTAGGATTGCTATTTACATCCAATACAGGTGCAAAGTTCATATTATACCCCAATGAATGTAGTACGTCCGCAAGATAAGTCCCTGTTTCATACGCAAATTCCTTATTCTTTTGCCCGATCGATGCGGCTGAAGGTAACTTCTTCATTCCCTTAGGTAAACGGGAAACCCGCCCCCCCTCCTCATCAACCGAGAGTAATAAAGGGACTTTATTGCCTGCGTTCGCCTTCTTGCTATCATTCAATATTTCGACGATGCCATCTGCTGTAGAAATGTTTTTGCCTAATAAAATGATTCCACCTACGTGTTTACGACGGATTAGACTATCGATATCATTGTTATATGATTTCCCTTCCATTCCAACGACTATTAGTTGTCCTATTTTCTCATCGACGGACATTTTATCCATCAATAAATCAGTTTGAGAAAATTCAACTTTCGACGGTTCAACTATTGAATGTCTTTCTCTGAAAACAAGGTTATGTTGATAATCATTTTTGGCATTTTGTTGAGAACAACCTGAACTAAATAGAAAAAGGGAAAAGACGATTATATAGACTACATGCCTCATCATCGTCATTCCCTCCTTGTTAGTTCCAAATTTCCTTCGCTCGATCCAGTGTATCTATTGAAATACGCCCTTTTAACATCAGGGGCGGGCAATGTTTATTATGTTCCGCGATTTTTTCATTCACCTTGGCAATTCGTTTTTCCAGTTCAGCCGGTTTTTCACGTGCAATAACCTCATCGATAGCATACACCATATCACGGATTTCATGCTGTAATTTCAACCAATGCGGTTTATAGCCTGCGTCTTTCGCAATCCTTTGAAAATGTTGGAAGGTGTCACCTGAAAAATATTCCTTAGGCAATGGTTTTCCGAAGCCTTTCAGATTTTCCATACCGACTTCGTCCGTTTTCTTTTTCAACATATCACCAATCAAATCGTTATAAGGAGGCATAGAATTATTATCTGACATACTTACCCCACACTTTCATCAGATTTTCATGATTTCATTTTTACCAGATGTGTAATCAAGTTTCATCTGTTCCAATTCAAGTTTCATTTTTTCTGTCTCAATGATGAAATTCTGCTGCTTTATTTTCTCCAATTCAATCTCTTCACGAACCATTTCCGCTTTGAACTTCATCGTTTTCCGC
Organism: Sporosarcina highlanderae; assembly: GCF_030433715.1. Classification (GTDB taxonomy): domain Bacteria; phylum Bacillota; class Bacilli; order Bacillales_A; family Planococcaceae; genus Sporosarcina; species Sporosarcina highlanderae. Next base: position 196,770 of record NZ_JAROCC010000003.1, on the reverse strand, counting down.
TTGTAATCCGTGATGATCGCAGTGATTGGAACACACATGACAATCCCAACAATTAAAATACCTGTAATGTAACCCATTCCTATACTTCCCTGCCCTTCCCTAAGCTTTCACACCTATTTCAATTATTAAGCTTTCATGACATCATTTTTGTCAGATGTATAATCAAGTTTCATCTGTTCCAATTCAAGTTTCATTTTTTCCGTCTCAATAATGAAATTCTGCTGTTTCAATTTCTCCAGTTCAAGCTCTTCCCGAACCAACTCAGTTTTGTATCTTAATGTCTTCTCCCGATGTTCAGTTATGATTGCTACTATTGGAACACACATTACGACCGCTACTATCCAGAATCCGATCATCGTTTTCCACCTTCCCTTTCATCTTTCAGTCCATCGCAGCTCCCATACCTACTAATACGGAATTACTTTCTAAAGGTTTCGTCTATAATTACTTTGTTATAAATGTCGATGGCATGACAACTCCAACAACTTCACCAGTAGCGCATAGAACGTCTCCAGCAAATACTTCCACATTCACTTTCCATTTCTTTGGGTGAATCTCTTCTACAGTTCCTACAGCCTTCAACACGATTCCTTGTGGCGTTGGCTTCAAATAATTCACATTCAAGGAAGCGGTTACAAAACGTGGAACTTCAGCCCCGTCCTTAGGTTCATGTCCATTCTTACGGTGTAAAGCCAATGCACAAGATCCTGTTCCATGACAATCGACTAAAGATGCAATAACTCCTCCATATACGAACCCGGGTATGGCTGTATGCTTTTCAGAAGGCTCATAATATGTAACTGTTTTTTCTCCTTCCCAACCAGTACGGAAATGGTGACCGTCCTCATTTAGGCGTCCACATCCATAACACCAAGCAAAATCATCAGCATACCCGTCCTGAATTGCGTCAACAATTTTAGTCATCTTACTCATCCTCCATCTATTCTTTAAAGTTAGAATACTATTATAACATTAAATTCTCCATTATTAATTTTTCTTTCATCCGGAACATAACATGAGTACTATTCCACATGAGCGACGCCAGCGTATACTATACAAACAATGACAGGAGGAATTGAATATGAAGATGCGAGCTGTCTTGCTCATTGCGCTATTAATCGGAGGAACATATGCAATGTTAGAGTCCATAAACGATTATAATGAGAAAACTTTTAATGAATTATTTGAATCCATGAATACTGAATTCGATTCGCTCACTTTTAATAAACCAGCCATGAACGGAAACCCTGCTGAAACTTGGAAAATAAATGATGAAGTCGAAGTGGATGAGTTGCTTCAGTTCTTGCAAAACTATAGTGTGAAAAAAATCAAACCTAATGAGGTTAATCCATACGATAATATTGATGAGCTTTCAATTAGCTTAAAAGATTCAGAGGGGAATAGTCTTACAATTATGGTTGCAGAAAATCTAATTATCCAAAATTCAAACCTTTATTATGAAATTATCGATGGCCCGCTTGATGTAAACTGGATTGTACGTTTTATTGTCAGCAATAAATGATGTGAGCCTCACGCGATAAGCCAAGCGGAATAACAGTCTGCGCGACTTATCGCATTGGCTACAACTAAGTTGCATCCAACACTATTGGTTTGAAACGTATTGAAGTATCATCGATTTAATCATCGGATTAACATCTTCGGGCAGTTTCTGCAGGTTAAAGAAACCGACATCCACTGTCTCAACACCATCAGCCTTTAACTCACCGCCACGAATATCGTTAGATACAAACACGAGAGTAACTGAATAGTACTCATGCCCATTTTTCAATATCGTATGTGTATGTGCGCCAGAGATGACAGTTACAAGATCCAACTTTCCAATTTCAATTCCCGTCTCTTCAAGCACTTCCCTTCGGCCTGTTTCTTCGGCAGATTCACCAAGTTCCATGAATCCTCCAGGTATCCCCCAACGTCCGTCTAAGTTTCGCTGTAAAAGGATTTCCCCTGTTTCATTGAACACACCTACTCCAACTCCGGTAAGCATTATCGGACGATTCCCGACCACTTCTCTTAGATCCTCAATATAACCCATTATTAAATCCCCCTATTTTCCCTTTGATTTCAAACTTCACTTAACGATGAACAAATCGTAAATGTCCCTGGAAGTCGATTTGAAATCCCCTCAGGTGAACCATCAGGAAATGCCCACTGAATCCCTTTATCCTCTTGCATTTTTCTTATGATCAAACCTGCGCTGATCAAGGCATTTATTACTTCTGAAATCGTCCAATGCTTAATGACGTTTTTATATAAATCCCCCCGCTTTTCCTCTGTTAACAAAGTTGAATAAGCAACATCAACCTCAATACACTCTTCACTAAAATAGTCACCATCAAATTCTACCTCCCCATCCACAAAGCCAAGCACTTTTGAAACGAATGGGTGATAATCTCTTACAATAAATAAACCGTCTTCTTTCAAATGGTTCGAAACCATTCGGAATAAGGGAATTAAATCTATAAAATAATGGAGTACTCCCATCTCAAGGATAACAATATCGAATGATGAAAGTTCCTCCGATTGTATATCAAGAACATCTTTAACGATGTAATTAATGGAAACACCTGCGGCTTCGGCCAACTCGAAAGCATATCTTTTATTTTCTACAGATATATCTACAACTGTGACATCGGCTCCAAGAAGTGCAAAACAGACGGCTTTATTCCCTTTTGAGCCAAGCAAATTTAGAATCCTCTTTCCATCTACATCTCCGACTCTTTCCAAATAATAGCTCACTTTTTTTATTGGATCAGCCTTTAATTCTTCTGCATACTGTTTGGGAGTACCATGGCGAGATACCCATGCCTTATATGCATTTTGGCTCCAGCCAATTCTATTTCTCTCACTCATCTCCCTTTGGTTCAATCAATTCCCTCCTTCTAACTTACACACCAAACTATCAGGATATAGTATTTTTACTCCGTCAATAAAATCTGCTAAGTTAACCCAATTCGCAAATGACGATTGCCCACCTTCTAAAATCTCAAATTTCTCTTTGGCGTAATTTTCCTTCTCTGAAAACTCAACTCCATATACCTGCAATATTTCATGACCTCTTTGTTCATTTATAGAAAAGATATTTTCAATGCATCCCATATAATTCTTAATTTCCACTTTTACTTGAAGTTCTTCTTCAAATTCCCTTAAAAGTGCATCCTCTGATTTTTCGCCGAATTCAATCGAGCCGCCAATCGGCCGATAATATGTTCCAAATCCTTTAGAATGTACTCCTGAGAATTCTTCGACTAATAGTCGATTACCGGATTGCAAAACACCAATTACTTTGGCTCTTGGATATCTTCCACCAGCATTATTCAAACCTGAACTACCTGATAGACGTATGGTATCGATGCTTCAAGAAGCCTCCCAATCCCGCCTTCATAATAAGGCAACTCCTCATTTGCTTCCTCGATATCCATCCACTGTACATCCAAAATCCCATCTTTATCTTGAATGGCAACTTCCCCACCAATTACTTCCGTACTAAATGTAAAAAATAAAACATGATTATTTTCCTTTTGCCTAAATGTCTCGTTCACAGCAAGCAGCTTCCCAATTTCAACCGTCAGACCTGTTTCCTCCCAAACTTCACGGATTGCCGCTTGTTCCAAAGTTTCCCCTCTCTCAACTCCCCCTCCCGGCAACGTCCAATTATTATATTTCTTATTCTTCACCATAAGAACTTTTCCATTTTTTAAAATGACAGCATACACAACATCCACACGATTCATTAGTCATCTCCCCCATTTCGTTTATACTTAGAATAATAGCTTATCAATGGAGGTCGAAACAATGGAATTCAAAAATATCAGTGAACAAGTTATACAGAAATACAGAGAAGACGAAACACTCATGATCCGCTTATTCGTTCAGTGGTGCAAAAACTACGAACTTGATCCAAACGCACTTTACAAAAAAGCATATCCATATCAACTGGAAAATGAAGCATTAAAGAATGTCATCGAATCCGATGATGGTTTTGACGAATTTCATATAGACAACGAAACAATGCTTGATGTCCTTCAACTCTTCGGCAATGAAGATTTGGCTTTTGTAGTCGCGGATGAAATTCAACTTTTACAAAGGAAAAAATAAATTTACTAAAATACCTATTCATTTTTTTTACTTTTCTATTAGTTTGCTATATACTATAATTAGTTCGACTACCGTAATAAAAAAGGGAGAGATGATGAATGGTTAAAAGTTTACCACCACGTTCTGAAGTAAAAATCGAAGAAACATGGAATTTGGAAGACCTCTTTAAAACCGAGGACGACTACAATGCTGCACTCGTCCAACTTGAAAGTGAAGTCACTTCCTTCGAAGAACGTTTCAAAGGCAAAATGACTGATGAAACAGCAGTTCTTGAAGCGTTAGATGGCTACGCATCCATCATGGGCAAAATGACACCGATTGGCACATATCAAAGCCTATCACTTAGCGTGGATCAAACAAACGACGAAGCTCAAATGCGATCAAGCAAATACAGCTCCATCTCTTCAAAGCTTGGAAGCAAACTTTCATTCTTCACAAGTGAGCTTTCCGAAGTGTCCAGTGAAATCCTTGAAAAAGCAATGAACCAATCCGACGATTACAAAAATTATCTTGAGGAATTGATTCGCCAAAAGCCTCATAAGTTGCACCCAGAAGTGGAAAAGACATTAGCTGCATTCTCTTCCGTTTTGAACGCGCCATACGGCATTTACAATACGACGAAATTAGTCGATATGAAATTCGACAATTTCGAAGTAAACGGGGAAGAATTCCCTCTAAGCTATACGACTTTTGAAGGCGGCTGGGAATCCGAAGTTGACACAGAAAAAAGAAGAGCTGCATATGACGCATTCCATGCCAAATTAAGAGATTATCAGCATACAACTGCAAAAGCATATGACACGCATTTGCAAAAGGAGAAAACAACTTCAGACTTAAGAGGACATGACAATGTTTTCGATTATCTTCTGTTCAACCAAGAAGTTGACCGTTCCATGTATGACCGTCAGATCGATTTAATCATGGAAGGTCTTGCACCGCATATGCGCAAATATGCAAAACTTCTTCAAAAGGTTCATGGATTGGACGAAATGACGTTCTCCGATTTGAAGATTCCTTTGGATCCAAATTACGAGCCAAAGATCACAATTGAAGAATCCAAGAAATACATCGATGATGCCCTAACAATCATGGGTGAGGATTATTTGAATATGGTTGATCGTTCGTATAAGGAGCGCTGGACAGACTTTGCACAGAACGTCGGAAAATCGACTGGAGCATTCTGTTCAAGCCCATATGGCGTGCATCCTTATATCTTGATATCTTGGACAGGCAGCATGGAAGATGTCTTCGTCTTAGCGCATGAATTAGGTCATGCAGGACACTTCTATAACGCGCACCAGCACCAAAATATTTTCAATTCACGTCCTTCAATGTATTTCATTGAAGCGCCGTCGACGATGAATGAAATGCTTGTAGCGAATCACCTGCTTTCCAATTCGGATGATCCGAAGTTCAAGCGTTGGGTGATTTCTTCCATCGTTGCTCGTACGTACTACCACAACTTCGTTACACATTTACTCGAAGCTGCTTACCAACGTAAAGTTTATGAGCGCATCGATGCAGGCGGCAGCGTGAATGCCAATGTATTGAATAGCTTGAAGCGGGGCGTATTGGAAGAGTTCTGGGGAGAAGACGTGAAAATCAATGAAGGTGCAGAGTTGACTTGGATGCGCCAGCCTCACTACTACATGGGCTTGTATCCATACACATACAGCGCTGGTTTGACGATTTCTACACAAGTATCAAAGCGTATCCTTTCTGAAGGCCAACCTGCTGTTGATGATTGGTTGAAAGTACTTCAAGCAGGTGGAACTAAATCTCCTGCTGAACTTTCGAAAATGGCAGGCGTTGATATTACAACAGAACAGCCATTAAAAGATACAATCGCCTATATCGGTGAATTGATCGATGAACTTGTTGAATTGACTGATGAGATCGAAGCAGCACAAGTGAACTAATTAGTTTAGAAGAAGCTGTCCCTTCCTCTTTAGGGACAGCTTTTTCATTGATTCATTGTCATTCATGCTTTCATCCTTTATGATTAATACATATAATACTCTTTTGAAATGAGGGATTTTTTTGCCTTCCACACAATCCACTTGGTACGTTCGCTTGGGCTGTCTTGGACCAATCATAGGGACCATAGCACTTGTTTATTTTATTAAAAGGGATGACATCCTTCCCGGTTTTATTTTCTTCGCAATCTTTTTTGGATTCGCGGTCCTTTTCCTTACTTTAGCAACAAATACTGAGAAAAAATTAAAAGCAAAGCAACTCGAACATCTTCAAACGTATAAACCAAAAAATCCAAGATTTGAAGAATCACATGCATTTGTTTCTGATGACCTCCTTTCAAAAATTGCAATTGATGAAGAAAACAAGAGAATCCACTTTTGGGAACCTGCATTACTTGCGGATGGTAAACGTGTAACAAAAGCATATTTAAAAATGCCTTATGAGATACTGGATTACTCATACGACCAATTATTAGCTATCGAAACATATGAAAATGGAATACGAAAAAAAGTAATCTTAAACGAGGCCGAGGGGACAACTGATCGACTCGAAGCGATCGGACAATCAGTAGATCCGGTTATTGATGAAAGAGTATCACTTGCGAGAAAAGCGATTCTCCGTAAAATCGTCACGATTGAAATGAAAATCATAGTGGATGACAAAGATAATCCATTCCATATTATTCGTTTTTATTCTAATCTTGATAAACGGCTTAAAAGAGAGTCTCCGGAATATATAGAAGTCTATCGCAAAATGGATCATTGGATTACACTTTTAACATTTATTTTAGACCAAAATCGAAAATAGTAATGCATTCATGTTGCCGCCTTTTTTTATCTAAGGCGGCTTTTTCTAATTCACCTAAAATCATGTTGAGTTCGCCCCAGCGCATATAGTAGAATGATAGCAACTGGTAGTCTGATGAATCTAAAAAATATGAAAACGGGGTCGTTCACATGATTTCTAATCGGTTAAGAAACATGCCTCCCCACTTTTTCTCCGGATTGGTAAAAAAAGTGGAGGCTGCGAAGCAATCTGGTATGGACATTATCAATCTTGGAAGAGGAAATCCCGATCAACCGACGCCTGACCACATTATTAAAGCATTACAGCAAGCAGCGGAACGCCCGGAAAATCATGGATATTCCCCTTTTAACGGGATACCCGAACTACGAAAGGCGGTTGCAGAATTTTATTATCGTGAATACGGAGTGCATATTGACCCTGACACCGAGGTCGCCGTTTTAGGCGGTTCAAAGATTGGACTTGTAGAAATTCCTCTTGCGATGATGGATGAAGGCGATCTTCTTTTACTGCCGGATCCAGGATACCCTGATTATCTGTCCGGTGTAAGTCTTGCAAATATAGAATACGAAACGATGCCGCTCGTCAAGGAGAATGAGTACATGCCCGATTTCTCTTCGATTTCAGATGAGGCTAAGCAAAAAGCAAAAGTCATGTATTTAAACTATCCAAACAACCCGACAAGTGCCGTCGCAACTATTCCTTTTTTTGAAGAAGCGATTTTCTTTGCAAGGGAGAATGGAATATTTATAGTGCATGATATGGCCTATGGAGGGATTGGCTTTGATGGAGTTAAGCCGATTAGCTTCCTTCAAGCTGAAGGTTCAAAGGATATCGGGATTGAAATGTATACGTTGTCGAAAACGTATAATATGGCCGGATGGAGAGTCGCCTTTGCAGTAGGAAATGCAAAAATGATTGAAGCAATCAGTCGATTGCAAAGCCAGCTGTTCATCGGCATGTTCCCTGGGATCCAACACGCTGCAATCGCCGCTTTAAGTGCAGATCAATCATGTGTAAGCGAACTGACAGCTCTTTATGAAAGTCGTCGAAATGTATTGATTAGGGAATGCCAGCGTATCGGCTGGGACGTGGAAGCACCAAAAGCCTCCTTCTTCGCTTGGTTACCAGTTCCTGAAGGCTATACGAGCGAATCATTTGCGGATATCCTTCTTCAACAAGCCGGTGTGGTCGTTGCAGCGGGCAATGGCTTTGGTAAACATGGAGAGGGGTATGTGCGTGTTGGATTACTAGAGAGTGAAGAGCGGATTGCTGAGGCGGTCCGAAGAATTGAGAAGTTGGGGATATTTTCAGTGGTTGAATCTTAACATGCAATGAGGCCGCCATCGATGGCGGCCTTTTTAGATGCTTAAGGGAGTAATTGAGCGCGGGACGCACTTTCTTGAGCGACATAGCTGAGCATCTCGAACGATTGAACGATGCCCCTTATTTCACAAATCCAATATGAATCGATTCCGCAATATGCTTATATCCAATCTCCATATAGATTTTATTCGAAGTGGAATTCATCATATCCGTATAAAGCACACAGAAATCATACTCCTTTAAAAGCTCCTTAGAACCGTATGCAACCATCGTGCGTGCATAGCCCTTCCTTCTCTCTTCTTTCGGTGTAAAGACCAATGAGACCGTCACACCGTTCCTTGTCGGTCTTGATTTCTTCATCATGGATACAATTTTCCCATCATCTTCCCACAAAAATACCTCCTGCGCGTCAATGAACTGTGAAACTCTCTCTTTCACAACTCCAATAGGAGTCCCTTCCAAATTCGCATCCTCTTCAAATAACGAAAACCAGTTTACGATCAATGAATGATCGTCCATCGTCGCATACCGCCAACTTCCTGAGCTCATCTCAATTGTTTCATCAACTTTATCCAATCGATACAGACCTTGATCCATCATTAACTTTTGCCCTTCCCCCGTATATGCCACCCATTTGTCCGCAAACAACTCAGCCCATTTTTTCAAGCTAATAACTGATTTGACAGGAACCGAGTTGCCGTTAAGTTCCCGAATGATGAAATCAATCACTACTTCAATCCTACTTTCATCCACAATAACAAGATTCAGTGGATGCGGCGGTGTCATTTGTAGAATTGCAAGCACCCTATCCTCATCCATAACTACAGCCATGAAAGGATCCTCATATTTCCCAGCCTTAATTGCCTGCAATATACCGTAAAACAAACTAAAGACATCCTCTTGTTTTTCAACAATCGGTTCTGCAACCGTGGCAAATTGTTCCGGCTTCTCAAATCGAATAAACTGCATTCCCCATCCCCCATTTCTTTCCTCAGAATTATACAGATGAATAATAGAATTGTCATCATTGTCTTAAAACAGTTTCAGTCAATATAAAAAGGACATGCCTCATCGCATATCCTTTACTCTATGTAGATCACTCTTCATTTCACCATAACATCGGCTTTTGAACCATTAACCACAGCATGACAAGCATTAATCCAATATATATCCAAGAAGTCCTGTTCAGAACTGTCAGGATTTCCCCTTTATCACTCTCAGGAAGATAATATCTTCTAAGCACCTTCGTAAACCCGGTTGATAGAAACACGCCTGATAACAACAGGACGGCAAGTGTTGCAATCACCCATGATGTATACCACGGCCATGGTCCGATCAAGATGAGTAGCACTCCTGAAATGACCAACGCATGTCCGGCGTGCATGACGATTCTAATAATGACATGAATGACCGATAAAAAAGCGCTTTCGGATGAAACGTCAACGTTCCGCAGCCTTTTAATCGAAGGCATTAAAAGAAATAACGGTCCGATGGAAAGGACTGCGGAAACAACGTGGACAAAAACGATTGTCCCGTACATGTACTTCATAACATCTTATTCTGTAACTGGGCTGAATTCGTGAACCCACACGGTCATTTTGGGAATCCAAGGCATTTTTGGGTGTAATGCAAGGATGGACTGTTTGTATTCGTCCATATTGGCATATCCTTCCTGAGCCGCATGCTCATCAGTCATCTCACCAAGTGTTTGTTGGTAAAGTTTATCAATTTTGAATTCCTTCCCATTCAAAACCATGATTTCATCTGGATAAGCATAAACACCATTTCGTCTCGTCGCCATTTTTTTTCCATCCAAAACTTTTGCGACGTCTTCTGGAATTGTGACGAGTCTCTCTATCGAACATGTTTTTTCTGGTAATTCATTCATAGTGTATCGCTCCTCTACTTAATCTACTTCCATCATAGCGATTTTAGCCCTTTTATTCCAATCTAAATCGCCAAATTGCTACATACGAAAGAATTCTACATCTTTTAGTCACACTTTCACATCAATGAACTTCAAAAGTGAACTCTTCATGCTCATGTAAGCCATCGTCATTTTTAACATGAATCTTGACTGTATATGTTCCAGCATCATTAAATGTATTAGAAACCGTGTATTCACCAGGTTTTAATTCATCCGTATCAATCCATAAATGCTTTTCACCGAGACTATCACCCCATATTTCATAACGCACGTTTGCATTTTCAAGCGGTTGTCCGTCAATTTGCACATGCGTCATCAATTCAGTGTGAACTCCGACTTCCGCATGCTCTGGCTTCACGAAATGAAGAGAAAAACCTTCTGTATGGCCATGTTCATGACCGTGCTCCGCATGTTCATCATCATGTCCTTCAGTATTGGGACCTTTTCCAATTGTCACTTCTTTTACTGGCATCGTATGCAAACGCTTAGCATCGACATGCACTTGTATATGATAAAGCCCATCCTTATCGAAGGAAGTTTCTGCAGTATACAGGCCATTCTTTTCATTTACCGAATCAATCATAACAGAGTCATCTTTTTTCCCATCTTCCCACACTTCATAAACGACTTTATCTGCATCTTCAACTTTTTCATCCCCATATGTAACGAGGGCCTCCATTTTTACCGTTTCGCCGATTTCAGCATGTTCAGTTACGGAAAGATCTACAATTAGTGGTAGTACTTCCATAGAAGATCCATCATCTACATCTTTTCCACAGGCCGATAAAACGATTAACCCGAAAATCATAATAAGTGCACTAAACTTCTTCTTCATTATCCGTGCCTCCATTTTTATTACTTAACGTTTCAGAACTTGTTCAGTATGATAGTATCAGTTAATTAAGAAGTAATTATGAAGTACTTCTTCATAAGTATTTCACAACAATATTCTAATCTAAAGTTTAAAACATTCGAAGTGAGGTTTTTCGATGAAACCCTATACAATTTTAATAATTGACGATGAGCCGCAGATGAGAAAGTTGATACGGACGTTTCTTGCCCGTGATGGATATTCTGTTGAGGAAGCGACGGATGGGATGAATGCGTTGTCTAAGATAAATATAAAGCAGCCCCATCTATGCATTGTCGATGTGATGATGCCCTATATGGACGGCTTCGAATTCGCAAGAGAATTGAAAGAATTTTCCAATATTCCCCTTATTTTTTTATCTGCAAAAGGAGAGGAATGGGATAAAATTGAAGGTCTAAAACTTGGAGGTGATGATTATATCGTTAAACCTTTCATGCCGGGTGAATTATTGGCAAGGGTTGAGTCCGTCCTAAGACGATCTTATAAAAATAACCCCGTCAGGCATTCATTGGTCATCGGTCCCCTTGTCATCGATCCAGAGGCCCATACTGTAACTTTGGATAATAAGCAGCTTCCCCTGACACTTAAAGAATTCGGCATCCTTGAGACCTTGGCTAAGAATAAAGGACGTGTCTATACCCGTGAACAGCTTTTGGCATTGGTATGGGGGGATAACCATCATAGTACAGATAGGACTGTAGATACCCATATCAAAACACTGAGACTAAAGATGGGCGATGCCGGAAGCATGATTGAAACCGTATGGGGTATTGGCTATAAGTTCGAGGTAAAGTAATGAAAAATTTAAATTTAAATAAAAAAATATTCGTCGTTTTCCTTTCGAGTATTGCATTTACCATTCTTTTTTCGTTTTTCTTTATTCATTTCCTTTATTCCCGGCTCTATATTTCAAGTATCGAGGAATCGATTGTCTATCAAGGGAAGCGGACCGCCTCCCACTATCATTATGGTGAACTGAGTGACGAAATCATCGAGAAAATACAATGGTATAATGTCGTCTCCGAGTATGAAATTATCGTTGTCGATGAGTTAGAGGAACTTACAACGTACTTCCCTTATCGCATCGATTATGAAAACCTTGTTGATTTTTCCGATCGGGATAAGTTAGAAAAAGGTGGTTATCTACTTAAGAAGGGATTTGTAGAAGAGCTCAACCGCGAAATCATAGGAGCGATTTTCCCTATAAAAGGAGAAACGGGTTTAATAGGATTCATATACATTTATGTCCCATTAGCTGCGATTCAAGATGTATTTCGTGAGAGCATTCCCCTTATGGTAATAGTAGGTACATTATTCTTTTTCTTCCTATTCCTTATCATCAATAAAACCTTATATTCATTGTTCAATCCACTACATGAATTGCAAAGAATGTCTGCTGAAGTGTCGAAAGGCAACTACAGCAGTCGAGTCGAAACAGATCGGAAGGATGAAATTGGGCAACTGACGAATGCCTTCAATTCAATGAGTCTGTCGCTTGAGGAGCAGGAAAAGAGGAAAAAGGAATTCACCTCCAATATCGTTCATGAGCTTCGTACACCTTTGACCTATATTGGCGGTTACACTCATGCTTTAAAGGCAAAAATCTATTCTTCACCCGAGGAAGCTGAAAGCTATTTAACTACAATTGAAAAAGAAACTGTCCGGCTAAACAAACTTATTAATGATCTCGTCGAATTAAATCATCTACAGGAGAACCTGTACGTTTTAGTTAATGAACCGATTGCGATCGCCCAAATCATATTGGATACGGTTGATTTATTCAAAATCTTAATCACAGAAAAAGGACTACAGCTTCAGATGGACATCGAAGAGAATATTATCATCACTGGAGACCCGCAAAGAATTCAGCAAGTCTTCTATAATATTATCGACAATGCCATTAAATATTCCTTGGCTAAAGGGGTCTTGAAAATCTCATTGAAACAAACTGGTGAGAACATTGAATTTCAAGTCGATAACGAAGGAATCCACATACCGAAGGAAGATATCAGTCGTATTGGTGAGCGTTTTTTCAGAACCGACAAAGCGAGGAACCGAACAACGGGGGGAACTGGTCTTGGGCTTTCGATCGTTAAAGAAATTATCCGCCTTCATGGCGGCACATTTTCCATACAAAGCGATCCGAAGACAGGAACTTCTGTTAAAATCCGTTTGAAAGCGGGGATGAACAATGAGATTGGTTAACTTAGGCGTTGTCCTTGCGGTGCTGCTTCTTCTGTCAGCATGCAGCTATTCAAAACAACAGACAGGAAGAGAAGTCACCCCTTTTTCATTTACTGACCAGAACGGTAATTCTTTTGGCACGGATCAGTTAGACGGAAAAGTTTGGATTGCTAATTTCATATTCATACACTGCACCACTGTATGTCCACAGATGACAAGCGAAATGGCTAAACTACAAAAAATATTCAATGAGAAAAACCTTGACGTCGAGTTTGTTTCGTTTACGGTCGATCCCGATACCGATTCGCCCGGGGTTCTGAAAGACTATATAAGCCAATTTACTGAGGATGAATCGAATTGGCATCTACTGACGGGGTATTCTCAAGAGAAAATCGAGAAAATAGCGTTGGAGCAATTTCAGACAATCGTTCAAAAACCAAAGACCTCACGTCAAGTCATTCACGGAACTAACTTTTATATCATTAACCGGGACGGACAAATTATGAACGAATTCAATTATGTTGAGGAGGACTTCGTTGATCAGGTTTTGGATCAGGTGGATAGACTTTCAAAATGATGATGCCGAAATGATTGGCGTCATATAATAAAACTGATACCATATGAGCAAATCGAATTTTTCAGGAGGAATGCACGTGAGTGAATCAATACATGCATCTATCGCTTCCCTACCATACTTCACGGTAGAGCGGTCCATCGATTGGTTTCAACAAAAGCATCAGCAATCATCGAACACCCTTTTGTTATTTGAAGGGTCGATCAAAACCAAGGAACACACTTTTTCTCTTGAACATGTTCATGATGTTTCCTATCGTGCTTTCTCAAACGGAACTGGATTGTTTTACCTCCATACAAACAGAGGGGTTTTCACATTCGAGGTAAAAACCGATCCAAATGAGTTCATCCATTCGTACCGCAAATTAAAAGGCGATTACTATGCGTTTTAGATTACTTCCTATTGCATTTGTTTAAAAATGTCCGGTCAGAGGTATATAAAAACAAATACAATTGGGAGGGATTTTTATTATGGTTATTAAAAAAATCGTAGAAAATGCGGTGCAAGCTAAAAAAGAGATTGAGGATTTAACAAGTCAAGGATACACACATGATGACATTTATATTTTTGCACATGATAAAAAAAGAACAGAAAACATCACCGAAGCACTTGATACGGAAAAGGTTGGTATGAAGGAGCAAGGATTCCTTGATAGCATGAAAAACATGTTCACGTCACGCGGTGACGAACTTCGCAGCAAAATGGAAGCTGCCGGCCTAACCGCTGAAGATGCAGCGGATGCCGAGCGCGAGCTTGACCACGGAAAACTTGTCTTGATTGCTAAAAAATAATAAAGTCAACAGAGGAGGCTGTTCCATTAGGAGTTCTTTTCCGATGGAGCAGCTTTTCTTCTTTCCCATTTTCCGTTATGATATGTACTGAAAGCGGGTGCATTTTGATGGATAAAAAGTTATGGAAAATAGGATTCTTCACGGGTTTGACTTCATTCTGTTTATTAATATTAGGGATTCGGACGATTTTAGGGACGGAACTGGTTCTTAAAAACTACTTTACATTTGGTATATTTAGCTTAACCGTAGGAGTTCTTGCGGCATCGTTACTATTCTATAGGCTTAAAATTGCCTTCCGGATTTTTATGGCAGCCCTTACTTTAGGATTTGCAGAGTTTTTCAGAAGTTTTCTCATGGATACAAATGGTTTTGGCGATTTGATTGGCGTTCTTTCCCTTTTCATTATCACTACATTCGGTTTTGGAATTGCTGTGATTGTCCAATTCATCATAATCGCCATTCGAAAAACAAAAAACAAATAAGCTTTTCCAAAAGTAGAGACTGGAATGATTCTCTACTTTTTTTATTCTCCTTGTTATTATTTAATTTTATTGAATATACATAACAAAAACGCATGCCCTTTATTAGCATGCGTTTCAGATTGTTGATAAACACATGAATTTTAGTGTTTGCCTACAGTATGTTTTCTTTTAAAATAGAGATAAAGCTAAAAAAGTTGATTTCCGCTGCGAGCGGACGCTTTCCGCGGGCACGGCTTCAGCCGCTTCCCTCGCTGCGCTCAGTCCAGGGTCTTCAGCTCGCGCTGTTCCCGCAGGAGTCGCCGCTCTCCGCTCCAATCAACGGTGCTTCCTATCAAATGAATGAGGTGATGGATATGATGACTAAGAATCAAATCAATGAACGAGACCAGTTGGTAATACTGACCATAGAGCAGTTGGTTCCTCAAGACCATCTGGTACGCAAACTGGATGCGGCAATTGATTTTTCCTTTACCTCTCCATTAGTTGAAGACCAATGATTCTACGTCATATCTGGGAAGATTATTTAGAAGTAGCTGAATATTTACGTCACAATCATGAAATTTAAGAAATATATGGAAACCGCAAAGAGTCATTTGAACGTGTCTTTGCCGATGTAAAAGAAAAGCATGGCATGCGATGGACAACCCTAAGGGGACTTGAAAAATTGTCCATGCAGGCGATGCTAACTTTTGCTGCATTAAATCTTCCGAAGCGCGCCAGCTGGACATGGAGGACGCCGGCTGTAAAAATCACTTGAATCTTCAGGGATATTTAGTTGATTGGAGTGCAGGGCGGCGACTCCTGGGGGATCAGCGAAGCGCGAAGACCCCGCAGGAAAAGCCGTTACGAAGAAAGGCTTTTGCGACCAAAAGCGAAGCGTTGGGAGCACATCCGAGGAGGCTGAGGGCAAGCCCCCCGGAAAGCGTCCGCCCGGAACGGAAATCAACGTCGTGTCAGTCTAACGTTTTTGAGCCAAATGCGTAAAATAAAACAAAAGGGATGGAAATCAATTCGATTTCCATCCCTTTTGTCTACAGTCTGAAACGCTGCTTTTTATGAGCATGCGTTTTTGTTAATTTGCTTTGACTTTATCCTTCTTAATTTGCTTACTACGCAATTGACCGCAAGCTGCGTCGATGTCTGTTCCGTGTTCCAGACGGACACCGCAGTTGATACCGCGTTTTTTCAATGTTTCGTAAAACGCTTTGATCGCTTCTGGCTTGCTTCGTTGATACTGCCCGTGTTCATCTACCGGATTATAAGGGATTAAGTTTACATATGACAAATGGCGTTTATTATGAAGCAGTTTCGCCAATTGTTCTGCCTCCGCCACATGATCATTTACATCATCCAATAGGATGTACTCGAACGTAATCCGACGGTTCTTCGCTTCCAAATAGTAATCAATCGCATCCATCAATTTCTCAATCGGGAAAGCTTTATTGATCTTCATAATTTGGCTCCGTAAATCATTGTTTGGTGCGTGTAATGATACAGCCAAATTGATTTGAATATTTTCTTCCGCGAATTCACGGATCTTCGGTGTTAACCCACTTGTAGAAACGGTGATATGGCGTGCACCAATTGACAATCCATTTTGGTCGTTGACGACACGAAGGAAGTTCATCAAGTTCGTGTAATTATCAAACGGTTCACCAATTCCCATTACAACGATATGGCTAACACGTTCACCGCCGCCCAGATTATCAAGATGTTCTTGCACTTTCATAATTTGGCCAACAATTTCGCCTGCTTCCAAATCACGATTTTTGCGCAATAGACCACTTGCACAGAAACTACAGCCGATATTACATCCAACTTGCGTCGTTACACATACGGACTGTCCGTATGGGAATTTCATCAGAACGGTTTCGATTAGGTTCCCGTCTTGCATTTTGAAAAGGAACTTGATTGTCCCGTCATCCGAAACTTGTTTCACTGACTCCTCAAGAGTCTGTATTGCAAAATTCTCATCCAATAATTGAAGGCATTCTTTATTTATATTTTTCATGTCTGCAAAGTTGGCGACACGCTTTTTATAAAGCCAGTCCCATACTTGAGCAGCACGGAATTTCTTTTGTCCATTTTCCACTAAAAAAGCTGTCAGCTGTTCCAATGTTAATCCGTAAATTGATTTTTTCATGTCAATTCCTCACCTCTAAGCTTGGCATTCCGTCATTATACCATAAAAATGATAAAAACGGAAGAAAAAAGCTGCACTTCTGAAATTGCAGCTTTTTTCTTATTTTGGTTCTTTCACATGTTTTTTATCCTGCTTAATTTTCATAATTAAAACGAAGACATTCAATAAAGATAAAAAAGTGAACATGATTGCTATTCCGGTCTGGCCTTTCGAAAAACGGTCGATTGCAAAATACCCTAAAAAATGATCAACGCAATATCGATATATTTTGGAGTGGTCATTAATATGCCTGCCTTCCCTACCCTTTATAGTTGACATAAGTATACCAGTTTTTCAGCTTGAATTGCTATCCTATTTCACCCTCCACAATGATATGATAAAATCACAACTTTGTTTGGAGGAATTAATATGTTTGATTACCATATGCATAGTTCATTTTCAAAGGATTGCTTTGTCGAAATGGAGGAAATGGTGCGGGGAGCCATAGCAAAAGGCCTTACGGAAATCTGTTTTACGGAGCATATCGATTATGATTATCCGGATGAAGCAATTGAATTTGATTTTGATAAACAAAAATACACTCATCGAATTGAGGAACTCAGGCAGCTATACGATGGACAAATCCGTATTCGTAAAGGCGTGGAAATCGGCGTTCAGCCACATATATTAGGGCGGTATGATGAAATGTTGAAGAAAGAACCCTTCGACTTCATTATCTGCTCGATGCATACTGTGGAGAGGAAGGGCTTGCATTACGGCGATATTTTCAAAGGGAAAACTGTAGAAGAGGCTTCCCTCAGTTATTATAATGAATTGCTGTATTGTGTGAAAAACTTCGATAACTATTCAATTTTGGGTCATATCGATTTGATAAAGCGCTATGCACCTGAAACTCTCCAAAACGACTTCCATGATATATTGCAGGCAATCTTCAAACATATCATCCCAGCAGGAAAAGGTATTGAGTTAAATACATCTGGAGTACGTTATGGATTGCCTAATGGATTGCCAAGTGACGATATTCTTAAGCTTTATAAGCAATGTGGAGGAGAAGTTATTACATTAGGGTCAGACGCCCATAAATCAGGTGATATCGCTTTTCAATTCGCGGAGTCACTCGAGC
Source organism: Sporosarcina highlanderae (assembly GCF_030433715.1). GTDB lineage: Bacteria > Bacillota > Bacilli > Bacillales_A > Planococcaceae > Sporosarcina > Sporosarcina highlanderae. The sequence continues at coordinate 178,452 of NZ_JAROCC010000003.1, read as the reverse complement.
TATTAAAGTCGATAGGATTTTCATACATCACAACATTTAACAACCGGGAACCCGTATTTCATTCAATTGATAGTCTATGAATAAAAGCTGTTCTCCAAATTAATGGAGATACAGCTTTTTCATTTACCTACGATACAAGTCTTAATGATTGCAAGCCTCTCACGAATAGTATGTTTGACTTTCACGGAGGCGGGTGTTTTTGCTCCGAGGGCATCCGTCTCAAGACCGAGGGTATCAGCAAGCATCCGGGCACGCGCCAAATGAAAATCGCTAGTGATGATTGTTAAAGAATTAATTTCTTCTGGTAATAGACTTTTTGAAAATAGGAGATTTTCATATGTTGACGTTGACTTAGACTCAATCAGTAACCGATCTTCACTGATTCCGTGCTCCGTCAAATATCGCCTCATTGCTTCCGCTTCTGCAATATCTTCATCAGGCCCCTGTCCTCCCGACAAAATGAACCGGACATCAGGGTGGCCTTCGGCATATGATAAAGCTTTTTCCAAGCGATAGTGCAAAGTAAGTGAAGGCGTCTCCCCATTTACTTTTGCGCCAAGAATAATGGCATATTCGTTGGTTCCGTTGGCTACGGGTTCTTGTCCATCCGCAATCCACTTTCCAGTCAAAAACCATAGTGATAGTCCAAATAACACAAGTACAATCCCTATCGCTATCCCCATCTTCTTCGATTTTTTCACAACATCACCCGCTTCAGATAGATGCTACTCAATAGCAGCACAGATTAACCCAAAATAAGTCGGTGCTTCATAGGACAAGAATTTCACTTTCCTCTCATTCGCTGGAATTGCACCAGCCAATACAAGAGACTGCCAAATACCATCGGGTTTTGCCGCTTCGATATAATCGGCATCAAAATCAGCCATTTTCTCAAGCTCATTCTGTTTAATCAATTCCACCACTTCTGCATCAAGCTTTTCCGCAGCGGGGTCAAATCCATAAGGTCCCGTTTCATCATGTGTATGTGACCAATCACAACTTGCGATAAGCCCTACCCGTTTTGTACCCGCCTGAACTGTTTCACTCAACACGTTTCCAAAGGCAACATGCATTTCAAATGAAAGTTCCCTTGAAGGGTTAATGACAACAATCGGTACCTTTGGCATAAATCGAAGGGGCACGATTACTCCCCAATCAAGAGGCAAGCATGAAATCGGACCAGCCGCTGTACCATAGTTCACGGCACCGGCAGGTATGCCTGCTTTTGTTGCTGCTTCCGCTATACTTCTTGCAAGCTCCCTATCGACCAACCGCTCCATCGTAAATTCAGCATCATTCTCTTTGAGCGACCCTTCCATTCTTTCCGAATCCGTAATCGCAAACTGACCATTTATACGAGTGCCATGCGGCGTTAATACGATGATCACATCCGGCTTCGCATTCTCCATTTCCCTTCCTAATTCTGTTAAACTTTCACGAGTTTTTGACATTCGAGCGGGAAAACTTCCCTGAAGTTCAGGTATAATTTCTCCGCCATGCGGAGCGATGCATGCAAAAACGAATCGATTCAAAATTCACACTCTCCCTAAATTCTGTCTAATGCTATCTACTTCTATTCTATTTCAAATGACTAATATCCTTTTTTATCGACAAAAAACCCCCTACATTATTTGTAGGAGGCGAGTTGAATCAGTTTTTCACTTTTTGTTGTTTATTCACCGTGCTATGCACTTCGGTAGGCAATCCCCAAAGTTGTATGAATCCGACTGCGGCTGATTGGTCAAATTGGTCGTCGGATGTATATGTTGCAAGTTTCTCATCATAAAGGGAGTTTGAAGACTTTCTTCCTTCAACAATTGCATGCCCTTTGAATAATTTAACACGCACAACACCGTTGACGTATTGCTGAGTATCTTTCACAAAGGCTTCCAATGCATTTCGCAATGGGGAGAACCATAGGCCGTTGTAAATCAATTCGCTCAGTTTTTGGGAAACAACCGGTTTAAAGTGGGCGACGTCTTTGACAAGTGTCAAATCTTCCAATTCCTTATGCGCTTTTAATAACGTGATTGCACCAGGACATTCGTACACTTCACGGGATTTGATGCCCACGAGGCGGTTTTCCACATGGTCGATTCGTCCGACACCATGCTTGCCAGCAATTTCATTCAATTTCAGAATTAGTTCGCTTAACTTGTAGTACTTCCCGTCAATGCTCACCGGTACGCCTTTTTCAAATTCAATTTCAATAACATCCGGTTGGTCTGGAGAGTCTTCGATGGATGCTGTTAGTCCAAATGCTTCTTCAGGCGGAGCCGCCCAAGGATCTTCCAAGATTCCACATTCATTGCTTCGTCCCCATAAATTTTGGTCGATAGAATAAGGGCTGTCAAGATCTACTGGAATAGGAATGTTTTTCTCTTTCGCATAAGCGATCTCCTCTTCACGAGACCAGCTCCATTCGCGCACTGGAGCAATAACTTCAAGCGTCGGATCCAACGCCTTTATGGCTACTTCAAATCGAACCTGGTCATTCCCTTTACCTGTGCACCCATGTGCAACTGCGGTTGCATTTTCCTTATGCGCAACCTCAACCAATTTTTTAGAAATCAACGGACGAGATAATGCTGAGACAAGCGGATATTTATCTTCATAGAACGTTCGTGCTTGCAATGCAAGGAGTGCATATTCCTGAGCGAATTCTTCCTTTGCATCGATGACATAACTATTTACTGCACCAACTTGTAAAGCTTTTTGCTGGATGAAGTTCAAGTCTTTCCCTTCCCCTACATCTAAGCAACAAGCAACCACATCGTACCCTTTATCTGTTAACCATTGAACTGCAACTGAAGTGTCTAAACCACCCGAATATGCTAAAACCACTTTTTTATTTCCCATTATCTCATCCTCCTTAATCATGTATATGTATCTTTATTCATTTAAATGTATATTTATAATAACATAGTTATTTCTAATTTCAAGGGTTAAGCATAAAAAAACTACCCATCGCCATTCGTAGACGATAAAGGTAGTATTGAAACTTAGCGTATGCCGTGGGCGACCATTGCGTCTGCGACTTTCAAAAAACCTGCAATATTGGCACCCATCACGAGGTTTCCTGGCTTACCAAAGCTATCCGCTGCATCTTTACAGCTTCCATAGATATTTTTCATAACAGTTTTCAATCGTTGGTCAACTTCTTCCGCTGTCCATGATAGGCGCATACTATTTTGAGACATCTCCATTGCGGAAACAGCAACTCCCCCGGCATTTGCAGCCTTAGCGGGTGCAAATAGCGTGCCATTTTTGAGGAAAATGTCGATAGCCTCAATTGTACATGGCATATTCGCCCCTTCTCCAAGAGCCTTCAGACCATTGTTGATAAGCATATGTGCCGAGGTTTCATCAATTTCATTCTGGGTAGCGCATGGAAGAGCTATATCACAGGGGATTGACCAGATATCTGAACAGCCTTCATGGTATTCCGCGTTCGGATGGGTTTTCCGATATTCCGAAATCCGCTTGTTTTCCACTTCTTTTAACCGCTTGACGGTTTCAAGGTCAATCCCATTCTTATCATATATATAGCCGCCTGAATCACTACAGGCAACAACTTTTGCACCTAACTGCTGTGCTTTTTCCATTGCATAAGTCGACACATTTCCTGAACCCGATACAATAACCGTACTATCTTTGAATGAAAGTCCATTTTCATTCAACATTTCCTCGACAAAATAGACTGTGCCATATCCTGTTGCTTCCTTGCGCCCTAACGAGCCGCCGTGACCTGGGTCCTTTCCAGTTAGGACACCTGCTTCATATCCGCCCTTCAACCGATTATATTGGCCAAACATATAACCGATCTCTCGTTTCCCCACCCCAATATCGCCCGCAGGTACATCCAGGTCGGAACCTATATGTTTGCTTAATTCGGTCATGAAGCTTTGTGTGAAACGCATGATTTCCCGATCTGATTTCCCTTTCGGATCAAAGTCAGATCCACCTTTACCTGCACCTATCGGTTGTCCGGTCAAAGCATTTTTAAAAATTTGTTCAAACGCAAGGAATTTCATGATGCTACTGTTTACAGAAGGATGAAACCGAATTCCACCTTTATATGGACCTAATTCACTGTTAAATTGCACACGGAATCCACGGTTTACATGCACTCTCCCTTGATCGTCCTCCCAAGCAACACGAAATGAGATAATTCTCTCAGGTTCTGTGATACGCTCCAAAATTCCATCACGTATATATTCAGGATGTTTGACAAAGACCGGTCGCAGAGAGACAAAAATTTCCCTAATGGCTTGTAAGAATTCCTTTTCATCAGGATTCCTTTTTTTCACTAACTCATATACTTCATGTACATAATCATTCGCACGACTACTGTTATTATGGGTAGTTCCAACATTTTTCATTTCAATCATTCCTTTCGAAAAACAGCTACGGAAAAACTACCAAGGTGAATCATTAATATTCCAAAAATTATTGCCATTCTACATATTATTACTGAAAATATGAATCTATTCAACATTTTTTTCAAGAACGGATAAGTTTTTTACATAATTATGTCCGTTATTAAAAATAATGTCGAAAGGTATTTGAAAAAAATAAAATCATATACAAGTTGTAGAACATAGATTATTTATAGGCTTTCCATTAAGCCACGTTTTATAGTATTGGAAAACAATTCAATGAGAAAGAGGAGATGCTTTAATGAAATTCAGCAAATTGTTGCGTGCAGTCATCGGGGCCAATGTAATAATCATAATGGCTTTCGCATTCCTACCTGCTCTATTGATCAATCCAAACGTGGATATTTTCCAAAACGTTATAAATTATATTTCAGGCGATTAATCAAGACATGGATGAAACGAACCATATGTGCAAAGGTGCACATATGGTTCGGTTTATATCATCTTTTTCTAACAATGAAGTTATCCGTGAGTAACAACCAATTTTGAGGGAACGCTAAGCCCAACTTCCAATACATAATTCCACGCAAGTTAAATTCCTTTATTAAGTTGAATTTAGCTTGGATACTTCGTGCATCCTCAAACCAAACATCGTGGCGGACGCCATTATCCCAGTATAAGAAGAATGGTGCCTGTGCGGTAGTATCGAATTGGATATTAGCATTTTTACTTATGGCCAAATTAACCGCCTGTTGAGGACTAAGTGCTTTAGCTGCTACCCCGGTTGCAGGAGGATATGGATAGGTCCAATCATACCCGTACAGATTCTGCCCAAGGAAGATCTTTTCACTTGGAATTTGACTGACTGCAAATTCTACAACCCGTCGTACCTGATTTATTGGACTGACAGCTTGCGGATCGCTGTACGTATAGCCCCATTCATACGTCATCAATGTGACGAAATCACAAATTTCACCAAGAGTTTTATAATCTATACCACCATACATACCAGCTGTACTTGCACTTGTCTTAGGTGGCAACGCTACGGATATAGTTAGACCGGCAGCATGAAAACGTGCGCGGGCATTGCGAATGAACTGATTATACAATTCCCTATCAGAGGGGCTAATAAACTCAAAATCGAAGTGAATATCGCTGTAACCAATTCTTTTTGCAGTTTGTACAATATTTTCGAATAGGCGATTTTGGACTTGTTGATCTGTTAATAGGACATGCGCCAACTCAGGACTGAATGTAAAATTCTCCAAGTTCGTCACAACCATTGCATTCAGTACACCTGCCTGTGCAGCGATTTCAGGCATATCGTCAATTGGTGGGGCCTTTAATGATCCATCCCGTTGTGCTTCATAACTGAACATCCCTAAGTACGTAATGTCCATTGCCCTTTTCCTTACTTCCGCTACGGAAGACTCTAATGTCGCCACTCTTGGTTCCACATACATGAAAACATCGATTATCCCTTTTCTTTTCTGTGGAATGTATAATCGTTGCCCTACATAGAGAACGCTATTTGGCGGAATTCCGTTAATCCTTGCAAGTTCTTCGACAGTCATTCCGTATAATTGCGAAATAATGTAAAGCGATTGACCCGGTTGAACCCAATGATAACTTCCTGTGATCGGAATGACCAATGCTTGACCAACTACAAGACGCGATGGGTCTTGTAGTTCGTTCGCTTTTGCAATCTCCTCAAAGGGAATTCCATATACTTGACCAATTCCATATAAACTTTGTCCCGGTTGTACAACATGGATTTGCAAATTTATCCTCTGCCTTTCATTGACAAATTGTCCTTTATCCCATGCTATTTATAAAAGCCTCTGATTATGCGTGTTTCTAATTTTTTCGCGCATACACAACTCGGTAAAAGCCATACTACTTTCGATTGATATCACCAACAAAAGGAGGAAATTAATTGACACAAAATCATTTTGACGGCCAAATGCACCAAAACATGCACACTGGATCCGTTCCACCAGCCATGAACCATGGAGGTCACGAATTATTCGATGTCCATGAAGTCCTTTCAAATGCAATTGCAGGGTTGAATCAAGCAATAATCTTACGCCCTCATGTAAAAGACCCTGAGTTATTGGACATTCTTGACAGACAATACCGATTCGCCTTGGATGAATACAATATTACTGTTGAATGTTTTAAAACAGGAAAAGACCCGTCACATCCAACCGGAAGTTATAAAATGCAGCAAGGCAACGATTTCATATATGGGATGAAGCCATCACAACCTAAAAAACCGATGCAAAATTCCAATGAGATTACCGATGAAATGATTTCTGGCTTCCTACTTGGTTGTGCAAAAACGAATGCTACCGCGAAAACAGCGGCAGCACTTGAGACATGTAACCCTGTAGTAAGACGTGTATTGCAAGATTCCGTACCGAACTGCATTGAAATGGCTTATGAGCTTGCGCTTTATCAGAACAAGCATCATTATTACCAAGTTCCACAACTTGCCGAACAGGACATGCAACAACTTGTAAATTCCTACGCATCTGCCCAAGGACAACCTGCATTGCCGCCTAACCAAATACAGTAAGTATAGCAAGGAAAGCCGCCACGATAATTATTTCGTGGCGGCTTTCATTACAATGATTTATTGATGAATGATGATGGAATTTCCGATTCGTATTTCATGATTTCATTCGTGATCGGGTGGACAATCGTTAAAGCGGTCGCATGGAGACCTAACCGTTTAATGGGATTGACGGTTGAGCCATATTTCTTATCGCCAACAACCGGATGACCGATTTCCTCCATATGAACACGGATTTGATTTTTTCTTCCAGTTTCCAAGCGGACTTCCAATAATGAATATTGTCGACCCGCTCGGATTTTTCGGTAATGGGTAATGGCAAGTTGCCCCCCATTATCTGTCGGATTCGAATAGACTTTATACGTTCTCGTCTCCTTTAGATAGGACTTGATCGTATCTTTTTCTTTCTTGACATTCCCTTGGACTAAAGCAGCATAAATTCTATCCTTCACCAATTCATCCCAGTTGTCTTGCAATTGCATTTTCACCTTTTCACTTTTTGCGAATAAAAGCACACCGGATGTATCTCTATCCAATCGATGGACGATGAAAACCCGTTGCCTCGGATTTTGCTTCTTCACATAAGAGGAAACCTCACTGAATGCTGTTTTTTCGTTCTTATCTTTAGCAGCCATAGATAAGAGCCCAGCTTCCTTGTCAATAACAATAATAGATTCGTCCTCATAGATGATTGACAGCCCCGTAAGCGAGCTTTCACTCTTTGCAGCTTTATTATGAAGGATTTCCACTTTTTGCCCTTCAAGTAGTTTATGATTATGTTTCGTAATTGTTTGGCCATTAACCGAAACCTGTCCTCTCGTCAACATGGACTTAATTGAGTTACGGCTGTTCTTTTTCAAATTTTCGAGTAAAAAAGGTAAAAGCTCAGCTTCCTCTGTCACTTGAAAAAGAAATGAGCCCTCCCTCGTTTTCTTATGATTACTATTCATATCCTTCTCCTCACTCTCTTCTTCCATTATCCATAATTCTTACTCCGAAAACAAACACTGTGTTATCATATATAAAAGCTTTGGAAGTGGGGGAATTTCATGCGCGTAGCAATATTCGATTTCGACGGTACATTGTATTCAAAAGAAACATTCCAATTATTGATGAGGCATATGAAACACCATCCTACACATAGGTCAAAATATAAAACTTTTTTCCGCAAAATCCTGCCTTTGTACATTGGCTATAAGATTAAAATTGTTCCTGAGCATACGATGAAGGAACGTTCCATGCAAATCTACGTTGATGCATTACATACTTTACCAAAAAATGAGTTGGACGACTATTTTCAAGAAATGAGAGAAAGCATGCGTGAAGGGTTTAATAAAGACGTCATTAGCCGCCTGAAGCAACATAAGAAGGACGGTGTCCACGTAATGCTCGTTTCAGGAGCCTACACTTCCTTACTGAATGCAGTTACCGAAGATCTGGGGTTCGATGTGATTATCGGAACAGAAATCCCCTTCACCGATGAAGGTGCCCTAAATCGTGATGTTTCCATCCACCATATACAGGGTAAACGAAAAAACGAAAAGATCCTTGAATCACTTGCCGGGTATGAAATCGACTGGACAAATAGTTTTGCCTATGGTGACAGTTTTTCCGATCTACCCGTACTGGAGCTTGTAGGAAAACCAGTTGCTGTAAAGCCCGAACAGCGTCTAAAACAAGTTGCAATTGAAAGAGACTGGGCAATTCTTTAACCAATATACAAAAAAAGGCCCGAAATGAGGATCATTCCGGGCCTTTTAATGAATTATTTATTATTTATCTTCCGTACGCTGGTCGATATGGAGAGTCCCGTTTTCAAGAATCTCAGCATAATAAACGTGCTCTACTTTATTAATTCCATTCTTCTTAAGCTGTTCGTATACCCATTCCTCGGTCAAGTTAAGTTCAGTCAGATTTTCCTTTATCAATTTCCCATCGGATATAATTTCTGTAGGAATATATTTTGGCTCTTTACCGGGAGCTTTTACATCTTGGCGTGTTGCAGACTCCTTGTTCGCCTTCTTCATGACACTTAATTGACCATTCGTCTCAAGGATTGCATAATTCACATCCGCAACTGCAAATATACTTTGCTCACGTAGCATCATGTTTAAATCATTCAAAGTGATTCGCGCATTTTTCATGCCCTTTTCACTTATTTTACCTTTATGAATAATAATCGTTGGCGAGTCATCAAATAGAACTCTTGCTTTTTTCGATTTCACAGTTAAAAAATTCACAAATATTGTTAGTACTCCCCACCAAATCAGCGCAATCGCCCCATTTAAAAATGGGGTTTCTGATTGCCCCGCAATCTCCGCCGCAATTGAACCTATTGTAATACCCGTGACGTAGTGGAAAAAAGTAAGTTGTGAAATCTGTTTCTTTCCCATCGCCCTTGCAAGTATCATAAGAATTATGAATGAGAGCGTTGTTCTAAGCATCATTTCCCAGAAATCCATTTTTTCGATTATGTCATGCAACAATTCCACACACCTCCATTAGAAGGTAGTGTGTAACTGAACACGGACATTATACGGAGAAACCAAATATTAGCCAACTATTACAGTATTGGCTTTTACTCCCACTCGTAAGGAGTTTCTTGGTAAACGTAGTAGTTGAGCCAATTCGAGAATAGCAAATGTGTGTGGGATCGCCACGTGTTTAGTGGTCGCTTCGTAGGATCGTTATTCGGAAAATAGTTTTCGGGCATTTCAATATCGATACCCTTCTGCAAATCGCGTTCATACTCTTCTCCAAGAGTACAGGCATCATATTCTAAATGCCCGGTAATCATAATATGTTTTTCATCTTTTGATAAGACAATGAATGCACCGGCATCTTCAGATAATGCCAATAATTGCAAGTCGGCATTTTGCTCAATTTCTTCAATTGAAACAGATGTGTAACGGGAATGCGGCGCTTCGAAAATATCATTGAAACCCCTTGTCAATTTAACTGTAGGATCTGTCAAAGTATGCCTGAACACACCTGACAACTTCTTCGACAAATCATGTTTATCAATGCCGAAATGGTGATACAATGCAGCCTGCGCGCCCCAGCAAATATGCAGAACTGAAGTTACATTCGATTTAGACCAATCCATAATTTCTTTGAGTTCATCCCAATACTGGACATCCTCGAACGCAAGATGCTCAATTGGTGCACCCGTAATAATCAGTCCGTCAAAACGTCGATTTTTCACATATTCAAACGTTGTGTAAAATGAATCCAAATGATTTTTACTGACGTTTTTCGACTCATATGTAGCTGTATTCAAAAAAGTAACATTCACTTGCAACGGCGTATTGCCAAGCAGCCGAAGTAATTGCAGCTCTGTTTTCTCCTTCTCGGGCATTAAATTTAATATCAGAATGTTTAACGGACGGATATCTTGACTTGTAGCCCGCCCTTCACTCATAACAAAAATCTTTTCCTCTTTCAATAGTTCTCCTGCTGGTAAATGTTCTGGTATGTTAATCGGCATACTTCATCCCCCTTAAAATTTAAAAAATCCTCGTTCCTTGGGATAGGAACGAGGATACATCGAAATTTTCTTCGTTCTTATCTTTCAAGATTTACATCTTGTTGGAGGTAGCACCTTCCTGCAATTGCAGAGGTTGCTGAAGCGTCATCGGGCCAAATCCCTCAGCTTCTCTTGATAAGAATTATTCAATTGTGAACTATTATATCATTCTTTTTAATTTTGTATACCTTATTGATGAATCTTTGCCTTTGAGAATCCAAGTCCTAATATTTCCGAAGCATTTAGGAAAATGACGAAAGACGAAGGCTCTGCCGCTTGTAATACCTTTTTCAAATAAACTGCCTCTGCTTGCTCCACGACACAAAAAATCATCGTCTTTTCATCATTCGAAAAACCACCCGTCGACTTCACTTTTGTTAAGCCTCGGTCAATCTCATTCTTAATGATTGATTGAACTTTTTCTTCATTTTCCGTAATGATCAGAACAAGCTTTGTTGGCGATGTTTGCAATTGAACAAAGTCGATCACCTTACTTGTCACATAAATCGACATTAGCGCGTATAATGCGAGTTCGAAATTAAAGACGAATGCGGATGTAACAACAACAACTCCATCGACAATTAATTGAGAAAAGCCACTGGATATACCTGTATACTTCTTTAATAACTGGGCGATCAGTGCCGTACCACCCGTCGACCCATTTCCCCGATAGACAACTCCGAGGCCAATACCAAGGACGATTCCACCATAAATTGAGCTAAGTAATGGATTATGGATTGGAAGGTCTATTCCTGCCGTCAAATAAATGACAAGAGGAACACAAAATGTACCAACGATCGTTTTTGAACTAAACTCTTTCCCCGCAAGAATTAGTCCTAATACAATCAATGGAATATTAATTAACCATTGAACAATCGCGGGATTATACCCAAATAACTCATAAAGAATAGTACTTACACCAGAAATTCCTCCGGCTGCAATTCGTGAAGGTAATAAAAATATATTGAAAGCAAGAGCGACCAATGCTGAGCCGAATATGATTTGGACATAGTCAAAAACAACTGATTTTTTATTGATAAAAGACATGTCTTTCACTTTCTCCTCTCTATAAAAGCCTTAACTATTTTAACAGATAAACTTGTTTAGAATAGTTTTAAAGTTTATAGAAAGGGCATAGTTATATCAAACGGAAACTATATTCATATTTTTGTATTTTTTATATTTATCTGATATAGTATAAGTAATAATATACTAAATATTCCAATGTTAGGGAGGATAACATGCAAAGTCTTGGAATTGTACGGAAAGTAGATCATCTTGGTCGGATTGTTATTCCGAAGGAACTACGGAGAAGTTTGGGGCTCGATCAAGGCGTACCTATGGAAATCTTCGTGGACAATGATAAAATCATCTTGCGAAAATATGTTGTCGACGAAGCATGTGTTGTGACAGGCGAAATCTCACTTCAAAATAAAAAACTTTCGAATGGTATGTACATTAGCCCTAAGGGTGCAGAAATCCTAAGGAAAGAAATCGACGACCACAAAACATGGGAATAACAAATAAAAAGAAATCGGCATTCCTCACAGCCGATTTCTTTTTTATTAAGCCAATCCATTAATAAATTCTTCAATTTCCTCAAGAGACTTCCGGTCCTTACTTACAAAACGACCGACTTCTTTGCCATCGTGAAATGCGATGAAACTTGGGATTCCGAATATATCCTGTTCCTGACAAACATCTATGAATTCATCCCGATCCACATAAATGAACTCATATTCCGGATAATCCGCTTCAAGTGTAGGTAAGATCGGCTCAATTACTCTACAATCCGGGCACCAATCTGCTGAAAACATAAAAATCGTCCGTTCACCATTTTTTAACTCCTCAAATTGTTCAACTGATTGAAGTTTCTCCATTTCAAATGCCCCCTTTTTTCTTTCCTTGAGTATAGCACTAAAAAACAAATCCATCCTAAAACAAAACTGAAATGTCGACAAAATACTCATGAAAAGAACTGATCGGGGAATTCTATGACCATACAAAGGAGGTTTCCCCTTGCGTATCCATTATAAAATTGTTGCATTTTGTGTTTTGATTAGCCTTATTTACCCCATTCATTTTGCTTCTGCCTCTGATCGTCAAACTGAAGAAAGTATCGATGCCAAGCGGATGGAACATTATTTACGGTTTTCAAACGAGCTTGTACCTTGGTATCATTTGGCTGCAATCGATCAATTTGAGCGGAACATCCGGCAAGTGCGCAGTGATTTACCAAAACCAGATGGTCCCATTTCCATTATTATTCCGCCTCACTATTGGTCAGGTCTGTTAAATCCTAATCCGACTGACACAGAACCAGATGCTATTGCTTTTTTTGGTGGTAATGCACTGGATGGGAATGGTGACGGAATTGCCGACTCCAACGAGTTAGAAGATATCTTGTTGACAATGTCATCTCATTTGTCTTACTACGGACCGGCCGAGGAAGATTTCAAGGCAGCTCTCTGGCATTATTACAAACGTGAACAGACTGTCAATCAGATCATGACCATTGCCAAACTTTATAAGCATTTTGAGACGATTGAGTTAGATGATCATGTTTTCCCTGTTCCAAAAGGCTACCATTATTCATATCGGGGTACTTGGGGTTCAAGCAGAGGATGGGGTGGACGGAGAATCCACGAAGGAACTGATATTTTTGCGGGTTATGGCGTTCCAGTGGTGGCCACTTCCTACGGCGTTATTGAAGTAATGGGTTGGAACCAATTTGGAGGTTGGCGCATCGGAATTCGGGATAATCATAATACGTATCATTATTTTGCACATCTTGCTTACTTTGATAAAGGCATCAAGGAAGGCGATATCGTTAAGCCAGGAACGCTTCTTGGATATGTTGGAAGCTCGGGCTATGGAAAAGAAGGGACATCCGGTAAATTCCCACCCCATCTTCATTATGGAGTGTATAAATATAATGGAAAAACTGAATGGGCCTTTGATCCATATCCTGCTCTTATGAATTGGGAACGGCAAAAGTAACAGGTGAAGGATTTTTTTCCTCCACCTGTTTTTCTTAATTAATCTCCACACCTAATGTTTTGAATAGGAATGAGTAGACGTCTGTTTGTTCTTCAATAATCTTTGCTGTTGGTTTCCCGAGTCCGTGGCCTGCATTTTTTTCTACACGGAGCAAAATTGGGTTGTCCCCTTCATGGCCCGCCTGTAATGTAGCTGCAAATTTCTTAGCATGTGCCGGTACAACACGGTCATCGGTGTCTGCAGTCGTGATTAATGTCGGCGGATATTCGACACCTTCTTTCACATTATGCAGCGGTGAATATTTGATCATAAACTCAAAGTCCTCAGCATTCTTTTCCGCATTCCCATAATCCGTCACCCAATAGCGGCCGACCGTAAATTTATGGTATCGTAGCATGTCCGCGACCGGAACTTGGCAAATTGCCGCCCCGAATAAGTCTGGACGTTGTGTAATGGATGTCGCGACAAGCAATCCACCATTACTTCCACCCATGATTGCAAGCTTGCTCGTTTTTGTGTAATTTTGCGCTATGAGCCATTCTGCAGCTGCCGCAAAATCATCGAACACATTTTGTTTCCGCTCCAACGTTCCCGCCTTATACCATTCTTCACCGAATTCGCCGCCACCTCTTAAGTTAGCGACTGCATAAACTCCGCCTTCCTCAATCCACATGCGAACTGCTGGAGAAAAAGCTGGTGTCAAGCTGACATTGAACCCACCATAGCCATATAGCAAAAGCGGATTTTCTCCATTCAATTCCAAGCCCTTTCTATGTGTCAGGAACATTGGAATTTTTGTACCGTCCTTGGATGGATAAAAGACCTGTGTTGTTTCGAATCCTTCCGTATCGAACTTATTATTCTGTTGGAAAACCTGGGAAAGTTCTCCGGTTTTGAAATCATAGCACCCTATTGCATTAGGTGAAAGATAGGACGTATATCCGATGAACATCGTATCGCCCTCTTTTTTTCCAGTTAGTCCAGTCAACGAGTTGAATCCTTGTAATGGGATGTCTTTCACATGTTTACCATCCATATCGTAAATCTTCAATTCATCATGTGCATTCTGTAGATAGGAAACGATGAATTGATGGTTGATGATTTTTCCTAATGCAAGGACATCATCACGTTGAGGGATGATATCCACCCAATTTTCTTTGGCAGGATTGTCCAAATCGACAGCAATTATTTTTTCTTTAGGTGCGTCAACATTTGTAATGAAGTAGAATGTACGCCCTTCATTGCCAATGAAGGAATACTCACCATCGCCCTTGCCGAATAAATGGACAAATTCCCCGCCACTTTCGAGGTCTTTATAATAAATCCGGCTTTTATTTTCTGTACCCTTCCAAACGTTCAATACTAAATAACGATAATCATCCGAGAAGATCGGATTGAAGGAGAACTCCTTATTAGATGGATCCTCGTATATCAAGACATCCTCGTCTTGGGTTGTTCCTAATTCATGCCAATACACTTTATTGTTGAAGCTTTGCTCATCAGCAGGAACTGTGGATGGATCCGGGAAACGATTGTAGTAAAAACCTGTCCCTTCTTCATTCCATGCAATATTACTGAACTTGCAAAACCGGATTAGATCAGCCTCATCTTGACCCGTCTCCAAATTACGCACTTTGATTTCTTGCCAGTCACTGCCATTGAAGGAAATCCCGTATGCCAACCGCTTACCGTCTTTCGTAAATGATAGATTCGTAATCGCTGCGGTCCCTTCCTCATTCATCGTATTCGGATCGAGGATGACTTCAAGCTCATCAGCATCAAGATCTTTAACGCGATAGAATACTGCCTGATTTTGTAAACCATCATTCTTATGGAAATAAAAATAATCTCCTTCTTTACGTGGAACGGTGTACTTGGGAAAATTCCATGTTTCCGTCAATTTCGCCTTAACTTTATCCTTGTGTGGGTACCCAGATAAGTATTCTTGTGTTTTCTCATTTTGTAAATCCACCCATTGCTGCACTTCGGGATTTTTCGGATCTTCCAACCACCGATATGGATCAGCTATTTCAGTTCCGTGGAAATTATCAGTAACAACTTCTTTTTTCGTAAAAACTACCATTCTTTTTCCCCCTTTAAAAGAACTTCCAAAATACATATTACCACATTCTTCTGAAAAGAGGCACCAGTTAATCAAGTTAATTTATAACTCTACAACAGTTAGGCTACAATAAAGGAAAAGAACCTTCCAAGGAGGACATATGAATAACCATTACTTTATTGGGATAAAAACACCATCTTCCATTGAAGATACAGTCCGGCATTATAAGGAGAAATACAACCTTGCCTCTGCTTACAAGGCAATTCCCCATATGGATGACTTACATATCACCTTGTTGTTCATAGGCGCATTATCTAAGGAGAGAATCCCGCATTTGAAACAAGAACTTGATGCAGTTGTTAGCCAACATAAGGAGTTCAATTTATCGGTGAGCGGTCTTTCATTCTTTGGATCTCCAAAAGGTCCGCGGGTCGTCTATTTGTCTGTGGAGGCATCCCCCCAACTATATGCATTACAACAATCAATCGCCGCGATTGGCAGGAAAGATTTTGGCATTGAAATTGACAAACGATTTACACCACATATTACAATTGCGAAAAAACGGAAGTCAGTTGGTGATTTTGCAATTCCAAAGGAAACTTATCCACCTATCGAATTTATTGTTGACGGATTTTCACTTTTCACGATCCATCCTTCAAAATCCCCAAAATACGAGATCATCGAACATTTTTCTTTTGAATGAAAACAGCCGCCCCCTTTTGTTACCGGGTGCGGCTGTCTTCAAGTCTTGCCGATACCGAACCAACCTTTTCGTTTGAACCAACTAATCATGGCTACCGCAATCAGAGCCATTCCTACGATTACAATCAGGTAGCCGAACCGCCAATGCAATTCGGGCATACGGTCAAAGTTCATGCCGTAGACGCCTACGATGAATGTCAATGGGATGAAAATGGATGAAATGATTGTCAATGTTGTCATAATACTATTCATTCGATTGGAATTAATGGACAATTGACTATCCCGGATATCAGCCGTCAGCTCTCGATTGGAGTCGATCATTTCTCCGAGGCGAATCAAATGATCGTAAACGTCAGAGAAATAAGCACGCTCCTGCTGGGTGAAATTTAACCGCTCTGAATTGAGCATTCTATATAACAATTCCCTCATAGGAAAAATCGTTCTGCGTAAACGCAGTAAATCGCCTCTTACTTCAAATACGTAATCCATCGATAGATGAACAGTCCTTGGCGAAAGTTCCTCCTCGATATCATCCAGATGATCTTCAATATTATATAAAATCGGGAAATACTGGTCGACCACTTTGTCGAAGATTTGATAGACAACATATTTATGTCCTTGATCCCATGTTTTCGATGTTGTAAGAATCATCTCACGTGCATTTTCCATTTCCTGCAGCTTTCCTCTATGGAATGTGACGATGAAATTATCCCCAAGGAACATGTTCAACTCTTCGGCCTCCAGGTCGTCACTGCAAATTGAATGCAGCACGAAGAATGAAAACCCATCATAGTAATCCATTTTTGGTCTTTGCAATCGACCTAAGCAATCTTCAATGGCTAATGGGTGAAAGTCAAAATAGCTAAACAATAGTTCACTTTCCTCATCGGTCGGCCGATCAAAATCCACCCAATACCATTCAAGTGGAAGTGACTTAATCTCCTCAAGCCTGAAATCAAAAATCATTTCACTCTCTGTAGTCATTCCGATTGTCCGTAGCATGTTTTCACCTACAATTTGAATCGTTCAGTAATAAGCATTCCCTTTTCAAACAGAAATAAAGCCTCGTGGAATTTACCTGATTCCACGAGGCTTATTTTACAATTCAAATATTCTCAATTACAATTTGGATAATTAAAGCTACGGTAACAACCCGTAATAACGGCTTCACAAATTTCGGCTTCAACTTTTCTGCGATACGCACTCCGGTTTGCGCCCCAGTAATCGAGCCAAGCATAAGCATGAGCGTTAACGGCCAAATGATTTTCCCTGCGGCAATATAGGTGATGGCTGCCCCGAAACAGCTTGAAAACGTTGCAAGGCGCACATAGCCAACCGCCTTAATATACGCAACTTTCAAATGCCCGAATAAGTAAAGCATGAGCGTACCTTGTCCCGGTCCAAATAGACCATCATAGATGCCGATTCCATATAACCCAGGAATACTTAATTTACTTGCTTTCAATTTCTCCTGCCCTTCGAAATCCCCCTTACCGATGAATGAAGTGATGAATGCAAATGAAAGGAGAATGATCGCCAATATATACAAGCGGTCTTCCGAAAGCATCGTCGCAATGAAGCCCCCACTTACCCCGCCAATCAAGCTGACAGGAATGATCCAGAACGATTCCCGTAAAGAGATTTGTTTATGTTTCAAAAGGAATAGAAAGCTTGTAAAGGAACTAACTGTATTAGATACTTTATTCGCACCGATTGCCGAGTGGATCGGGACCCCTAAAAGCAACATTGCAGGAAGGCTGATTAGTCCACCACCCCCTGCCAATGTACCAATTGTGGTTGCGATAACCCCAATAAAAAATAGTGATAAATATTCCAAAACGAACACCCCCCTGTTGGTACCTTAAGTATACTCCTTGGAGAGTGATAAGGAAATTCGATAGTTATTATAGTAATTTATAGGTTTTCCTTATATAGGTAGTGCTAAGAAGGACCAGCGAGAGCCGGTCCTTCTATGTTGATGGAATTTTAGGTAACGCTATGGGAAGTCCGGGCGGCACTACGGGAAGTCTGCGCCATTCTATGGGAAGTCATAGTGATTCTATGGGAAGTCTTCAACCTTTTACGGGAAGTCCCGGCGACTCTATGGGAAGTCATCACCATTCTATGGGAAGTCAACGCCACTCTGTGGGAAGTCAGGCAACATTAAAATCCAATATCGTACTCTTCCCCATCTTCATTGACCACTTTAAATTTACTCACAGGTTTATCAAGCCCGATGAGAATATACGGATTTATCTCGTCACTATCCGCCTCGATCTCTTTCACCGTGACAACTGTTTGATTTTCCAAGTATTCCACACTTACCGCTTCCAACTCTACTTTACTTGTTCCAGTAGATACGACGACCAACTTTTTCCCTTCGTTAATATCAATGACTTTAAAACCTTTTCGATCCGGCTTTTCATTTTGCAAATAATTAACATGCGCCCTGACCCCAGGCTCCTCATCCAACTTCGATTTTTTCATTATCCAGTATCCTTTACCGCACCCACTAAGTATCATCATCATTACAAATATGCCAACCAGCGCTTTTTTCAATTTCAATTTAAATCACTTCCTTATTTTCTATTAGGCTTTTCACCAGAGTAATTCGGTGAATTCCTTCATCATCATAAAAAGTTTCAGTTATATCAAAACCATGTTTTATATTCAATATCAACATATTACGCCACTTGTTTCTAGTCTTTGTTTCGATTGCTTTATACCCTGCTTCCATTACAAGACAATGCTGCAGTTCCATAAGCATGGAGGCAATTCCTTTTCCCCTGAATTCCGTTTGAACGGCACCATACCAACTATAATAGCGGTCAGCAGAAAGCTCATAGCCGATTTTATAGCCAATAATCTTATTTTGTTCAGTTGCGGCTACAAATAGAATGTTTGGTCGTTTCGCAGCCTTCTCAAGCAGTTCATCCGCATTTTCGAAAACTTCGTTATGTAATTGCAAAATCCCGTCCATTACCTGTTCATCAGGTATTCTCCAATAATGGTGGATCTGTGGCATATGTTACCTCCCCCCCTTAATCAGATTATACTACAAATTATATTTATTCATATTCCAATATTCATATATCTTCGTCCTAGAGAGGGGAATGGGAACTCTGCCATGATAAACGAGACCTATATAAAAAACGGGAAAAGAATAGCGTCTTGCTACCTTCTACCCGTTATAATCATTTACTTTTCAAGTCAATACTCTCGCTTGTATTATTCATGATATTTCTTATATTTCATACCTTATGAGTAAATTAAATCTCTTATGAGCTTCTGAAGCGATTTATGCGTGTTTAAACGGAAATATGCGTACTTTTCTTCATTTATGAGCTTTTCGTCCGTGTTATGCGTGATTCCGGCGGTTTATGCGTTTATAGATGGCTTTATGCATTTTTCGGTGATATCAATGGAATTAGTGAGTCGGAAATCAGATGTAATTCATGCATTGGCCTTGTCATTGCGACGTATAACAGCTTTCGATCGATTGGATGGTCGCGGAAAGGTTCTTCGTAGGCCGCGATGATTACTGCGTCGAACTCCAGGCCTTTGGATAAGTGGCTTGGCACGATCAACAGGCAATCCCCGTTTATATCGGAGTTCTCACCTAATAATTGAACCGGCATTCCCGATTGTTCAAGCTGTTTATGGATGGCCGCCGCTTCTTTCCGCGTTTTACAGATTAACGCTATCGAACGGTGCCCCCTCTGGAGTATTGCTTGATAGATTTCATTCACCTTGGAAGTATCAAGGCTATTCATTCTATAAAACTCCGGGTCCCTGCCGTGGCGGACAACTGGTTCGACTAAAGGCAAATCTTCGTCCATTTGGGCAAGGACTTTATTCGCGAGTTCCATGATTTCAATTGTGGTCCGGTAACTTTTTTGTAAGGTTGTGTACGTTGCTCGGGGGAACATTTGCTGCACTGGGTCCCAAGATGTTAACGCTCTGTAGCTATGGATTCCTTGCGCCAGGTCCCCGACCATTGTGAACATATCGGTTTCGAGTCCGTCTTGGAGTGCGGCAAGCTGGAATTCGCTATAATCCTGAACTTCATCGATGAAGACGACTCGCATTTTCCATTTATCCTCGATACCTTTAAGCTTTGCATGTAGATAATAGAGGGCTGCTAAATCTTCCGTTTCCCATAAATCAATAACGTGCGCGGCAAAAAAAGCATCCCTTTCCGAATCGGACCAGTGGCATGCTAATTCTTTATGTAATTGTGGATCTGTAAGCCAATCCCTGTATAGTTTTTTACAATTGAACTTTTTAAATCTTCGCATGTAGGAAGCGACTTTTTGCTTCCCTTCCTTTTCAATAGAAGGTAGACGTTCGTCGCGCTCGTCCATAATCCTTGTAATTCGTGATCTCCGCTTTTCATCATCACGAATTCCGTACAGTGCTTTATCGAGCGCTTCTTCATATTTATCGGAGAGGATTTTATAAAGTTGTTTCCTCTTTCGATTCACTTCGCTTTGGACAATGACGCGAATCCGCTCAATTCGTTTCTCAAGCGGCATATAATTGAAGTCCTCTAAAAACAACTTTTTTAGTCGAGCGGCCCTTATAATCCGATATTTCTCAATATAGATATCTTCAAATAGTTCCGCCGTCTCATGCTCTAATTTCTTGACATACTGTTGCATGATTTCGCGGTATTCTAGTGTCCCTTTCATTTTTGCGATGAAAAGTGTTTCTTCATTCACGAAAGTGCCGGCAGTCAGCATCTCCAACTTTCCGTTCGGATCGGCTAACTTTAGCTTCAATCCCGTGGCGTTCAACACATACTCAGTGAATGTAGTTTGGCATATCCGACCGACGCCTAATTCCGGTAACACATCCCCGATATACTCCATGAAAAGCTTGCTTGGTGCTAAAATCATTAATTTCTCTGAAGGAAAATCGGCTCCCATTGTATAGAGAAAATAGGATATACGGTGAAGTGCGATCGTTGTCTTTCCACTTCCGGCTGCTCCTTGTACAATGATTGGCTGTCTCAGATTCGCGCGAATGATTTCATTTTGTTCGGCTTGGATTGTTGAAACGATTTCCGTTAATCGGACATCCGCTTTTCCGGCCAAAGCTTCCTGAAGCAATTCGTCATTCGTTGTTAGGTCGACATCGAGGATATCCAGCAATTCCCCTTTTTCAATCTTGTACTGCCGTTTTGAAAAAAGATGCCCGCTGACTTCTTCGTCACGCACTTTATACGTCAAATCTCCCAATCTGCCATCATAGTACACATTCGCAACAGGTGAACGCCAATCGACAATGATCGGTTCTTGTGTTTCCTGATGAAAGACGGATGTTTTTCCGATATAGAGGAATTCATCTTTTTCGCCATCCGCTTTAAAATGGATTCGGGCAAAATAAGGCTTTTCCTGGATTGCCTCTAAACCTTCCTTTTGTGTTCGGGCCATTTCAAAAAATCGGGTATTCGTCAAAATGTTGATGTAGCTTAAACTTGAATCTAAATAATCCAAGTCGGCCATTGCATGGCGTATTTCATCTTGTGAGGATTGCACGTCACGCATCGACTCTAAAAGGAGCTTTTGCATGTAGTGCTTCGTGTAGTCAAGGCGCTGCAATTCAAACTCAAAATCGGGATGTTTCTGCATATACAGTCCTCCATTTTGCGTATTTTGCGTCCTGCTTTTTATAGAGATGTTGGGGTTTTAGCGAAACAGAAATTGATTGTACCACTCTAATAGGTTTTCGGCAATACAATTTATTCAGAATCGTTAGAACGAAATGAAAAAACTCCACGCCGTTCGTTTGGCATGGAGTTTTCATTATACTGTAAAACGTCTCATATCGTTTTGCAGCTTTTCAGCGACTTCCGAAAGGGTTTGGGCACTTGAGGTAATTTCTTCGTGGGAAGCCAATTGTTCTTCTGTTGCAGCACTTGTTGACTGGGCCTCCGCCGATGTCTGTATTGCAAGCTCCTCTACTTTTCTTGCTCCCATAGTTACACTTTCAGTCATAGAACGAATTTGTTCAATTGCTGCTGAAACTGTTTCAATTTTGGCGCTAACATCATTCGATGCCATTTCAATTTCGCTGAACACATTATTCGTCTTTTTTGTAATTGTAAGCCCTTCTTTTACTAATCCGGTCCCAACTTCTGTACTATTCACCGCGAGTGAAACATTTCGAGTGACTGCGTCAATCATTCGACCTATTTCTTCAGCCGATTTCTTCGATTGCTCTGCCAAATTTCGAACTTCATTAGCGACGACCGCAAAGCCTCTTCCATGTTCTCCGACACGAGCAGCTTCTATCGCCGCATTTAAAGCAAGGAGGTTGGTCTGCTCAGCGATTCCGGTAATAATTTCGGTAACATTGCGTATTCTTTCAGAATGCACGGATAGTTCCGTTATAATGTCAGCGGATTGGCGGAAGGAAGTGGATATGCTTGTCATCTGATCCGTTACGTCCTCCATCATAGTAGCGCCATCTCCCACGAGTCTTAGGACTTTGTCCGATGACCTGAGCATTGCCGCATTGTCTGCCGTAATTTGATTAATACCATTCACCATTTCACCCATTGAATCATTTGAAGAATTCACAAGTTTTACCTGCATATCACTTGCCAATAAGTTCTTTTCAGCAATTTCTGCTACCAATTCAGAAGCGGCAAGGCTCTCCTCAGAACTTGCTGTTAGTTGCTGTGCTTGTGCAGCTAACTGATATGCTGAATCCCTTGTGTTTATAATAGCCATCCGAAGATCTGTTTTCATTTCATTGAAGGCGATTGCCATTTCACCAATTTCATCCTTATTCTTAATATCCAAAGGATCTATTGCAAAATCCCCTTGAGCAAGCCTTTTTATTCCACTGGTCATTTTTTTAACCGGTCGAGTTATATTTCTACTAATGAAATATGAGATGATTACACTTAAAATAATAACAATCGCCATTACTCCTATAATGAAGTATCCGGTTGATGTAATTCTTTTTTCCATTTCTTCTTCAGCTTTAATTATTTGCCCACGTTGGTTGGTAATTAGTTTACTTGCTTTTTCTAATGTGAGGATCTGATAAGGCTCCGCTTTTTCAGCGTATTCAAGTGCCTCCCTGTCATTACCAATTTCAAAAGCAGCAATTGCTTCATCGGTTAGAAGGTGATACTGCTTCGATGCGATCTTTAGTTCTTCAAGCAATGCTCTATTTTCTTTTGATTTGAAAGCAAGTTCCATTTCCTTTACTTTTTCGTCCATTGATTCAAGCAAGTTTTGCCGGTTCTCCAAGTAATTCATATCATTGCGCAGTAAGTAGCCCCGTAAATCATATGAAAGTTCTTTTTGATCGGATGAAAGCTGTTCTAACAAAACAATTTTCTCCATTTGATCATGAAGAAGCGATTTGTAGTTCCCACTTATGTGTGGAATGACCAAGTAACTGAATGTACCTGAAATTATCATCAAAACTAATAAGGATAGAAAACCTGTCCATAACTTCTTACCCACTGTAAAATTCATTTGTATCCCCCTTGACTGGAACGGTTCTGTTTTCATTTTTGATATTTCACAATCCAAGATCCATTTTTCTCTTCTATGCCGATACCAATCCAACCTTCGCTCAACAATGATTGTTGCCTTGTGATATCGGACATATCAACAATGGTACTTTCCCGTTCTACTTTATCATTCGTTACAAGGTTTTTCATCATAGTGTAACGGAGGAGATTGCCATATTTCTCTTTTAAGGAAACGATATGCATTCCCAATACAAATTTGTCTTTTAGGCTGGCGATATTGAATGGAGCAACCGTCGCAAATACATAGCGGTGACGATGTGTATTGATCGTTTTCATCAGTAACTTACCAAGAATCTGCTGTAAGCTGTTTCCCCGATAATCAGGATCGACATTAGAGACTTCGGAATAAAGAACATATGGCAATTCAGACTCGCTCAATCCCGCGTCATACCCTAAATGCTCTTCATTGATTTTCGGTTCAAGCATCGCTCTGAAGCCAATCAACGTAATGTCATGAAATGCACCGATTATCGATCCGTTACCGTGGAGAATAGTAAGAAATTCCTCTTCGGAAAGTGGTTGTAGGAAGGATGCATCCGCCAATGTAGCGATTACTTTCTCCTGTAATTTCATAATCTGCTGCAGATCGTTTGTATGTAGGATCCTAATAATGACAGTTTGGCCGCTTTTCAATGTAAGTTCTTTTTCCATTAGACCACTTTCTCCGTAAAGATTGTCAATTTATTCAATATATCCTCGTTGACTGTAACGCCTAAACCGGCTTTTTCCGTTAAACGAATGATAGGTATATCATATTTCAAGTCACCAATATCCTCACTAAACTTCAAAGGGCCCGTCAATTCGACACTTGTCATGATTTTCTTGGAAAATGCAACATGGAAGCCGGCAGCTGAGCCAATTGAGGATTCCACCATGGATCCCACCTGGCATTCGATTCCGGCCATTTCCGCCATATGGGCGAGTTTTATAGCCGGATAAATGCCTCCGCATTTCATCAGCTTTATATTCACTTTGTCAGCAGCACGTTTTGCGATGATTTCCCTCATTTCACGGAATCCCCTTAGACCTTCATCGATCATTACTGGAACTGAAGTCTTTGATTTGATTTCCACCATCGCATCGATATCATCGGCTTTAACTGGTTGCTCCAGCCAATCGAGTGAACAATCCTCAAGTTTCTTTAACGCCTGCAATGTTGTTGAGCTGTTCACCCAACCTTGGTTGACATCGACACGGATTGCAATCGATTCTCCTACGCGCTCCCGCACTGCTTTGATTCTTTCCACGTCTTCCCAAACGTTTTTACCGACTTTCATTTTCAATGAACGGTATCCTTCTGTAACACGCTGCTCCGCCTCATCCGCCATATGCGTTGGAGCTGCAATGCTCAGTACATGAGTGATTGGGAATTCATCATGGTATCTTCCTCCTAATAGATCATAGACAGGAACACCAAGTGCTTTTCCGACGACATCATAGCAAGCGATGTCCATTGCCGCTTTTGCAGCGGGCACTCCGTATATTTCCGCATCCATCGTTGCATGGATTTTTTCCATTTGGGCTGGATTCATGCCAATCAGTTTCGGCGCAAGTGTATGTTTCAATAGTGCATATGTACTTTCCCAACTTTCTCCTGTTACATGTTCATCAGCAACCGCCTCACCATAGCCTATATGACCCGTGTCAGTAGTGATTTTGACAATGATGGAAGGCATATAGTCAAAGCTAGCGTAGCTAATTACAAATGGCTCGTGTAAAGGCAGGTGGATTGCATAAATATCAATTTCTTTGATTTTCATCATCGTTTCTTCCTTTCAGATAGGCAAATGTCTTAGGCTATTGTAACACCCTCTATGATTGTCAGTCACATTATAGTTTTCCTATTAATGTTTCAGCCGAAACAAAAACGGCAAAGGATATGAATCCTTGCCGTTTTTCTATACTCACTCTTCGTGGCTAAGTTGCCATTCGATGCCGAATTTATCTTGCAATGAGCCATAGCTCTTACTCCAGAAGGTTTCTTGTAAATCCATCGCCACTTTGCCGCCTACTTTCAACTTGTCGAAAGTACTTTTGATTTCTTCCATGTCATTACTAACAAAAGCTAAGCTCACATTATTCCCCTGAACAAAATGTGAACCCGGGAACGTATCAGAGAACATGACATTGCTTCCATTAATATTCAACCGAGTGTGCAGGACCAGGTCCTTGGCGTTCTCTGGTAACTGATATTCAGGATTTTGTGGTGCTTCGCCAAATGTCATGATTTTTGGTTTTTCTGTATTGAACACTTCTGCATAAAACTCTGCTGCCTGCCTGCAATTTCCGTTGAAAGTTAGATATACATCGATAGCCATTTCATCCACTCCTATTTAATAGTCAACCTACTACCTATCATAATGGAAACAAAATCGGAATAGCAATCATCATGACGATTAACATGATGAATTGCAAGGGAATACCTATTTTAACGAAATCTTTGAATTGATAGCCTCCTGCCGTCATAACAAGCGCATTCGTCGGAGATGCGACTGGTGTCGAAAATGCCATACTGGCCCCAACCGCGACTGCGATTAAAAATGGATACGGGCTAACGCCGATGGTAAGAGCCGCACTTAACCCTATCGGTGCGAATAACACGGCTGTAGCTGTATTGCTAATAAATTGACCAAACACCATTGTAAGGAAAAAGATACCACCTAAAATCCCCAATGGCCCAAGCCCGCCCATAAATGTAATGATCCCTTCAGATAAAAGCACCATTCCTCCGGTCTTCTCAAGTGCTGTCGCCATTGGTAGCATTGCCCCAATTAGGACTACACTCTCCCAGTTGATTTGACCATATGCATCATCCATATTCCGGACACATCCCGTCAAGATCATCAAAGCGGCACCGATCAATACCGAAATGACTGCCGGGAAGATTTCAAGAACCATGAGAAGCACCATCAAAATCATAATAGCACCCGCAATAGAGGCCTTTCCGCTGGCAGCAGCCATACTTGCATGCTCTTTCGGTTGCCCGATGACGACGACATTCCGTGTATCCCTTGAAAGTAATTCAATCGAATCCCACGAACCTTGTACAAGTAGGGCATCCCCAAATCGCAACGTCTGCTTTGACATGTCTTTCACAACATAATCACCTTGCCGGTTAATGCCCAAAATGTTTAAATTGTATTTCTCCCGAAATCCGATTGTGCGAAGTGTCTCATTGATAAGGCTGGAGTGTGGAGTAAGAAGCACTTCCGCGATGCCCAACTGTTTTGAGACAAGTTCATCCGCTTCGGACGTGCTTTGTTCTACAGACAAACCATAGTCTTCCGCAAACTTTTCTACATTAGAAAGTGAACCTTGAATATAAAGTCGGTCCTTCTCTTGAATGACGCTGTTCGGCCCTGCCATTTCATGAAAATTCATTGGCAATAAGTTCATGCCTTCCGTTGATTTCCTGCTAATTTTCAAGATACAGAGATGATATGTAGCTGGTATCTTCAGCTGTGTTAGTCGTTTCCCTACAAGATCGGACCCTGTCGGTACTTTAACAAGAAAAAGATTACCACCAAGCTGATAATCAGCAGCAAGTTGTTTAGTTGATAATTTATTATTCATATTCGAAGAGGCGGTTTTTCTTTTCGGCAACAATCTATTCCGAACAAGATATAAATAGATGATTCCAACGACAACACCAATTATTCCAATCGGTGTAATTTGGAAGAAGCTTAATCTCTCATAACCGTTGTCGACAAGCATTTGACTGATGATTAAATTCGGTGGTGAAGCGATCAGCGTGAGCAATCCAGAAAAACTGGCCATATAGGAAAGTGGTATCAAGTATTTTGAAGGGCTACTATTAATGCTTATCGCAATGCTGACAACGATCGGCAACATAAGTGCAACCGTTCCGGTATTGCTCATAAAGGCACCAACTGAGGCAACGATGACAAGTAAAAGTATGAATAGCCTTTTCTCACTGTCACCGGAATATTTTAATAGAAGTGACCCAGCCATTTGGGCAAGTCCCGTCCGTAAAATCCCCGCGCCGATTACAAACAAAGCCGCTATCATGATAACTACCGAGTTGGAGAACCCCGACAATGCCTCAATCGGAGATAGAATGCCGGTCAGTACAAATGCAAGCAATGCAAGAACCGCAACAAGATCCGCCCTAATTTTATTCGTCATGAATAAAACAACAGTGATTCCTAAAATAATGAAAGTAAGTGTCAGTTGCACTCAACCCGTTCCCTTCCTTGAATAGTTACCTCTATTTTAGTACAGGTAGGAAAAAAGTGCCCTTTCATTAGGCACTTTTTCATGAACATACTTTTTATGAACATACTCACTGAAGTTTAATCTTCCACTGGTGTAAATAAAACTTTGGATATTTTCGTGACACGGAGCTTTTGCCCATCTATCAGACTCACACGACTTGTCGACTGAGATATTTGGGATCCTCCAATTATTTCATACAGAATAGGCTCTTTGCCCTTTTCATGTACTTCCAAATATCCCAATCCGTTATCGTTGCTAACGATGTACTCCCCGGCTTCGATATCTAATCCAACCTCCCAAATACCTGCTGTCAGTTCAGTAGATGGAAGTGTCGATAGTGGTGTGAAATTAACATAATCATATCCACCATCCGCAAAGATAGTATATGAATCCTTAATATCAACCGAAAGACTGGCAACCCCTCCATAACCAACAACTTCACGGATGACAAGATTACCATTTTCATCATAAATAAAAATATTTCCTGCCGGTTGCCCCGTGATCAAGTACCTTCCCTCCTGAAGGTTGACTTTTACACCTTCCTTTGTATACACATTGTGTCCTACCTGTTCCAAACCTTCATTGCTCCGATTAGCTGTAAAGAAAATCTCAGGATTCACCTTTCCGATCAACTCATCCTTTTCTGATCCAACAATTTCAAAGTTTTTTTCATAGTTAATGATTTTTTCTGTCGCCGTCCCTTGTAATGGATTGCAACCTGTCATTAATAAAAGGCATGTTGCCACAAAAAAAACTGACCCTATTATCCCAAATCTCGACTTATACCAATTCCTTATATTGTAATCCATAACAATCCACCATCCCCGATTTTCTCCTATGTGTTCGCCAACTCCTCTGCCTCAGCTTGCTTTTAATGCAAATTCCCCTCTACGAATATATAGAAGCATATTACGCAAATATAAAATGGTAATAGCTATCAGATTTAAGCCTATTAGCCAACTATAAGAATGTTTGAAGTCCAAGTTTTTAATGCCGAATTCCATTGCGGCTTCCCCACTTAATACGGAGCCTATATCTATAAATTTCAACGGATATAACAGATTGGATTCAACACCTGCCACACTTAATAAATCTGGAGCAAGAAGGATGATCAGTAATATCAAAATCGTCGCATATAGATTCTTTGTTAGTACATTAATCAAAATAAAGGCTAAATACAGGAATATCGCAATCAGTGCAAAAGCGATGAACATGTATAGAATATATCGAATTGTTGATACTGCAATGAAATCGGCATCTTGGTAAACTAAGACTGGTGTAACAAAGCTCCCCCACTCCGTTTTACCTGCAACATAATACGCCCCAACTATCACGCCGACTAGTAAGAACAGCATGGCCTGGACGAAATGGATAGCTATTTTGCTAGTGACCTTTTTCATGAAGGAAACTGGAAAACCGCTAACAACAGATTGATTGTGCTGATCAATGATTAACATGCTACTGCCGCTGATTAATATGAATAGGCAAAACACTAATCCGCTGATCAATTTTAAAGCGACCGGTAAATAGTTGCTTGCAGCAAATGGATTCGGAATAATCGGCAGTTCATGGTCTTTATAATAGTGTAAAAGCGCCATTTCCTTTTGAATTTCCTCTTTAGGAATAACGTACTTCGGATGTACCCCTATATTTCCCAACGCATGCAATTCAAGTTTCAATTCACTCAACTTGATACCATCATCTATATATTTGTCATAATCAGCTTTCTTCCACAAATAAAATCTCTGCATGTTAAGCAAAGAGGATTGCTTTGTTAAATTATTATAGGCCGCTAACCCTTCTGTCGTCTCCCGAAGCTCTTCTGGGAAAGCATTGAAGACGGTATGAAATTGCTGCGCTTCATCATTTTTCTTTCTTTGCAAATCCTTAATATCTGTTAAACTATAACTGGAATAATACAATGGGAAAAACACGATTATCGCTAATCCTAACAACCAGTTTTTCCGATTATGCAACAATAATTTTGTCTCAAATAATAAATACTTCCAAAACATAATCGTATCCTTTCCTGTTCATTATTTTTATGCTTTATAGAAACGTCTTTTATTGATGATTCTTGAACAGATGAATAGTAGAGCTTCGATAACGGCGATTGTGACAAGTAATACAACAAGCCCTTTTGCGAATGTAATCGTCTCCACATTCAATAGAAAATTCTTTTCCCCATCGACAATCTTTCCGAAGTCAAAATAGATCTGAGGAAAAAAGCTGATATCTTGTCCGAATAGCTCCCTTGTCGTTCTTGTAGCGAATAGACGATCCAAGAAGAGTATTAAACTACTTACTAAAAGGACAACCCATTCGTTTTTTAGTATCAAACCTAAAATGATATTCAATCGGATGAATAGGAAGACTAATAATGGAATCCCCATAAATGTTTTCCCTATAAAAGTTGCAATGGAAATGACATCATAATCTTCAGCTGTAAACAATTGCTGACCGATCATGATAGGTACATGCAAATCGAAGTAGCCAAAACCGAACTGCAAGCTCATTACGATGACACCTACAACAAGCATGACAGCGATTATGAGTAGTGAATAAAGAAATGTCGATAGTGATTTCAAATTCAATTGACGATACCAAGACAACGGCATCCCTTGCAGAACTGTCTGGTATTTACGGTCCCTTGACAAAATATCACTGCTAAAATAGATTACACAGAACAGAATGAATAGAATTCCGTTTGTCTGTAGGAATTTTTGTAAAGCCTGCAAGCCTGTCTTTTCATACATCAAGCCATATGTAATGGGGTAATCATTTTCAAGATAATCCTCATAGCGCATCATTGTTTGCTGATATAAATGTGCCCTGTCTTTGCCTGGGAAAGGTGAAAGTGTAAAAAGATTTGGATCTGCTGTGTATTCCCGCTCGTTCCCTAACAGGGTGAAATTCCTCAAATATAGGAAGCGTGTGTAGTTCTTATCCTCGTACGCTGTTAGCATTGCGTGGTTCAGCTTGTAATAATATGCATTCATGGCATACACAGGCTGGCCAGTGAATATGATAATTCCTGTGTTTCCTTTTTCCTCCCTGAACTTCTGCTCCACTTCAAGGGTAGTCAAATAATCCCTAACCTCTTCAGGATAATAGGTTTCTTTTGTTTCTTTATTCGGCAATAAAATCAAACAATAACTTAATAGCAAAACGGCCATAAATAATATAAAAGGAATATTCCGTTTGCTTCTCGTTGTTATAAGAAATTCATGCTTCAAATAAGTTCGATTCATCCCAACTTCCCCTTTTAATAGTAAAGTAATTTCTTTACTTATTTCTATACAAAATTATGCATTTTTCGAATAAAACTTATCATAGTATTCCACCGTTCCGAGTGGGCCAACTGTCATTTCTTTTTCATTATAGTCAAGCATCCGTTCGATCCACTTCGTCTGTTCTGCAGTACTCATTCCCTGTAGTGGAATACATAATAAGTGGTTTGCCAAATAGATATGACCTAGTGGCAATTTCTCCTTCTCTTTCAGAATTTCATATTTTTCAGGAGTTGTTTCAATTTTTAGGTAAACATCATTTTCACCGGTAAATTTATGTTCATGCACAAACTTTCCGTCTTTCAAGAAAAGGACCCTATCAGCATATAAATCCAGGTTTGATAGTAAATGAGATGCGACAAAAATGAGCTTATCCTTTTTCATTTCCATTAAGCATTCCGATAGGAGAGCCACATTGTCGACATCAAGGCCATTCATCACTTCATCCAAAAGGATTACAGGCGTGTCAGCTGCCATCATCATTGCAAAGCATAAACGCTGACGCATTCCCAACGAATATGTGCGGACCTTCCTTTTCACATAGTTCCCCATTTGAAGTCGCTCAATGACTGCTGGTACATGTTTTGCCGATCCCTTCCACATATTTGCATAGAGTTTCAGGTGATCCACTCCGGATAACTCGCCAAACAGATCTTTTTGTTCCGGAAAAGTACATAACTGCTTATGTATCAATAACTCTTCCTTTTCATTTCGGTAGGCGTATTTTCCATCAAATAATACATGTCCCGAATCTGGCTTCACAAAATTTGCCATCACATTGAACATTGTAGATTTCCCGGTTCCGTTTGGAGCCGCCACGCCTATAATTTCCCCTATATTGGCCGTTAACTCCAATTTATCCAAAACGGCTTTATCATTATAGGTAATTGATACATTTGATAATTTCAACATTTTTCTTCCACCCTTCAGCTTGTTCACTAATTTCTACCAATTTTCAAATCACATGATACTTTCTACTATAATCATAAAAGACAATTAATTCAATAGTAACAACTATTGATATTATTTAATAGGTAGAAGAAATTACACAAAACTAAATAGTAAAAAA
This sequence comes from Sporosarcina highlanderae, assembly GCF_030433715.1. Lineage (GTDB taxonomy): Bacteria > Bacillota > Bacilli > Bacillales_A > Planococcaceae > Sporosarcina > Sporosarcina highlanderae. The sequence goes on along the minus strand of NZ_JAROCC010000003.1, from coordinate 146,058 downwards.
GCTGCCACAGAAGACTGAATATCTTCAGTGGCAGCTTTTTTCAATTATGAAGCAACTGCAACTTTCCTTTTATCGTCATTGCCTTTCGATTTCCATTGAATTGCCCATAAGATAACGAAAAGTACAAGACCAACTATGTCAGTAATAGTTTCTGGATAAATTAACAATAATCCAGTTCCCACTGTAATAATCCGCTCGATCCAATTGCATTTCCTATACCAATAGCCGATCATTCCTGCACCGATTGCAATCATACCGACGATGGCGGTGAAGACGACCCAAATAATTTCTAAGAAGGATGAATCAATCATAAGCATTGCCGGATTGAATACAAACATATACGGAATGATGAATGCTGCAATCGCAAGTTTTGCAGATACAACTCCCGTTTTAATCGGGTCCCCTCCGGAAATACCAGAAGCGGCAAATGCAGCAAGTGCAACAGGCGGCGTGATATCCGCGATAATCCCGAAATAGAACACGAATAAGTGGGCAGAAATCGCTACGACAACCGGAATAGTCGTATCTGGTCCCATCTCACCGCCCATAAGCAATAGGATGATGGCAGGAGCAGCAATCGTCGACGTAATGACATAGTTTGCAGTTGTCGGCGACCCCATCCCAAGTACTAAGGCTGCAAGCATTGTAAAGATAAGCGTTAATAGAATATTTCCACCCGCAGCCGAAACAAGTCCATTTGCAAGGCTTAACCCTAATCCTGTTTTAACAACAACCCCAACGATAATACCGGCACATGCAGTCGCTGCTGCAACAGCCAATGCAGTACGTGCACCATCAACAAGTGCCATAATAATATCTTTAGGTCCAAGACGTGTAGATTTATCAAAGAAACTGACGACTAAAGTAAGAACAATACCTAATAAAGCCGCTTTCATCGTCGGAACTCCAAGTAATAGGAAAAGGATAATTCCTAAAATCGGCAATAAAAGATAAATCTTTTTCAATGTCGCTTTCCGATTCGGCATTTGATCCTCGGTCATGCCTTTAAGACCGACACGCTTCGCTTCAAAATGCGTCATGATCCAAATTCCGGTAAAGTATAGCAAGGCTGGAATAGCAGCTGCTTTGGCAATATCCCAATACCTTACGCCTCCGATGAATTCAACCATTAGGAACGCTGCAGCCCCCATGATTGGTGGCATAATCTGCCCACCAGTTGAAGCAGCCGCCTCAACTCCGCCAGCAAATTCCTTACGATACCCTAACTTTTTCATCATTGGAATTGTATATGAACCAGAACCAACAACGTTTGCAACGGAACTTCCTGAAATCGTTCCTTGCAATGCACTCGAGAAGATCGCAACTTTTGCAGGACCACCGGTCAAACGACCAGCAAGTACAACAGCCAAATCATTGAAATAGTTTCCGACGCCTGTTTTTACGAGGAAAGCCCCGAATAACAAGAACACAAAGATGAATGTCGCAGAAACACTAATCGGCGTCCCTAAAATACCATCCGTCGTATAGAACATCAGCTGCACAATACTCTTTATATCTTGGCCACGATGTGCAAGGAACCCTGGAAAATACGGTCCGAAAAACGCATATACCAAGAAAATGCTTGAAATAATAGTAATTGGTAGCCCAACAGCCCGTCGTGCAGCCTCCAATGTTAAAAGAATTGCTACGATACCGATGAATAAATCCATTTCGGAAACCCGTCCGACGCGACCAATAAGGTCACCGTAGAATAGCGGCCAATACAACCCAACAGCAATCGCAAGTAAGGAAAGAATTACGTCATAGAAAGGCACCTTGTCTTTTTTTACACCCGGTTTCTTTATCGCCGGGAATAAAATAAAAATAAGTGACAATGCGAAACCTAAGTGAATGGAACGCTGAATATAGGCAGTGTATGGTGTTCCGATGGATGTGTATAATTGGAAAAGCGAAAAGGACAATAATCCAACAAACACAATAATCTTGAAGATTCCTTTAACATTCCGGGTATTTGACTCCGGATCGTACTTCTGAAGGATTTCTAACTGCTGTTCTTCTGTTAACATTTCATTGTCTTCTACTTGAGAATTAACTTGTATTTCTTCTTCCCGTTTTTTATCTTTAGCCATTTATCTTTACTCCTTTCATCAATTGGTAAAAAGATAGTCTTTGCACACTAAATGTGTACGATTTTCCCCTTATTAAATGTTTTTTCAAATCTGTTTCAAGTCCCTCATAGCGGAAAGCGAGATCCGCATCGACATCGCCAACAAAAAGGACAAATGATTGGATAATGGTGTCCAGAAAGGTAAGCGTATACAAACCATCCTTGACAGATAACGTTTGGCCTTCTTCCGCGTATCCCGGTAAGCCAATTCCAACATTCTCATATTGCATAGATAATAACTGTATGGCATTTTGATTGGTCACCTTATAGGACTCAATTACATCAGTTAAAAAGATGGAGTGAACATACCTTATTTGAAATTCCTGCTCATTTTTCATCCTTACATAGTAGATTTTCGGATGATTGGCTCGATATTCCGTAAATGAGAACACCTTATGTATCGGCAGGAAAATAAAGGCGAGGAAGGCAAGGAGCGTGAGCAGCAGAATGATGGGCGGAAGTACTTTCTTCCATTTCATCCGCCTTCTTCCTTTCTGTGTCGCAATTAAGAATGGGACGGATGAAGCATGTCGCTTCACCGCCCCGATTTTCTTTCTGCTTTGATTCAATTATTTGTGTTCGTCAAAGTACTTTTGAGCACCTGGGTGTACCGGAATACCGATACCGTCAAGACCAGTTTCAACCTTGATCAACGCAGCTTTTGGATGCGTCAATTTAGATGCGTTGTCATAAATCGATTTTGTGATTTTATAAGCCACGTCTTCTGGAATATCATTTTGAATTACTAACATTGCACCAACTGATACTGTAGGTGTGTCATTAGCAATACCATAAGTTCCTGCTGGGATAACTTCTTTTGCATAGTAACCATATTTTGCGATCAATTCGTCAGCTTTGGCATCTTCAACTGGAACGATAAATACTTTTGCTGTTGCGTTCAACCCTTCAACAGCAGCTGTTGGAGTACCAGCAGTGATGAATGCTGCATCGATTTGCCCAGCTTGCAAACTCTCTGTGGACTCGCCGAAGTCCAAATCTTGAGCTTGGATATCTTTCATAGACAAACCATGGATTTCAAGAAGCTGTTCAGCATTCGCATAAGTTCCTGAACCTGGCGCTCCTACAGATACCTTTTTACCTTTCAAGTCAGCAAATGACTTGATGCCGCTCTTTTCAAGAGTTACCAATTGAACTGTTTCCGGGTATAGGAAACCGATTGCTGAAACCGTGTCGATGATTTCGCCGTCAAACATCATTTCACCTTTAGACGCATAATAAGCGATATCCGTCTGCACGAAAGCAAGTTCAGCTTTTCCGTCCTTAAGGGCAGTCATGTTTGCTGCAGATGCTTGTGAAACTTCAGCTGTTGTTTTAATACCAGTATCCTTGCCGATGTTTTCTGCAAGCGCCCCCCCAAGTGCGTAATAAGTACCTTGCGTACCGCCTGTCAAAATACTTAGATATTCAATGTCTTTTTTACCACATGCTGATAGAAGTAGCAATGTAAGCACTGACATCAATGCAAGAATGCGACCTACTCTTTTATTCATACAATCTCTCTCCCTTTTTGTATTCTTATAGTTTTGCAACTTAACACCTATTCTATCACAACTAATCATTCGCTTGTCAACGTTTCTTGTGAATAATCTGCAAATCGCAAGCGTTTTCATTCTGAATTAATTAAGAAAAGGAAGATGATAAACAACTGTATCATCTTCCTTGGATGCCCACTATTAACTATTCTTCTTATTTTATTTTTCTTTTTCGTCAAAGTATGTTATTCCAGCTTCATCCAAATCCCTTTTTCTGTGTGCCAATCTCGATGCGGCACATGATGCGATGCTCGCTACAAGGTCATCTAAAAATGTATGGACGCCAATTCCTTTTTTCGTATCGAGGTCATTAATAATGCCGATCTTATTTTTATCCAAATGACCGAAAGTTGTAACGGCTATGGAACCGTACGTGAACACTGCACCTAATGCGATCGTTTCGTCCACACCGAAAAGTCCTTCATCCGAATCAACAATCTGTTGTAGAGGAGCTGATAATTTCCCTTGCTCAGCTAATTCATCCAATTCGATTCCCACAAGGATTGCATGTTGCAGTTCCCTTTTACGGAGCACTCTTTCGACGGAATCTACACATTCTGCAAGGTCAAGACCTTCATTATAAGGAACTTGCATTTCATATACAATCTTAGCCACGTCTTCAAGCGTGACACCTCGCCGGAGTAAAGCATCCTTAGTTGCTTTCGTGACAACGTCGCTATGAACTATATTTTTACCTGTGAACATTTATCATTGCCTCCTTATTTTTAGTCCGTGCTTATCACGTATAATATGACCGCTTCCAAACGAATGATTATTCAGCATGTCTATACCCCCAACCTAATAAGCTGTCTATGGATTATACCTGTAGGGTACCATATGATACAATCTTGATACATAAACAACAAGGGAGGACATACCGATGGAATATGGAAAAATAGAAGAGGTCAGCTTTTACAGTAATGCACTTGGTGAGGAAATGCAGCTTCTCATCCATTTACCACATCAGTATTCACCACTTTATAAGTATTCAGTTCTCTTTGCCTCGGATGGCAAAGATTATTTTCAATACGGCAGAATCGGACGCGTGGCAGATGAATTGGTCAACGATGGCGAAATTGATAATATGATTGTCGTCGGAATACCTTATAAGAGCGTTAAAGAACGAAGAAGAATGTATCATCCAAATGGTGATCGCCACAAAGAGTATATCCGTTTCCTTGCACATGAGCTTGTTCCCTACATTGATGAAAACTACCCTACATACCAAGTCGGTGCAGGTAGAGGGTTGATCGGAGATTCTCTGGCAGCGACAATTTCACTTCTTACAGCTTTGAAATATCCAAATTGCTTCGGGAAGGTAATTCTTCATTCACCTTATGTGGATGATTATGTCCTTGAACAGGTGGAGGCTTTGGAAGATCCGTCCGCGTTTTCCATCTATCACGTAATTGGCAAAGAGGAAACGGAAGTTAAAACGACAGAGGATGGGGTTCAAGATTTTCTTACGCCAAATAGAAAGTTAAATAATTTAATCAAAAGAAGAGGGTTTTCGTACTTCTATGAAGAATTCATAGGGGACCATACATGGAAGTATTGGCAAAAGGACGTTAGACGTGCTATAAAAAATTCCTTTCAATACGAATGATTCCAATTTAGGCAATGTGTCGGCGATTCTGTTATAATTGAGGATATGAAGTAGTGTATTAAAACATTATACAAGGAGGTCACAAGGATGAAATATGGTGTAGTCGCATTTCCATCAAAGAAACTCCAAGATTTGGCAAATGGTTACAGGAAACGGTATGACCCACATTATGCGCGTATCACTCCACACATGACTGTGAAGGGCGTATTTGAAGCTGACGATAAGGAAATTGAGCAAGTGGCTTTAGCAATCCGAGAGGTTGCAAAAAAGCATAGCCCCTTCGAGTTAAATGTAGCAAAAGTAAGCACGTTTGCGCCTATTACAAATACGATTTTCTTCAAGGTAACACCGAATGAGGATATACTTGCACTCCATAAAGATCTGAATGAAGACTTCTTTGGCGAAAAGCCAGAATTCTCCTTCGTCCCACATATTACTATCGCTCAAAAACTCACTTCGGGTGAACACGACGACATAATTGGTCAAATTAAGATGGTTGGAATCGATCATACAGAAATTATCGATCGTATCCATCTCCTCTATCAACTTGAAGACGGATCTTGGACAGTTTATGAAACTTTCCGTCTTGATGAGGAAAGTTGAAGATTGATTGAGGTTAAGATTGCCCGATCTGATCATGATCGGGCAGCAGCGTATGACGTTCGGAAAAAGGTGTTTGTGGAAGAGCAAGGAGTGCCCCTCGGTCTTGAAATGGATGAATTCGATCAATCGGCCGATCATTTCGTCATCTATGATGATGAACGACCGATTGGTGCAGGGCGCATTAGAGAAATTGATAGTGGTATTGGAAAAGTCGAGAGAGTTTGCATATTAAAGGAATTACGTGGCAAGCATCTTGGTAATCTAATCATGCGTGAACTCGAAAAACATGCAAAGTCCACTAACATGAAGAAAATTATTTTGAACGCACAGTCTTATGCAGTACCTTTCTATGAGAAGCTTGGCTATATTGTCACTTCTCCTGAATTCATGGATGCGGATATCCCCCATCGTGCTATGGAAAAGGATATTAGTAACTAAGTATACACAAGGAAAAACCGCTTCAGTCCGTGTTGACTGAAGCGGTTTTTCATATTGCAATGGGACGGTTGAGAAGTTATTGGTCACTTGGCGCGAGTTATCGGTCACTTTTTGAGAGTTATCGATCACTTCTCGCAAGTTATCGGTCAATCGGTTCGAGTTATCGGTCACTTTCAATGAGTTATCGTCGTTTCATTACTTTAGACCTACCGATATATCGAAGACTACTAACCCTTTCAAGGTTCACTTTTCCTTTATACGTATTTATTCACCATAAGTCCTTTCCCTTCCAGACTCGCGATTACTTCTTGCTGGAGATGGCTTTGGAATCTATTCATTAATTCGGGATTCAAACTTACTTTTTGAGTGCGATTGATATAAGCAAAATTGTTCTGTCCAGCATTCATACGATTTGCATATATTTCGGATTGAATTGGTTGAATTGGCAGTTGATAACCCATTTCCTCACTCCTTTTATACTCTATAACCGTTCTCTTATTATATGAAACAATTGTTTTTGTATGTATTTGAAAAAGGGCGGCGTAAACGCCACCCTCTCATTTTTGGTATCATCCGGCTTCAGGTGGCAGCTGCTCGGGTCGCTTCAGGTTTGAAAGTAAAGGCAAAGAACGCCTTTATTTCAAACCTTCCACCGCCTGTCGCAGCTAAACGCCACCTTCAGCACTTGGTATTACCCCATCATTCGTTGGATGTCGTTGAAGTTTACGGAGTTCCCATTGTTGACGATTGATTTTACTAATTCGTCTTCCATATGTTGTGGGACATTTTTGTTTGCAAGCCTGCCGACTTTTTTTACGATTTTACGGACTTGCCGTTCGTCGCTGAAGTCTGCATATTGGATAGCATTTGCTAATGCAAAAACTTCTTCCATTGGAACGCCAGTTTTGGCTTCGATTTTCTTAAAAAACGAGTCATTCATACTCTTTTACCTCCCCCTTAGCAAAAGCTGCTGCCAACAATGATTAGCAAGATGAAGAGAACTACAATTAAAACAAAAGTGGAACCGCCATAATAGCCTCTTCCTCCGCCATACCCTCCGCCATAACCGTAAGGATAGCATCCACCAAACATAAAAATCCCTCCTTCCCTTCCATCTATCCTATGCAGATAGCGGAGAGAAGAAGGGGGCGTTTGCACAATCATTTTTAAATATTGCCCTTCGGTTTAAAAATAAATGATGCGATGAATCCAAAAAGGATGGCTGCACTAATACCCGAACTCGTCACTTCGAACATCCCAGTCAAGACACCGATAAGCCCGTGTTTCTCGGCTTCAGCAAGCGCTCCATGTGTCAATGCGTTACCGAATGATGTGATCGGAATCGTGGCACCTGTCCCAGCAAAGTCGATTAGCGGTTCATAAAGACCAAATCCGTCTAAGATAGATCCCGCTACAACTAATGTACATAGTGTATGTGCCGGGGTCATTTTTGCCACATCAAACATCAGTTGGCCAATAACGCATATTAAACCGCCGACGATAAAGGAGGTAATGAATATCGAGAACAAATAAACCACTCATTTCATCGTTAATTCGACCGCGTGCGCGATGCACGGTATCGTATCTCCTTGCTGATAGGATAAAGGAGATAAAAGTGCCCCTGTCGCAATAAGGAGAACCCTCTTGTATTCCTTTTCCATCATCTTCTTATAAATTTCGGAAAAATAAATAGATGCAGAACATCCCGCACCGCTTGCCCCTGCCTTAAATTCCGGAAGACCACCGTAGTATTCCTCACCCGCATCACTGAAATTCTGGAAATCTTTAATTCCTTGATTGCCGACCATCTTTTTAAAAATCGAAAAGCCGACTTTACTTAAATCCCCCGTCATGATCAGATCATAGTCGCTTGCTGAAGCATTATGACCTGACAAGTGTCGCATCAACGTATCTGCTGCAGCAGGCGCCATCGCTGCACCCATATTCAACGGATCTGTCATTCCCATATCCACGGCTTTTCCAAACGTCCCTCGTTCAATACATGGTACACCTTCCTGGTAAGGGGTTATCGCCGCTGCACCGGCTGCTGTTACTGTCCACTGGGAAGTATCCCCCTTCTGTGTGCCATATTCAATCGGATATCGAAATTGCCTTTCGATTGCATTGTGCTGGCTTGACGAACCTGCAACAGCAAGTTTTGACATGCCCGACTCCGTTAGTAAAGCCGCCAACAATATGGAAGATACAGAAGTTGCACATGCCGAGAAAAGTCCAATATACGGAATACCGACAGTCGTTGCACTAAAATTGGATGGCGTCATTTGATTGACAAGATCCCCCGCCAATAAAAAATCCGCATCACTTGGTACTTTATCGACCTTACTTAATGCAATCATAATGGCATCTTCCATCAATTTTGCATGTCCCTGTTCATTCGTCTTCATTCCGCATCGTTCATCATCGAACATCTTATCAAAGTTGACATGAAACGGACTTTTCTTCTCTAACGGCCCGGCTGTCACACCAGTTGCTGCAATGGACGGGGTTGAGGGAAATGTTAATAAACCTTTCATCACCATGATACGACTCCTAACTTCACAAGGATCGTCTTAACAAGAGCAACTAAGAAAGCTGAAAAGACACCGTAGAGAATAACGGATCCCGCAAGCTTAAATATATTTCCACCGACACCAAGTACATATCCCTCTGATTTATGTTCAATTGCCGCTGACACAACAGCGTTACCGAATCCAGTTATCGGTACTGAAGCTCCCGCTCCGCCCAATTGACCGATTTTCTTATATAATCCAAAACCCGTCAGAAGCATGGAGATGAAAATCATCGTTGCGACTGTCGGATTGCTTGCCGTTCTCTCTGTAAAATTAAAGAAGGTCATATAGAAAAGAGCGATGAATTGGGCAATTAGACAGATGGTACCACCAACTAAGAATGCTTTGATGACATTTTTAAGTATCGGCGGTTTCGGAGTAATGCTTTGCTCCAGTTTCGCATATTTTTTTTCATCCATTATGTCTCTTCCTCCGTTAGAGAAATCAGTTCGTGAATCTTTTTCTTTGTCCCTTTTTCATCGCCTTTTAAGATTAGTTTATTCGTTTCCGTTAAAATCTTACTGTCCGCGGATACCAATACCGCAAGATCGGGGTAGCTCTTTGTTAACTTCTTTTCCAGTTCTTTTGCAATCTTTCTCTTTTTGAACCTATCAAAGGTTTTCACTCGGATTCCAACAATTAGATGATCTTCATAAAACAGAGCTGAAGCCCCTTTTATCCGATCGTCTTTCTTGATTAACTCCTTCGCTTTCTCCGAGTCCTCCCCTGATTTATTTTCAAAAGTGAATTCGTTTGGAATACACCCCGAAAGAAGAAGAATTATGCAAAATATGGGCAGTAATCGACGAATCGTCATCATCCCCTTTTTTAAAAGTATGGCATTGATCTTGTTTTTTATTCATTACGGGTTGTTTGCCCTGACCGTAAACCTTGAAAAGCATAATGTATAAGGAGTTGAGAAAAGGAGGTGGAATGAATGGGATGTGGAAGAAATGAAGATGTCAGATCTGATAACAATCGCCACAACAGTTGTATTTGTGAAGTAGTTCGTGCCATCAAGCGCGTACAAGGGATTCGTGACGAAATTGACTGTGACGATTGTAGAACTGACTGTTTCCTGACTCCGCTCGGTAGCCTTGTTAGCCCAGCGCGACAAAGAGCCAATACGCGTGTATTCATGCTTTTGGACGAAAAAGGTAATCCATTCAAAGCAATGTTCAGGAGAGCCAGACGGTTCTCTGAAGCTGAAGCAACAGCAACGGCCTCCGAACAAGGTCGAAGGGACTGTAATACATGTTTCTCCGTCTTCTTTAGAGTGCAAAACGTTTTTGATAACTGCTGCGCTACTTTACAAGTACTTGAACCTCGTGATATCCGAGGCAGGAGAGTCGACTTATTCAAAGGCGGCAAGCTTGACCTTGACGCAGTTTGCGAAGTCGAAAGATTCGAAGCAACTGGTACTTGCGTAACCGTAGACTTATCTTGCTTCTGTGCTGTTCAGTGTGTTAAGGACGTTCATATTGATTGCGACGAAGACTGAAGATACAACCTGTGATGCTAACTCAGCCCGATCCAAAAGATCGGGCTTTTTCTATGCAAAAGCGTAGGGCGTCTGCTTAGAGGCGACAGGCATAAGGCGAAGATGCGGCGTGGCGCTTTTTGCCACAGAGCAGCTTTGACTTATGACCCGAGGCTCTGGCGCCCGAAGCTGGATGATAACACGCAAATAAAGTAAAACAGGACTATTCCGGAAAGTCAATTTTCACTGACATTCCGAACAGTCCTGTTTTACTTAATCTCTCTCAAACGACTGACCTCTCCATAACACATCTTCAATCTTCCCGATTTCTATCTTCGTTACTACCTCATCATCCTGGTCAATCCATAACAAATCATCTTCAATTCTTTGAATGGCACCTTTCACACTCTTACCTTCGACCATAAACTGTAAAGGTTTGTACGCAGACCTTTGAAACGGTCCACTTAAATATTGAATTTTAGTAAGGATGTTGGGGTCGGCAACTTTCAGTTCCATCTGACGAGAAGATGCAACTTCAATTATTTCCTTAACTACTTCTTCATTCAGGACAAATACCGATGTACTTTCTTCTTCAATAACCTTCTTCTTCAAATAAACCGGCGGCGGCCCCTGCACAAATATCAACGGATCTTTGTAGGAAATGTTGATTACCCCCTTTTTCCGTAGTATATGCGCCTAAGAACAATGAAGTTCTTTTCGGTCTAATTAAGGCTGCTAATGAACGTAGTCGCCAAACCAAGGTAAATAATAATACTGATCACGTCATTCAACGTAGTGATGAACGGTCCTGACGCAACAGCAGGGTCTATCTTCATCCGATGCATGAATAGCGGTATGAAGGAGCCTGAAATTGTAGCGACAAAAATCGACACTAAAATAGCAGCACCAACCAATAACGCGATGATAAACTCATGCTTCCAGATGAAAATGAGTCCGACAACAAAAATTGCACAGACTATACCTGTAATGAGACCTGTTCCCGCTTCACGTAATAAAAGCTTGAACTTGCTCTCATCCTCAATATCACGGGTAGCAATCCCTCGGACAGCAACCGCCAACGCCTGAGTACCACTGTTACCCGCCGTTCCGGCAATTAACGGGATAAAGGCCGCTAAAAGAGCGACTTGCGAAATCGTATCGGTGAATAAATCGATCAAATTGGCAGTCAACATACCAAGGATCAAAAGGATGATCAACCAAGGAATTCGTTTCTTTGCTGCGGACAGGGAATTTTTATCGAAAGAATCCATATTCGAAACGGCCGCAAGTTTAGAATAGTCATCTGATGCCTCTTCATTGATGACGTCAATAATATCGTCGACTGTAATAATTCCAAGCATATGATGTTGAAAATCAACAACTGGTACTGCAAGAAAGTTGTAATCCTGCGTCATCCTGGCGACGTCTTCCTGGTCAGCCGATACCAAGACGCTAACAACACGCTCATTCATAATTGATTGGATTAATGTGTCTTCGTCAGCGATGATAAGATCACGGAGTGAGACAACCCCTGTTAGACGATTATCTTCATCGACAACGAATACATAATAGATTGTTTCTGCGGATGGGGCTTCATTTTTTAATATTGTCATCGCAGAGCGTACAGTGGAGTTTTGAGGAATTGAGACGTACTCCGTGGTCATTATTGAACCAGCAGTGTATTCCTCATAATGTAAGAGCGATTTAATTTCTGAAGCCGCTGCTTTATTCATTAACGTCAAATAAGTCGCAATTTGTGATTTATCAAGTTCTTTCAGGACATCTACCGCATTATCGACAAACATGTATGAAATCATGTCCGCTGCATATGTCGTGTCCATCTCCTGAAGGAACTGCTTATATTCATTTTCGTCGATTTCACTCGTCTCAAAAATTTCGGCCAACTCTTTTGGTGAAAGGAAGAAGTACATTGTCTTCCTTAGACCGACGTCAACCTTTTCATAGAAAATGGCACGATCATATGGGTGAAGGATTAAGTATTCCTCACGAAAGGTTTTAATATCCTGCCTTTCAAGGGCTTCAATCAATTTCTCTTCATCGATGATGATTTCTTCACGCACTTCTTCATTAACAGTCATGGCTGCACCTTCCTTTCCATCCCGACATGCATGTTTGTATCCATTCAAGGTAAAATAACTAAAAACGATTGATTAAAAGGAGATTTGTTGATGAAACTGGATATTATTGGGGACATCCACGGTTGCTACGACGAATTGCTCATGCTTATAAACAAACTTGGCTACACATTTGAAGCCGATTTACCCGTTCATAAGGAAAGGCAACTTGCATTCGTTGGTGATGCGATGGATCGTGGTCCCTCATCTGTTAAAACACTTAAGTTGATGTTCAAATTACAGGATAAACAGAGACTTATCTATTCCCCTGGGAATCACTGCAATAAACTATACCGCTTATCGATAGGGAGAAATGTTCAGCAGACACATGGTTTGGAAACAACGATGGCTGAATTGAATGCTCTTCCCCCTAAAGAAAAACATCGTTTTTTGAATAGATACAAACGATTTTACGAGGCTCTTCCTTTATATGCAAATTTAGCTAACGGGAATCTCATTATCGCACACGCAGGAATCCGTGAACAGATGATAGGAGAACCCTTTTCAAAAAAAATACAGTCCTTTGTTCTTTATGGTGATACTACAGGTGAAACACTTCCAGATGGACGACCTGTAAGAAGGGATTGGGCAAAGAAATACCATGGAGATGCATGGATTGTTTATGGCCATACACCGGTTCTCGAGGCAAGATTCAAGCACCGAACCGTCAATGTAGATACGGGTTGTGTGTTTGGAGGTAAGCTGACCGCCATTCGTTATCCAGAAATGGAAGTAGTTTCGGTCCCGTCTTTACAGCCGTTCGTTCCGGAAAAGTTCACTCATTTTGACTGATCAACATAGCTAGGTCAGCGGGAAGTTCACTAGTGAATAGATGTCGGTTTCCCGATAGCGGATGCCGGAAACCGATCGATGCACAATGTAACGCCTGTCTGTTGAGAAGATGGCGTGAACCACCATACAAATCATCTCCGACAAGCGGATGCCCAAGCCATTGAAGATGAACGCGGATCTGATGCGTCCGGCCGGTATGAAGTTCAAGGGAAACTGCAGTGTATTTTGAACCATTCAGTTCATAATGTCCAAGAACTTTGCCGACCGTTTTGGAGTATTGACCGTCTGAACGGACAATCCTTTCGATAATGCTCCCATCTTTCCGCCCGATAGGTTGCTCGATTTCAAAGGCACCCATTGAAATATGACCTTCTGCAAATGCGACATAATTTCGATAGAATCCAGTCTCGCGTATCTGTTCACTCAAAAGATGATGGATATGACGATTTTTGGCTACACATATAAGGCCTGATGTATCAGTATCCAATCTTGTTACAATATGCACTGTTGAAGGGACTTTCTCTTCCATGAATTTACCTGCAATATAATTTGCAATTGTTCCGGCTGGATGGTCACGGGACGGGATAGTCCCTTGTCCTGCCGGCTTATCCACGATAATAATCGCTTCATCTTCATATAGAATAGTTAGCGTTCCCGATTCTAAAACAAGTCCATCGCTTGGCATTTCTCTCGGGAACTGAACCGTTACCGTGTCCCCTACTTCTACTATATGCCGAACAGTTTGCTCCGTACCGTTCACTAATAATTGACCACCGTCATACTTCACGGCAGTTAATGTTCGTTTGGAAATCCCTTTCGCGTGCAGGAATTCTCTTAATAGATTTTTCTCTTCCACAATAAAGTTTAAAGTAAACCGATTATCACTCATTGTTTCATCACTCTTCACTTGCTATAAATGAATCATGGACCCTTGTCCAAAATGGGAAAGGACGAAATCTACCAAATCTCACTTTCTCATCCGCAACCTTATATTCTATTGATTTAACGTCTTTATGCAATAACTGCAAATGATCAATAGTAACCATAAAATCCGGTCCATTTACCGGAGTCAATACACACGAATGATGTGCCGGCAAAATTAACGGGGAACCAACTGTTCTAAATACCCGATTATTAATGGAGGCCATTTCGGTTAGTTGTATAGCATCCAATGATGGATGGATGATTGCCCCGCCAAGTGCTTTATTATATGCAGTAGATCCGGAAGGTGTAGACATGCATAAACCATCCCCTCGGAATCTTTCAAAAAGCACACCGTTCAGTTCAACGTCCATTACCAGAGTCACCTCGGGGGATTTGACTGTCGATTCATTCAACGCGAGGTATTTGGCTTCCTGATCTGTATTACGATAGGTAATGGTCACTTCTAATAATGGGTACTCGATCACATTGTATTCTTTACGTGCAATCGACAAGACCAATTTTTCCATTTCGGACGGCTTCCAATCAGCGTAAAAACCAAGATGCCCTGTATGAATGCCTATGAATGCCGTATCTTTCAGTCGATGGATATATTTATGAAAGGCATGAAGCAAAGTCCCATCTCCGCCAACCGATAAGACAATATCAGGTGAATCTTCATCGAAAACAAGTCCAAAGTCTGTTAAGTACTCGACAGCTTCATCCCGTAATCGGTTTGAAAGTGAATCATTCCTAGTCTGAACCGCAAATTTCATCATCGCCCACTCCCCCTCCTCCGTTTTTCACCATATCCTCTGTCTGCTGTTTCTTTATATGCAGTAAAGTATTGTTGTGCATCATGTATTTCATCACGGATGAGCGACATCTCCTCATCGAGTCTGAAAGCCGCCTCCGCGGCGCGTTCAAGACGATGCCTGATTTCATGAGGCAATTCACCCTGGTATTTGTAATTCAGGGAATGCTCGATCGATGCCCAAAAATTCATCGCCAATGTCCTGATTTGAATTTCTGCCAAAATTGTCTTTTCACCGTGAATCGTCTGTACAGGATATTCGATAATCATATGGAATGATCTGTACCCGCTCGGTTTTTTATTCGATATATAATCTCTTTCCTCTACAACATTCATATCGGTGCGCTTTCGCAATGTATCGACTACTTTCCCAATATCATCCACGAACTGACACATGATCCGAAGTCCTGCAAGATCAGGCAATTCTTCTGCTAACTCTGCCGAAGGTTTGAATGGAATTCCTTTTTCGAGGGTTTTATCATAGATGCTTGCTAAAGGTTTCACACGCCCCGTCACAAACTCCACCGGCATATGTACACCTTCAAGCTCATATTGTGTCCGTAACCCTTTCAGTTTCACTTTAAGTTCCGAAACTGCTTGTTTATACGGCTCAAGAAATTGCTTCCATTCCTTCATCAGTAGCCCTCCCGACTTGTTATTGATGCCTTTATAGTCTACCATATGAATGGCTTTGATGCAGTTTGTAACATGCGTTTTAGTGCAGGACTTGATATACTGAATGTATATGGACTTCTGTTCGCATCAAAGAAGGGGTGCCACTTAATGAATGCACGAACAATCCGAACATTGATGGATATACAAGCAATGCAGACTTTGGGTTCTGTACAGTCCTCTTTTGGTGTACAAGATTCCACTTCCACCTTGTTCAGCGACATGATAAACAATGCATTAGATGGTATAAATAATAAATCTTTCAATACTCATTCAGTTATGAATCAATCATTTGGAATGCTTGACGGGCTTTCGTCAATGGAGAATCTACTATTTAAAGGTTCGAATAATGTCTATCTCCCAAACAGCCTTGAACTTATCTTACAGAAAACTGCTTCAAAACCGATTGCCGATTCGGGCGGTAATCATTTCAGCGGGCTAGTTGAACAAGCAGCCCGTGTATATGGACTGCCTGAAAGCTTGATCACATCGGTTATTAAACAGGAATCCAATTTCAACAGCACCACCGTAAGTGGTGCGGGGGCAATTGGATTGATGCAACTTATGCCTGGTACTGCAAAGTTCTTGGGAGTACGGAACAGTTTCGATCCGGTGCAGAATATAATGGGCGGAACAAAATACCTAAGGCAAATGCTTGACCAGTTTGGTACTATTGAATTGGCTTTGGCTGCATACAACGCAGGGCCTGGCAATGTAAAAAAATACGGTGGGATACCACCTTTCAAAGAAACTCAAGACTATGTTTCAAAAGTCTTAAACTACTATAATACGGCTAAAGTTTGATACTATTCATTCCTCGGAAGGCAATATATTTGTGAAAGATTTGTTTGGTTGTTAGAATATCCATACAGTCAGAACAAAGGAGATTGACATACATGATTCGTAAACCTTTGATTCCTTATGAGGAAATCGGCGCTGAAAAATTATCTGAGCTCATCGATCGTTTTTATGAAAAAGTGGCTGTCCACCCGGACTTATTTCCGATTTTCCCTGAAGACCTGACGGAAACAGCACGAAAACAGAAACAATTCCAAACACAATTTTTAGGCGGACCGAATTTAT
Source organism: Sporosarcina highlanderae (assembly GCF_030433715.1). Lineage (GTDB taxonomy): Bacteria > Bacillota > Bacilli > Bacillales_A > Planococcaceae > Sporosarcina > Sporosarcina highlanderae. Next base: position 129,263 of record NZ_JAROCC010000003.1, on the reverse strand, counting down.
TCACGGAGGAACACGGACATCCGATGATGAGAGCGCGTCATATGCCTTTTCCTATAACCCCGACACGAGCACAAGCATGGCTCGCTTGCATGAAAGAAGCGATGAACGATGTAGGACTTGAGGGTACACTTCGTGACGTGTATTACCAACGGCTTGTTATGACTGCAAATCACATGGTGAACAGAAACGAGGGCGATGAGTGGTGAATCGTGATACGATTATGGAAAACAGTGTCACTTCGTCAGCATCCTTATCAAAACCCATTGAGATCTATGCATTCGTTGACCCTTTATGTAGCAAATGCTGGGCACTTCAGCCTCTGCTCCGTAAATTACAGGTTGAATACGAACGCTACTTTACATTAAGAATTGTACTTCGATCATCATTGCCCAAGATGAATCTTACAAACTTGAGCAATCGATGTGATGATGTTAAATCATGCGATAAAACCCATCCGTCCTTTCCAAGTATCGCAATGAAAGCCGCGGAATTCCAAGGAAAACGGGCCGGTTTCCGTTTTCTCTCGAAACTATTCGAATATACCTACTTGAAGTCAAGGAACGTCTTATCGTTTTCGGTTCTTGTTGAAATCGCTGAAAAATTAGGGCTGGACGTTGATGAATTCATCCTCGACTTCTCATCCCATAATGTCTTGCGTTCCTTGCAGGTGGATTTGTACCTTGCGAATGAAATGGAAGTGGATATTGCCCCATCCTTTGTTTTTTTCAATGAAAACATTGAAGACGAAGGACTCAAGGTGAACGGACTCCACTCTTATGAAATCTATGAACAGATTTTAGAGGAGATGGTCGGTTATCCAATCGACCCGGACACTCCCCCACCACTTGATGATCTTTTTAAACGCTTTGATTCACTCGCAACGAAAGAAGTCGCTGAGATCTACCACATCTCAGAGAAATCAGCTGAACGCGAGTTGAAAAAGCAGCTACTCCAACAAAATTTGGAGAGGCAACCATTCAATAATGTAACGCTTTGGCGTAAACGACAATAGATAAAAAGCAGGCGTCCCGGCTACTAATCGGGACGCCTGCTTTTTAGTTGGATGACAATTTTTAAGTAAAAAGAAAAGAGCATCCGCTCCTGGGGGAGAGGGATGCTCTTTTACAAAGGGAATGGGAGAAATGTTCACGTTCAAACAAAAGGGGTGTATGTTTGGTATGTGATTTATTTCACATCTATAATTTATCACGAAATAATAGTTAATGCAACATTTCACATAAAGTTTCACATCTCTGTCACAAATAAAACCATATGCAAATCCCTTACCTAAAGACTTACAGACTATCAGTCGCTACCCCGATTGTAAATACACTAAATGTAAGCGCTTTTACTTTTATTATAGAAGAATATCGATGATTCATAGAATCAAAAACCTGACTTGGCGACAAACATTACCAAGTCAGGATTTTTTTATTGCTTATTCAGTAACTCTTCCAACTCGTTCAATCTTTCTTCAAACACACGGCATGCCTCTTCAATCGGTGCTGTAGAAGTCATATCGACTCCCGCTTTTTTCAGAACCTCAATCGGATAATCCGATGAGCCGGCTTTCAAGAAGTTATTGATGTATCGGTCGACAGCAGGTTGACCTTCAGTAAGGATCTGATGGCTTAATGCAACAGCTGCACTGAAACCTGTTGCGTATTGGTACACATAATAATTATAGTAGAAGTGTGGGATACGTGCCCATTCAAGAGCGATTTCAGGATCCACTTCAACTGCATCACCAAAATACTTCTTGTTCAACGCGCCGTATTCTTCCGATAGTTTATCAGCTGTCAATGCAACGCCTTGCTGGTCAAGCTGGTAGATTCTGTGCTCAAATTCAGCAAACATTGTCTGACGGAATACTGTACCACGGAATCCTTCGAGCCAATGATTCAGTAAATAAATACGTTTTTGCTCGTCATCAATTGTTTTTAATAGATGATCATTCAAGATTGCTTCGTTTACTGTAGATGCAACTTCCGCAACAAAGATCGAATAGCCGCTGTAGTTGTATGGCTGTGTTTTACGGGAATAATAGCTGTGAACACTATGGCCAAATTCATGAGCCAATGTGAACAAGTTATTCACATTATCTTGCCAGTTCATTAAGATATATGGGTTTGTGCCATAAGATCCAGATGAATAAGCTCCTGAGCGCTTCCCTTTATTTTCGCGGACGTCCACCCAGCGGTTATCAAGTCCTTCTTTAACAATGGATTTATACTCTTCACCTAATGGATGGAAGCTTTCAAGCATTGTGTCTGTTGCTTCCTCATAAGGAACTTTCATTTCAACGTCTTTTACCATTGGCGCGAACATGTCCCACATATGAAGTTCATTTAGTCCAAGTACCTTCTTACGTAGAGCCACATAGCGATGGTGCAGTTCAAGGTTTTTATTAATTGTGTTAACAAGGTTGTCGTAAACTTGTTCTGGAATATGGTTTGCCGATAGAGCAGCGTGACGGGCAGAATCAAATTTGCGGATTCGCGCATTGACATTATTCTTTTTCACATTTCCACTCAATGTAGATGCAAATGTGTTTTTGAACTCACCATATTTGCTGTACATTGCTTTAAATGCTTCTTCACGCACTTTTGGATCTTTACTTTCAAGGAAACGGATATAACGACCATGAGAAAGCTCAGATTCCTCGCCGTTTTCATCCTTTACCATCGGGAATGTCAAATCAGCATTGTTCAACATGCTAAACGTTTCAGCGGCATTTCCTGTTACCTCGCCCAATTGCGCAAGGATTGCCTCTTGTTCTGCTAAAAGGATGTGAGCCCGGCGTGAGTTCATTTTTTCAAACTCAAACTTGTAAACGCTTAAGTTATCATTATTCTCAACAAGACTGTTCAATTCTTCTTCAGGGATTGTCAATAACTCTGGTGTGAAGAATGATAGTGCAGTAGAAACTTTAGAGTACAATGATTTCGCACGGCTATCCATCGCTTGATAGAAGCTGTTTGTCGTGTCTTGATCACCTTTCAAATGGGAGTATGTGTATAACTTGCCCATTCTTTGGTAAACAGTATCACGGTAGGTAAGAGCCTCGGCCAAAGCTTCAGGACCATTATTCAATGTCCCTTTATAGCTTTCTGCACTTGCTAATAGTTCCTCGATTGCTTTAAAATCCTGCTCCCACGCTTCATCCGTGGGGAAAATATCTTCCAAGCGCCAAGTTTCATCCACTTTGACTTGGTCACGGGTTAACACTTTGTTTTTAACTTCCGTCGTCATTTTCAACTTCCTCCCCCTAAAAATTTCTTCGTAAATCGAATCATTATTATTCTCTCAATTTTGTCGGTCATTTGCAAGAAATCTTTCTGAAATTATATACAAAATGACCTTTTCGCTGAAGTCAGTATTATTCAAAGGGTTGTCCACCCCGTATTTGACTAAAAACGAGAGATAGTTTTGACAAGCAGAAATTTTTTCAGTTGAAGGATTTTCAAAACTCCTAACAAATTGCCGTAAATGATACGCATTCACTTTCATTAAACCAAGGCCTTTTCGCTTCAGAAAATGAAGGAGCCGCAGTTGCCATTCAAAATCCGCTTCACGAAATGCTTGATTCTTAGAAACAGGCACACCTACCCATGCTGGCAGTTTAGTCGGTAGTATCCTCATTTCATAGCAGCATCTCAAAAAGGGATTAGTAATACCTTTTCTGTTCAATAAAACCGAACGTTCAAGATCTTCATGACGCTTGGAATTATATAGATTTACATATCGGGCAAGGTCCTTTTCTAATGGTATCTTAGGACGTAAAAATGGAAAGGATTGATAGTTAACGGGAAGGATGTGGTGCATGCCAATATACCTTTGGCCCGCCACATGCAACAAACTAGTGAAATAATGAAATGTTTTCATTTGGGGATTAAATGTAAGGAGCACATCTCCTTCAGGTGGGGTGCTGACAATAAACCATTCCTCAAACTTTGAAAACTGAAATGTCCCTATACCTTCGGGAAAATTTGCAAACTTTGTTGGCGTGTGCAATATCCAAATAGGAGGCATTCCAATCTTCCGAAACCCATCCGTTCGCTCTTCCAAAAGGGAGATGGGGATTGTACTGCATTGAAACTCAATCGGGATTTTTTCCTGTTCATTTAAAATAAGCAAGTCTGGCCGCTGTGAGATTTCGGCTAACAACGGTTCCAAAACCGTATTTTGCGAATTTGCCGTTAGCAACTGATGTAATAGCAACTTGCCCGTTAAATGTTGTGGGGATTCCCCCTCTGAAAAAGATGTACGACAGGTTGTGTCTTTTAAATGAGCAAAATGGGGGACTACAATATTACCGACTTTCAATTGTACCGGACCTCTGCATTGTGGGCAGAAAAAGCTACGAGTCTCCCTCCACTTTCGAAGTTCTTCTCTTTTTAGATCAGCAGACAAAATGATTGTCCGCCCATCCTCTGAACACGCTGTTAAAATTCTCCTCACTCCTCTCGAATTAATTGTAGGAATCTTCATTCATAAATGCAACTATTTTGAACAATTGTCTTTAAACAAAAAAAGCTACTTCCCCGATGTTTTTAGGGAGTAGCTGTTATCTATTTATTCACCGAAATATTTCTCAACTGTCTTCAAAACATCGGATTCCATTATGACCTTCCCATATTCCTCTAAACGATGAATCGTTACCTGGGATAATGAACCGTATTCTGAAACAATACTACAATAATCCAATTTAGCATCGTCGTCCATTTCAGATTCATCGTATATCACATGCATATAGAATTTATTTTCAAATGAATAGAGAGATGATTGAACTGCGTATATGGGAATTTTCTTGGCTAACGGAATGAGATTTTCGAAATCATCGAACACGAACATATCAGAAGTCCATACTACGGGCTCATCATTTAATTCACTCATAAGCTGTTCAGGGTTTGCGAATATGTTAGGGTCAGGTTCAAAATGCTTATCTGACTCATCCACTCCAAATTCTATATCTGTGTTTTCCATTTGTGCACGTGTCACTGTCACTTCGATTCCATTATTCATCGCATGGACTTGAATCCACAATGGACCTTCTACTTCAAATTCGGTCTCGTCATTGATTTCATCCATCATCTCCCAGAAGAGCTCCTCGCTTTTATCGCGATTGTACCAGACTTCCTCACGCGTAAAGCCTCGTTCTTCTATGTCTATATACGATAAATAAAACTTTACTGTATTTTCATTGATACGCTCTATTTCCATCCCTTTTCTCTCCCTTCCTTACAAATAGGCATATGCCCATTTTTTTATTCTCGCGATTAACCTGCAATGCTTATACTTACTATATGACCGTTTGCGAAGTTTTGAAAGGGTTCCCGCTCAAGACTTCTATTGATAATAGCATTGTAGGGAACATCAGCACATAAAGCAAGGGAATAATCTATAGCGTAGGGCGATTCTTGGAGCTAAAAGAAATTAAAAAGCCGATAGGATTTGGCGAATGCCCGTTAGCTCCCTATCAGCTTTACTATATTTTAATTCAGTTTACCATGCGCCGCGCTTCAAGCAGCTGATAGGCCCTTACTTTTCTAGGTAGGAAACGTCTGATTTCATCTTCATTATACCCTACCTGAAGCCTTTTTTCATCAAGAATGATTGGTCTTCTTAATAGGCCAGGATGTTCTTGAATTAATTCGTATAAACGTTGAAGTGGTAAGCTTTCCACGTCTACATTCAGTTTTTGGAAGATTTTGGAGCGTGTTGAAATAATTTCATCCGTACCGTCTTCCGTCATTCGAAGGATTTGCTTAATCTCACCAATATTCAAAGGCTCCGAAAAGATATTTCTTTCAGTATACGGTATTTCATGCTCTTCCAGCCATGCCTTAGCTTTTCTACATGATGTGCAACTAGGTGAGGTAAATAATGTAACTCCCATTCGCTGACACTTCCTTTCAGTCGGCTTGCTCTTGATTTTATTTAAAATTAAATTAGAATGATTTTAAAGTAATTAGCTATCTCCTATTATACACATATTCATTCTCAATGAATACACTTTTTCAAAAAAAAGTAATACAGATTGTACCTTTGTCACATTTCCGCAATAATGTAAGGGTTACAGCTCCTTCTGTTATGTACTTTTTGACTCTTTACTGTTATACCCGATGACATAAATCTTTAAACATCTTTTGCGAAAAAAATCGATTTCTCATTTAGGTATTCTCGAATGAAAAAGCAAATTACTTTCCTAATAGTACGAATCTGACCCAAAAAGGTTTCAATATGCATGAAAATAGTTATGATTTTAATTACAAAAAGTAGAGGATCTCTCCCCTACTTTAAAGTTTAAGGTGTATAATCCACACCTTCTGTGTATGAATTGCCAGCATTCCATAACAGGAATTCGTTTATGCCGTTATCTTGCAATGCTTTTATCTGTGCTTCGACCTCATTCTTCCCATAACGCAGATAATTCCCAGCACCTAACCAAGGTGCGCTGAAGTCTTGCAACCATGGTCTGGAAGTCGGAGGATTCTCAAGTTCCCCTAATTTCGCATTTTCAACTTTTGCATATTCAGACACCAGACGGTATGGTTCAAGATCCGGTTTTGAAATTCCGAAATAGGAAGTCCAATGACTTGGGTAAATCATTGACGAAATGACATCTACGTTCTCGGAAATCTTAGAGAAGTTTTGTCCGATTCCTGGCGCTTCCGGCAATGTTGCTGAGTATCCAAAAATATCAACAGACACATCAACATCATATGGCTTTAACTGTTCACGTGCATAGGCAACAAAATCGGTAACTGCTTCCACCCGGCGTTGCACTGGGTCAAGCTCTGAATCCTTGTAGTCTTCCATCGTATATCCAAGTACATCTGCTCTCTTTTCAAAGCCCTCAGGGAAACGAACGTAGTCAAATTGGATTTCCTTGAACCCCATCTTTGCAGCTTCTATCGCAATTTGTACGTTATGATCCCAAACTTCTTTCATAAACGGATTCACAAATGATTCTTTCCTTCCGTTTTTCCATACCTGATCGCCATCCATGAACGATAGATCAGGTCGTTGTTCTGCGAGGACACTGTCCTTGAACACAACTATCCTTGCGATCGGGTATACTTTATTCTCTTCAAGCGTCTTTAACATCTTTTGAGGATCCTTAATATACGGTTTACCGATTCCGAGACCAAACAACGGGGAATCTTCCTGCGGCTTATATGTTAAATACCCGAAATCATCTTTAATATCAATTACCATTGCATTCAAATCGGTCGAACCGATTAGATTCAGTAACTTCTCGAATCGGGCCCCTCCTGCAGAATGTCCAGTGACGTAAATTCCTCTAACTGCATCCGGATATTCAAAAACAAGTCCCGAATCATAACGGAATAATTTCGAACTCGCTACAATAGCTTCATCCACCGCTTCAAATCCATATGTACGTTCTGCAAATTCAATATCTTTTATAGTTTCATCGGCATGCGCCATAGTCGGTATCACAACTGCAGCGGCAAGTAGTAGTGAACTCAAAAACTTCATTTTCTTCATAGGACACTTCCTCTCTTTCATTTATTCTACCAAAGCAAAAATCTATTGAATAGGGGAACTCTACTATTCCCGTGATTTCTTGTCAAAAAACCTCAAAACACCTGTTTTTTTGTCTGTTTGAGTTTTTCTATTGCAATCCGTACAAAGTCATACTATACTTTTGACAACTAACAATTATAAAAAGCAAAGACGGAAAGAGTACTCTTGTTTCGCCTTATCAGAGAGCCTGTGGCCGGTGTAAACAGGCAAGACGTACAAGAAGAATTGGATTCCTGAGCTTGATTGGTGAACGAAGGTTGTTGATGCAGCCTATTAGCCAATCACGTCTCCCGCGTTATGGGATTTGAGTGGCCTTTTACGGGCTAATTCGGGTGGTACCACGGTTGATCAACATCAGTCGTCCCTTTTTTGGGGATGGCTGGTGTTTTTTTATTTACTTATATAGTTTTGGCATCATTGATTGGAGCGAAAGGCGGCGACTCCTGGGGGATTAGCGGGACAGGTGAGACCCCGCAGTGTCGCAAAGCGACCGAGGAGGCTCACCGCCCGCCCCCCGGAAAGCGTCTGCCTGGAGCGGAAATCAATTATATTTAGGAGGAATTGGAATGAAGACTATTTTTTCAGGTGTGCAGCCTACCGGTACGGTAACAATCGGGAACTATATTGGGGCTATTAAACAATTTACGGAGCTTCAAGAAGAATACGACTGCCGGTTCTGCATCGTAGACCAGCACGCTATTACAGTACAACAAGATCCCGATGAACTAACAAAAACAATCCGCTCACTCGCAGCAATCTACATCGCCAGCGGCATCAATCCAGAAAAATCAACACTGTTCATCCAATCAGAAGTTCCCGCACACGCACAAGCCGGATGGATGATGCAATGTATTTCGTATATCGGTGAACTTGAACGTATGACCCAATTCAAGGATAAGTCTGATGGAAAAGAAGGCGTTTCAGCGGCATTGCTAACGTATCCCCCATTAATGGCTGCCGACATCCTTATCTATAACACAAATGTCGTCCCTGTCGGAGAAGACCAAAAGCAACACGTTGAATTGACACGCGACTTGGCAGAGCGGTTTAACAAACGATACGGAGAAGTCCTTACAATACCGGAAATCCGCATACCAAAAATCGGTGCTCGTATTAAATCCCTACAAGACCCTTTGAAAAAAATGAGCAAATCTGACCCTAATCAAAAAGGTACGATTAGAATTTTAGATACACCGAATGAAATTGAGAAGAAAATAAAAAGTGCGGTGACGGATTCTGATGGCTTCGTTAAATTCGATGAAACAAATAAGCCTGGCGTCTCAAATCTATTGACAATCGAATCCGCAATGAGCGGCGTTTCAATTGCAGATCTCGAAGCTAAATATGAAGGGCTCGGATATGGCGCTTTCAAGGCGGGGGTTGCCGAAGCCATCATCGGGCATCTTGCGCCTGTTCAAGAACGCTACACGGAACTTCTTCATTCATCTGAACTGGATGTACATTTAGACAGAGGCGCTGAAAAAGCAAATACAATCGCATCCGCCACACTTAAGAAGATGGAGTCCGCAATGGGTATTGGAAGAAGACGGTAAGAAGAAGTAAAATAAGCGCTGCTACAAAGATCGTGAAATCAGCTGTACCAATAATGAATACTATAATCCGTGTCCAACTATATCCAAGTGAAATATAGTTAAAATAAAAAATCATATGGGATACAGAAACAACTATTAGTCCGTAACTGAGAAGAAAGAGGAATATACGTGTCATGAACATCGCCCTTTTGCTTTTTCTTATCATATGAAAATAAGCTCCCCATTTAGAAGATGACCTCTAAATGGGGAGCTTTTATTTATGGTTAGTTCACTTTTTTGAATACTAGTGAGGCATTATGACCGCCGAAACCTAATGAGTTACTCATTGCATATTCAATATCGACTTTACGTGCAACGTTCGGAACGTAGTCAAGATCACATTCCGGATCTGCATTTTCAATATTCATAGTCGGTGGCAGAATCCCTTCCTGCAATGCTTTCACAGTGAAGATTGCTTCCAATCCACCAGCTGCGCCTAATAAATGGCCTGTCATTGACTTAGTCGAACTCATAGCCAACTTATAGGCATGCTCACCGAATACAGTTTTCGCCGCAATCGTTTCAAATAGATCGTTATATGGCGTGCTTGTACCGTGTGCATTGATGTAATCGATTTTATCAGGGCTGATTCCCGCTTCTTCCAATGCCTGGCGCATTGCACGTGCACCGCCTTCGCCTTCCGGTGCAGGAGCTGTAATATGGTGGGCGTCTCCCGTGGAGCCATATCCGACGATTTCCGCATAGATTTTAGCACCACGTTTAACCGCATGTTCATATTCTTCAAGGATCAGGATTCCTGCTCCTTCACCAATGACGAAGCCGTCCCGTTCCTTATCGAATGGACGAGATGCAGTTGCAGGATCCGGGTTCAATGACAATGCAGTGTTTGAACAGAAGCCTGCAACGGCCATTGTTGTAATCGGTGCTTCCGCTCCACCAGTGATCATTACATCTGCGTCACCACGTTTGATGACTTCAAATGCGTCACCAATAGAGTTTGTCCCTGATGCACAAGCTGTAACTGTGCAAGAGTTAATACCCTTTGCTCCGAAATGGATTGATACTTGACCAGAAGCCATATCCGGAATCATCATTGGTACGAAGAATGGGCTTACCCGGCGATAACCTTTTTCAAGAAACGTCTTGAATTGCTGTTCATGAGTCTCCATTCCGCCAATCCCTGAACCAATCCAGACGCCAGTGCGCAAACCAGTCTCTTCATCCAATTCAAGATTCGCATCTTTCATCGCCATGATGGACGCTGCCAGTGCATAATGTGTAAATCGGTCCATCTTCCTTGCATCTTTACGAGGAATATATTCTTCAATATCAAAGTCTTTCACTTCAGCTGCAACTTTCACAGGGAATTGTTCACTATCCAATCTTGTAAGTGGTCCGATTCCCGATTCACCATTCAATACCGCTTCCCACGATTTTTCCGCGGAATTTCCTACTGGAGAAACAGCACCAATTCCAGTAATAACGACACGACGTTTTTCCATTCCTGAAAACTCCCTTTCATTTTTACGAATAATCTTTATCAAGTATATAGTATCTCGTAATTATTTTCCCCATTTAATACAGAGAGCGCCCCATGTTAGACCGCCGCCGAAACCGACCATTACGATGATGTCATCATCTTTGACGCGGCCTTCCGCAAGGTCATCGACCAATGAAATCGGGATAGAGGCAGCAGATGTATTTCCGTACTTATGGACTGACTTGGACATCTTTTCAATCGGCAACTCTAAACGTTGACGCGATGCTTCCATAATACGGATGTTGGCTTGATGAGGTATTAAATAATCTACATCCTCTGTAGTAAGTCCGGCTTTTTCAGTAACATTAACTGCAGATTCACCCATTTGCCGAACTGCAAACTTGAATACTTCCCGTCCGTTCATTTGGATGTATTTATTTTTTTCTTGGTAAAGATGCTTGCCACCTGTACCGTCCGCTCCTAATTCGAATGAAAGGATTCCGCGGCCTTCGCTCACTTTACTAACTACCGCCGCTCCCGCACCATCACCAAACAGGACTGCAGTGTTTCGGTCTTCCCAATCTGTAATCTTCGACAATTTCTCAACGCCGACGACTAAAACATGCTTATAGGTGTCAGCCTCTACGAAATGTTTCGCCATAACGATGCCGTACATGAAACCTGCACATGCTGCGGAAACATCCATGGCAGCTGCGTTTTTTGCACCTAACCGCTCTTGAAGCATCGTAGCGACTGAAGGGAATGGACGATCCGGAGTCACTGTTGCAACAATGATCATTCCAATTTCTTCAGCTTTTATATTTGCATTTTCCAATGCGTCCAATGCTGCTTCGTAAGCCATATCGGAAGTATCGGTATTTTCATCCGCAATGCGCCTTTCCTCAATGCCGGTGCGTGTACGAATCCATTCGTCCGTCGTATCCATACGGGCTTCAAGATCCTGATTTGTTACTACGTTTGACGGGACAAACTTCCCTACACCAATCAACCCTGCATTCATTTCACATACCCCGTTCCTTATCATCTATTATTAGTACCTGGTGTTAATTATAGTGGAACTGAACCCGTTTTTCAATATCTGGACACGATTTCGCCAAAGAAAATGAAATCTAAAAATAATTTTGTTTTATGATTGTGTGTGCTGTGGTATGATGAACGGTGAAATAGTTATGTAGAGGTGATTTCAATGAAATATATTATGACTTTCTTCTGGTCCTTCCTCTTAGTGACGATGTTAAACTATGTTGCAGGATCAATCGCAGGAATCGCATCATTTGACTTCATGACCGGCCTTATCGCATCAGTGGTCCTATCAGTGATAGTTATCGTTATGACATCAGCTATTCCTGATGGAGAAGTAGCAGATCATTGAGCAACAAAAAACCATTCCTTTTCATTGGAATGGTTTTTTTAATATTAATTCACTTTTTCTCAACCAAAAGTTTACCTTCTTCCATCGATAACACCAATTTCTCCCCATCTTTCATATCGCCTTTGATGATTTCTTTTGCGACTGCGGTTTCTACATAGCGTTGGATGAACCGTTTTAATGGTCTTGCCCCGAAATCTGCGTCTGTCCCTTCCTTTACAATCCAGTCAAGGACTTCATCGCTATATTCCAGTACAATTTCCTGTTCATTCAACCGTTTGACAAGATCATCAAGCATTTTCTTCGCTATCAAACGGAATGAGTCTCCCGATAATGAGTGGAAGATGATAATATCGTCCATCCGATTCAACAGTTCTGGCTTGAAGTGGCGGCGCAATTCTGCCATGACCAAGTCCTCGGCTGCATGATTTTCCGAATCGAATTGTCCATCCAACAAATATGCCGAACCGATGTTGGATGTCATGATCACAACTGTATTCGTGAAATTGACAAGTCTTCCCTGGCTATCAGTAATTCGCCCATCATCTAAGACTTGCAGTAAAATATTCGATACATCTGGATGCGCCTTCTCAATCTCATCTAACAAGACAACTGAATATGGGTTGCGACGCACCGCTTCCGTCAACTGTCCACCCTCTTCATAGCCGATATAGCCCGGAGGAGCTCCGACGAGTCGGGATACGCTATGTTTTTCCATGTACTCGGACATATCGATTCGGATGAAATGATCTTCGGAATCGAAAATGCTCGCGGCAAGCGTTTTTGCAAGTTCCGTTTTCCCGACTCCAGTTGGTCCTAAGAATAAAAATGATCCAATCGGTTTATCCGGATCCTTAATGCCTGCCCGCGCGCGCCAAACAGCTTCAGTTACTAACTGAACGGCATTTGTTTGCCCGATAACCCTTTCCTCCAACGTCTCGCGAAGACGAAGCAATTTTTCCCTTTCGCCTTCAACTAATTTTGTAACTGGAATGCCGGTCCAACGGGCAACTATCATTGCGATTTCATCTTCCGTCACTTCTTCGCGAAGCAAACGGTTTTCAGAGCTATTGGCTAACGGACCTTCGAGTGCCTGCAATTCCTTTTCCAATTGAGGAATCTTGCCGTATTGCAATTCCGCAGCTTTATTCAAATCAAAGCGGTTCTGTGCATCTTCCAACTCGCGGCGGTATCGGTCTAACTCTTCGCGTTTCAATTGGATTCCACGCAAAGCTTCTTTTTCCTTATCCCACTGCTCACGCATGTCGGAGGAAGAATCCTTTAACTCCTGCAACTCTGTCCGTAAGGCTTCCAAGCGGTTTTGGCTGATTGCATCCTTCTCTTTCCGTAACGCCTGTTCCTCGATTTCCAACTGCATAATACGACGTGTGACTGAGTCTAACTCTTGCGGCATCGAGTCTATTTCCGTCCGGATCATCGCGCTCGCTTCGTCGATCAGGTCGATTGCTTTATCCGGCATAAAACGTTCTGTCAAATAGCGATCCGATAATGTTGCTGCTGCGACTATTGCACGGTCATGGATTCGGACGCCATGGTGAAGTTCAAAACGTTCTTTTAAGCCGCGTAAAATTGAAATCGTATCTTCCACCGAAGGTTCACGTACAAGCACTTGCTGGAAGCGTCGTTCAAGTGCAGGATCCTTTTCGATATACATCCGGTATTCGTCAAGCGTTGTCGCACCGATGCAATACAATTCACCGCGTGCAAGCATCGGCTTCAGCATATTCCCTGCATCCATCGCCCCTTCAGTCTTTCCAGCGCCAACGATCGTATGGATTTCATCAATGAAAAGAATGATTTCCCCATCGCTTTCCTTCACTTGCTTTAAAACGCCTTTCAGCCGTTCCTCGAACTCACCACGGTATTTGGCTCCGGCGATTAAGGAACTCATATCCAATTCATAAATTTCCCTGTCTTTCAACCCCTCGGGAACGTCACCTTTGACAATTCGCTGTGCAAGACCTTCGACAATAGCTGTCTTGCCGACACCGGGCTCCCCTATTAGAACAGGATTGTTTTTTGTTTTCCTTGATAAAATACGGATGACATTCCGGATTTCTTCATCTCGTCCAATAACCGGATCCATCTTTCCGTTTTTTACATCTTCAACAAGATTCCGTCCAAATTGTTCAAGCGGTGTACGCTGATCTTCTTGTACGCCGTCCATTCTCATATAAATTCACCTCATTCATTTGACTTTGACTATCTTTGATTAATTAAATTATAAACTGTTTTCACACCCAAGTAAAGTGTGGTGCACTTCCTTTTTTATATTCGTACCCTACTGATAACACATGAAACAAAGCGATAGTTTCAATAAAAAAAGACTGCCGACAAAAGTCAGACAGCCTTCCTTTCCGTTCTATTATCGTACGCCCAACGCCATTTTGGCGTAACGGGACATTTTATCACGAGACCAGGGTGGATTCCAGATGATGTTGACGTCAACGTCCTTCACTTCCGGTAGTTCCATGAGTTCCTGTTTAATATTCGCGACGATCTGCGGTCCCATCGGACAACCCATTGATGTCAATGTCATTGTCACTTTAGCAGTACCTTCGTCGTCCAACTCCACATCATAGACGAGTCCTAAATTGACAATATCAATGCCAAGCTCGGGATCGATCACATTTTCAAGAGCACCCATCAAACTGCCCTTCATATCATCATTCATTGTAAATTCCCCTTTCCTTACTAGGATACCTTCATCATATCAAAGATTGACCTACTCATTCAAATAACTTGCGAACCAATCCGCCGCTCGCAACATGCCAGATCTGGAAACGGCATGTCCTGCAGTGGGGTCAGCCATGAATTCGAACCGTTCAGGCAAATCCTGATAATCCTTTTTTGCTGCTTTGAAGAAGTTATATGTTGGTTCAAATGGAACTGTTGTATCCTGTTGCCCATGCCAAAAGAAAACAGGTCGCCGATTAAGTTTTTGCCTTTGCTTGGTCATATCGAATAGAGAAAGTGTGTCAATCAAAGACTTTCTTTCTTCATCGGAGATCGGCAATTTAAAACCTCTATTTTCAAACTGGGCAATTTGAGCTTTCGCAAGTTCTACATAGCCTGGCGCGCCCATCATGACCACAGCCGTGTCAATCCATGGATACGCCGTCATGCATCCAAGGGTCGTAATACCGCCCATCGATGTCCCGCCCATCCCAATTTTAGGGACACCTCTTTCAACCAATTCTTTGTGAAGGATACCCATTTCTTCAATTGATGTTAGGACGATTTCCCAAAATCGCAAGCTTAACTGGACTTCATCCAGACCTTCATCGCGAACGCCATGAAGATGTGCCTCCGGCAATAAAACACGAAACCCCTTCTTCGCGATATTATATGCATAATGCAGATTATGCTCTTTGGCACTGGTGAATCCGTGCAAGAAAATTACTGCGGGAATGTTGCTATCTTCCACTGTTTCGTCCACAATATGCAGTAATGGTATATTGCTCCATTTCTCTTCTCTTACAATCATTCAAACACCTTCTGTATCTTTTCCTAAATCGTACCAAAGTTTTTGTAGAAAAACAAAAACTACGGTCATGCAACGGAATCTTTTGACTCACCACTGCTACTAACGATAAACTGAAAAAAAGGGTATAAGACAAGATAGATAGCGTATTCTTTTCAAAAAGGGGGCGAAGCAATTGAAACCACATTTAATCGTCCTTGACCTGGACGGGACATTGCTGACTGACGAAAAAATCATATCGGAAAAAACGGCAAATACATTAAAACAAGCTGAAGAACAAGGGCACCAAATAATGATTGCGACGGGGCGTCCATATCGCGCAAGTGCAATGTACTACCGCGAATTAGGTCTAAAAACACCAATCGTCAACTTTAACGGTGCATTCGTCCATAATCCGACCGACCGCTCATGGAAAACAATCCATGAAACGATTTCACTTCCTGTCGTCAAAGATGTTGTTGATGCAATGCAGGATTTCCGTCTTCAAAATATCGTTGCTGAAGTTATGGATGATGTGTACTTGCAATATCACGACACAAAACTTTTGGACATATTCAGTTTTGGCGATCCAGTCATCAAGGAGGGTGATATAAGGACTATTTTGGAAGTCGATCCAACAAGTCTACTCATCCAAGCGGAACCTGATTCGGTCGACCCGATACGAAGACACTTAGCTGAAGTACATGCCGAAGTAATTGACCATAGGAACTGGGGAGCACCGTGGGATGTGATTGAAATCGTGCGCCATGGGTTGAATAAAGCCGTCGGCATCTCACATGTTTCCAATTGGCTCGGAATTCCACGTGAGCGGATCATCGCTTTCGGAGACGAAGACAATGATTTGGAAATGATCGATTACGCCGGTGTCGGCGTTGCAATGGGCAATGGGATCGACCGCTTAAAATCCATCGCGGATGAAGTGACACTTACAAATAACGAAGACGGTATCGCGGAAGTTTTGAAAGAACGGTTATTATTAAAAAATAAAATATAAAAAGAACACAGGGGGTCCCAAATGAGAATTTTTGCTGATAGTGGTTCAGATTTACCAAAATCTTTTTTTGATGAAAATGATGTAACCTTGATTCCATTAAGTGTTTTGATCGATGACAAAGAGTATGACGATGTCATTGAAATCGATTCAAAAGAGGTTTTCGATGCAATCCGCAATGGAAAACATCCAAAAACATCGCAAGCATCACCAGAAGCGCTTCTATCCTTCTGGAAGGACCTTTCAAAATCTGATGAAGAAGGCTTATATATTGCTTTTTCCTCTGAACTGTCAGGTACGTACAACACTGCCGTTATGATGAAAGATCAAGTGAAAGAATGGAATCCGAATTTCAATTTAATCATTATTGATTCCCGTTGTGCGTCGCTTGGACACGGTTTATTAGTGAAAGAAGCCGTCAGACTTCGTGATGCAGGTGATGATATCCGGACAATCGAGCGAAAAATCCGTAGTATGGCTGCCCGTATGGAGCATCTTTTCACGGTTGAGGATCTTGATTATTTGGCGAAGGGCGGTCGCGTTTCCAGGACAAGCGCATTCATCGGTGGGTTATTGAACATCAAACCTTTACTGCATGTGGAAAGTGGCAAGCTTGTACCTATCGAGAAGCACCGTGGTCGTAAAAAAGTGTTCCGTCGTATTTTAGAGTTAATGGAAGAGCGCGGAAACGAATTGTCCGAACAAACAATTGCAATCAGCCACGGCGATGATGAGGCTACTGCACTTGAAGTGAAGGCGATGATCGAAGAGAAGTTTAAACCGAAAAACATAGAAGTCCAAATGATTGGTTCCGTTATTGGGTCACATGCCGGACCAGGGACAATCGCAGTTTTCTTTTTGAGCAAACTAAATTAACGCTTTTAAAAATGCCTTTTCAAACTCGGGCTGAACCGAGTTATGAAAAGGCATTTTAAATGGCAGTATCAAGCTTTTTTACTTTCCGATTTTCTTCTTGCTCGTCCCTTTTTAATGACAAGGAACAGGAATCCAAGGAAAATTACGTAGACAAGAATCGACGCAATTAGGTAAGGGGTGTTGAACCCTTTATCATCATCAGCGATATATACTTCCGCAAGTTCCCTATCCAGAACGACACGGAATACGCCGTCGTCAGATTCGCGGATAAGATCGCCGTCCAATACTCCGCGGAGCTTCTTCTTTTCGCCAATCATGTTTGACGGAATTTCGAAGTTAGCCGTTTTAGACGTGTTGTTTACAGCAATTATCCACGTTTCGTCTTTCGAAGATCTTTTGTATACGATGAATCCATCTTCATTGTGAAGCATTTCAAATTCACCATTTCGGAGCGTTTCTGATTTATTGCGCAATATATTAAGGTTACCGATTAATTCCTTAAATTCCATATCGGTTTTAAAATTGAATAACGGATGGCTTTCAGGCGCTTCTTTTCCGTTTACCGCGATTTCCGTACCATACGTCATAAGTGGAACTCCCGGCAGCGTAAATAACGCAGTTGCTGCCACTTTCCATCGGGTAGGCGGGAACATCCTTGCCTCCACCATATCATACGTTAGACGGGGTCCCGTTAAATCATCAAATTGAATCAATCTACCCTCATCATTGTCCTTAAAAACATCTATCGGAGCTGAATCCGGATCCACCTTCATAAATGTCTGACGTAGCGCCTCCATCTTATGTTCACTTGGAGTGGAGTCAAAATTCGCACCACTATCTTCATTTGTCAGTACATACGAACCTTCACGAGCATCGTGGATAGCCGCTATCATTTCATTCAAATAAGCGTCATCGAATCCATCCAATTGTGTAAGTCGAATTCCATCCAAATCATATGTAGTAATAAAACCGACTACAGCAGCGATCAAGTCCTCCCGAACCTTTGAATCTGCGGGATCCCAATTGACTGTACCATCCGCTGAATGCGTAAATTTATGCGTACGATTTTTGGTCCACTCATGATCTGCACTTACCTTGCTAAGCGGAAAATCCGCAATCACTTTCATTTTCTGTTTATGAATTTCCTTTACCAAATCCGTAAGTTCGTCATCCGTCCCGAAATGCGGATCCAACTCGGAGTATGAAAGTGCTTTGTTCCCATCATATGACTCGCTTTTAAATACTGGTCCAATAGAAATCATTGTAAAGCCCATCTCGATGATATGTTGCAAGCGGCCCTCTATTCCGACAAAGTCCCCACCATGGAACGCATAATCATCATGAATATCAACATCCAAATCATTCTTGCGATCACCGTTATTATAACGATCTACCAATAGATCATATATGCTTTCATCATTGATGTTTCGTTCTGCCTTTGCAGAAACACCCACCGGCATAACCGTTGATATGAACAAAAGGAAAATGGCAATAAAGCCCATAATACGTTTTCTTTTCACAAAAAAGCCTCCCTACCGAGCTATCTCTTGCCATTTTATCAAAACAGCACGCTCCCCGCCATGTAATGAATAGAAAAATGACTTACTGCCGGGAAAATGAGTCTAATTTGTGAATGGGCGAAGTGACAGTCTACCAATTAAAAAACCCGCTGGCATCATTCGCCAGCGGGCCCTACTTTCATTTCACTATTAAAAGAATTCAAAGCCCATCGGCAATTTGAAGCCAAGGAACATTGTTGCGAGTAGAAAAACGAAGAACAATACCCAAAACATTGTTACAGATTTCCCTTTTGCGGAACGGACCAATACCATTTCCATCATCCCGATTGTCACTAAACCAAGAAGGAATTTGATACCGTATTCGGCACCTCTGCCGTAATCCATTCCTTTGATGAAAAGCGCTACGCCCGAAATTATGATCAGCACATAAAATAGGCGTGCAATCATATGCGTAATTTTCTTGCCTTTCGTCCCGTTAGCCATTACAGCTGCAACGAGAAAAACGATTATCCCAACGACCCATGTAAAAATATGAAAATGGGTTGTATCTGACAAAAAGCCCAAACTGTTCACCTCATCTTGTATAATTCCTATTTATCCTATCATAGAATGGCCTACCAATAGTAGAAAAATGGTCTCACACGAAACGGTTAACGAGCGTTCCAATACCTTCTATGGAAATCTTCACTGTATCCCCAGCCTTCAAGAACTTCGGTGGATTCAGTCCTTTTCCGACTCCTGCAGGTGTACCGGTCAAAATGACATCTCCCGGCTCAAGCATTACATATTTTGAGATTTCGGCAATCAATTCATCTATTTTGAAAATCATATCTGCAGTATTCCCATTTTGGCGCACTTCATCATTCACCTTAGTCGCTATTGAAAGCTGATGAGGATTCGGAATTTCGTCCTTCGTCACAATATATGGACCCATTGGACAAGTGCCGTTCAAGCTTTTCCCAAGGAAGAACTGTTTATGGCCATATTGTACATCGCGTGCCGTCACATCGTTTGCAATCGTATAGCCGAAAACATGGTCATAAGCAAGTTGCTTCGGGATTTTGCTCCCTTTTTTACCGATTACAACAGCCAATTCACCTTCATAATCCAAGCTATCCGTGAGATCCGCATGAGCTAAAAGGTTTTGTTCATCTGCAGCAATCGAAGTCGGCGATTTTGTGAAAATCATCAGTTTTTCAGGTGGTGTTTCAGCACCCATCTCCGCCGCATGTTCGGCATAGTTGCGTCCAACACAAAGTATATTTTTAGGCGTTCGTGGTACCGGGGCAAGCCATTCAATCTCCGTAAAAGCATATTTGAATTGTTCCGGATTCTCACTATTCCGAGCCTGTTCGGCGAGTTTCCTCACCTTTTCAACAAACTCCAAACCTCCTGCAATTCCTTCGATGATTGTTGAAGGGAAATCCTTTTCACCGAATGCCTCGGCAATTGATTTCACATCCCAGACCGCTTCCTCTTTTTTCACTTTCGGACCGAATAATGTTCTTCCTTCAAACCGGAACGATAAAAGTTTCATGTACAAGCCCATCCTTCCTCATAATTTGGATAAAACTTAATTTAATCAATTATATAAGCGCTCTTCGCCCATACATCCACTAATTCTACAAAACTTTCCCGTTCTCCTCTTTTTTCGGCATATTTCTTCCATATATCCCTTTGCGCCAAATCCATTCAAATGGCCCCATTCTGAACTTCATAAGCCATAGTTCGGCAAAAATCACTTGAATCGCAAAAATACCTACAGCTATCAATGTCCCGGTTGCCAAATCCACTTTCCCGTATAGTCCAAATCCGTAACTGTAAAAGATAAGTGTCGCAATAACAGATTGCATCAGGTACGTTGTCAACGACATTCTGCCCGCTTTTGAAACCGGCCGGAAAATGGTTATGAAAATAGGCAATTGACATAAGAGGATGATGACACATGCGTATCCAATAGCCAATATCGGACCACCAATAAGTTGCTGTATCAATGTATTGTAGTACGTATGCGTGTTGTCAATATACGGCCATGCTTTAATGAAAATCCCGAGCGCAAGACTTAAAATAGCAACGATGGCTATTCGCCCTTTCCATTCAGAGGCTCGTTCAAATAACTTCATTTTAGAGAAAGCAGAGCCTATCATGATTAACGGCAGAATCATGAATACACCCATGAATGAGCCTGTCAGACCGAATAATATCCATTCAGAAATCCTGAACACGAATGCTTCACCGTATGTCCCATGTCCATAGGCAGTGATGGCCCTTTCAATCTGCTGGATATCAGAAAAACCTTCCATCAGTTGGTTCGGGTCAAACATTGTTATTACATAGATTAGCCCTATAAATAATAAAGAAGGAATCAAATAAACCAATGACGCAATCCAAAGAAGCCACTTCTTAGGAATTCGAACGGCTGCAATCATGATGAAGCCCATTATTGCGTACGTGAATAGAACATCTCCCGACCAGATGAATAACGCATGAATCAGGCCGAAACCCATAAGAATGGCAAGACGTCTCGCCATAATAGGGGCAAAATTCACGCCGTTCGCGTTTGCCTTTTCATATTGCATATTCAAGCCATAACCGAACATCATCGCGAATATAGGATAAAAACTTGTTTCAATGAAAATATTAATAAGCTTGTATGACTCTTCATCGCCTGGCGTCCCAAAATAGGTCAATGCGTCAATGTAGAAATATGGCGAATGGAAACTTAGCATATTCGCGATGAGAATCCCAAGAAGCGCAAAGCCCCTTAGCATATCTAAAGAATCAATTCTGTTGCCAATCGTTGGTGAGACTTTCAAACCGATTCCTCCTGAACTTGTACAATCCTCTCCCCGTCAAACAAATAAAGGACCATTTCTTTTATTTTTATTTTAACAATTGACTCGACAGCCTTCTTATATAGATTTAACTGAATGCCGTAGCGCTTCTGCATTTCATCACTGATTTCGTCACCCGTCTGGAAGATCCCACGGATTCGATCCGTCTTATAGTCTAAAAGAACCCAACCATCTTCTTCTTCGAATAAACAATCAGCAATCCCTTGTAAAATCTGATAATCCCCGTCTTTTCCGTCAAAGGCATACGTAAATGGGACTTCCCGAAGAATTCGCTTTGACTCTGATAATCGCTTGAATAGTTGAGTTTCAAAAAACCGGACAATACTCTTCACGTTAACAGCATTTGCCTCGTCATGAGTGAGCAGTTGACGAGTCGTCAACTCTTCGATAAATCCTTCAATTTCCTGTGTTGTATGGGACTTCGTCAAATCGATATGCTGCATGACCGTATGCATGGCAGTTCCGATTTCTGCTCCCGACAATGCCCTTGTTTGCATGAACGAAGGTCGGGCATGCAAATATGGTGTGCTTGCTTCATCGTCCTTCGTTGCAAAGAAATCATTGAATTCGTCTTCTCTCTCAAGCAGCGACACCCTTTTCAGCTCACTAACCGTCTGTTTAGATCGCTTCGAAACGGATGACATGTACGGATAGACAAAATCGAATCTCCGGTTCACTTCGGAGGACCAGTCCGCTTCATCTGCCGCATCGACAGGAACCGGTTCCTGTCTGTCTTCAGTTTCATCCGATTCCACCTGAGAATCAATATATGAAGAAGCCGGATATGCGGAAATCTCCCACTTGGAAGAGTCAGACATTAAACTTCCACCATACATAACACCGAACTTCTCGAAATCCGAATGTCTCGCAATTGCAGGTCCGATCCAGTCCAAATACCCGTTTGCCCGGGATCTTGTATATTCCGGCAACATTGTACCGGACTCCAATAACTGAGCATCCTGCCATTTGCCGATTCTTCTTTCAATATCCTTGACAGATGCAATGATTTCAAGATGCTCCTTCGCCCGCGTCATCGCCACATAGAGCACGCGCATCTCCTCGGCTCGCATCTCAAGTTCCTTCTTCTCTTTCATTGCAAGAAATGGCAGAGATGTATACGTAATGCGAAGATCGGGATCTATTGCCTTGACTGCAAGACCGAAATGCTGATCGAATAAATACGGTTCATTGAAATCCATCTTATTGAACTGCCTGCCAGCTCCCGCTATGAATACATATGGGAACTCCAGCCCTTTCGATGAATGGATTGTCATGATTCTGACGACATCCTCCGTATCGCTGACATAACGAGCCGCGCCAAGATCATCCCCACGCTTCTGCATCCTGTCGATGAAACGTAAAAAGCGGAATAGACCACGGAATGACGTCTTTTCATAATCGATTGCACGGTCATGCAATGCCCGTAAGTTTGCTTGACGTTGTTTTCCATTTGGCATTGCACCGACAATTTCATAATAGTGGGTATCCGAAAACACTTGCCATATTAGCTCTGCCAATGAACCCCGACGAGCCTGATTGCGCCAGTCTTCGAACATCAGGAAAAAGCGTTGCAGCTTCATTTGTGTTTCAGGAGCTATACCTGTCCCACCGATTGCCATAAACAGTTTCAATGCTTCATAGAACGGCTTGTTTTTTGCGACAAGACGGACTTGGGATAGTTCATTTTCCGTCATGCCTATAAATGGAGCCCGAAGCACGGAAGCAAGCGGAATATCCTGATAAGGATTATCGATGACACGCAATGTATTAAGCATGATCATCACTTCGATCGCGTCGAAATATCCATGTGACAATTCAGCGTAAATCGGAATGCCCGCAAGCTTAAATTCCTCAGCAATCTCCCCCGACCAACTCATCGATCGCATCAAGATAACGATATCCCTATATTCAAGAGGGCGCCGCTTATCCGTGAATGCATCCGTAACTTCAGCACCCGAAGCCATAAGCTCTTTGATTCTTTTGATCATATACCTTGCTTCCACCTGCGAACTTTTCAGGCTTTGTCCAGTCAGTTCGGTTGCTTCCATGTCGACATCATCCTCTTCATCCTCATAAAGCAAGGTCAATGCCGCAGCGGACTCTTTTTCCGGATAACGCGCACCATATTTCAGTGCAGCCGCATCATCATAATCTACTTCACCGACACGTTTGCCCATCACTTGTGAGAAGATGAAATTCGTTGCATCCAATACTTCTTTCCGACTTCTGAAGTTCGCGTTCAAATCGATTTTAAGCCCTTTTTCTCCATCATTCGACGTAAATCGACTATATTTCCCAAGAAATAACCCTGGCTCCGCCAACCGGAAACGGTAAATCGACTGCTTCACATCTCCAACCATGAATAAATTCCCATCTTCTTCGCTACCACGTTTCACCAATTGGATAATCGCTTCCTGCAACAAATTGACGTCCTGATATTCATCAACAAGAACTTCTGCAAATCGATCCAAATAATCAGCTGCAATATCCGAAGGTACCAGTTCACCGTCTACTTCTCTCGCAAGAATTTGCAAGGCAAAATGCTCCAAATCCGAGAAGTCAACAAGTCCCCTATCCATTTTGACGCGACTATAACGTTCCCCGAAATCTATGACCAACCCGACAAGTGTATGCATTGCAGGGGCCATTAGACGAATTTCATCCAACAGACGTGCGGGAGTACGCGCAAAATAGGATTCTTTCAATGAATTTATGATTTTCTTCACAGAATCCCTAATTACTTTTGCTCGTTTCGCCAACTCTTCATCACATGTGTTTTTCCTAATTGTTCCCGCTTTGACCCAAGTCAATGTTCCGAAGAAGGAATACGTTTCCTCCCAAGTCCCTTCTTCGATACGCCGCTTCGCCTCCCTGATCCATTGCAAATCAGCTTCCGCAGTCGCGGCAAGCGGCTCGGGACCTTCAGGCATCAATGCAATTCGCTTCATGTCCTCAGTCAGCGCAATCGCTTCTTCAAGCGTATGACGGATTGCGGTTTTCAACGGGCCGACAAAATCCAATTCATCAATCGTGATGTCTTCCCCGATCTCATATTGCATCGGAATCATCCGGAGCCATCTTTCAGGCGATGGATGAACCCTTGAATAATCGTAGAGCTTGTCGATTAGCTTCTCAATTGACTGGTCGTTACGGTCTGAAGTGAAGCTATCTGCAAGACGGTACATCGCTTCGGGATTTTCCGCATTATAGGCATCTTCAAGCACATCCCCGATCGTATCATCGCGTAGCAACGCTGCTTCCGTGCTATCCGCAATACGAAATCCTGGGTCGATGTCAAGAAGATAGGCATACTGTTTTACGACATTTAGACAGAAGGAGTGCAATGTGGAAATTTGGGCTTTATTCAAAAGGTTCAATTGCCTGCGCAGATGGATTGAATCCGGGTTAACGGTAATCGCTTCTTCAAGTGCCTCAGCCATCCGGTGGCGCATCTCAGCCGCAGCAGCATTCGTGAACGTGACGACAAGCAATTCATCGACATCGATCGGATTGCTCGTGCTCAACACCTTTTCAATCATCCGTGTAATCAACACTTTCGTCTTTCCTGAACCGGCTGCCGCCGATACAAGGATGTCTTTGCCTGTCGCCCATATCGCCTTCCACTGGGCATCTGTAAACGTCACATCTGCCGGTTTAACTGGAATGTCCATTATCCATCACATCCTTCCTCATTTTCTCAAGAGATTCCTCAGGTTTCATATCTTCATACTGGCGATACAGTTGCTCCGGATTAGTCGGGTCGAACTGACAAACCGATCGATACGAACAATATTGGCAAGGCATCTTGTCCTTCAGTTTATACGGATAAACTCGTGTATCTCCCGCAAGCATCCCGTCCCCAGCCTGCTGATGGCGGTATCTGACAAACTTCCTTACGACTTGCAGGTCATCCGAAGTCAGCACCCTTGAAGTCTTTGAAAATGTCCCATCCGTTTTCAAAGCGGCCGGGATGACGGACGACGTTTTACCTAACTGCGCATCCATTCCCATGACAACTTCCGTGTCATCCAACAGATAGCCTCGCATTTTATAAGACTTTATTATTTCCTGCTCAACCAAATCCTCGGTCAACTCTAACTCTGTCCTGATCATCGGATTATGAACATGTACGTATAATACGCCTGCCGGATCCGCCTTGAAGCCAATCCATTCCTCCGCATGTTCAACCGCGACATCCAAATACGTCAACATCTGCAAGGAAACACCATAATAGACATCCGTTAAATCCAATTGCTTTGCAGAAGATTTATAGTCGACAATCCTTAAGTAATTCTTTCCATCAATTTCTGTTGCATCCACACGGTCTATCCTTCCGCGGAGATTCATTTTATTGCCACGACGAAGCGGGATTTCAAGCGGCGGCAACTGTTCACCTGGTCCGAACGCAGCCTCTATAGCGACCGGTCGGAAAACGCTTTTCGTCGCCTGCTTGCCAAGTGCGTAAATTGTCCGCGTAAGGATATGCGTCAATTTCCGGCGGATATAGTGATAGCGGCTCGTTGACAGCAGAATACGATTGAAAAACATCGGTGTGATGAATTCCATCGCATCCCTCGACAGTTGCCAGCATTGTTCCTTGGATAATTCTGTCCATGACTTCCCTGTCCGGTTCATTTCATCCGAAATCCATTTTAACGCAGCGTGGAACAGATCCCCGATTGACGGAGCTTCCAATGTATATTCCATCCGTTCCTGCAATCCTAAGCCGTATGAGGCGAAATGCTGGAACGGGCAGCTGTAATATGATTCCACCCTGGAAACGCTTGAAACGAATGATTTTCCATACAGACCTTCCGTGATTTCTGGTGCAAGCCGTTCTGTCTCGTTGCGGCTAATCGTTGGTTTCGTTATATGTTCAAGCACGGATGACCATAACGGATCATCCTCGTAATAGGTAAGGACAGCCTGCCATTCAGCCTCAAGCTGTCCCGTTTGCTTGGCTTCCTTCACTTTCATCGAAACGTACGGCAATGCTGTTCTTGGATGAATGATGTAGTCGATCTGCTCGTCCTTATTTATCAGCTCAGATGGATCCGACACGGCTAACTGTAAACCGATGTTAGGCAGCAACTGCCCAATCCGCTGAATGTAAAGGGACGGCAAGAGCGACTTCCCTTCCTCGTCTGCAATCGGATAAGAGACGAAAAGCTTCTCCCTCGCAGACGTAAATGCCCTGTACGCCATATACGATTCATCCATTAGCTTCATTTTGGAGGATGGCGCAAGCTCAAGGCCACTCTTCGAAAACCATTCCCGGTCCGAATCTGAAAGAATCCCTTCCGCGTCAACTCGCTGTGGAAGGACGCCATCATTTACGCCGATGATGAACCCCACTTCGATATCCATCAAACTCGCAAGCTCAATGGTCGTCACAGTCACTTGATCGAGAGATGGTGGAATCCGAGTGAATTCGAGCGTATCAAACCCTTCATCCAAAATCCGCGCTACCTCTTTCAAGTCCATGTCCTTATCTCCAAACATGAGAACGAACTGATCAAGGACATTGATCCATGAATTCCATGCCTGCTCATGCTCTGTCGCATTCAACAACCTGCCGGCACGCTCCTCATCCGCCCTTAAATCGATGATTTTATCGAATACATGCAAGGATTCCATGAATGAAAACATTGCACTTGCAAAATCACGTCCATTCTTAGCCCGCTTTAAAGCAGCTTCAAAGGTATTCAACGGATCACGGATCAAATCCCTGATCGTATGCAACTCTCGTTCTTGCTGCAATTCCTCATCGGTCTGCACAGTCGTATGCAATTCCAGTCCACGGTACCGTTTCACCTTCCAGCGGATTTCATCCATCCACCGCTTCCCGTAGATTCCGTTCGCAATCACATAGTTTTCAAGACGATCCGCACGTTCACGCCAAATCAGCTTATCTTCCTTATGCGGAAAGAACAAATCTGTCTTCACAGCCCGGAAAATGGATTCATATGACCAGCCTGATGTCACAGCCTCCAAAACGGAACGAGAAAATTCGATCAGAGGATGGTGAAGCATCGGCTTTTTCCTACTAATGAACACAGGAATATCGTATTGCGAAAAAATCGTTTCGATTAATTCATCATACTTTTCCGGTTGTCTGTACAAAATCGAAATTCCTTTATAACGTCCGCCTCTCATCACTTGCTCACGGATTTTCCTTGCCACAGCATGGATTTCCGCCCGGCGATCCATCGCCTCAATTAATGTTACTGCACCCTCGGACGGTCTTTCCTTCGGTGGATAAAGATCAAATTCCCTTTCGAAATGACGAAGTTCCTCATTCTTAAATCGTAGGGCCTGTCCAAGGTGGATTCCCTCTTCGATATCCACCGATTCATTGCGCGCAATTTCCCTTAGTCTCAACGATGTCCGTACAGGATTGAAGAACAGTTCATGATCCGCATGCCCGGATAGATCCGATTCCATCGGAAGCACGACAGTCACACGATTTCCGTACTTCAGTAATTCCGTTAGTATTTCATACTCCCGTGCAGTGAAACTCTCAAAACCATCTATATAAATGTCCGCGCCATTCACCAGGTCCGAATGCTTAATTTGCGAAGTCAATAAAGCAAGATGCCCTTCACTATCCACATACGAGGTGCCAAGTCGCTCCTCTATTTTCGTAAGAAGCAGCGTTAGATCACTGACCTTGTCCTGCAACGTTCGCGGTGCATTTTTAGTGGACAATTCCTGTTGCAATCCATTTAACGCTTCATGATCCAAACAGTACCTGCTGAATTCTTTCATTAGATCACCGATTTTTTCAGTGAATCCTCTTTTATTGGCCGCCTGCCGGAATAATTTCAACTCGTCACGATTCTCTTCAAGCACACTCCGCACAAGCATCCGATACCCGAAGCCATCGACCTCCTTGCGCGTAATGCCACCCGTTTCCTGCAGAACCCGCCACGCAAGCCGCTTGAATGTCGACACTTGCGCCCGGATAATCCCGTTCAAACCGAAGTTTACCGACAAACTATGTTCCATCGAATACGACATCTGATCCGGAACAATCAAAATGATTGCAGCTCCAAGCGGATCCCGTTCAAGCTCAGCCGCAATCTCCCGTTCTATCAACGTCGTCTTCCCAGTCCCGGCTCTACCGGTTACAAAACGCAACGTCATCGTCCACCCCTCCAATCAAAATAAAAATCCCTATCTTCCTTCCTTTCATTGTACCGAAAGATAAGGAGGACAGGAACTATTTGCATCATACCTTTTTAAGGATACTCAAGACCAAAAACGCATAAATCACGCCAAACACGCATAAACTCCAAAACTCACGCATATTCCACGCCAAACACGCATAAACTCCGAAACTCACGCATATTCCACGCCAAACACGCATAAACCCCAAAACTCACTCGTCTTCCTCATGAAAAATCGTGCTTGATTCCTCATCCACTCTCTTATCAAGACGCTTCTCAAAGTATTTTCCAACCGCCCATAACAACACGATAATCACAACAACAATCGCAGTACGGATTGGCTGCGTCAGCAACGCCTTCAAATCATATCCGATAAAACCTATCGTGAAAATCATTACGAACTTCCCCGCAAGAAGAACCGCCAAATAACTCTTCTTCTTCATATTCGACAAGCCCGCAACAAGATTCACAAGCGCTGAAGGCGTAAATGGAAAGCAAAGCAATATGAACAGCGGCCCGAATCCATTCCGCTCCACCCAGCCAATCAACCGCTGAACACGAGCATGCTTTGTCAAAAAGCGTAACAATCGATTTCTACCATATTTTCGGATGATCAAAAATACAGCATATGACCCGACCACCGTTCCTGCCCATGACAAAATAAATCCATACCAAATTCCATAGGCCACCGTATTCGCTATTACAAATACGAAAAGTGGCAAGAACGGCAAAAATGATTCTATGAACGGTAGTAAAATACCGATTAACGGTCCAAGCGCCTTATATTGTGCAACCATTTCACTTATTTTATCAATATCTAACCATTCACCCATTCTCAACACCCTCATCGTAAACAGATTCACATTAATAGATTACTACTTCGACTATTCCCATTTCCCTTATAGAATACCACCAAAACATGAAATTTATAGTATAATTTCAATTATACATATAAGAAAGATGTGACTATTTAATGAATAATCAGTTCAACTCCGGGCTGAAATCCGGACTCAGCATCGCGATTGGTTACTTCCCGATTGCTTTAACGTTCGGATTGCTTGCCAAAACAACCGGGCTCTCACTCATCGAAGCAACCGCCATGAGCATATTCGTTTACGCAGGTGCTTCACAGTACATAGCGCTCAGCCTAATTAATTTTGGAGTCGATCCAATCACTATTGTCATTAACACCTTTATCGTCAACATCCGACACTTCCTAATGACGGCTTCCCTGAATGAAAAGATGCATCGCGCACCGAAATGGATAAAATCGATCTACGCATTCGGCATTACAGACGAATCTTTTTCAGTCCTTGCAACAAGGAAAGAAGAAAAAATCACTACATCATTCGCCTTTGGAGTTACATTAATCGCCTATGGAAGCTGGGTGATCTTCACTGCAGTCGGCTATGTTATCGGCGCTAACTTACCAGATTTCCTACAAATTGCTATGTCCATCGCCTTGTACGCAATGTTCATCGGTCTCCTTGTACCTGCAATGAAAGGCAATCGTAAAGTCGTCATGCTCGCAGCACTTGCAGCAGCTATTCACTGTATCATCTATTTCGGTGAACTGCTCTCAACCGGCTGGGCGATATTAGTCTCCACACTTGGCTCAGCAATTTTGGTGGAAATTATTTATTCCCGAAGAGAAAAAAGTAAAGAAAGCCACTACAATGAAAAGGAGGGGAACTAATGGGAGCAACTTACTGGTGGATGTTAGCTGGAATGGCAATCGTAACGTACCTACCAAGGATGGTGCCGCTCACTTTCCTTGACGGAAAAGAATTGCCTCCGATCGTTAGCGGCGTACTTAGCAACATCCCGTATGCGGTGTTGGGGGCACTAATCTTTCCCGCCATCATCTTCGTACAGAAAGGCAACATCCTTTTCGGTATAATCGGAGCCGCGACAGCATTCCTCATCGCATTCCTTGGAGGCGGCGTCATGTCTGTAGTCCTTGGAACAATCGGCATTCTCGCGGTTTATGGTCTATTTATGTAATTAATTTCAATCGAAATCATTCAAAAAGCCGCCCCATAACCGGAGCGGCTTTCCTATTTATTCATCAACAGTACGCCCTTGCTTTTTCGCCCGTTTCACCATCCGCGTCGCATACCAGAAACCAACCGTAAGCGAAAACGCATCCGCTGCATAAAGAATCCAGTTATGTGTATAACCTGCATAAACCGATGCCGCAATTAGCGCTATCGTTAACACAAGCCCGACAAGATGATGGAAAGTGACCCTCGTAAAAAATACAACGAGCAGCCCCGGAAGAAACAGCGCAAGCAACAATTTTGTTTCCAATGTGGCAATATCCATTTCCCACCTATCCCTTCCAAATGGATTAACGGACGACTAACAGTCCTAACCGAT
The DNA here is from genome assembly GCF_030433715.1 of Sporosarcina highlanderae. Taxonomy (GTDB): domain Bacteria; phylum Bacillota; class Bacilli; order Bacillales_A; family Planococcaceae; genus Sporosarcina; species Sporosarcina highlanderae. The sequence goes on along the minus strand of NZ_JAROCC010000003.1, from coordinate 97,994 downwards.
GATGATCATGGCGATAGAGCACTTGCTGCATGAGCCGTACTTCCCCATCGCGGCCAATCACCTGCAAACGGCAATGCGCAGCATTTACCTGTATGGCATCATATAATTCCTTTTCATTCGAAACTTGGATGCCATTCACTTTCCGGATGCATTCACCTGGAACAAGCCCAAGCTTTTCACCTGGCGACTCCGGCAAGATTCCCGCAATGATAACTCCCGTTGGTTTAGGAGCAGCGGCAAATCCGCCATTTCGTTCACGTATAGCGAAAACTATGGAAATTGTCGCCCTACCGATAACACCGATGAGCAAAGCTGCCCAACCCATAACCGGTAGCCACCAAGCAGTTACACCGACTACAACGACAATCGATCCCAGAACGGTTACCGCTTGTCCAATTTTAGGAAATAGGACGTCCGGGAAGCTTGCCCTCGCAATTTGAGAGAAGCCAATGACAATCGGCACCGGTAAAAAACTGAAAGTCACTGCGCCAAGTGTCAGCTGCGGCCAATAGGGCGTGAAAGCTGTCATGAAATCCCCAGGCACAAGAAATACAATTGGTAAAAGCCATAACCGTTTAGCTTTAAAAGCGGCAGCCCGTAACCCCCGATTGGTAGATGTCATGAAGGGAGATGCATAGTCAACGGTATGTCGGCGAATGAGGAAGCCTTCTGCTATGAGAAAGAGGCCCGCAATAACAGCTACCGTCAACGCCATTTCACCTTGTAAATCTACGTTACCTGGAGACCATCCACGAAATGTAAATTCCGGCTTGAATTGCTGCAGTGCATATAAACCGAAAAACGCGATTGCTGCAAAGTAGATTGGCGATGCAATTTGATAAAAGAACGAAATCATAGAAAAAACAGCTACTGATGAAAAGAGGACTATCCAAGAGACTTCAACAGTCAACCCGACCCCCGATAGTAGTATCGAAAGAATCAGAGCGGGCATCCATGATTCAGCCAACAGCTTTTTCATTTCCGTCAAGCCGGGATGTAGACGAACAAGGAAGCTTCGTCTTTCCTTTTTCACCCGAAAATACCCTAACCCGACCGCCACTCCGAGGGCAATCAACCAAACAGGATTCAAGAAAAATAGTCCAACAGCTTTTAACAGATCCACTATTACTTGTTCACTCATCTACCTTCACCTTCCCATCCACGAAAACATGATTATTCTTTATTGTATCAAAAGAAACGTCATGCGTGTAGGAAGGTCAAAAATTTTCTCTGAATCTACGAGCCTAACAACAAAAAGGCCCTTGTTAAAAACAATAGGCCCTTCTGTTAATTAATTACTTAATATATGATGGACATACCCAATAGCAACCTGCAGTTGGATATCATTCGCTTTATCTTTACGATGTTTTTCCACCCTTTCCCTCAGAGAGGCAAAGAATTTTCGATCCATTGTATTTTCTGTCGGAATTTTGGAATCCACACGAAATGCGTGCACTGCGAGGGCTGTGGATTCATCATAGAAGCCATCTTCCCTGCCAACCGAATAACCAAGTCCTCCTAAAATTTTTTGAGCATATGAAATGTCCTCATGGTAATCGCCTTCCGCATATACATCCGTAGAGAACCGGATATGTTCTGTGAATAATTTATCTTGTTCAGATTCAAGGTCGACTTTGACACCTTTACCATGTATCCATGTTTCTTTCGGTGTCAACCATTTATGGGTAGTCAGTTTCATCTCACCGCCATTTGACAGTTCCATCGTGTCCTGTACGGTTCCTTTTCCAAAACTCACCTGACCGATAATGAAGCCACGGCGTAAATCCTTCAAGGCCCCACTCAAAACTTCACTGGCCGATGCACTGCCTTTGTCTTGCAGCAGAACAACCGGTATTTTTTTCAGTTTTTTGTCAAAGGAGAACTTTTCAGACGGTTCGACAACAAGTGGCGTCAGCTGTCCTTGGGCGTTCTGCATATAAGCAAAGATTGAATCCTCCGGCAGTAAACTTCCCGCTACTTTGGCAACTGTACGTAAATAGCCACCAGGATTGCCTCTAACATCAATGATCAAAGCCTCTGCACCGTTAGTGATCATTTCATCCGTCGCTTTTTTCCATTCATCAGCCGTCTCATCACCAAACATTGTCAATGCTATGTAACCGAATTTCTTGCCCCTTTCTTCCATTAACTCTGCTGAAACGGTCTTTACCGGAATTACATCCCGCAATACTTTCAATTCAAGATGCTTACCCAAGTCCGGCCGATAGATCGTCAATCCCACCGTCGTCCCTTCCTTGCCCTTGATTTTCCTGACGACATCCTGAAGCGTCATTCCACCTAAAGCTTCGCCGTTAATACGCACAATTTCGTCATAAGGCTGCAGACCTGCTTTTTCTGCAGGCGACCCCTTAACTGGCGCAACGATGATATACTTTCCGCCTGACCGTGTAATTTCAGCTCCGATTCCTACCTTTTCACCAGCCAACGACTCCCGATGTGAGGCGGCTTCCTCTTCCGACAGATACGTCGAATACGGATCTCCGATTGTATCTGCCATCCCTCGCAAAGCACCTTCGATTAGCCTGTCCCCTTCTACCTGGTACACCGCATTCTCTTGAATGATGTTGTACGCCTCATTGATGACCGGGAACATTTCCTTCATTACTACGTCCGCACTTTTTTTATCCGCTGAACAACCGTCCAACACCAAGAATACACCTGTCGCTATCACGGCCAGTATTGCGAACATAAAAAAACGGCTTCTGCGCATCGATAACTTCCCTCCTCAGTCCACTATATGAACAGTGAAGGTCTATTACGACAACAGAAAACCGTATTTTGTCAATCAAGGTCCCGGACAAGTCCTGCCATCATCGACTCGTCCATTGGTCCGATAATAACTTGTGCAATTGTACCGTCTGTATTCAATAAATAGGTTGTCGGGATTCTGAATGCCTGATAGGATTCCCCGACCACTCCTGTTTCGTCCAATGGAATCGGAAATGTCAATCCGTAAGAATCCGCAAATTCCTGGACAGCCTTCACTCCACGATGCTCACCAGTCGTTAAATTGACCGCAAGGATTTCCACATTGTCATCCTCCGCAGAATTACGGTAATAGTTTTGCATATGTGGCATTTCCGCTTTACACGGCGGACACCAAGTAGCCCAAAAGTTTAGGATGACCTTCTTCCCCTTCAAATCAGACAACTTAACTGTTTCTCCGCTCAATGTCACCAACTCGAAATCGGGAGGCAAGTCCCCCTGCCTTAATCCGACATCTTCCATTGCGACTTCAGACCCCGCTCCCGTCTCAACTAAAACACCGGAAGTATCAATCGGTTCAATCTTATTCATATTTTGATTAACCATGATGACGATCATCGATCCGATGAGTAGCGCAGCGATGATATACCCAATCACTTTCTTATTCAATTTCGCTCCCCCGTTCTGTTTGACCACTTGTCAATTTAAAAATTGCTATGAAAAATAGTCCTATACTTGTCGTAATTAATAGTGGTGGATTCAGTAACCCTTTCGGCTGAATCGTAGCGACAAAAACATGTGCCGCCATGAATAGTAAAGCAGTCATCATCATATGATTTCCGGTTTCATCAAAGCTCATCCACACAAAAATTGCAACTACAATGAATATGACCGCTGTTCCAATTCCAGCAACCAAACTCCCTCTATTCAACAACACCATCATCACCTGAAATACAGCCTGCATCGTCACGGCCCCTGTGAATAAAGCAACAAGGGACTTCACATCCACTCTTCCCTTGATCCATTCAAACCATATACGACCCGCAACAAAAACCAATCCAAGACAGAACCCAAAAATTCCCCCGTTAAAATAAACAATGGAAATAGGCGCCCTGATTACGATGCTGAAGTCGGTTAAAATAACCGATAGCTTCCAAATGATGATCACATAAAAAATGGCATCACTAAATAGTGTTGCTTGCTTTTTCCCAAGCCTCAGGCGAATAACACTATATGCAATTATAAAGGCAATAATGATCGCAATCCAGTTGGATGGCACCGTCAAATTACCTATCAAAAAAAGTTTCGTAACAGGCATACCGCAAGCTCCTTTACGTTATATACCGCCTATGGTATATGATATCTCATTGAATTGCGACTAACTTGCCTCTATTTTAAAGGAGTAAAGGGAACTATTTGTGAAGTTAAGACAAAAAAATCCGCCCGGAAAAGGGCGGATTTCTGTTTATATTTCAATCAAAACGATACATATCGTAATGGATTCACTGCACTTGGACCGGATGCTGTCCAGTTGCCTACATGCACTTCAAAATGTAGATGTGGGCCCGTTGAATTCCCAGAGTTCCCGATTGCACCTATATGGGTACCTTTATCGACAACTTGTCCAACGCTAACATTGATTTTCGATAAATGCCCGTAGACAGTTGTGAAAATGCTACCATTCGATGAGTGAGTCACCATGATGACATTCCCATAACCACCCATCTGCCCTGCATACGAGACCACTCCGTCCGCTGCTGATACGACAGGTGTCCCAATTGAATTGGCGATGTCGGTCCCACGATGTTGACGTTTTGTTTTGAAGATCGGATGCACTCGCCATCCGAAGTGTGAGGAGACTCTGCCGTTTGCCGGTCTTGTCCAAAAACCGCTGGACACGTTTGGCAATGTACCCGGCTTCTTCGCAGCTGCAGCCGCCGCGGCTGCTTTACGTCGACGCTCTTCCTCTTTACGGGCTAATTCCGCGATGCGCTTCTGTTCTGCGATAACTGCTTTTTCAAGTTCTGCCTCAACTTCAATCGTATCATGGTACTCTTCTTCGAGGTCTTTCTTTTCTTGAGAAAGCTTTTCCTGTTCCGCTTCTAACTGATCTATCAATCTACTTTTCTCTTTTTTCTGCGCTTCAAGAGAAGCTTTCAGTTTTTCCAACTTCGCTTTGCTTTCTTCCAACTCTGCTAGTTTCTTTTCAACAAGCGCTTTTTCTGTTTCAAGTTGGTCAATGTCTTGTTGCTGCTTCCGCATAATATCCCTATCGGCATCCATTAATGTTGTGACCGCAGAAAAACGGTCTATGAAGTCCGCGAAGCTATTTGCACCAAGTAGGACATCGATATAACTCACATGACTGCCCTTTATTTGCATCGCACGAACGCGTTCACGCAGAACAACATCACGCTCTTCAATTTTCTTTTCCAGATCGGCGATTGATTCTTTTAATGCGTCGATCTCATCGTTCGTTTTATTGATACTGTCGATGACACGGTTCATATTGGCATTTGTTTGTTCAATTTCTTTATTCAATGAAAGAATTTGTTTCAAAAAGTCATCAATTTTAGTTTCAAGCGCCTTAATAGCACTTTCTTTCTTTTGGATATCGGATTTAAGGTCATTCTTTTTGATTTCATTCTGTTTTTGTTCTTTCTTTAATTCATTTAGTTTACTTGCTAAAACACCGTTTTCACCTACAAATGATGTAAGCATGAAAACCGCAATTATACTAATCAAAAACCATCTGCGCTTCATCAAATTTTCATTTTCCCCCTTATGGCTTTGTTGCCAGACAACAACATTCCCAATCTATTAGGCTCTGAGAAATTTACGAACAGACATAAAACTACCCCACATACCGATAAAAATCCCCATAAACAGAAGAAGTCCATTTACTTGGAAGATGAACGGTGTAGCATTCATTAATTGGAATAGCTCGTTTTGCAATCTTGGTTCCCATTGTTCATACAGCTCGTAATACGAAATTGAAATGACGGCCATCGGAATAATCGACCCAAGAACGCCAAGCCAAATTCCTTCCAAAACGAACGGAATTCTTACAAAACTATTTGTTGCACCTACTAATTTCATAATCTCAATTTCCCGACCTCTTGCTACAATAGTTAGACGGATTGTGTTTGAAATTAAAAACATTGCCGTGAACAATAACGCAAGAATGAGCACCATACCGATGTTCCTACTCATATTGAGCACATTGAAAAGCTTCTCGACTTTTCCTTCCCCATAAACGACCTTATATGTGTTGGCATATTTATCAATTTTTATGGCAATCTCGGCAGTTTTGTGCGGGTCTGCGGCTTTAACGTAAAATGCATCCCCTAAAGGGTTGCTTTGCTTATATAAGTTAAGTTCATCCCCGAAGGACTTGATCATCTTATCTAACTCTTCATCCCGCGAAGCATAGAGAACACTTGCCACTCCGGGGGTCGCTTTGATTTCCTTTTCCAACTGTTTAACCGTTTCCGCGTCTGCTGCAGGTTCTGCAATTACTTTTATTTCCACGTCATTCTCAAGATTATCCGCTAATTGGTTCAAGTTCATCATAATGACGATGAACACCCCGACTAACAGAAGCGTGACCGTTACTGCGCTGACAGAGGCGAAGGTCATCCAGCTGTTACGTCCGAGGCTTTTAAGGCTTTCCCTGAAATGTCGCCCCATTGTCCTAGCTTTCATAACCGTAAACCCCTTCATATTCATCTCTCGTGATCATCCCGCCATCGACGACGATGACCCGGTGTCGAATCGTATTTACAATTTCCCTATTATGCGTTGCCATGACAATTGTCGTGCCCCGCGCATTAATTTGTTCAAAGATCTTCATGATTTCCCAAGAAGTTTCCGGATCGAGGTTTCCAGTAGGCTCATCCGCTATGACGACCTTCGGGACATTGACGATTGAACGTGCAATGGATACCCGTTGCTGCTCTCCACCTGATAATTCATTCGGAAACATTCTTGCCTTTTGCGTCAATCCGACAAGCGCTAATACATCATTCACTTTTTTACGGATTTGTTTAGGAGATTCCTCTATAACTTCCAATGCAAATGCTACATTCTCGTAAACATTCAATTTGGGAAGTAGTTTAAAGTCTTGGAAAACTACACCAATCTGCCGTCTTAAATAAGGAACCCGTTTATTCCTTAGTGTCGCCAGATTAATGCCATTGACGATTATGTCACCTTTTGTCGGGCGTTCCTCTCTGTACATCATTTTGATGAACGTCGATTTCCCCGCACCGCTAGGCCCAACTACATAAACAAACTCGCCACGACCGATTTCGACATTGATGCCATTTGCAGCAACAACGCCATTCGGGTATTTTTTATAAACATCTTTCATCACAATCATGCAAAAACCACCTGAATATTATTGTATTCCTTATTTTTTTCCTGACAACCACATTATAACATGCATAAGCACTGCAATTATTACAGATTTATTTCATTTGGTTCGACATAATAACACATATTATGCATATTGTTAATATTTTTCTTTTTTTGGAAGGTTTTAAACAGATAAAAAAAACGCAACAGGCAATTGTTCGCCCATTGCGTTTGTTACTTTACATATTATTTCTTTTCAGATAGCCACTTTGCAACAGCATCTAATTCTTCGCCTTTAATTAGACCGCCAGGCATACCATTTTGGCCGTGTTCGATAATATCGTGGATTTCAGCTTCTGAAAGCTCGGACCCGATATTCGCGAGCGATGGAGCTGTTCCACGCCCCTCAAGATTTCCACCATGACAGCTTGCGCAGCTGGCTTGGAAAACTTTATCCGCGTCTACACCGGCAGTAGTTCCCGTGCCTTTGTCGGTTGTTTTGTTCCCTCCACCACAGGCGCCAAGTACAAGCACTGCACCAAATATAACTGTTAGAAGCTTGTTCTTCATCTTTTTTCCTCCTGTCATTAATTGCTGTGCTACACTCCTTAGTATACCAAAGGACCAGGATCGTAAACTCCCGTGTGAGCTGTCCATTTTTATCAAATTAATGACAAATTGGAAAGTTTTTCTTCAGCTCAATTTTTGCCTTTACCTATTACTATACACATAAACGAAAATTTTAAACTCATAAAAAAAGCGCACCATTGCTGGTGCAGCTTTTTGTATTTATGAAATTTTTGAACGTAAATAAGCATTGATGAACAGATCAATTTCCCCGTCCATAACAGCTCCTACGTTTCCTGTTTCTTCATTCGTCCGGTGATCTTTAACCATGGAATATGGATGGAAAACGTAAGAACGGATTTGGCTTCCCCACCCGATTTCTTTTTGCTCTCCACGGATTTCAAGAAGTCTTGCTTCTTCTTCCTCGCGTTTGATTTGATAAATTTTCGCTTTCAACAAGTTGATTGCGCGTTCACGGTTTTTGATTTGCGACCGTTCCGTTTGGCAGGTAACGATTGCACCTGTCGGGATATGCGTCATACGGACTGCTGAATCAGTCGTGTTGACGTGCTGCCCGCCCGCTCCGCTTGAACGGTATGTGTCGACTTTGACGTCTTCCATTTTTAAGTCAATATCAACATCACCGTCAAATTCCGGCATGACTTCTATAGATGAAAATGACGTATGACGTCTGCCTGACGAATCAAAAGGAGAAATTCGAACGAGGCGGTGAACGCCTTTTTCGGCTTTCAAATAGCCGTATGCATTATGTCCTTTAATCGAAAGTGTGACCGATTTGACACCAGCTTCATCACCTGCCTGATAATCAAGCGTCTCGACTTTGAAACCTTGGTCATCAGCCCAGCGTGTGTACATACGCAGCAGCATGGATGCCCAGTCCTGGGATTCCGTTCCGCCTGCGCCTGAGTGGATTTCGAGGACAGCATTACTTTTATCGTATTCATCACTCAAAAGCATTTGTAGATCGAAGTCTTCCATTTTTTTCTTGAATTCTTTCAGTTCGGCAAAGAGCTCTTCCTGTAACTCTTCATCGGCTTCTTCACGAAGCAATTCCAATGTCATTTCGAGGTTTTCCTGTGAGTCGTTGAGTTCGTTGAATTCACCGACTGTATCTTTCAAAGCATTGGATTCTGAAATGACTTTTTGCGCGTTGTCCTGGTTATCCCAGAAGCCTGGCTCAAGCATGATTTCGTCAAGTTCTTGTATACGTGCCTCTTTGTTTTCTAAGTCAAAGAGACCCCCTGAAGTCCGCTAATTTCTTAGCTGTTTTGTCGAGTTCATTACGAACATCGGATAATTCCATCATAGTTGTTTCCTCCTGAAAGTAAATAAAATGGGTTCATCTTGGTACCGGATTTCCGCTGCAGGCGGACGCTTTCCGCGGGCGTCGCTTCAGCCTCCTCACTACGCTTCGCTTCGTTGCGGGGTCTTCTGCTGACGCTTTTCCCGCAGGAGTCGCCGCCTTTCGCTTCAATCCTTATTAACAATGTAATAATTAGAAAGGAACCAAAAATGAAACTTCCATCAGCAAACGCATTATCGCGTCTACTGATGGGAGTTAATTCTACATGTTATATGCCAAGTTGTCAGCCTTTGCCATGGCAGTTTTTGTACTTTTTACCGCTGCCGCAAGGGCATGGGTCGTTACGACCGATGTTGACTGAACGGCGGACGGGCTTCTTCGTCACTTTTTCGCCATCCTCTTTCGGATTGACAGCCTGACCCTTTGCAACTTCCTCACGCTCTAAGTTGTTGCGGATTTCGGCTTTCATGACATATTTTGAAGCGTCATTTTCAATAGCTGTTACCATGTCCTCAAACATGGAGAAGCCTTCAGCCTGGTACTCGCGGAGTGGATCCGTTTGCCCGTATGCGCGTAAGTGGATTCCGTGACGCAATTGGTCCATTGCATCAATATGATCAGTCCACTTCGAGTCGATTGCACGTAGAAGAACGACCTTCTCGAACTCACGCATGCGATCATCCGACATTTCGGCTTCCTTCTCATTATATCGTTCTATGACCGCATCGTGAATCAAAGTTTTCAATTCCTCTGCGGATTTCCCTTCCATTTCAGCCGCGGTTAAGCGACCTTCCGGTAAAAGGTTTGCTCCAAGGAAATCTTCAAGGCCTTTCAAATTCCATTCTGCATCTTTTTCATCCGGAGCATGCATCGCAACAGCTCGATCGATGACATTCTCCAACATGCCTTCAAGTATTTCCCGAATATTTTCGGATGCAAGGACTTCATTACGTTCTTTATAGATGATTTCACGTTGCTGACGCAATACATCGTCATATTGAAGCAAACGTTTACGAGAGTCGAAGTTATTCCCTTCAACACGTTTTTGGGCAGATTCAACAGAACGTGATACCATTTTTGATTGGATAGGCGTTTTATCGTCCATACCAAGCTTCGTCATCATGCCCTTCATTTGCTCGGATCCGAAACGGCGCATCAATTCATCCTCAAGTGAAAGATAGAATTGAGTCACACCAGGATCACCTTGACGACCTGAACGTCCACGAAGCTGGTTGTCAATACGGCGGGATTCATGTCGCTCTGTACCGATGACAGCTAATCCGCCAACGTCTTGAACGCCTTCGCCTAACTTGATGTCCGTACCACGGCCCGCCATGTTCGTTGCAATTGTAACGGCGCCTTTTTGGCCCGCTTCCAATATAATTTCCGCTTCACGACCATGGTTTTTCGCATTCAATACATTATGTGGAATGCCATACTTTTTCAAGAAATTCGAGATGATCTCGGACGTTTCGATAGCAACTGTACCGACAAGAACAGGTTGCCCTTTTTTATGGCGCTCCCGAATATCCTCAGCAACCGCCTTATATTTCCCATCCATCGATGCGTAAATCAAGTCCGGACGGTCGTCACGCAAAATTGGTCGGTTAGTTGGAATAGCGATGACATTCATATTGTAAATGTTACGGAACTCTTCCTCTTCCGTTTTTGCAGTACCCGTCATCCCGGAAAGTTTGTCGTACATTCTGAAGAAGTTCTGGAATGTGATTGTCGCAAGCGTCATCGTTTCATTCTGGACTTCCAAGCCTTCCTTCGCTTCGATTGCCTGATGCAACCCATCGCTGTAACGACGGCCTTTCATCAAACGACCTGTGAACGAATCGACGATAACCACTTCGCCCTCTTGTACGACATAATCAACGTCGATGTGCATGCTTGCATGGGCTTTCAATGATTGGTTTATCGCATGGTTCAATGTAACATGTTTCAAGTCGAACAAGTTATCAATGCCGAAAGATTTTTCTGCTTTGTCAACTCCGGATTCCGTCAATACAACGCCCTTCGTTGATTCATCATAGGAATAATCTTCTTCTTTTTTCAACGTCATAACAAAACGATTCGCCAATCGGTAAAGCTCAGCCGATTTCGCCGCTTGTCCCGAAATGATCAAAGGCGTACGCGCTTCATCGACCAAAATCGAGTCAACCTCGTCAATGACCGCATAATGTAGCGGTCGTTGAACTTTATGTTCATCATATAAAACCATATTGTCACGTAAATAGTCGAATCCTAATTCATTATTCGTCGTATACGTAATGTCTGCAGCATATGCTTCGCGCTTTTCCTCTTTCGAGAGGCTGTTCAAGTTCAAGCCTACTGTCAAACCAAGGAATTCAAATAGCTCGCCCATTTCTGTCGCGTCACGGCTTGCGAGGTATTCGTTCACCGTTACGACGTGGACGCCTTTTCCTTCAAGTGCATTCAGGTAAACCGAGAGCGTTGCAGTCAACGTTTTACCTTCCCCGGTTTTCATCTCCGCGATATTTCCTTCATTCAACGCTGCTGCACCCATGATTTGCACACGGAACGGATACAAGCCAAGGACACGTCTTGCCGCTTCACGGACGACAGCAAATGCTTCGGGCTGGATTTCTTCAAGCGTTTCGCCATTTGCAACTCGCTCTTGGAATTCTGCCGTTTTTGCTGTTAATTGTTCGTCAGAAAGCTGTTCCATTTCCGTAGCATGCGATTCAACGCTGTCCGCGATCTTCTCTAGACGTTTTAAATCTCTTTTATTCGGATCAAACATTTTATTCAATACGCTAAGCATTTAGGTCACATCCTCATTAAGTTCACCCTTCATTTTAACATTGTAAAAAGCACCGTGCAAATAGTCGGAACGATTTGTAAAGGGATTATTTTAATTAGTTATATCTACAGACCGTTGCTTTCCGTTTCAGGCGGACGCTTTCCGCGGGCATGGCTTCAGTCTCCTCACTGCGCTTCGCTCCGTTGCGGGGTCTTCAGCTCATGCTATTCCCGCAGGAGTCGCCGCCTTCCACTTCAAGCAACTAAATCATATTTAATAGTAAATTATATTTAAAAAAACATGTTCAAGTCATCATTATATACACCAGGACGTTTCACAAAGTAATCAAGTTTCCTGTGAAATAATCAAAAGACCCCCGGATTTCTCCGGGGGTCGAGATTGGTTAATTTAGTTTGTTTCGATCAAGCCGTATTTCCCGTCTTTTCGTTTGTAAACGATATGAGTGTCCTCTGATTCAGAATCAGTGAAGATGAAGAAGTTATGACCAAGCATGTTCATCTGAAGAATGGCTTCCTCTTGGTCCATCGGTTTCAAGTCGAATTGTTTTGTACGGACGACTTGGAACTCGGCGTCTTCGTTTATCGGCTCTTCATTGTTGCTTTTCTCTTTTCCGACGGATTGCAAGAAAGCTGCCACACCTTCTTTTTCACGGAATTTACGGTTTACTTTTGTTTTGTATTTTCGAATTTGACGTTCTAATTTGTCAACGATCAAGTCGATTGCAGCGTACATGTCTTCGTGCCGTTCTTCAGCACGTAGTGTCAAGTTTTTCATAGGAATTGTAATTTCCACTTTTGTCTGTCTGTCATTGTACACCTTCAAGTTGACATTAGCGGTTGCGTTTGCGCCTTCTGTGAAATATCTTTCGAGTTTTAGTACCTTTTTCTCGACGTACTCACGAATTGCTGGAGTTACCTCTAGGTTTTCCCCTCGGATGTTAAAGTCTAACATATGAACTCCTCCTTTGATTAACCGATACTATATACTTCTACATCTATATTTTAATATCCTTCTTTTATTTGAAGGAAAATTAAAATCTTGTCGAAATGTGTCGAAAAACTTCACTTTTCAGGTTTTCAGCCTTCACTATCACCCGTTGAATTAATTTCCGACCACCTGCGAAGCTTCAGCTCTTCAATAATTAGCTTTTCAGTGGAAGCATCCCCATTAAAGTGGATGCCATAATGGAATCCATCCACTGTATTCTTTTTCCATACTATTTCACCGACAACGTTAATATTCGCTTCGTAAAGCTGAAAGTTAAGTCGTAGATGTACGGGGCCGATTTCAATCGGTATATCGAAATTTGATGCAAGTTTGGTGCCATTCGCACTGATATCCAAAAGCATGCAATTGCCTGGATTGGATTCATTCGATGATCCCTCGACTAAGATTCGAAATGTTGCTGATAGGGGTTGGTCGAATGAATGCCTAAAATATTCATGCCGTTTGTATTGCATTTCCCCACCTCGTCCCATTTCCTTTCCTTAAAATCCATTATACCAAATGTACTGATTTTTATCGACTTTCAGCCAACTCCTTTGTCCTCTTCATCGTTCCTTCAAGCGTGAGAACGATTTGTTCATTATCGGCAACTGTCGTATGCACTGTGGCATTGACTTCTTCAAGCGAAGCACTTGATTGTGCAAGTAAATCGGCAAATGTTCCAGTCGTGCTTCCGATTTCTGAAGTATCAATGGAAATCATCTTAGTTTTCGTATCAAACGCCAAAAGATTCTCATGCAAAAGACCTAATGTTTGATGCATGTCCTCGATTTTCGTTTCCGCTTCGATCGTTATCAGGCCTTGGGTCTTTAATTTATCGGTGCTTGCTGTTAAATTTTTTCGGGATTGGCTATTCATCTTATTAACATCGTTCAGGTTGCTATTGATTTGATTGAGCGTTTCGGCTGTTGTTTGTGCGAGTTTCCTTATTTCTTCGGCTACGACAGCGAACCCTCGACCGTGTTCCCCGGCACGAGCCGCTTCAATAGATGCGTTCAATGCCAATAAATTCGTCTGTTCGGTAATGGACGCAATCGATTTAGCCAACGCATTCGTTTTTTCGATATTTTGTGAAAGTAAACCGAATGACCCATTCAATTCATTCAACAGCTGTTCCACTTCTTCCATACCTTTACGTACGCTACGCATCCTGCTGACAACTTCATCCGACTCGGAGCGTAAATCTGCAGCATCTTTAAACATCGACTGCGTTTCAACCTGCATATTCGCCACATCATTTTGCACGCGCTCTGTATTTTGCGCAATCCTGCTGATCTGTTCAGCTTCCCGTTCAACACTAGCCGCGATGTCATCCATAATTTCCAATAATTCCTTTTGGGAGCTCCAATGCCGTTTTGCAGTATGTGCAATCGACACTAAATCATCCGCCACTTTCTCGACGTTTTCATTAAGAGTTTGATGCTTCTGTTCTTCCTCTTTTGCACGTTTTTCCTGCTCAACTGTAAATAAATTCACTTGCTCCTCAAGCTTTTGAGTTTGCATAATTTGAATCAAAAGTCCAACCGCTAACAAAATAAGTGGCAACATCAAACTGCCTTTGCTTGACGCGATTGTTTCCTGATACGGATAGTTCGTTAAAAACACAATCATTACAGCGATCGATAGAGCAAAACCATACGTCATGATTCGGATGGATACATGTACACTGGCAATTCCTGCAATGAAAAATGCAATCCCGGCAGTTACGATGGACGGATCACCGACCACACCATTGAAAATCGTTGCAAATGCCGTGATTCCAATGATAATCCACGGAAAGACCTTCTCAAAAAACAAGACTTTTTTCGATAAAAGAAAGACGATAATTGACGTCATTAGCGGGATTGTCATGCTGAACGTTTTCAGTGCATCCTGCCCGGTAAAATAATAATAAAGTGCACCTATTAAACTTGAACCACCAAGCGTGACGAATAAAATGAAATTTTTCTTCGAAAATTGCTCACGCATCAGCATCTTCACATTTCCTGCCCCCATTTCTCCATTCCCCCTTTAAGTTACCGTTAACCTCATTCTCTTATTTTCAATGTACCATGAATAGTGAAATAGTTACAGATGGAAAACAGGAGTTTTGGAGTGTATTGGTGTTTTTAGGGAGTGTCCGCAAGTCGTTGGTGTCCCCGCAAATCTGGATAGTCTACCCGCAAGTCGCTGCTATCAAAAAAAAGCCAATCAGTATGTACTGATCAGCTCTTCATCGCTTCGTATCGTAAAATGTTCCGTCCCTTGCGACATTTGCATAAGGGTTGACGTAACTTTTCATATGATCCTTCTTTGATTGTGCTGCCGTTATATCTGAACGGATTTGTTTTGTAAATGAGGAAAGTCCCTTCACGACTTGCTGCTCCAAAACAACAAGTTGCTTTCCCAATTCCTCTTCATCAAAAGTAAATGGAGCGGCAATTTCCTGCTGTAACAAATCTCTTTCATCCAAAAGCCGATTGATTTCCTCAATTACCGCATCCCGATTTTCTTCATCAGTTTGACCAGTCAACGACAGGAGTTGCTGCGCAGTTTCCTGCCATCGAATCATTGCAGGCCGGATCATATTCCGTCCATATTCGCGTACTGCTTCGAACGATTGATTTGAATGACCTGCTTCCACGTATCGCGAAACTCCGTTATGATTTCAGCCGCCTCATTATACATCGCACCGTCGTTTTTAATATTTCCTTCAAGCAAACGGTGATTTACAAATTCATAAAGTGTCATCATATTCTCCGAAATCGGTACAGACCGATCCAGCGTCACCATTAACTCGTTCACAATTGCTTGCGCCTTCTGCGTCGCTGTATTCTTTTCCTCAATATTCCCCTGTTCTAAAGCTTTTTTTGCCTGATGAATGAATTTCAAGCATCCATTGTATAACATTAGCGTTAACTCACCAGGCGTCGACGTATTCACTGAATTGTTCTGATACATTGTATATGGATTATTAATTGCCATAGGTTTTATCTCCTTTTACGGTTTCCCACTGTCGCGTGCATTATCCTACCATTTTATTACTGACCAAACATATTCATCATGTTTGCGGATTGGGCATTGGCACGTTGAATGGCTTGTTCCATTGCGGTAAACTGCCTCCAATAACGATCTTCTAACATCTTTAGGCGGTTTTCGAATCTATCGATTTGCTGGTTCATAGATTTCATGCTACGCCCCATGGCAAAATTATCGCTAACCGAACCGGATGTGCCCGCCTTTTCCGAAATAACTGCATTGACATTATCCATAGTTTTACGGAACTGAATAGCAATTCCACCCTTGTCTGTATCGGTAGCAGATTTTGCAAACAGTTCATAAACTTGGTTCGGATTTTCAGTGATTGCTTTTCTTAAATCATCTTCATTGATTGACAGTTTACCGTTTTCTTTAAAGTCCTTGATCGGCTCAATGCCCAGGTCTTTTAAACTTACTTTTCCTGAAGACGTTTGAATCGGTTCATTCATGAGTTGTCTTAAATTAGTCAACAGACTTGCAATCGTAGGATCATTCCGAAGCGTACCGCTCTTCGCTTTCTCTTCCCAAAGCTCAATTTCTTTTTCCTTCATATCCTTCTTCTGTTCATCCGAAAGAGGTTGGAAGTTCCGATATCTTGGCTCGCGAATTTTCTCATTTAATTCTTCGATCATTTTATTATAGTCATCGACGAATTTCACGACGGACTCTACGATCTTGTCTGTGTCCGGGGCGGAGCTGAATGTAACCGGTTCATTAGTAACTTGTTTTAGATTCACTTCAAAGCCGTTGATTGTAAAGGTGTTGGATGACCGTTGTGTCGTAAGTCCATTAAATACGAATTCTGCGTTATTACCCGCGGTAGACTTAGCTTCCGTACCACTTAATTTAAGACTATTAGCAACGTTGCCGGAACTGATAGTAATATTCCCTTCACCGCTATCTTTTGCTGTCATAGCAATTTTACCTGTATGTGCATCATAAAAAGCTGTAATACTTGAGTTTGGTGCCTTATTGATTTTTTGTAAAAAAGAACCTAAAGTGTCTTCCGCCGTGACAGTAATCTCTGTTACTTTTCCATTTGGTGCTGTTATCGTAACTTTTTCATCTGCTGTAAGTGAAACCCCTAATTCAGAAAGTTTTTTGGAATCAACCTGTGCTGGTGACATATTCTCCTCCAGAGCTCCACTTTGTAAACTGGCCTGAGTTGCCAATTTGTCTACTTTAATAGAACCTGAAAATTCACCAGTAGCATTAGTTGCTTTAATCCCAACCGCACCGGGATTCGATATATTAACCGTCTTCTGCATAAAAGTCTGCTGGCGGCCCATTGTATCGGTTACTTTATATTTAAGGTCCGTTATATTCCTGTTCACACTTCGATAATCATCCATCTGCCATTCCAAGTACTGCTTCTTCTGGGTGATTTTCTCGAGTGGAAGGCGGTGGGCTTTCATCATGTCTTTAATGATTTGTTCCGTATCCATGCCTGTTGCCAATCCGCTAATTCGCATAGTTTTTTACAACCTCCTCAGATTTTTCGGTCGATGAGTACTCCGACAAATTCCTTCATTGATGCGTATGTATCCATTAGTTTTTTTGATGGAATTTCTCGGACGACTTCGTCTGTTTTCTGATCAATAATTACGACGTAGTATTCGTTTAATTTGTCATGTAGCTTAAAGCGTAGCTGTGTATTTGCACTTTCAAGGAATTTATTTATGCTATCCGTCACTTGTCGCGCTTTTTCGATTGGCAACTGCTGTTCTTTGTCTGCTGCATGCTCTTGGGCATTTATCGCTTGAACTTCGGCTACTTTCGAATTCACTTTTAGTGCCCTATCTTCCACAATCGTTTCAACCTGTTGTGCGCCACTTGACTCCCCGATGCGACCAACCATATTCCCAACCTCCTTGGAATGAGAAATTCATTATCCTTTGTATCGGCTAATCAAGAAGGAAGTTGAGTGCCAAACTGAAAAAACACCTTCTGATTCGGAAATTCGAATGAGAAGGTGTTGCTTTATTCCAACTATTTAATTACCAAGCTACAATCGTTCCATCCGTTCGTGATTCAGTACCGCCCGCAAGGACGCCTGTTTCCGGATTCCGCCAAATGATTTGCCCTCTTCCGAACGAGCCGTTATCAAGTGTTGGTACAATCTGATGCCCTAATCTTGTGAGTGCTTGTGCAAGATGGTTCGGGAAATTTGGTTCGACATGCACTTTATTCCCTTCGATCCATTGCCAACGCGGCGCATCCAATGTGGCTTGCGGATTCAAATGATAATCGATTGTATTAACAACAACTTGGAAATGGCCTTGCGGTTGCATGAAGCCGCCCATGATGCCGAATGGTCCGACTGCTTGCCCGTCCTTCGTCAGGAATCCAGGGATGATCGTATTATATGTTCGTTTTCCTGGTTTTAATGCATTCGGATGCATTGGGTCCAATGAGAAGTCTACGCCGCGGTTTTGAAGGGCAATTCCCGTTCCCGGCACGACGATTCCCGAGCCGAAGCCCATATAATTCGATTGGATGAATGACACCATATTTCCTTCTTCGTCCGCTGTCGCCAAATAGATTGTGCCGCTTTTCGGTAATTCATATGGGTCAGGAATTGTTGCCTTATCCGTAATTTTAGATGCACGCTGCTTCGCATACTCTTTTGAAAGCAAGTGTGCAACGTCAATCGGCATGTCTTTTTCTTCGGTAATAAACGCTTTTCCATCTGTAAATGCCAATTTCATCGCTTCGATCTGTTCATGCAATGTACGCACATCGTTTGGCAGAGGCGGGTTCATTTCAGCATAGATATTCAAAGCCATAAGCGTAATCATGCCTTGTCCATTCGGAGGAATTTCCCAGACGTCATAGCCTTTATAATTTGTAGAGATCGGGTTGACCCATTCGACTTTGAAATTCTCAAGATCTGATTTTCGCAAATAGCCATTGTTCGCAGCTACATGTTCGTGAATCGCGTCCGCCAACTCGCCTTTGTAGAAGGACTCCGCGTTCGTTTCTCCGATTTCCCTCAATGTTTTCGCGTGTCCCGGAGACTTCCACATTTCGCCTGTCGCTGGTGGCTTCCCATCGGGTGCGAACGTTTTGAACCATTCATCAAAATCCGCAGAATCAAGCGATTTGAACCGGTTATATGCAATTCGCCAATACTTCCCTAAAATCGGAGTTAACGGATAACCTTCTTCCGCATATCGGATAGCAGGTGCTAACGATTCGATTAAAGGGATTTTGCCGAACCGTTTCGAAAGTTCGGCCCAAGCCGCCGGCACGCCCGGGATTGTAATTGGCTTGAACCCCCAAGTTGGAATTTTTTCATGCCCCTCTTCTTTAAATGCCTCTAATGTCATCGCTTCCGGTGCTTGGCCGGATGCATTTAACCCATATAAAGTATCCTTCATCCAGACAAGTGCAAATGCATCGCCGCCGATTCCATTAGAAGTCGGTTCAACAACTGTCAACGCAGCAGCCGTCGCTATGGCTGCGTCCACTGCATTGCCCCCTTTTTGCATAACTTCAATTCCCGCTTGTGCAGCAAGTGGTTGAGACGTAGCGACCATCCCTTTTCTTGCGAACGCGGTATGACGAATCGTTGCATATGGGTTGTATAAGTAGTCCATTTCAATTCCCCCATCATATATTATGATTATTATAAATTCTATTATAATCGAAGATTGCTATAAATAGGTCAAAATTATTTAGATTCCCTAAACAAAATTATCATTTTGCCCTGTGCATATACCTTCGTGGGTTCCATTTGTCTGCGTATTGTAGAGAGAGGGGAAAAGTATATGTTCCTTTCCCTCAAATCTACGCATGTAGAAAGGAGGAATGGACATGTTATTTTTTGAAGATGAAATCGAAAAAGTGAGGAAGGTAGTCGGTAATGAAAGATGGAATAACTTACGATTGCAGGACCCGCGAATAAATGGCCAATTACGGAAAGACCAGATGGCAAGGGATTTGGAAGCGAATAATGTTCGTGAACGCCGAAACCGTCTGTTGAATAGGTATGATCCGTGATTAGTTCTCATTGAATGCTGGTGACTTCCCATAGAATGCCGTGAACTTCCCATATACTAAAATAACCCCCACACAAAAAAGCGTCTCCAAGTCAAAAACCTGACTTTCGAGGCGCTTTTCATTAGATAAGCATCTTGCACAAGTACCCGCTATCGATTTTGCCGACATGCGTTTTCGGCAGTTCATCCAAAACTACAATTTTCTTCGGAATCTTATAGGTGGCCAAAGAGGCTCGACAATGCGCAATGACTGCGTCATTATTCAAATCCTCATCAGCCGCTACCACAAAAGCAACTACTATTTCGCCCCATTTTTCATCCGCCATGCCTACTACGGCAGCTTCGCGGATACCGGAATAGTTGATGAGACATTGCTCGACCTCTTGTGGATAGACATTTTCGCCGCCTGTAATGATCATGTCTTTCTTTCTTCCGACGATGAACGTGTCGCCATCCTCATCGACTTTCGCCAAATCCCCCGTACGTAGCCACCCATCCTGCACGGCTTCTGATGTTTCACGCGGTTTATTCCAATAGCCCGAAAATACATGCGGCCCCTTTACCAACAGCTCGCCGATTTCTCCTTTTCTACAAGCGTCCCCATTTTCATCCAACACCTGAATTTCATTGAACAGCATACTTTTCCCAACCGATCCGATCTTACGCGCCGAGTCTTCCGGGCGTATGAAAAAGTTATTCGGCCCCGCCTCCGTCAATCCGTATCCTTCCTTGAACCGCAACCCTTTTTCTCGGAATGAACGATAAACCGTCGCCGGGCATGGCGCGCCGCCTGATAAGAATACTTTCATTGAAGGAAACGATGATTGCCGGAAGCACTCCGTCTGGATCATCATCTGGTACATCGTCGGAACGAATAATGAAATTGTCGCTTCGTATTTATTCGTCACTTTCAATGCTTCTTCCGGGTCAAATTGGTGCCCGACCGCGACGCTGCCGCCCGCCATAAGCAAAGGGATGCTCAAGGCATTTAATCCGCCCGTATGAAAGAGTGGCATATAATTGACGGTCGTATCTTCTTCGGACAATCCCCAGCTCAAAATCGTATTCAGAGCATTCCAATTCACCGCTTCGTACGACAGCATGACACCTTTCGGCATGCCAGTCGTACCGCCTGTATAAATGATCATCCAAGGGTCCGTACGCACCGCGTCAACTACGAAAGACCAATTATCTTGCATCATTAAAGATTGAATGATAGATAGGGAGATTGACTCGGCGACATTCAATCCTTGAATTGATTCTTCAAAACTATTATCGAATAGGACCAACACGGGCGTGCAATCCTCTAAAAGAGCTTGCAATTCAGGGCGGCTCATTCTCCAGTTCAACGGAACGTAAATCAGCCCCATTTGTTCACATGCGAATAAAACGGCAAATAGCTCAGGTTTATTTGGGGAGTAAACAGCGATTCTATCCCCTTTTCGATACCCTTTCCCACGGAAAAAGGAAGCCCACCGAATTATCCGATTTTGCAACTCTTTGTATGACCAGCGCACATCCGCGTGGATATCGATTAACGCAATCCGTTCGGGAGAAAGTGCGGCTCTTTTCATTATCCAGCCTTGCTCATGGAACACGGTGATCCCCCTCCCTCCATCACATTGTTATGCCGCCGTCGACATGCAGAACATGTCCGTGCACATAGTCGGATTCGCCGCTTGCCAAAAACAAATAGGCATTGGCGATGTCTTCCGGTTTTCCAAGCCTTTGCAAGGAAACCGCAGATTCCATCTGTTTAATGACCTTCTCAGGCATTTTCTGAACCATCGCGGTCGCTGTAAATCCTGGTGCCACTGCATTTACATTGATTCCTTTACGGCCGAACTCTTTTGCCCACGTCTTCGTCATGCCAACCACAGCCGCTTTAGTTGCAGCATAATTCGTCTGCCCAAAGTTCCCGTAAACGCCACTCACTGAAGATGTATTGATGATCTTTCCAGCTCCAGCGGCGACCATATGCGGAACGACTGCTTGCGTGCAATTGAAGACGCCAGTAAGGTTCACATCCAACACACGTTGGAAATCTTCCTGCTCCATTTTCAGCAATGTGGCATCCCTCGTAATCCCCGCATTGTTTATTAAAATATCAATCTTTCCATATAGCTCAATTGTCTTTTCAACTAACTGAGCAACACTTTCGCGGTCGACGACATCTACTTGGCAAAAAGTGATTTCATAACCCTTTTCCCTGAATAAAACCTCTTGTTCCTTGCCCGCGGCTTCATCGAAATCGGCCATGACGACAGCAGCCCCTTCTTCCGCGAAACGCTCGCATGCCGCAAGACCGATGCCGTTCGCTCCTCCAGTGATGATTGCGACTTTCCCTTTTAGTCTCATTCCGTCAGCTCCTTACGCCAAAAACGCTTCGAACGTTGCAGTCAGCTTTTCCAAGTTATCGACAAGCGGGGAATGCCCCATATCCTTGAGGGAAATGAACGTCGCATTGTCCCCAAGATCTTCCATGATTTCATTGGTCATTTTCTCCGTCACAACATTGTCCCGATCGCCACGTAGGACAAGTACCGGAATCGTGATATCCTTCGCCTGGTTGCTGCCTTCCGTGACACCGTTATGAAACGGACTTATATTGAATGTGTTCAACGAATGGTACACATCCGCAAGATTCCGTTGGGTGAGCATATCATCTACATATTCTTCGTATTTATCAGCAAGCGGTTGTTGGTGGGTGTAGATCAACGCATTCCAAACCGCTTTAAGTCCATCCCGATTTTCCGTATCATACATTCCTTGAATCGCCAAAGTCTTTCCGGGGTCCTGCTCAATATCTTCAAACGTCTGCAAACGACGCTCCAAGTCCGGGGTACCGTCCGGCTTCGTGCCGAAAAACGGGTAACCTCTTGTCGATGCCGAAGCAAGGAGGACAAGTTTTTCACATTTTCCCGGATGATCCGCAACATATTGCATGCAAACCGCCCCGCCCGTCGACCAGCCGACCAAGGCGAAACCCTTCAATCCAAGCGCTTCAATGAATCCATGCAAATCATCGGAGAAATCCCGTATGCCTGAAACCCTTTCAAAGTAAGTAGACTCCCCGAACCCCCGCATATCAAGGGCATAGATTTTATACTCCGGGTCCATCCTGTCGATCAGGACATCCCAATGCTTCGACGACGTCATATTCCCATGGACGAGAACAACGACCTGATCGCCGCCTTCCCGTTCCCGATACGCAATCCGTTCGTTGTTCGACAAAGCTATATTTTTTAGTGCCACCCGTTATTCCTCCTCACTTTTTCCCCATTTCACCGTCACCGCACCCCATGCATAGCCGATTCCCGCACTGACAAGGACTGCGAGGTCGCCGT
The DNA here is from genome assembly GCF_030433715.1 of Sporosarcina highlanderae. Classification (GTDB taxonomy): domain Bacteria; phylum Bacillota; class Bacilli; order Bacillales_A; family Planococcaceae; genus Sporosarcina; species Sporosarcina highlanderae. The sequence goes on along the minus strand of NZ_JAROCC010000003.1, from coordinate 74,858 downwards.
CTTTCAAATTCCCGGCATCTTGGGCCAACTCCACTGAAAGAATCTGATCCATCTGGCCGATATGGCCGAATTCATGCAAATAGATTGATTGGTCATCCGTCAATCCAAGTTCACGCAATACGAAATCATGCGCGGATCTTTTCATATGCAAAATGGCAAGATAGTCGATCTCTTTTTCGGTAAATCCGCTTTTTTGCAATGAACCCCGGATAACTTGCAGGAAGTTTTGCATTGATTTCTGTTCAAGCCTTGTTTTCATTCCAACCGGATCAAGCACGTCAAGACGGTATAATCCGTTCTCCAAATCCTCCGCTGTCAATGGCTTCTTAGTTCCGCCAACTGGCACAACTACATCTTCCGAAAATGAACCATCCGTGACGATTTCCGTTTCAAGAATGATATTCTCCATATGATCTCGCCGTAAAATCATCGCCGCTCCGCCTGCGCCCAAGTTAAACATGAAGCGTGTCCGTTCATTTTCATAATCGATGAAATCGCCGTTGCGATAACCGCCCGCCAAAAGAACCGTCCGGATAGTAGGATCAGCCACCATAAGACTTTTCGCCACTTTCATGGCCATGATTGTCGTGCCGCAACGAAGCGCTACATCGAACGCCCATGCATGATAAGCCCCGATTTCCTCTTGCATCTTTATGGCGGCCGTCCAGAGTGGATATTCCTTATGTTCCTCCCCGATATAGATGATGACATCGATTTCCTTCGGCTCGATTTGCCCCTTCCTCATTGCCTCTTGGGCCGCCCAAATCCCCATCGCTACAGTATGGTCATGCTCACCTGGTATCGGCTTTGCAGTGATGCCCATCTTCTCTCTCACTACATCGATGGGTAAATTAGCACGTTCCGCGATTTCTGCTGCTGTCGTTTTTGATTCAGGAATATAAACGCCAGTACTGACAATCCCGACGACCATTATAAAACCTCCTTCTTGGGCACAGGTTTCGATCCATCCTTTTTCGTCTTCCGCTTCCAGATCTGTTCCCGCACTGTCCCGACTATACCTCTTGGGAAGAAGACGACAGCAAGGATATAAACGATGCCGAAGAAGATGATCCATCGTTCAAAAATCGGATACTCCTTTGCCAAGCCAGATAAATAATGCTGCGCCAATTCGATCACCCCAGCACCGACGATCGGCCCGATCAACGTCCCCACTCCACCAATGATCGTCATCAGCAACGCATCCAACGTGATATCCATCGTCAACACACTCGTATTGACGAACCGGAGCGATACGGCATACAACGAACCGGCGAGGCTCGCAATGACTCCCGCAACGACCGAAGCGATTACCTTATAATGCAATGGATTGAAGCCAAGGGATCGTGTCCGCTGTTCATTCTCCCGGACGGCAACAAGCACTCTCCCGAAAGGTGAATTCACAAATCTTCGCAGGAATAAATACACAAGAACGAGACATGCAAGAGCGACGAGATAAAACATGACGCGATCCTTGAAAAATTCCGGCGCCTTGAACGTAAATCCGTCATTCCCTTGGGTCAATGTCCGCCATTTCTCGGCAAGTACTAAAAACAATCCGGATACGGCAAGCGTCAGCATCGCAAAGAAGTGGCTTTTCAATCGTAACGTAAGCAAGCCGATAAAGAAGCTGATCAGTCCCGCAAGAAGCATCCCGACTCCGATTGAAAGGATGAACATGCCCATCGTCGGTTCGATCCTTTTCAACATGACAGCAGTCGTATACGCCCCCATCCCGAAAAACATCGCATGCCCGAACGAAACGATTCCCGTATAGCCAAGCAAAATATCATAACTCATCGCAAGGATTGAGAAGATGAATATTTGGGTCAATAAAATGGTCCATGTCCTTGAATCCGAAACGAACGGGAAGATGACAAGCGCAAGAACGATCACAACGAGTAAGTAATGATTCAATTGAAATTTCCGTTTCATGCCGTCACCCCTTTGCCGTGAAAAGCCCTTGCGGACGGAAGATTAATACGATTGCCATAAGCATCATATTGACCGCAAGTGAAAGTGCCGGAACGTAATAGGCCATATAACTTCCCGCTAATCCTACAAGAATAGCCGCTGATAACGATCCAGAAAAACTGCCCATTCCCCCAATGACAACAACGATAAACGCCAAAATCGCAAATTCGAATCCCATTTCCGCATAAATCACACCGGAATACGGGGCAAACAACACACCACCCAATGCTGCAAGCGCCGCACCCGTCATGAAAACGTATAGAAAGACTCGTTTAATATTAATGCCAAGTGCCTGCACCATTTCCTTATTCATAACACCAGCGCGGACAACAAGACCGATTTTTGTTTTCTGCAGCATATATTGGAAGATGCCAAAGATAAGAAACCCGACGAAAATGATGAATAATCGGTACTTAATGATAAGGACATCCCCAAACTCATAGCTACCCGCCAAGTACGGCGGCACTTTCGCCGCAATCTGATTTGGTCCCCAGACGACTTTCAACATTTCCGTCAACACAAGCATGAAACCAAGTGTAATGAGGATCTGCTGAACGTGATTCCCGTAAACCGGCGTGATGATCAGCTTTTCTGTAATGAATCCAAGGATAGCCCCCGTCAGAATCGCACCTAAAATACCAAGGAAAAAACTACCCGTGAGCGAATAAAACCACACCCCGGAATAGGCACCCCATGCGAACAAACCACCATGCGCAAAGTTCAACACGCTCATCAAACCGAAAATAAGGGTCAATCCGGAAGCAAGAAGAAAGATGAGCATGCCTGTCGCTAAGCCGTTGATCGTCAAATTGATAAGTAATTCCATCGTGCAGCCCCCTTCACCCGATCCCCAAGTATTTTCGTTTCAATTCTTCATTCTGTATCAAATCTTTCATCGCGCCCGCATGTACCGTCGCACCGTCATCGATGAGCGTGTACCGGTCCCCGATCCTGCTTGCCATGAAGAAATTCTGTTCAACAAGTACGATCGTCGTACTTTTTTTCATTTCGGTAATTGCTTCCATCACTTTCTCAATGACAATCGGAGCAAGCCCTTTCGATGGTTCATCGATCAGCAACAGCTTGCTTTCATGGACGAATGCCCTTGCCATCGCCAACATCTGTTTTTGCCCACCCGACAGATGACCGCCGTCCTTTTTCCAAAACGTCTTCAAATCAGGAAAAAGATCCAACACATATTCCTGACGAGCAAGCGTCGCATCATCCTCTTTGCGCATTGCCACTTTCATATTTTCCTCGACAGTGAGATCAGCGAATATTCCCTGGTCTTCCGGGACATAACCGATTCCCGAATTGGCAATTACATATGTAGGGCGTTTTTTGATGTCCTCGTCTTCAAAAAGAATTGTCCCTTTCGAAGCCGGCGTCAGCCCCATGATCGTTTTCAAGGTCGTTGTTTTTCCAGCCCCGTTACGCCCTAATAGCACACTCACTTCCCCTTCGCGTGCCTCGAATGAAACGCCTTGAAGGATATGATATTGTCCGATATGCGTGTGGAGTTCCTCAACTTTCAGCAAGGTTTTCATCATATAAGCCTCCCAGGTACGCTTTTTGAACGGTCTCATTGTTCATGATTTCCTCAGGACTCCCGTCTGCAAGGAGTTTGCCGTTGAAAAGCACCATGATCGAATCCGATAGGTCAAGTATCATATCCATCTTGTGTTCAATCAGGAGAATCGTCTTTTCTCCTGTCTGTTTGATCGCCCTGATGACGTCAAGGATTGCCGGCACTTCCTCAAGCGACATCCCCGCAGTCGGTTCATCCAATAAAAGCACTTCCGTATCAAGCGCCAATAGCATCGCAATCTCCAACTTGCGCTTTTCGCCATGGGAAAGTTGGCTCGCAATGGCGTATTCCTTTCCTTGCAGCAAGACGACTTCAATTAGCCTGTGCGCTTCCTCCAAAAGCTTTGTATAATGCATGGAATGGCGGTACATCTTATACCTGATTTTTTCTTTCGACTGGACCGCGAGACGCACATTTTCAAGTACCGTCAAATTCGGAAAAACGTTCGTAATTTGAAATGAACGGCCAAGCCCCATTCTTGCCCGTGCTACCGCTGACATCGAAGTGATCGGGATTCCTTTGAAATAGACCTCGCCTTCCGTCGCTTTCAATTCACCGCTCAGCAAATTAAAAAACGTCGTTTTCCCCGCACCGTTCGGACCGATGATCGACTTCAACTGTTTTGCAGGCATTTCAAAATCCACTTTGGAAACTGCCGTATGTCCACCGAAGCGGATCGTCAAATTCTCTGTTTTAATGATCGGTTCCACATTGTTTCCTCCTTCCACCTGTTCAGCCCTTCTCGATTGGATGAAACAGGGGGATTTCATCCAATTGAGAAGGACAGTACAAACTGTCAAACTGTCCTTCTTTCTTTTACTTATTCTGGATTGGTGGCTCAGTCTCTTCAGGCGACAATTCCCTTAGAAGTACAGGCACCGGATATGGAATGCCATCTTGCTTCTCAAGCTTTATGGAGTAAAGCGTCTGAAGCGCTTGGTGGTCTTCCGCCCGGAATGTCATCTTCCCTTTCGGAGTTTCGAAAGACATGCCTTCCATTACTTTGATCAACTTCTTGCCGTCAGCATCACCGTCTGTTTTCTTCAAAGCTTCAATGATTGCGATTGCCGCCGACATACCTCCCGGTGTGAATAGATCCGGAACATCGCCGTTGTATCTCGCTTTATGTTCCTTGACGAGCCAATCATTGATTGGGTTGTTAGGAAGCGTGTGGTAGTAAACGGAGAACCCTTCCATGCCTACAAGTGGCTCCATGATGGATAGTGCAGGGATATCCGGTGCACCCGTTGAAATCTTGATGCCTTTTTCCTGCATCTTCAAGTCTGCAATTTGGTTCCATGGCGAGTTAGCGCCAGCCCAAACGACAAACATATAATCCGGTTTTGCTTCAATGATCTTCTGCAAATTGGAAGTGAAGTCAGTTGCAGCTGGGTCAGCGAATTCTTCAAGGATAACTTCAGCCCCAAGTTTTTCAGCCGCCTTTTTAAATGCCGCAACGCCGTCCCATCCGAATGAATAGTCCGGTGCGAATGTTGCAATTTTCACACCAGGTCCCGCAATCGCCGCCGCACCCGCTACAGCATCTTGTGAAGAGTTACGCGCTGTCCGGAAGATGAACGGGTTGAACTCTGAGCCTGTGATGCTGTCCGCAACTGCCGGCTCGACAATCATGATCTTCTCGTATTCCTCTGCAAGGGGAAGAACAGCGAGTGTGTCACCGGAGCTTGATGATCCGACAAGGAAGTCGACTTCATCCTCTTCAAGCAATTTTGTTGCCTTCTTTACGGCGACTTCTGGCTTTGTTTCTGTATCTTCATAGACGACTTCAATTTTCTTTCCTGCGACGACCATTGTTCCGCCTGTTGCATACTCAAGACCAAGTTCGAAGCCTTGCTTAGTTTGCTTTCCGTATGATTCAAGGGCGCCGGTCAGGGAGGCAAGGACACCGATTTTAATTGTGCCTAATACTTCCTCTTCTTGTTCATTCTCATTTGACTGTGTTGTTGCTTTTTCGTCATCGTCCGTTTTTGTGGACGCTTTGCCACCGTCTGATTTGCTACAAGCGGCACTGATGACAAGCATCAATGCAAGTAATAAAAACAACCACGATTTATTCTTCATACTGCAACTCCTCTCTCCTACTGTTTTTTGTAACCGCTTTCTTTCTGTCTATTACTCTATGGGATGGGAGTTGCATTTCAGTTACATGGACTAAAGATGGCCGTTGCTTTCCGTTCCTGGCGGACGCTTTCCTGGGGGCGGGCGGTGAGCCGCTTCCTTCGCTGCGCTCCGTCCAGGGTCTCACCTGTCCCGCTAATCCCCAAGGAGTCGCCGCCCTCCACTACAATCAACTACTGCAAATCAATTAGTAATTTCTTTTTAAAAGGGCATTGTTGGTTAAGTGCATTTGGCTCATCAGGGGGTTCTAAGTGCATATAGACTCCTGCGGGAATGAAATTGCTTGGGACTTCCCGTAGAATGGCGGTGACTTCCCATAGAATCCTGTCGACTTCCCGTAGAACGTCGGAGACTTCCCATAGATCCCCTTTGACTTCCCATTTAACGCCAGGAACTTTCCGTAGACTGCCACTGACTTCCCATTGAACAACAAAATACTCCATCGACTCTCCCATTAATAGAATCTAACAAAAAAAGGAAGCCCCCACTCTGCTTCCTTACAATTCGTTCATGATCATTCTATACATCTGCTCTGTTGTTTCCATTGGTTCGATTGAGTATTCTTCTTGTAGAACTGCTTTGCATTTCATGTACCACTTGATTGATTGCGGGCGGTTTTGGAGTTGGTAGTGTGCGTACATGAGTAGGCGGTAGGCTTCTTCCCATGTCGGTTCAATATGCAATAGCCGTTCTGCCCATTCGATTGTTTTGCCGTAATCACGCAGTCGGGTGAAGGATTGGGCGAGCCTTTCGATTACTTGGATGAAATGCTGTTCGGTTTGGTCGCGTTGATGGGCTATCCACTCAACCGATAATTTTTCCTCGAATAGTTTTCCTTTGTATAGTGAAGCTGCTTTCAGTAAGGATTCGACGGTTTGTTTTGCGTCTTTTTCCGAAAGTCCTTTTTCCATATGTTGATTGAATTGATCCAAGTCGCTTCGAATTTCGGCTTTTGGATTCAGCCGGTACATCGTTTGTTTGCGAAGGATGAAAAAGGATGGTTCCCTTGCGCTACGTTTTGGTTCAATTACTTTTAATAAAGCATTCAGTGCTACCTTGAAATCCCGGTCAGCGCTTTTCTCATCGGCATCCATCCATAATGCCTGCATGATTTCTTCTTTCGGAACGTATCGATTTTTATTCAGTAGTAAATAAAGGAAAAGTTCTTTCGCTTTATCCCGCTGCCATTTCCGCTCATCGACCTCGTCGAATCCAAGATACATTGTGAATGGTCCTAAGACGCGAACGTCCAATTTGTAACCGGGATGGGATACAGCATCATCAAGTTGAAGGAAGTGGACCGCTTGTTGGATGCCTTCATCGCAAGGAAGCAAGCGCGCCGCCTTCAGCACTAACGGATGGATGGATTGGCGGTCGAACGGGCCGAATAGAGTATCGGATGATAAAAAGAATGAGTAATGATGCGTCATCATAAGGGAGAAGCATTGTTTTGAATAAGTCCGGAATAAATCATCATCAGCCATTCGGTCATAGATTGCCATGAGCCAAAATGCAGTGACCATCTCTCCATAATGATCTCCGCATTCCTTAAATATCCGCTCCGCTTCTTGGAGATGCCTTTCACTTTCCTTTTCATTGCGCGCGTAAAAGTAGACAATCGACAAGCCGACATGTATTAATCCCGACAACCAACCATCATTCACACGTTCCGTTTCATGCAAACCCGCTTTTCCGTATTGGATTGCTTCGGAATAATTCCCTTCCTTTGTAGCCAATATGGATAACCCCATGTAGGCCTCCGCGTTGCCGCGTGAAACATTCAACTCGTCCATTCGTTGAATCGCCTGTATGTAAAATTCCTTAGGTGTAATTAAATCGGTAGGGTCGGCAAGTATTTGCGAATGTCCCATTCGAATGCGGCCAACTGCTTCGATGAAACCTGATTTTTCGGCGACGCCTAACTTGATTCCCTTTGCTGCACTTTCCATTGCCTGCTCGGTTTGGCCTGTCATCGCATAAACCAAAGAAAGCAAGACGTCTGTTTCGCGATGGGCATCGGGCAGTGTGGAATCGTCTACTCTTGAAGACAAAATAGCTTGAGTTTCAATTAAATTGCCCCTTCTCAACGCAATCCGTGCATCCAAGTTTCCTTCTCGCAAAATGCTTTTATCGTGAATTTCCCGTTCCACCCATTCTGCCGCTGCTGACGCTCTTCCCAAATTGACAAGATTCTCCGCAAATTGCCGTTTTAATAACTCCATTTCAAGAGGTGTGGTATTCTCACTTTTTTCAGCTAATAGAATCGCGTTCATTAAATAAGAATCCGCCAATCCGGGTTGGATTGTATCCAAGTAAATATGAGCGATCCCTGCATTTGCTCTGCCCGCATAATAATCATCGCCTACCTTTTCGGCAATCTGAATGCATTTTGAATAAGCTTCCCTTGCTTTCTCGTAAAATGCGCGATACCGATGGGCCTCCCCTTCATAGTAATAAAGGGGATAATAAGTCTCCCGCATTTCAAAACTAAGTCCCTTTAGTATTTCAAGTAGCCATTCGAACTGTCCTGATTTTATTAATGAAGACCCATTTTCTGTTATTATTTTTCCTATGAACTGTCCATCCCCGCACTTGATTGAGTGAGAAATGGCTTGAATCGGCTCCTTCCGATGGAGATAAAATTCAGCCGCTTTCTTTTGAATTTCCTCATATTGCTGCATGTTGACCGTCTGCCACTTCCTCTCCAAAAATTGTTGGAAAAGGGCATGATAGCGGTAGGACCCTTCACCGATTGCCTGAATGAACACATGTCGGCCCGCAAGCTCTTGAAGAATTGAAACAGCTTTATCTCCGTAAAAAGATTCAATAAGTTCCTCGGAAAACATAGGAAAAATGGAAAAAGATAGTGCCCACTCCTGTTCCTCCCCAGTCATCCGATTGAAAACTTCTTCTGAAAGATAGGCAAATAAATCATGCAACGCGGGTTTCATTTCAACCGCCAAATCACCTTCTGCTCCTGCAAGATGAATAGCCAACAGATTCACAGCAATTGCCCATCCTTCAGTCAACCTGATAATCGAAGCCGCCTCATCAGAAGTCAAGATCTGGTCAAAATAATCCTCAAAGAAAACCGAGACTTCATCCTCTAAGAATAAAAGATCCTCTTCTACCAATTCGTTCAATTGTCCCGTCAATTTCAACTTAACCAAACCCGACCAACGCGGACGATTCCGCGTAGCAACGACGAGATGAACTTGTGGTGGCAACAACCCAATCATCTTTTCGATTAAATAAGTGATTTGAAAAACGTGGTCAACGTAATGGAAATCATCAATAACGATGAAAAATGGTCGCTCTATTTCAACAAGCTCATTCATAAACAAAGCAAGCCAACGCTCAAGATCCATTTCCCTCGGAAACATCTCGGGCGTATCCCACTCGGATAGCGAGTCTCCAAAATGCGGACAAACCCGTCGGATACTTTCGGTCAAATACGTGATGAACGGAAGGATATCATCATCTTCCTGCGTGACGGAATACCAGCTATATAACGCTCGCGTGTCATGAAAATAAGCTGCCAGTCCGGAACTCTTCCCGTAACCCGCACCACTATGCAACAGCGTAAGCTTCACCCGCTTCGCCATTTTCATCTTTTTAATGAATGTCGCCCTTCGCATATATGTAACGGACGGCATCGGCGGCATCAGCTTCGAAAGTAATACCGGTTTTGTCTGCATCGATTCTCACCTACCCTATTAATATCTCTTTATAGTAAGTTTATCACAGGAAGGTTCTGAATTGAATGACATGTTTGGAAGGTAATAAAAAAACACCAACAGCCTAATAAATCCGCAAAATGCAGATTTTTTAGGCTGTCTTACTAAATCACTATTATTTAGGCAACCGTTCCTCCCGTAATCGCCTTCCCGACGATTCCGCATAAACTGGAGACCGATATCGGAGAATCGGATCATCCGAGCATTCAAGCCCTTCCACTTCCATTGTCGGATCAAAAACGAGGGACTCTGCTGCGTCTTCCCTCACTGATTTCAGTGTCAGAATTCCTGCTTCAATCATCGGCCGTTCCTCCGGCCACCTGACACTTGGATCATCCACGAGGTCACCCTCTCCTGCTATCAGGACCATTAGGCGAAATTGCACATCTTCGCTTTTCATACGCTCTATCAGCTCAGTCTCCAAATCATCCATATGCCCGGTTAACAGACCCTTATTCTCTTCAAGGACAGGCACCCACCTGAACCGTACAGCCTGCCGCTTGTCTTGCTCGTTCACCAAGTAATACGAATGGAGTGCATGGTACGTCTCCTCCGCAAAGCTTGTAGTCGGTTTCAATTGCTTCAAGAGGACTAACACCGTCCGATATTCAGGATCTTTCCGGAGGACACGCCACTTTTCACGCCATGACAGCTCACCATTCGTCATCATCTTTAGCAACCTGACAAACGCTTCAGGCGTTTTTGTTACGAACACTGGTACATTCGCCATCGTCAAGTTCGTAACTCCGCCATCCGGCAATGAAAACTGGACCGCCATCCCCTTGATCGGCACAAGCCATTCAGGCGGATCAGGCGTCACGGTGCTATGGGAAAACCGGACAACAGCTTGAACTTTTCCATCTTGCAAATGTTGCGCTTTAGTCAAGGATGCCACATTCCCGTTCGGCTCAAATTTTGCGTCAAAAGCAATTCCTTTCGGATGCGCCCGCCGATAACCTGGATACCTACCCGCAAATTCTTCAATCGCATCTACCGCTTTATCCGGCGCTATGTAATCGTCTTCAATCCCAAACATAACCGCACCACTCTTTTCGCTGTTTACCTCTTCTTTACCCTTAAACAGCAAGGTTCATACGCAATCGAAGAAACAAAGCAAAAATGCTCAAGCTACAAATCAAAAAGACACCTTCATTACCTAAAATTGCAGAGGTAGAAAGGCATCTTATGAATTAAAATTATCCTATACCATTACAGTACCCATCAAGTTAAATACGGCAGCACTGGCTCAATCACGACCGCTCCGCTTTCACGTAGGAAATTCCCAACAATCTCAACATGGCCCGATCCGACAATGAACAAAATCCGCTCATCACCTGAAGTCGCTAAGTCCATTAAATTAGAGAACATGATTAAATTACGCTCATACCACCAGACCAACCAGTCGATGCCGACATATGCTTCCGCTTCTTTTAATCGGGCGATGTTCAGGTTCATACGATGATGTTGCTTAATCACTTCCGGTTGGTTCGCATAGGAAAACCACTCTTTTACTGTTCGATTTCCGATTGCAAGTAAATCATGCCCGTCTTCCAACCAACCGAAAATTTCCTGGAATAACTCCGGCTGATTCTCCTTCGCCCATTGGTAGACCTCTCCGGAAGTCTTTCGCCTAGAGCCTTTTTCCATCCAGTCAATCGCATCCACTTTCGGAAGACCTGCTTTTTTTGCAATCCTAAATCCAAGCTGAAACACTTCATTCATCTCTAAATCATAGTCGCCATTTATGTACGCATCATACTTTTCATTTAGAGCTGCATCCCACTTCTTCTCCACCTCGACAGCCACCTTTGTCGGTTTGAATGCAGATAACCGTTCCACTACCTCCTTGATTTCCTTTTGTCTCGTCTCTGAAAATAAGTCATCCGTCTCTGTAACATAGGCGTCCGCAGTCTCGCCCATATGGAACGTACCTAAGATTAGTATAGTTGGTTTTTTATGCATTTCGGTCATTTTAAATAATCCCCCAGTTAACTATTTTTTGTCTCTAAATAGTTAGTTTAACATAGGAAAGTTCTGAATTAAACGACATAAATAGATAAAATAAAAATGCCTACCTGTTAGGTGTGTTGGCTACTAACAGGTAGGTGTTTAAATTAAGAACTATAATTAATTCAAATCCCTACGAATAAATTCCGAATCAATCGTCTCTCCAAATTCCTTCTCCATTTGTTCGAAAACAGGTAGGCATATCTCAAAGTACCCCCTTTATTCCGGAAGCACTTCATAAGCTAATTTCATAATGATTTCCTCTTGCTCAGGATACTTTGACAGCAGCTCTTCCTGTGTAAACATCTCAAAATCCTCGAATTCAAAGCCGGGAGACACCATGCACCCGACTAAGGAAAAAGCATCCTCTTCCATAACAGATGATCCGAAGATAGAGTTCTTAGGAACGAGTGCTTGCGGGACTTCCCCTTGCTCAAGGTTCAGCCCAAGCTTAATCTCTTCATACGTCCCATTTTCATGGAGTATATGTACGGTTAATGAGCTACCCGCGTGGTAATACCACAACTCATCCGACTTCAACCGATGAAAATGTGACACATCAGTGGACGTTAAAAGAAAATAAATGCTCGTATAAAGCTTTCTCTTCCCATCATACGTGACGGATAATTCCTTATCGGTTACCTGTTCATTCGAAACAAACGTCTGCTTATAATACCCGCCTTCCGGATGCGGTTCTAATCCAAGTTTCGAAATGTAATACATTGCATCTTGTTTCATCATTAATTCAGATCCTTCCGAACAAACTCCGAATCGATCGTCTTCCCAAATTCCTCTTCAAGTTGAACAAAAAACGGCAAGAGACCATTCTTGATAATTGTTGAAATTTGATTGGTGTTTTTCTTTTCCATCGCTTTTCGAATCTTTAACAACTCCGCTTGCATGTTGGACTTCAACTGTTGGAATAGTTCCCAATTTGTAGGACGTTCTTTACTATTTGTCACTACTTTAAGCATATCATTTAGCCACTCCATCCCGCCCAATAGCAATTCAAACCTGTCCCAAATATCACTTGTCGGAACACGATTAAAGCCCTCGACAAGTAAGCTCATATCAGGAATTGCACGCTGCAAATATTCCTCAGCCGATAGAAGGACATCATTCACAAATTCCTTTTCTGTTTTAATGACAACCTTTAGATCCTTGATTTCGTCTAAATTGCTTTCCAAATACTCCTCATGCTCGTCGTAAACTTCTTCGCCGTCGGCAATGAAATGGCTGAAATAATGGCCTTGCGTCACGCTTTCGTTAATCAGCTCAATCACTTCATCCGCTGATGGTATCTCTTTATACTCAATATGTTGTTCACCGATAATTAATTTCAAAATTGCTGCCTCCAAGTAATTCAAATTTGCTGTGCCGTTGTTTATATCGGTTAGTATAGGCATTATTCCAGTTTTACAATAATGTTTAATCAGTTTTCGGTAGCAGGTTTTTCAACAATTCCGAATTCAATGAGAACCTGGTATCAGAAATATGTAATATTCGCGAAGATCTTTTCTATTTAACGTGATAGTTTGTACAGGCATGCTTTGTAAATATTTTATGCCATATTCCTCATTATATTGATGGTTAGCGAAAAGACCATATGCTTGAAACAAAACGATATCGTCTATTAATATATTAGGCTCCTTTCCACCAACAATTATAAAGGGAGCATTGTCTTCCTTTATGGTTGATATGCTAATATTATGCCCAATATACTCTTCATTGAAGATACGACCGGCAACTTTTTCAATATACTCCGGAGTATTAATAATTAGTGGCACAGGCCTGAAGAATCCCGCCATAGCATCACCTTGCTCTATCTTCTATATTTCAATATTAAAAGCATTATAGTATACCTTGTCTAGAAAAGAATTCTCTGACCTCCGGACACTAAATATTAAATAATGTTCGGTACCAGGTTCTGGAACAATTCTGAATTCAATGAGAACCTGGTATCCGAAATTTTTCGATTTCAATCCACACTCCCTATACAAGGAGTGACCAATTTCCTCAACTGTCAATTTCTTTTGGGGATATTTCAATCCACACTCCCTTTACAAGGAGTGACTTTGTAAGTGCGGTTGTTGTTGCGGAGTTATTGATTTCAATCCACACTCCCTATACAAGGAGTGACTTAAGGAGAAGTGGACAAGCTTTCATGCAGTCTTATTTCAATCCACACTACCTATACAAGGAGTGACTACCTATATATAGATGTTGGTCAACATTTTCTGTATTTCAATCCACACTCCCTATACAGGGAGTGACTTAGCCGGTTTGGCATTGATATAACAGCTTTGTCATTTCAATCCACACTCCCTATACCGGGAGTGACGTACATATTCAGTTCATTTCAACAGGCCTATGGAATATTTCAATCCACACTCCCTATACAGGGAGTGACGATTTGCCCACATTGCAAGGGAAAAATGGGGGAGCCATTTCAATCCACACTCCCTATACAGGGAGTGACTGCAACCCTTTGCTCCAAGATGGTTGATATTGTTCATTTCAATCCACACTCCCTATACAGGGAGTGACCTTCTTCAGTCAGCATAGTTTCAGATAATGAAAATTTCAATCCACACTCCCTATACAGGGAGTGACCGTATGTTCGTAGTTTTCGCTGCTGCCGGTGTTCTATTTCAATCCACACTCCCTATACAGGGAGTGACGAAGAAAGGGAGGGTGGTGCAGATGAAGAGGGTATTTCAATCCACACTCCCTATACAGGGAGTGACTAAAATCTTCGCTTGTCAGTATGCTTTCCTCTATTATTTCAATCCACACTCCCTATACAGGGAGTGACATTTGAAACACCTAATGTTGGAACTCAAAAAAATGATTTCAATCCACACTCCCTATACAGGGAGTGACTGCAAAATATTGTATCTGCATTATACCATCTTCAATATATTGTGTCTGCCTGTTCCCTATATACAATTTCATCATTACAAATCACCTGTATATGAGATATCCTTGCTTCTTTCATGCGCGAACCTCCCAAGTTTTTCATGTTCACTTAGGGTTCGCATTTTTCATTTTGACTTGAAAAATCGAATTTATGTAGGAAATCCTTTATTGCTTGGTAAATTAAAACTCAGACTTTTTGAGTGGCTAAATAAATTTTATATTAGCTAATAAACTAAATTGCTGTTAAACTTGCATAAAAAATAAGCTGCATTTGCCTGTCATCGAATAGATAAGTTCCATTTGATTCGCGGACAGTGGATTGAAACAATCTTGTTTTGATGTTTAGCCGCCCTCCTAACTTGTTGGAGGGTTATTTTCATTTCCATTGACATTAATTCAATCTTGTTATATGTTATCGTTAATCTAATTCATCTAAGAGTTCCGTCAATTAAAGATTATCTTTTTTCCGCCAAATTTCTCTATCCTAATTTCTTTTTAAGAAGGATGTGTGAAAAGTGACATGACTCTTAGACTATCAAACGCTTTAATAGCGCATTTCAACCCATCTTCTCCTAATGATCCTCATCAGTTATCTGACCACTTACATGCGGTCGGACGGCGTGCCGCAGAATTTACCAATCCTTTTGATAAAGGCAGACTCTCATCGATCGTTGCGCTATGTCATGATATCGGTAAAGCTCATCCTGATTTCCAATCCTATGTTAAAACACAAATTGCACACAGGGGTTCCGTCAAACATGCGTTACCAGGCGCCTATTTATTTTCTTTACATAGGTCTTCCCTCACACACTCACACCTGACGATTTCCTATTTAATAGAAAACATGATTGCCGGTCACCATCGCGGATTATATGACATGAATCATTCATTCTTAAAACTATATGATGAGTTTTCAGATGAAGGTTTTTCGGCAGAAGTAAAGCAATTCGTTTTAGAACAAGCAGAAGTATTCCGTAATCTTCCTGCCCTGCCACAATGGCATGACCCGATCTATTGTGCAGCTTTAACAAGATTTGTATTTAGTGCAGTTATAGATGCGGATTGGTTGGATACGGAAGCTTATTTCAACAAAGAACGTTCATCTAAAAGAGTTTATGATGCTTTTCCCTTTCATACATTCCAAGGAAAATTTCATGCATTCGTCAGGAAGTTTCCTGAAAACAAACTAACTGCATTTAGAGAAGCAGCGGAGCTAAAAGGCACTGAAGTTGGTTCATATTTCGAACTTACATTACCCACAGGCTACGGAAAAACCCTTGCCAGCTTAGCATTCGCCTTGGAGCATGCCAAGAGATTCAACAAGTCTCGTATTATCACGGCACTCCCGCTCATTACACTAACTTCGGAAATTAGTGCCCTTTACAGGGATTTGTTCGGCAAAGAGCATGTAATTGAAGATCATAGCGCCTTTCACCCGAAAACTATTTCAAACGAAGAAGAGACAACGAGCGGTGCACGCCTGGCGATAGAAAATTGGGATCGAAATTTCATTGTAACGACGACTGTCCAACTGTTCGACAGTATATTTTCCAACAAGCCTTGGAAGCTGCGCAAAGTGCATCGTCTGGTTGGAAGCGTTTTGATTTTAGATGAATTTCACTTACTTCCTTCACAGCTACTTCCATCAATATTAAAGATGTTAGATGTATTACAAGAGCATTTTGACATGACCGTCTTGCTTGTTAGCGCAACACCCCTGCCCCTCACCACTAGTAAAGCAATACAAGAACTGAAGTTGCATCATCTACCCAAAGTTATCGCTCCTCCTGTCGAAACACCTCGAAGGGTTAACTATTCCTTATTGGGTCAATTGACTGAACAAAGCCTGTTAGAAAAGGTAACTAACGATTCCACTCTTATTATCGTTAATACGCGCAAACGCGCACAGCAGCTTTATAAACTTGCGGTCAAACAATTTCCTGATCGGCCAGTATACCATTTATCCACATCCCTCACCGCAAACGCACGGGAAGAAAAGGTTAAGAAAATCAGAGGGAAGATAAAAAATCGTCCACTCGTCATCTCAACATCGTTATTGGAATCGGGGATAGACTTATCCTTTCAGTGTTTATTCCGTGAAATGGCTCCTTTGCCTGCTATTATACAAGCTGCCGGCCGATGCAATCGTTATAGTGAGCAAGTACTTGGACAAGTATATTTATTTACTTGGCCTAAACCGAATTATCCGTCCCCTTCTTATGAGTCAGGAGTTCGGCAATTAGAACGGCTTTTAAAAGAGAATGGGACATCAGTATTTTATTCTTCTTCTACGATGGCTTCTTATTATAGAAGAGTCCTTGACTTGGATTTTAAAAAATCGCCTATTACCGAGAAGGATACTCTTCAGTTTGAAACAATGGCGGAAAAGTTTAAAATGATTGACTCGCATGGTATCACTGTTCTTTGCCCGCAGTCAAGTGGATTTCAGCAAGGATGGCTTGATGAAAATAAAACACGACTTTGGTGGAGAAAGGTACAGCCATATACTGCCCAAGCTCCTTTTTCTATGCACCACCATATTGAATATATTAAAGGAATTCCTGTCTGGACAGGTCCTTACGACGATGAGCTTGGTATTTTACTAATTTAAGGGGGGAATCGGTTGAGAAAAACTACAAAAGTACAGGTGAAAGTTTGGGGAGATGGTGCACTATTCACACGTCCGGAAGGAAAAGTGGAACGGGTATCTTATCCACTCATGACCGCCTCGGCTGCTCGGGGTATTTTGGAAGCAATCCTTTGGAAACCAGAGTTTCGGTATCGTATCTGTTCTATTTCTGTCTTAAAGCCTCCCATCTTTCACTCCATAGTTAGAAATGAAGTGGAAAATAAGGCTACGATCACCAAGAAATTTATCGAGCAACCGGAAGATAGGTACGCAGATGATATGCGGCAACTACGGCACAGCCTGTATCTCAAGGATGCAGCATATATCATCCGCGCGGAAATCGTTCTACAACCTGACACACAGCAGCCGATTGAAAAATATGAGGCTATGTTTACCCGGCGAATTCAAAAAGGACAATGTTTTTCAAGACCGTATCTTGGCACCCGAGAGTTTTCAGCTAATTTCGGTCCTGTGTCTGCAACAGATACGCCGATTAAGTGGACAGAGGAAATCGGGCCGATGTTTTTCGATTATCGGTATCCGCAAAACGGGACAACAGTAATTCCATTCTTTTTCAATGCTTCTGTCCAAGATGGTGTTATGCATATTCCCGAGCATCTATTCGAGGAGGTGAAAAGCTTTGTTCGTTAAGCGCCTGATTGAGTTCGCTGAAGAGCATCCAGATCTATTTCCACCCATTGGATTTCAAAAGAAAAGAATCGATTGGATTGTAGATATTGACGGTGACCGGCTTACATTCAACGAAGCGGAACGGATAGAGATGACCGTCCCATCGATAGCTCGTTCAGGCAGCGGGGCAACTCCTATCCTACTCGTTGATAAACCTGACTATACATTTGGATGGTCTGCTGGAGGACAAGACAAGGACAGAAGTGCAGTGCGCCATAAAGCTTACATGCAAATGTTAGAAGAATATGTTGCTGAAACAAACGACAGAGATGCGAAAGCCTTGCTTAAAGCGCTTAATCAACCCATCCTCGTACCAGATAAGATGAAAATTGGCGATTTTCTCGTATTTCGTATTGAAGATGAACGATACTTGCATGAATCAAAAACAGTACAGAAATTTTGGTCAAGACGCGTCCAACCGAAGCCAGATAGCAATTCTTTTGTAACACAATGTTACTTTTGTGGAGAAGAGGCTCCTGCAATGGAGCGTCATTCAATCAATTTTGTCGTAAACAGAGAACGAACTAAAATGATTTCTGCCAATAAAAATGCCTATGAATCTCATAACTTAAAGAACTCTTTAATTTCTCCCACCTGCTACGAATGCGAGCTAAAATACGGACAGGCATTGGAGTATCTCTTACAACGAGATCCGAATGTAAATCACGGTGAACATATGTTTTCAGTAGGTGATGTTACGTATGTCTATTGGTTGCGAGGCAAATCAACCAATGCCAATGTTGTTACCGCGATGCCTTTCTTGCATGAAGCTAATCTAAACGAAATGAAAGATCAGTATCAACAGGTATTCAAAGGACGTCAGGAAAAAGCAAATTTCAACGATTTCTGTCTTCTGATCTTATCCGCAAATAAAGGACGTCTTGTCGTAAGGGGCTACTTGGAAGAGTCGATGGGAGTCATCCAAGAACGAATCATTCGGTTTTTGGAAGCTCAGGAAATCGGTCGTGGCCGACTGTATAGCATATATACGTTAGCTGGAACCATCTATCAAAAACCGAGCACCCAGCTAAAACGGGTAGATGTGCAGGAATGGTTCAACTGGACATTCCGAAGTACTCCTTTACCTGGCCGCATCCTAATTGCCCTGCTGAAGCGAATCCAAGCAGAGGGTGCGATGTTTCCTACACATGCTGCTGTCTTAAAAAGTTGGTTAATCAGTCAAAATGAGGGGAGAGAGTGGACCGTGAAAACGGACGTAACGAATACCGCACCTGCCTACATGTTAGGAAGGGTCTTTGCAGTAATGGAGAAAATACACGGAGAAGCAACAGGATCAAAAGATACGCTAAGCAGCCGGTATTTCGGCTCGGCTTCAACTGCCCCAAGAGCAATTACAGGCATGCTGATTAAAAACGCACAATACCATTTAGTGAAAATCAGCGGCAAAAATAAAGGACGTGCAATCAACTTAGACAAAAGGCTAAGCAAACTGTTAATTACAATTGACAAATTGCCTGCAACTATGAAGTTAACGGAGCAGGCAGAGTTCGCACTCGGATACTATCACGAAAAAGAAGATTTATGGACAAAAAGGGAGGACATCGAATGTACAGCCAATTAAATGATCCAGAAAAACGGTATGATTTCATGTTGGTTTTTGACGTGCGGGACGGCAATCCGAACGGAGATCCAGATGCCGGCAATCTTCCGCGTGTCGATGTCGAAACGATGCAAGGACTTGTCACGGACGTCGCACTAAAAAGGAAAATCCGCAATTACGTACAAATAACGCGCGGCGATCAGAAAGGTTTTGATATCTATGTGAAACATCGAGGAATCCTTTCACGTGAACAGCAGAAATCATACGAGGCATTAGGATATGAAAATGAAGAAAAACCTTCTGCCAATACCGTGAAAGATGCACGGAACTGGATGTGCTCAAATTACTATGATGTACGTATGTTTGGAGCAGTAATGTCTGGAAAACAATATAATGCCGGACAAGTCCGCGGTCCCCTGCAATTAACTTTCGCCAGGTCCATCGACCCCATTACCCCTTTTGACATGACAATCACAAGGGTAGCTCTGACAAATGCCAACGATGCCCAAAAGGATGCAAGTGATGATGAAGCAGAAGCCCGCCACGGCCAGATGGGACGGAAAGCTTACGTACCATATGGACTCTACGTCGCCTATGGCTATTATACACCTGCATTAGCTGCACAAACTGGTGTCCAAAAAGAGGACCTTGAAGTATTCTGGGAATCACTCGTCAATATGTGGGATCTTGACCACTCCGCTGCTAGAGGAATTATGGCAACCCGTGGATTGTATGTTTTTAAACATGAGAGTAAATTTGGAAACGCGCCGTCCCATATGCTGTTTGACAAAATTCAGATCAATAAAAAAGATGAAGTGGAAACCGCACGTGCTGTAACAGACTATAAACTGTATATCGAGGAAGCGGAAATGGAAGGGGTTACCTTGCATGAGGTTGTGGCGATGAAGGAAAGGCAACTCATCTATTAAGCATATAATTGGAAAAGATTGCCCGGGAGCTATTAATAATGGGCAATCTTCTTTGATTTGTAGCTACTAATGAATTTTTATTCTAGTCATGCTGATACAGGGGGTGGCCCCTCACGTTTACCGTTTCCAGTTCCCCTATGGCAATTTCAATTCACACTCCCTATATAGGGAGTGACTAAAATAAAAATTTTTCGTCTTCGAATCGTAATCGATTTCAACTCACATTCCCAGTATAGGGAGTTACCGCTAATGAGAACCTGATACTCCAAGAACACTTCTTCCACAGTCTCCCCTTAAAAACTCCTACTCAACAATGTTCCCGGCTACCTCTTCGAACATTTTATTTAAACATATTATGCAATTAATTAACTTCGATATTCAATCATTACTGGATTTCTGATAATGCTGATTTTCAATTACACATATAATATTCATTGTTAAGGCTACTCTCTTTGAATAAGATTCCAATTATAATGATATTTCAGCAAGTAAAGTATCACATTTACCTATAGCTGCTAATTGACTTTCATATTCCTTATCAAGTACTGAGTTATTTAAAAAATTCCATTCTTTATGTCCGCCAGGCAATTGATTGGATTGCCAATACAAATGATTACTTAATGGGTACCTCTGCACTTGTTTTATGTAATTGACCCTATATCCTGCTTGTTTAAATAACTCCTGTAGAGTAGAAGCATTGAATAAAAACAAATGACAACTCCAATATGTAAAGTTTGCAAATGCCTCATTTTTATAGAGTGTTAATAATGCATCTTCAGAATTTGGTACTTCTATTATTATTTTTCCATTCGGCACTAAATACTTTCTTAGTTCAACCAATACTTGAATAGGATTTGGCAGATGTTCTATTACGTGGAACATTGTAATATAATCAAATTTCTCTTTAATATCACCCAACTCTTGATAACACGTAATCCCTTCATCATTAATCATTTTATGTAACGTTTTATCAAGTTCAAGGCCAGCTATTCGACTTGTTCTCTCTTTTAATAGATGAAGTAAACCACCGCCGCCGCATCCAAAATCTAACATTGCTTTATTTATGATATTATCATCAATATATCTTGCCCTCCTCTTATCATCCCGTAGCGAGTTTGCTCGATATTCTTTAATGTTAAATCTACCGGACAGCATTCCTGATTCTTCATAGAATTTATCTGTAATGTGATCGATTGATGATAGATAAACCAATTGGCACCTATTACATTCTAAAACCCTTATTTGATTTGAATCCCTCACTTTATCATGTCTTACACTATAATTAATTGACCCACAAAGATAGCACTTTATTTGAGTATCCATTTACAAATCTAACCTTCCATATTTATCTTCATAACGAATAATATCATCCTCGCCAAAATAACTCCCTAACTGTACCTCTGAAATCATTAAGGGGATAGATTGGGATTTATTCGAAATTCTATGTTTACAACCTTTAGGTATATAAATATAAGATCCCTCACTAACGTACCGAATACTTTCTCCAATTGTCAATTCACCTTCGCCTTTTACTATCACCCAGTGTTCTTCTCGCTTTTTATGTTTTTGGAGACTCAATTCCTCACCTGGATTTACATGGATAATTTTTGCTCTCGAATAATCGCTTAGGAAGACGGTTTTATAATATCCCCATGGTCGATTGTAAATTTCGTGATCAATCGTATGTCCATCTAATAATGAAAAATCATTTCTTAAATCCCACTCTATACCTTCAAGTAAAGCCGTATGTAACTGGACCTTAGTCAACACATTAACTAGCATCCCTTCATTATTAACAATAGGCAAAAATTCGATTTTTGATTCTTTGAAAAAGCTTATTACTTTATCAAAAGAATCATCTACATTAATAAAAGAAAATTCACCGGATAAGATATCGGTTGTAATAGAGGTCAAGTTTTCTCCCTTTAATAAAGATCTTCTAATATCCCCATCTGTCATTGTTCCTTTTACAATAAAATCAGAATCTACAACGATGACAAATCCTTTTTTGTTCAGTTCAATTTGTTGCAATGCTTCCAGTATGGTCGCATTTTCAAATAGAGTATATTTAGTTAGATTCATTATATTCACGTCCAATTTTTGATAATATTAGATCGGCAACTTCTCTGACTGCCCCTTCTCCTCCCTTTCGAAAAGTTACATAATCGACACTATCCTTTACGATTTGTATAGCATCAGCAACAGAAAATGAATATCCCACTTTCTTTAATAGTTCTAAGTCATTGACATCATCTCCAATAAAGGCAACATTTTCATAATTGATATTGTACTTGCTTATCAACTTGTCCATTGCAGCAACTTTATCTTTACAACCTAAGATAACTTCTTCAATTCCTAACTTCTCTGCTCTCTTTTTAACTATTGCTGAATTTTCTCCAGTAAGTATTGCCAAAATAATATTATTTTCTTTCAACATCGAAAGACCCATTCCATCTTTCGTATTGAATTTCTTTAACATGTCACCGTTTTCGGAGTAGTACATTCCTGCATCTGTTAAAACACCATCACAATCAGTTGCAAATAATTTTACTTTTTCCGGCGTAATCATTGATTTTTTTGAAGCTTGCTTCTCCCTCTCTCTTTTCTTGAGAATTTCTTCCACAATTATCCAATCCCCTGGTTCATCGATTTCTATATACGATTCTTCCTGCATTTCATAATGGCCAATTTTTCCTGATATTCTTAATTCAGATTTTATAACAGCATCATATTTCGAAATATAAAAGGCACCATTTTCCACCAAAAAACCTTCAAAATCCTGTCTTCTTGACCTAAATGCTACATTATAGTTGACCGGCTGCACTGTTTCATTATCATTTTCTGTCCATATAAATCTTTTTTGTCTAACAAGTGACAGTAAACTATCATAATTGTTTGAGTAAAATTTCCTAAAAGCTGCATCCAAATCTTTTGCCTGTATTAGGGGGCTAGTAGCTTGGATCAATACTACTTCAGTTGACTTTACCTTATCTATAAACTCCATTAGCACGGATTCTGTAGTCGCTGTGTCAGTTGCATTTTTAGGACTACGCTTAATACATTTCAACTTGTTATGATGCTCTTTATCATAACAATTGATGCTTTTTTCGATTTCAATACTGTCGGTACTTACATAAACTTCATCGATATATTCACATTCTACTGCTGCGTCTATAGCCCAATAAACTAACGGACGTCCATACATTTTCTTAATATTTTTTAATGGAATAGACTTACTTCCTCCACGCACAGGTATAAACGCAACTACTCTATTCTTTTTCGTCTTCATCGACGCTCACGGTATTTCAATTTTTCTCGTTGTACTTTCTCAATTTCAAGGATTTCTTCCTCTTTGAATTCTAAAGCTTCTTCCACCTGCTTTAAATTACTAATAAGTGTTTTCAATTCCTCGGGCTCTAGGGATGCTGAATGATCAGTCCCTTTCCAAGTTCTATCAAGGGTAAAGTGTCTCTCAATCCATTCAGCGCCAAGCGTATATGCTGCGATATCAACAGCGGTTCCAAGGTGATGTCCCGAAAAGCCTATTGATTTGACTACCTTTTTATATTTACTTAGTAATCGTGTTATTTCTTTCAACCGAATGTCTTTATAGGGAACTGGATAGCCAGAAGTACAGTTATAAAGGACCACATCTTTATTTCTACCTTTTTCTATAAAAAACTGAATTAGCTCATCAATCTCATTATAATTTGTCATTCCCGTTGAAACATGAATCTCCCCAATGTAATTATCGCAGAGCCAACCGAGCATTTCAAAATGATTATTCATTGCAGACGGTATTTTAATTAATTCCGGTTTGAGTGATGCTATTTCTTTTGCAGATGTTAAATCCCATACTGATGTACTGTATGTAATTCCGAATTCCTCACAATAGCTTTTTAACTCCTTATGCTCTTCAATAGAGAGTTCAAGATACTCTCTATGTTCACCGTAAGTATTTCCATACGAATTTACAGGGTTTGGGTGCGGTGCGTTAAATTGTTCTTCTGATAACAATTCTTTATTATTACGCTTTTGAAACTTTACAACATCGGCATTACAGTAAACTGCTGCAATAATAATCATTTGTTTTGCAATTTCCAGATCTCCCTTATGATTACAACCGACTTCTGCTATTACTTTTGATTTCATCTTATATTCTCCTCTACTTACTTATTCGTTCCCATATCCAGTTCAAGCTGACTCGCGCATTCTATTATATCAATCTGTCGTTTCAATATCATTGCCATTCATATCTTTAATACTAAAAGTATCTTTTTTTCTCCTTCACTCAATTCATTAACTACCGATTCATATCTACTCCATCAAATGCGCGATATTGGCGATCTTTATCGCTCACATTACCTATAAGAAGCGAATTCTTGAGTCTGTAAACTCTTGTTTTATTTTATATCGTTAATTCCCTCAATTGTGGATATTCATAATTCACCGCATCTTAATCCCATTAGAAAACCTTTCAAAAAAGGGTTGTATTTCATATTCGAACATATCAGCGACTACAATATAATCCTTCAGTTCTAAGCCTCTATTTACTTCCATTAAATACTCTGTTACTTTGTTAATATCAATTCCATCTGAAATATCCTTTTCCATAAAATATCTGCATACCGTGCTCAACCAGTTAGCTCCTTCGGCGAAATGAGAGATCTCTGTCATTGCATCCAAAATATTATCCTCCCTTAAGTTATCAGATATGAACTGACAACCTTTAGGGACTTTACTTATATATTCATTATAAGCTTCAATTAATTCATTAAGTTTAGCCATCTTGTTCATCCTTTAATTGTTTTTTATTCTTTCTATCAAACTTTCTGTGAACTTTTTGGATATCTTTGTTGCTTCTAATAGCCTTGCATATAATTGTGTGTTTTGTAAGTATACTCGTAGAAATTGTTCTTTAGATGTTTCATTCTTTTTAGTTGGAAAATTATTCAATGTATCTATTGTAATTGGATCAACAATACTATTCATCGGCAAACATTCAAAATTTTCTTTCAATACGGCATCAATTTTATTTAACTTTTTTATTATCTTTTGATTGAATTCAAATTTATTTTCGTGCGTCTTAAGTAGTTTAAGACCTTCTTTTAATAATTTTATCAATTCATTATATAAGTTAATTTCGGACGACAATTTTCGCATGAACAGTTGTTGTTCTTTTTTTTCATGACTTTGTTGTTTAGGGAGTTGAGGCTTTATTTTTTTATGTTTTGGGATTCGACTACAAAATTCTTCAAAAGAAATTTGGTTAAATCCCTCAATTCTTACACCACCTTCAGTACAATTGTATAATCTTTTTTCTTCTTTTGATATTTTTGATATCTGTTCGAACGATTTCTTCATTGTAAAAAGTGGCATATCAGTCAGAACATCTGCACCATGATAACCCTTAGTGTAAAACAATCCTCTATTTTCAATATACTTTTCATCGATAATTTTAAACCGTCGATTATGTTCAGCGTGTGTCTTGTTATCTGTATACGCCAAGTCTTGACCTATTAAGGCAACATCATTATTTGTCATTAATATAGCAATTGATAACGCATAATTCGCAACCGAAGTGCCACCAACCAACATCGGTAGTTCTTTTCCCGTCAGTCTTTTTATATATAACTGTTCATCAAATTTAATGGAAGGTAAAAATGCAAAAGAATTACCTTTAAAACTCTTTCGGATTTTATAATGATTCCTTACACTGTAAATAAATTGAGTTTTTTCAAAGTAAAGGTCTTTGAAATGGTTATAATTTCCTTCCCCTCCATCAATTGAAATAATATAATCTGGTTCAATTCCATAATGTAGTAATGTATTTATTGTAGAACCAGCTGCAAGTAAAATTATTTTTTCTCTAATGCTTTTTAACTTAGGAAGTTGTTTGACAAGAGATGGACCCCCTGATGCAATTACAATAGGGCAATCATATATTTTGTATAGTTCGACTAAACTTCGATCACTTAGAACATGGGCAAGGTTTTGTATATAATTCTCTTGCCAACTTTCCGCAAAGAATCGAACTGTATTGTTGTTTAAAATATTTTCTTTTAAACGCTTTTCTATAATAGAAATTACTGTCTTATATTCTGTTGGAATTAACTTATCATAGTTAGGCGAACAAATCATTTTTATATTTGTTTTGTACCCTTCCAAAGATTTTGCAAGGTTCATTTCAAATTCCACATTAATATCAGTAATAATTTCATACTTTTGGATGGTTGTTTTATCTAAAAAGCAATTACAAATTGGATCCACAATAAGAAGTGTATCATTGGTTGAAAACAATTTTTTCAATGAATCAGCAAAATAGCCAAAACCAAAACCGAATAAGATATGAATTGAATTTTCTTTATACTGCTTTTCTGCAAATTGACCTGCTTCCCTTTCAGGATTATATTTACTATGTAAAAGGAATTCATTAACTTTAAGAACAGGTAATCCAGTACGTGAAGTTATTTTTTCGATTTGATAAGACACTTAGTTTCACCTCTATTATATTATCGGCTGTTTTTCATGAAAATTAAGGGACCTATTCTATTTCTGAATAGGTCCCTTGATAGTAAAGATTATAATTAACGTAGAAGTTGAAGTACTCCTTGTGGTTGTTGGTTGGCTTGGGCTAACATTGCTTGTGCTGCCTGAGTTAATATATTATTTTTAGTGAAATCCATCATCTCTTTCGCCATGTCCACATCACGAATACGTGACTCAGCCGCAGTTAAGTTTTCAGCAGATGTACCCAAGTTGTTTATTGTATGTTCTAAGCGGTTTTGCACTGCACCAAGATTAGAACGCTGTACAGATACTGCTTTAATTGCATTATTAATTGAAGTGATTGCTGCACTGGCCCCCCCAGCAGAAGTAACCGATATAGAATTTATACTTAAGGCAGTAGCATTCATAGTTGTAATTGTTAAATCGATAGTTTGTCCAGAGTTTGCACCGATATGGAACTTTTTAGTTGAGAAATTCCCATCCAAAAGTTTTTGATTGTTAAACTCTGTATTTCCTGCAATACGGTTAATTTCCGATGTAAGTGCAGTCAATTCACTCGTAATAGCGTTACGCTCATCAGTATCGTTTGTATCGTTTGCCGCTTGTACCGCAAGTTCACGCATACGTTGAAGAATTGCATGTGTTTCATTAAGTGCACCTTCTGCTGTTTGTATTAAAGAGATACCGTCTTGAGCATTTTTAGATGCCATCTCCAACCCACGGATTTGACCACGCATTTTTTCGGAGATTGAAAGACCAGCTGCGTCGTCCCCCGCACGGTTGATTCTTTGACCAGATGAAAGCTTTTCCAGGTTTTTAGCTGCATTTGTGTTGTTGGCACCTAATTGGTTAAACGTGTTAAGTGCCGCAATATTGTGGTTAATTCTCATGATTATGTTCCTCCTTGAGTGTTTGTTTAGTTCACGTCCCTGTGAACCATAAATATGCTTACGGAGTATGAGCCGGCCGAACTCGTTACTGCCGCTTACATTGTTTATATCGGTTTGGTTGAGAAGGTGTTTAGTGTTTTCTAAAAGTTTTTGTGAGATTTTGGTTGATATAGTGGAAAAATAGCGGACTTTACACAAACGGATGGCCTGGCGCTTTTTTAGAACCGAGCCAGGCCATTTTCCCAGGAGATTTTTAATTTTTTTTTGTAAGCTGTGAAAAAAGTGATGCATCCAATGTAAGTGCTTCAGTGTTAGTTTCCGTAATAGACTGAACTAACTCGCCGCGAAGGATTTCTACTGATTTCGGTGCTTCGATGCCTATGCGGATGGTG
Organism: Sporosarcina highlanderae; assembly: GCF_030433715.1. Classification (GTDB taxonomy): domain Bacteria; phylum Bacillota; class Bacilli; order Bacillales_A; family Planococcaceae; genus Sporosarcina; species Sporosarcina highlanderae. The sequence continues at coordinate 46,896 of NZ_JAROCC010000003.1, read as the reverse complement.
TCGCCTTTGACTTCAATGATGCGTATCTCAATTTCGTCGCCGATTTTGATTGTTTCGTTCGGTTTTCGTGAGAGGACTAACATTAAACTTCCTCCTTGACTTGGCCGATTACGTGGCGGGTTTTGAAGCGGTTGTCGTTTATGATCATTTGTTTTGCTGTTTTGTTGTTCAGTTGGAAGATGAGTGGTGCTTGTAGATTGATGGTTGATGTTTCGAATGGTTGTTTGAGTGTTAGGATGGCTAACACGAATACGTCTTCCGGTTTTTCGATGTTGAGTAGTTCAATTGTTGGTTCGTCGATGTCGAATGAATAGTCTTTGATGAGTGTGTAAGGGTTTGAGACGATAAATGCTACTGCAGCTGTTGTCGCTGATTGTAGTACTTGGAAATTTGAGTTTCCTTCGATTGGAAGCAGTGCGAATTGCTTTTCACTTTCGAAGCCCGGAATGCCTTTTGGGAAGGTCCATATTTGGTCGGGTTGTATACTGATTTCACCGTTAAATTTTGTTTGGATTTGCATTTTGGTGATCCTCCTTGTCCATTTGTTGATTTGCATAAAAAAAGAACGTATAAACGTCCTTTTTTATCTTAGAAAGTCTACCAATGAAGGTTGGATGACTCTTGCGCCTACTGAAAGGGATGCGCGGTAGACGGCTTCCTGGGTAAGCATTTCGGTTATCACTTTTTCGAAGTCGATGTCTTCGTTTTCGGATTGTAGTTTTTTTGTAGATGCTTCTTGTATGTCGAGTCGATTTTGCATGAGTTCTGCACGGTTGGAACGGCCGCCGATGTCCATTCGGAGTGCAAGGACATCATCCATTTGTTTATCAAGATCCGCAAGAGCTTTATCGAATTTGACATCTTCTCCGGCTTCTGTAATTCCTTTAAAGAAAGTATTTAACCCTTCGAAAAGGTCTCTTGCATTCGTATTGACTTTCAAATTCACGCCATTGAATATTTCAATTTCAATGTCTTTGGAAAATCCATCTGTATCTGGCGTGAATTCTTTAGTTTGTTTATTGAATAGAGGTGTGTCTGTTTTTGTTCCACTAAAAATATAGTTGCCCATGACTTGTGTGTTTGCCAAGTCTTGAATCGTTTCCTGAAGTTGCCTCAGTTCGATTTTAATAAACTCACGTTCTTCCGGATTCATTGCTCCTGTATTCGCGGCGTTCGTTACAAGCTCCTTGGCACGGTGTAACGCTTGGCCAACACTGTCAAGTGCATCGTCGGAACTGTCGAGATAGTTATTCACTTCGATAAGATTTTTCTTGTATTGCTCGATTTTGTCGACTTGATTGCGGAAGCCTATGCTTTTCATAGCGGCTTCAGGATCGTCAGATGGACGGTTAATTCTTTTTCCGGACGCTGCCTGTTCTTGCAGCTTGCCCATTTTATTATAGCTTGTCATCAAGTTCCGAACTGTATTGTTCGAAAGCATGGATTGTGTTACGCGCATTGATTGGTTCCCCCTTATTATCTGCCAGATAAGCCCATTCCGTTAATGATTTTGTCGAGTGTTTCATCGATGACCGTAATCATACGGGCGGAGGCATTGTACGCTTGTTGGAATCTGATCATGTCTGTCATTTCCTCGTCTAACGAAACGGCGCTGATCGAGTCGCGGCGATTGGCAGCGGCCCCTTGTAGTGAAGCTGTGTTGAATGCATTACGTTCCGCTTGTTGGCCATTCACACCTAACTTTCCAATGATGCCTGAAAAGAAATTCTGGATTGTGGATTTATTCAAATCGTCCAATGGACTTGTTTGAATAGCTAAAAGAGCTTTTGCATTATCTGCGTTTGCTATCTCATCAGCTGAACTTGAAGCTGCAAGTTTTCTTGGATCGTCAATCAAATCCTGATTCACTAAGAGTGTACCTTCTGAAGTCCATACAAAAAATATATCTCCTTCATTACCATCAAGATCTATTCCTTCTCCATGAATTCTGTTAAATTCATTCGCTAAAGCCTCAGCCATTTTATTCAAATCATCAATCATTTTTGGATAAAGGCCATTTCCGTCACTCGTGCCATAAGAATTTATAAGTGACTTTAATTTTCCTGAATCTGCGAATGCAGAATGATCATAATTAACCGGGTCAGTTTTATCCACTGCCTTTATAATGATGCCCTGAATTAATTGATTTCCATCTGAAGCTTGGAGTTCGGTAGGATTTATTGCTAACTCCCCATATTCCTTACCTTTCACAAGTTCGACTCTTACACCGTCGTTCATTTTGAGAGACACAGTTACTGTCCCTTCAGCAATCGCCGATGTACCTCCACTTGTTTTTTCATACTTCGTTTCGATCGGTAAATAGGTCGACAACTCGTCCAACAAGATATCTCTTTGATCATATAATTCATTCGGTAGATAACCGGCTGACTCCATTCCAGAGATCTGGCCATTCAATCGAGCAACATCCTCCAAAAGGGAGTTGATGCGATCTGTTGAAAAACTGATTTCTTTCCCAATGTTTGTTTGGGCTTCAGTTAATGAACTGTGTAGATGGTTGAATGACTCGGCTACATCCTGCCCTCGTTGAATGACGATAGCTCTTGCACCGCTACTTGATGGGCTTGTCGCGAGCGTTTGCAAGGAAGACCAGAATTCGCTTAATGATTTTTGCAAACCGTATTCTGAAGGTTCCCCAATAATGTCTTCCATTTGTGCAATTGCGTTGGATCTTGATTCCCAATAACCTAACTTGTTGGATTCCTGTCTGAATTGGTTATCGACGAAGGAATCTCGGATTCGTTGGATGGAGCTTGCTTCGACACCGGTCCCTAATAATCCAGGCGAAGATGTGAGGCCTTGTGTAGCCTGCATGTTGACGCGTTGGCGTGTGTAGCCAAGTGTGTTTGCGTTGCTTATGTTTTGGCCGGTTGTATAGAGGCCGGATTGTTGGGCGTAGAGTCCGCGTTTATTTGTTTCGAGTCCCATGAATGTGGAGCGCATGATGTTCCTCCTATGCTTGCGAGTCGAAGTTTGGTATAGTCCCCGTCCCCGTTGCTTTTTTGCCGTTAATTCCTGATTTTGAGTAAGTGACCGATTCCGTACGTGGTCGAACCATGTCCAGCGACAGATTCACAAATTGAAGGGATTGGTAGGTCAGTTTTTGGTTCAGGTCATTTTGCCATTTCAATTCATGAATCGCATGCAGGAGACGGTCTCTCGCCTCCGTAAGTTGTTCTTTCTCCGGAACAGGAGTTACTTCAATCAAGTTGGTGATTGTCGGATTCATTGGTACGGAGATACTATTTCCTTTTAAATAGGCGCTGACCGCATTTTGCCTGCTTTGGTCCATTTGGACGATTGCTGCAAGATGTGCTTGCTCATCCTTCAGAAGCTCGTCAATGCCATTGATATCGCCATTTTTAATGAGTTCCGATTTTTCTTTTGAGATGCGAAGCAGGCTTTTATGAAGTTTTTCCAAATTACCAAGGATGGAAAGTATCGTTTCTGTTGTCATTTTAGTCCCCTGCTTTCATCTTGTTCATTTCTTATTGTTCATTTCTGATAGTAGTTGAGTAAGTTTTTCGCAAGTTTTTCTGGATCGACTTTGTAATTTCCCGATTCGATTTGCGCCTTCAGTGATTGAACACGTTCGTTTCGTTCGATTGTGACAGGAGATGTCTCGGAAAGTTGTTTTGCTTCAGCCGAGATTTCAATTTTGTCAGTTTTGATTTGAAGATTCTCTTTTGCCTTTTCAACTTTCATTTGGTTGGTGCGGTATGGGTTGACGGGCGTGATGTTGACTTTATTAATTTTCATCGTTCGGCTCCTTTCTTGACGTATTTATGTCGTTATTCTTTATTTCGGCATTTCCAAGCTGAGGTTTAGGGTTTTTTAATTTATATTTGCTGTCTATCTAATGTTTCCTTTATTGGCATAGAAAAAACCGACATTTTCAGGTGTCGGTTTATCGTTTATGAGTCGAATTTGATTTCGTGCCTCATCTTTCCATGTGCGAGATAGGTTTCATTCATAACAATCGTATCTTCAGCTGCTTCTACGATGTCTAAATCCTTTTTAAGGGAGTTTGTGCATTTGTCGCATATTTTCCCTGATGTGATTAATTTTCCACAACTGTCGCATGGGTAGCCAAGGTTCGGGAATTTTGCGGGGTGCAGGTGGCCTTTGCGGACCCATCTATAGAGCAGCCTTGTAGATACTCCTGTTTCTTGGACAATCCTTTCAACTGTTGCGGACCGATTTTCCCGCCTTCTTAAAAACTTATACACTTTATCGTACATTTCTTCCTCTTCCCGCGCACAAAGTGGACAAATATCGCGGATTCCCGTGTAGTTAAAGATTCCATCACAGGACGGACAATTTCTTACTTCTGCCAATGTTTAGTTCCTCCTATCTTTCTGCACGAATGAGCGTGACCGCTTCCACTCTCTCAGCGCCCGCCTCAAGTAAAACGGTGGCTGCATGACGGAGTGTCGTGCCGGTTGTGTATATATCGTCGACTAGTATGTAGGTCGTTTTGTTGATGACAGTTCCTTGTTTAATTGAAAATAAAGGGCGCATGGATAGGCGTTCTTCCCTCGTTTTCTCTCCCATTACTTCGGTGTTTGTCTTGATGAGTAGGTCTTCGTAAGGGACATTTGCAGCATTCAGCAGCTCATCGATTTGTGAAAAGGTGCGCTCTATTTTTTTATCTATATGCATCGGAATCGGTACAATGACTGCATTTTTCCACTTCAATTTGTTCAATAATACATTCTTTAATTCATCTGCAAAGACCTCGGAGAGCGCAACATCCTGCAGGAATTTGTATTGATGAAGGAATTCGCGCATTGCTTCATTGTATGTATAGAGGGATTTGACGTGATGGAGAATATCCCCTCTTTCTTCTATGTCGACACGTTCGAAGCTTTTTGAACAGTCTTCGCAGATTAATAATGTCTTTTCGATGGCAAAGAGTGATTGCCAGCTTGGTGTGCTTGCAAGTCTTTGTTCACAAAGAAGGCAGTTCATTTTAAGATGCCCCCTTTATTCAACCTCATGATTTCATTCTTCGCGTCGTCCATCGCGTAGGTGATTCCGTCATGGAACATTGTGAAGTCGCCGGTCGGGAATTCCACGGAACGCCCGACGCGGCCGCCAATCTGGATGAGCGCGCCTTTGTCGAAAATTTGCTGTTCCGCGCCGACAACCGCTACTTGGATGTTCGGAATCGTTATTCCACGTTCAAGGATTGTTGTCGTGAGCAGTCCAGGTAGTTCTCTATTCCTTAGTGCTTGTACATATTCTTTCCGATCCGGATGTGATGCATGGACGGATTGGATATGCGGGTGGAGAAGTTGGAATAAAGGCCTTGATTCCTCCATTAAGCCGATATGATGGAAAAAAATCAGGAACGGTTCTTTTTTAGACAGTCGTTGCTCCGTCCATCTCCGCAGTTTTTCTGGAAGTCTTCCCTTCCGGATCTGCTTTTCATAGTTCCACAGGGATTCATATGTTGGAACAGGTAATGGATGGCCGTGGTATCGACGATTGATGGTGGAGACGGACCCCGAACGTTTCATGGTGGAAAGGAGCTTGTCTGTTGGGGTTGCGGTAACGTAATGGGCAGGCGCATCGGGTTTGAGTGCTTTTCGGACTGCTTTTTGCAGTGTTTCATCCGCCTTATATGGAAAGGCGTCCGCCTCGTCGACGAAAACAGCGTCAAATGCGTGACGGAATCTGTATAGCTGATGGGTTGTTGCTAAGACAAGCTGGGATGCTTCCATTGTCGGTTTTGCGCCGCCGTATAAGGCTTCGATTTTCGTGTCCGGGAACGCTGTTCGTAACCGCGGCTCAAGTTCAAGTATGACATCGACCCGTGGAGCAGCGATGCATATACGTTTTCCTTCGGTTAAGAGCTTATGTATTGGCGGAAAAAGGATTTCGGTTTTCCCGGATCCGCAAACAGCATAAATCAGATGGGAAGTCTGCTTTTCCTGGCTGTTTGTAAGCTCTTCGGATGCTTGTTGCTGGTGAGGCGTGAGAGTGCCTTGCCAGGCCAATATATGATTTGTTGGGTATACGGGTTTCTCGCCACTCCAGATGATCAGTTCAGTGCATGATGAAACGCGTCCCATTTTGAGGCATTTTCTGCAATATGTACAAGGGCCCTCGCATTTGGCACAGTCAAATGTCGTGAAAAGGGACTGATTTTCATTTTCGCAGCGGTTGCAGAAATGCTGTTTTTGATTCATGAATGAAGGTTTCGTGTTGATGCCACGAATGAGCTCAATATGGCCATTTTCAATTTGATCCGTTATTTCTTCAGTTGGAAAAGGAGTGTGCATGCGCAACCAAAGACGGCCGTGCAGGAAGTCCCTGATTGCCAGATTGAATGGTTTTTTCATGTTCACACCCCCGATTTTATTATTTTTTGACCCAACCGAGGCCCATTGAGCCTTCGCCTAAATGCGTGCCGATTACTGGACCGAAGTGGCTGATTGTAAATTCTACGTCTGGTAGGAGTTCTTCAAGTTCCGCTTTCCATGCTTCTGCTTCTTCGGGACGGTTTGCGTGGATGATTGCTGCTTCAAGAGGCATTTTTTCAGCGTCCTCTGCAAGCATATCGGCTATACGTTTCATCGCTTTTTTACGTGTGCGTATCTTTTCGAATGGCACGATGATTTTTTCGTGGAAATGAAGGATCGGTTTGACTTGAAGCAGTCCCCCAATCAATGCCTGCGCACTGGATAATCTGCCGCCACGCTGTAAATATGCGAGGTCGTCCACCATGAAATAGGCGCGCATCGTCTTTTTCATTTCATCGAGCTCTGCCATGATTTCTTCCGGTGTGGCACCATCCTTAGCCATTTTAGCGGCTCGAATGACGTAGAATCCTTGGATATAACAGGAAAGTTCAGAGTCGAATGCACGAACATCGACGCCTTCCGTCATTTCCCCAGCTTGCACGGCACCCGCGAAAGTTCCACTGATTCCGCTTGAAAGATGGATTGAAATGATTGCGTCGTAGTCCTTTTTCAATGATTCAAAGAGCTCGACGAATTTTCCGACCGGTGGCTGGGACGTTTTTGGCAATGGCCCATCGCCGCGTACTTTATCGTAGAATTCTGTTGACGTCAGGTCAACTTCCTCTTCATACACTTGTCCATCAATCGTCACTGTTAAGGGGATGACGTGGATGTCCAATTCTTTCACTATATCAGAAGGCAAATATGCCGTACTGTCCGTTACGATTGCAGTTACTAATGCTGTTTTCATTGTTGAATCACTCCTGATAACATTCTACTCGAAATTAGGTAAAAGGACAAAGTCAAAAAAGTCGAAAGAGGTTCTAATTGCCCAAAAAAGGTTTGTAGGTGAAGTCTCAAATACTCCAACTATACTAATTTTCTAATAACTATTATAGCGACAACCTCTGAAAAGTGATATGTTTATAATAAGTTTTTACAATTGGGGGTTTTATTATGGAAACGCTTTTATTTGAACAAGAGGGGCATATTGCGCGCGTTACACTTCACAGACCGGATGCGATGAATGCATTCAATTACGATATGCTGACGGAGCTTGGAATGGTGGTTGAATCCATTCGAATCAACCCGGATATCCGTGTCGTCATTTTTACCGGGTCAGAAGGTCGTGCGTTTAGTGTGGGGGCTGATTTGAAGGAACGGAAACTGTTGACTAATGAGCAGGTGAAACGCAATGTTTATAAAATAGGTGAAGTCTTTACATTGATAGAAAACTTGCCGCAACCGACAATTGCAGTGTTGAACGGGTATGCGTTCGGAGGGGGCATGGAGCTTGCCCTTGCATGTGACTTCAGGTTTGCCGTGGATACGGCGGTTATGGGGTTGACGGAGACGGGACTTGCGATCATCCCTGGAGCTGGCGGTACGCAGCGTTTGCCAAGATTGGTTGGCGAAGCGAAGGCGCTTGAACTGATATTGACAGCTAAACGATTGGATGCTAAGTCCGCCTTGCAATATGGGATTTTGACGAATGTGGCGGCTAATGAAGAGTTGAAGGAAATGGTCGATAAATTCACGGATGCACTGCTTGCGAATGGGCCGATTGCTGTGCAACAGGCGAAGTTTGCGATTAAACATGGGATGAACGCTGATTTGCAGACGGGGCTTGCGATTGAGCGGAAAGCATATGAGATTACGATTCCGACGGAGGACCGTTTGGAGGCGTTGGCTGCTTTTGCTGAGAAGAGGAAGCCAGAGTTTAAGGGGAAATAAGATTGGAATTAGCCGTCATAGAAGCGGGTAGGCATTGTGGGTTTTCAATGCCTACCCGTTTTATGCGTAATTATCGGGATTTATGAGCTTCTGTGGTGGTTTATGCGTGTATAAGGGGCTTTATAAGCTTTTCATCGTGTTTATGCGTGATTGTGGTGACTTATGCGTTTTTTGGATGAAGTTGCCCCTTCTTTTTTTGTTTACTCCTCTGGCGCAAGGCCTTTCATAAGAAAAGTGATCATTTGATTGATTTCTTCGTCATCGTTCCATTTCGCGCCGATGACGTATTTTGTGGCGAAATGCCCCATAATGGTCGAAGCTGTCAGGCGAATGATGGTTGTAGCGGGTATGTTTACGATTTGCCCCTTCTGCTGGTAATGTTCAATGATTTGAACGAATCGGTTGAGTACCTTCTTCCCGACATGCTCGATGAATTGTTCCCGCAGTTCCTGGTGGAACGGGATTTCCTGGAGAAAGATTTGAACGACTTTCAGGTTTTTCTCAAGGAATTCCTTACGATTTTTGATCATCGCACGCAGGAAATCTTCGAAGTGCTCATATTCTTTATCTAACACTTTATTCATGTCCTTAATGATAATAGGTCCAAGCATTTTGACCATCATCGGTGTAACGATTGATAGGAGAAGTTCCTTTTTCGTCTTGTAGTGTCGGAAAATGGTACCTTCCGCCACACCTGCCTTTTTGGCGATTTCATTTGTCGATGTGGCGGCAAAGCCTTTTTCAGCGAACATTTCAGTTGCGGCGATGAGGATTTGCCTTTGTTTGTCTGTCAGGCTTTTGTCTTCCTGCAACACTTCTTCCAAAAGATGATTTTGTTCAGTCATGATGGACTCCTTATATTTTGCGGTATTTTCGTAGGACCATGATATTAATGGAGATGAAAAGCAGGCAGAATCCTGCTAACACAAGCAAATTCGGATAGATGTCGTTCCACCCATATCCCCTTACCATGACGTCGCGGAGTGCTTCAGCGGCGTAATAAAGTGGGGTCAGAACACCGATCCAGCTTAGCCATTCGGCAACCGTCTCTAAGTTGAAAAGGCCCGAGAAGAATACTTGTGGCACTACTACAATTGGAATGAATTGCATCATTTGAAGTTCATTATGTGCGAATGAAGAGAGTAGGATGCCAAGCGTGAGCGCTGTCAATGCAAGCATCAGGATGATCAGAAGCACATAAAAGAATGCCCCCTCCATCACCATGTCCAATACGTAAATCGCGTATGCTGTTATGATTGTAGACTGGATCATCGTGAAAAGTCCAAAGCCGATGACGTATCCTGCGACGATTTCCCATTTTCGTAACGGGCTTGCGAGCAACCTTTCAAGTGTGCCAGTCGTTCGTTCACGTAGGAATGAAACACCTGCGATTAGAAAAACGAAAAAGAATACGAAAAATCCAAGGAGAACTGGTCCGAAATAATCGAACTGCCCCATATCGCTTGAGCCGTGCAAATAGCCGATGTTCAAATTGCTTTCTTCCATTTGTGACGGGTTCGGCAAAGCATTTTGAAGCCATTTCATCGTAGCGCCTGTGACGCTCGGGTCACTTCCTTCAAGGACGATGGTCGGGGTGTTGCCTTCGATTTTCAAATAGCCATCGAGTTCTTGAATAGCAAGTTTATTTTTTGCCTCAGTCTCAGTTGCGAAGGTAGTCACTTGCGCCCCTTCTGTATCGATTTGATTGACTAAAAGTTCGGGCACATCGACCAATCCAATTTTCGGGATATAATCGTTGCCATTGAAAACGAAATAAAGCATTGTCAAAACCAATATCGGTGCAAAAATAAGCAGTCCGATTGTCCGTTTATCTCTGACAAGTTGACGAAGAATCCTTTTTACCAATGCCATTACTCTCATCGTTCAACACCCCCGAAAACTAAAAATGCCTCTTCGATCGTTACCGAGTTTGTCTGTTTTTTAAGCTCTTCGGGTGTGCCGACTGCGATTAATTTACCATCACGGATCAGCCCGAGCCGATCGCATTTATCGGCTTCATCCATGACGTGGGTCGTGACGATGAGCGTCTTCCCTTGCGCTTTCAAGTCCGAGAATGCTTTCCAAATGCTTTTTCGTAGGACCGGGTCGATTCCGACGGTAGGCTCGTCGAGGATGAGCAGTTCCGGTTCATGAAGCAGTGCGATTGCGAGCGATAATCTTCTTTTCATTCCACCCGAGTAATTCGACACGAGTTTTGTGATGTCGCCCGAGAGCTTGACGAGCTCCATCACTTCTTCGATACGCTGCGCTTGTTTCTGTCCTTTTAACCCGTACAGTTCAGAGAAGAATTGGAGATTTTCCTTCGCCGACAATTCCTCATATAAGGCATCCGATTGCGCCATATACCCGATTCGTTTGATGAGATTCAGGGAAGGCATTTTTTCGTGGAATAAATAATTCTCCCCTTTCGAAGGCTCGTCAAGACCCGCTAATTCTTTTACCAACGTCGTCTTTCCAGCTCCGGACGGTCCAAGCAATCCGAAAATCTCTCCTTCGTTGATGTCGAGGTTAATATCTTTCAAAACTTGATGCTTCCCAAAGCTTTTCGAGACGTTTTTGATGGAGACGCATACTTCGCTTTCCTTCATGGGTGGTCACCTCTTTTTAATAGTGAGTGATTACTCACTTTCATTGTACTCTATGAAAATAGGGTTGCAAAGTGAGTAATCACTCATTATTTTTATTTTTGTTGAATAAACAACTGAATGCAATGAATGCTTGCTGGATTTCCCTTTTGAATTCTGAGAAGATTCAATTAAGGAGGTGGTGATAATGAATCTTGGGGAAAAGTTAAAACTCAGGAGAAAAAAATCAGGTTTTACTCAGGAGCAAGTTGCACAGGAAATGAACATCACCAGACAAACATTATCTCATTGGGAAGTCGGTAAAAATTATCCCGATATTGACTCCATAATTTCGCTTAGCCAAATTTATAATCTCTCGTTAGATGAGTTGTTGTTGGGAAAAATACATTTTAAAGGAGAATCTGTAATGAGTAAGAAACTATCTGTAGAGGAAATCAAGACATGGATAACAACACATTATCCAGAAGCTATCAATGTTAAAGAACTTACTGGTGGTCTAGCCTCACAAACGTATCTATTTGAACAAGGTAAACAACATTTTATTTTTCAAGTTGGAAACCTTAAAGGTTTTGAAAAAGAAAAGTTCATTGATCATGAACTTGCTAAAACTTTGCCTGTCCGTCATGTAGTTGAGATTCACGAGACAGATGATAAGTTAGCCTATTCTATATATGAATTTATCGAAGGTGATAAATTGTTTGACCTCAATAGTCAACAATTACTTGACATCGTTCCTGCTGTCTTACACACATTGGAGACGTTGGAATCAATAGAAGTATTTAACGATAAGGAAGGCTATGGTTATTTTGATGGTACAGGAAACGCTTCCTATCCTACTTGGATCGATTTTATCAAGGCGGTTTACAACAATGATATTTATGATTGGTCTTCATTAGAAGAAAAGGGATTGGATTCAGACGTTGTGAAAAATGCAATTCAAGAGTTGAAGACCCATATAAGTTGCATCAAGACTAACAAAAAGAATATAGTTCACGGAGATGTAGGCTCATATAACTTATTGGCCAAGAATGATCAAATAACAGGCATCATCGATTGGAGCTTGGCATTGTATGGGGACCATCTGTATGATAAAGCAAATTTACTGTTTTGGAATGAAGAAAAGTTGCAACCACTCATTAAGGAAGTAAAAAATAAATACATTAGTTCTAATGAAACAAAAGAAGTAATTTATTGCTATATGCTTCGGATTGGACTGGAAGAAATCTATAACACAGTGATTCTCAACGAAGTAGGCTATGACATTGAATGGGTTGCCAATAGATTGAATGAAATTGTAAAGAATAGAGGATAACAAAAAAGGATAGTAAACGGGAAGAGTCCCCCGTTACACTATCCTTTTTTTTAGGCGTTGCGCAGTTTCGCTTTATGCGCTTCCCATTCTTCTCGTAACATACCCATCCGTATGGAGTCGTAGTAGACGCCATTCCAGTAACGGACTTTGCGGATACGCGCTTCCATTGTCATGCCTAACTTTTCTGCTACGCGGATCATCCGCATGTTACCGGACCATGTCGTGAGACCGACGCGGACGAGCGGCATTTCATTGAATAAATGGTTAATCCACATGGTGAGCGCCTTCGTTCCATAGCCGCCACTCCAATATTTCGGCTCGTAAATGAGGATACCCATTTCGAGCCAAAGGGACGGCTGATGCTCCCAATAATAGCTGAGCATGCCGATAAGTTCGCCGTCCACTTCGATAGCCCAATAATCGTCCTGCGCAACGATTTTATCTTTCCGTTCCAAATAGTCTTCATATGACATCTTGTAATGCGGGTAATAGGGGGCGTCCCATTTCTTCCATTCAGGATTTTCCTCTTTGAAAGTGAGTTCCCACATGCGCTTTAAATCATCTTCTTTAATCGGGCGAATCGTTACGCCTTCAAGTGTATAAGTCAAACTGTGTCCTCCGAAATTATAGGTATTTCGCGAACCAGCCCGTCATCTCGTTTAGTCTTTCGATTCGCAGATTCGGTGCACCGGTCCGCGATAGATTATGGTCAGCATCCGGGAATCTGACGAATTCCGTCTCTTTCCCAAAGCTCTTAAGTGTAATATAAAGCTGTTCAGCCTGTTCGATAGGGCAACGGAAATCTCTTTCAGAGTGTAGGATCAGTAATGGAGTCGCCACATTTTCCGCGTATTTCAACGGAGAATGCTTCCACAATGTCTCTACATCCTTCATATCTGCTGCGATTTGCCATTCGCTGAAGTAATAGCCGATATCGGATACACCGAAGAAGCTGATCCAGTTACAGATCGAACGTTGTGTTACCGCCGCTTTGAAACGGTTCGTATGGCCGACGATCCAGTTCGTCATGAAGCCACCGTAGCTACCGCCTGTCACGCCAAGGCGATCTGCGTCAATCCATTCATTATCAGCTAACGTTGAGTCAACTGCCGCCATGATATCCTCATAGTCGCCGCCACCGTAATCACCACGCACGGCATCAACGAACTCCTGGCTGTACCCATGGCTTCCGCGTGGGTTGACGTACAGCACACCATATCCGCTTGCCGCAAATAACTGCATTTCATGGAAAAACGTATTTCCATACATTGCATGCGGACCACCATGGATATTGACGATTAGCGGATATTTCTCTCCTTCTTTGAATCCGGCCGGTTTCATAAGCCAGCCATGTACATCCCAATCTTTCGCACCTTTGAATGTGATTGCTTCCGGTTTGACAAGCTCAACTTCCTTTAAATACTCATCGTTGAATGAAGTAAGGGCTTTTCTCTCTCCGGTTGCAATTTCCATTTCATAGATTTCACCCGGATGTACCGGATCACTGATAGCGACCAATGCAAAATCGCCTGCTGTGTTCACATCATAGCCATAGACATGCTCGTTTTCCGGTGTTGCAGGGTAAAGTTCCCCTTCAAGCGTCGCGAAATAGAGACGGACATCTCCCATTGTTGAAAGCTGGAAGTAAAGGTCATTGTCTTTCGTCCATACGACACTTGGTGCGCTCGCTGATTGTTGGTGATCCGCAACTGTATAGTCTCCGACAGGTGCATCCATGCTTTCTGTAACATTGATTGTATTGCCACGTTTTGTGTCATACACATATAAATTGCCATGTGTAGCGTTTTGGAAAGCACGATCCGAACCGACGAATGCGACATAATTGTCGTCCAATGAAAATTTCGCGCCTCCATAATAGCCTTCTTCGTCGATGATGACTGTTTCTTCTTTCGTTTCTGCGTTCACCAAATAGAGTGGTTGGCGGAATTCATGGTCCAAGTTTTCTTTCCGGTTCACACCGATGACAAGCTGTGTTCCATCATTCGAAACCGCCTGTAAAGAATGCTGGTAATTTCCTTCCGTAAATTGCGTGATTTCCTCAGTTTCAAGATTGATAAAACCGATTTGTTTGTATGAATCCTGCGGCAATAAACCGATGCCATCCATTTTGTATTTCATTTTTGTAACGCGAACTGGTTCAGGTTTCTTCTTGTCGTTCTTCTCTTCCTTGAAACTAAAGTCCCTGCCCTCTTTTAATGAAGCGTCAAACCAGATTTTCTTGCCACAAGGGGACCAGTGGAAACTGGAAACGCCTTTATCAAGCGATGTTACTTTCTTTGCTTCCCCTCCGCGTGCAGGTTGGACGTACAATTGGTTTTTCTCGTCGCGATTCGACAAAAAAGCGATCTGCTTTCCGTCCGCCGACCATTTCGGTGAGCTGACACGGTGTTTACCGTGTGTCCATTGCGTCACTTCGTTTGTGGAAAGGTCGATATGGTACAGGTTTGAAATGTATTTGTTGTCTTCCTCGTCGATATGCGTTTTGATGAACAATGCTTCTTTTCCGTCCGGTGATAGAATTGGACTCGTGACCGATTGCAGTTTAAATAGGTCGTCTACTTGTAGGTTTCTCATATGGAATTCCCCCTTCTTTTTCTATTCTACATATTTCGACACCCGTAACAGTTATTCCTTCTTTGTTTTTAAAATTGTTTCAAATATTATTTCCAACATATAAAGATTGCGGTCGGAAGATGGTGTTGTCGTTAAGTTGTTCGATCGCGTGCGCCGTCCATCCTACTATTCTGGCCGCACTGAATGCCGGTGTGAATAGTTCAGCTGGCATATTGATAGCCCGCATGATTGCAGCGGCATAATACTCGACGTTCGTGTATAGTTTTCTTCCCGGTTTATATATTTCAAGCAAGTCGATGATTTCTCTTTCCGCTGCTGTCGCGAGGTCCAACCATTCATCTTTTCCAGCCATGCTTTCACATTTCTTCTGAAGAAGGATTGAGCGAGGATCCTCGGTTTTATAGACACGATGTCCGAACCCCATGATTCGTTCACCTTGTTTAAGTTTCTGCTCAATTACTGGTCTGATATTATTTTGATTGCCGATTTCCTCAAGTAGGTCGATGACGCCTGAGGGTGCCCCTCCGTGCAATGGCCCTTTCATCGTACCAAGAGCCGACGTCACTGCCGCTGTCAAATCGGATTCAGTAGAAATGGTGACCCTTCCTGCGAAAGTGGAAGCATTCATACCATGCTCCATTGTCAGTTTCAAGTAGGTTTCAAGCGCTTCGATATGGACTTCAGTTGGTTTTTCACCGTTCAGCATCCATAGGAAGTTGGCGGTATGCGATAGATTATCGTCCGGTTCAACGACCGGCAATTGATTCACATTCCGGTAATGTCTTGCAATGATTACGGGTAGTGCAGCTGTGAAAATGATTGCCTGTTTGTCCATCGGTAGTTGTCTAAAACTGCTCTGCCCATATGCCGAGATGGCCGTCCGCATCGCATCCATAAGCGAGATATCCTTCGGTAGGATGTCGATAAGTGATGCAATATGAGGCGGTAGTCTTCTACCTTCCTGCATCTTCGATTTCAATGAATTCAATTCTTCCTCGTTCGGGAATTTACCATGCCATAGAAAGTAAGCCACTTCTTCGAATGAATGACCCGGAACCAGCTTGTCGACTTGAATTCCCCTGTACCGGAGCTCCCCTTGTTCCCCATCAACCGATGCAATTTTCGTATGGACCGCCACAACATCCTTCAACCCTTTTTTATACATGTTCATTCCTCCTTTTCTTTTAGTATAAAATAGATATATAATTAATTAAATTGAATATTTACTATCGAGTTAATTAAAATAGTTAATCAACATGGAGGGCTTGAATGGACACTCAATGGCTACGAACCTTCATCATAGCGGCGGAGGAACTCAATTTCCGTAAAGCTTCCGAGAAACTGATGCTGTCCCAACCAAGTGTGACTGTGCAAATTAGGCTGTTGGAAGAGCATCTCACAGTAAAACTTTTCGATCGAATCAATCGACGTGTCACGTTGACCGAGGCTGGACGGCTTTTTTACGAAGAGGCTTTGGAAGTGATACGGAATCTTGATGAAAGCGTTGATCGTATGCATGCATTTGCGCAAGGGTATCGGCGGAACTGGACAATCGCCATATCGCCTTTAATGGCCGAGACGATTTTACCGTATTTTTTGCGGACATTTATGGAACGTCATGGAGAGGTCGAATTGACGATCCGAGTTGAAGACTCGGAAATGATTGAACGGCTTGTCGACACAGGCGAAGTGAATTTAGGCATTTCAGCACTCGATGCCACCTTAAAAAACATCGAGTCCCATCGTATTTACGAGGATCCAATTGTATTCGTCATGCCAACCGACACCTATGATGAGGAAAGCGGGCCACAAATCGATGTGAAAGAGGCATTGATGAATAATTATTTGCTCACCCACCACCATCCTGTCTACTGGGACGAGTTGCTGCTTACGTTAAATAAACATATCCCGGGCGTTCGGACGATGAAAGTAACACAGGCCCATATCGCCAAACGATTCATCCAAGAAGGAATAGGCGTCTCCTTCCTTCCCCACTCAATCGTACGCCGTGAATTATTGGAGGGAAGGCTGATGAGGCCACATTTCGACCTATTCCCCCTCCCCTCCGTCGCCACACATATCCTTGTGAAAAAGAAAGGGGATTTAGAGGAAGAGTTCATCCAGGAAATTAGCGAATTCTATTTTGGATGAGAATGATGATAATGATGATTTCCGCTTCAAAATACGCATAAATTTCCCGAAACACGCATAACCGCTTCTAAAAGTCCATAAATCCCGCTAATCAAGCATAAATCCCTCCAAAAGCTCATAAACACCACTAATTCACGCATAAAACGCCTTGCTCAATCGCAAGGCGTCTTAATGTTATTGTTTAACTATATCCTTCAACGAACGTCTAAGAATCTTCCCTGTTGTATTCTTCGGTAGCTCACTCAAGAACTCAATCGTCTTCGGAACTTTATATTTCGCCAAGCGTTTCGCACAATAGGCTTTCAGCTTCTCGACATTTCGTTCAGCGCCTTCCTTCAGCACAACAAAAGCTTGGACCTCCTCGCCTAAATCGGAATCCGGAACACCGATAACCGCCGCTTCAATGATATCGCGATGCTCGAACAACACCTCTTCGACTTCCCTCGGATACACATTATAGCCGCCGACAATAATCATATCCTTCTTGCGATCGACAATATAGAAATAGCCGTCCTCATCTTGGCGCGCCATGTCCCCAGTGTATAGCCAGCCATCGCGGATTGCAGCAGCCGTCTCCTCCGGCATTTTGTAATAGCCCTTCATTACATTCGGTCCCCGGACGACGAGTTCCCCCACTTCCCCAACAGGCACTTCATCCCCGAATTCATCCACGACTTTATTCTCCACATTGACAATGTTTCTGCCGATCGAACCAGGTATGCGCTCTCTGTCATGCGGATTGAAGCATGTGACAGGGGACGCCTCGGAAAGGCCGTATCCTTCAGAGATCTTCACGTTGAATTTATTTTCAAAGTTCTCTAATAGTGCAACCGGTAATGAGGCCCCGCCTGAAATTGATAGTCTGATCGTTTCGAAGTCCTTTTCTTCACTTTGAGGGAACTGATAAAGGAAATTGTACATCGTCGGCACCCCTGCAAACACGGTGGCGCTTTGTGCTTTAATTGTTTCAAACACTTCTGCAGGGCTGAACTTCGGTACTAAAAGAATCGTTGCGCCTTTCAATAAAGGTGCATTTACAACTACTGTCAATGCGAATACATGGAAGACCGGCAATGTCGCGACGACCCGGTCATCTTCTGAGAAATTCAGATAATCCGCCACATCCCTTGCATTCGAATACAAATTCTTATGTGTCAACATCGCACCTTTCGGATGGCCAGTTGTACCGGATGTATAAAGGATGACAGCGGTTTCATTTTCATCAACTTCAATCGGTGCCCGGTTCGGCCTGTCCTTCGTAAAGAAATGCGTGAACTGGGTCACTTTCCTTTTTACTTCTTCCGGTAATTCCAAAATCGTATTTCCTGTAAATGGACTGGTCTCACAGATGATATAGTGTTCGATTGCCGGGAATGAAACAGCGGCCTTCTCAACAAGCGGTAACAGCTGATCCAGTGCAACTACCACCTTCGCATCGCTATTATGTAAGATGTACGAGATTTCACTTGGCGAATAAATTGGATTAATAGGAATTGCAGTAGCCCCAATCCGCATCGTCGCGTAAAGCGAAACGATGAAATGTGGCGTATTCCCTAATAAAAATGCAACATGGTCACCCTTTTTAACCCCTAAATCCTCAAGTCCTTGGGCAAAAGTAGACACATGCTTGTCGAACTCAGCGTATGTCGTATCCTTTCCCATGAAATGATACGCAGTCTTTTCTGGCTTCAACTTTGATGTTTCATAAACCTGTGTTACCAAATTCATACATAACATCCCCTTTCCAAAAATGAACAACCATTCATAATTCTCTTTATTATTATATAAGAAAAGTTAACAGTTAACAATCATTTTTGAAAATCTCTATAAGTACTAATAGTTTGAATGGTGGAAGCACATTTTTTATTTCAAAAAAGTATCAACTAAAAACATCCGGCGAATGCCTTTTCAGCATCAGCCCGATGTTCGAATATGCGCCAAATAACGCCAGCGAATCAGATAGAAATAGATAACCTGTAAGATGGTGAATCCTGAGAGTACGAAGACGAGTTCACGAACAATCGAAATTTCAGCGAGTGCGTCCCAGATGACTTGCAGTGTTAAGAATGCAAAGGAACTATGCAAAAGCGCCACGCCCCATGGGACAAAAAACTGGGGGATCAGCTGCCGATTGACGATTTTCTTAAATTCCCGATCGGTGATTCCCATCCGTCTCAATACATCGAATTGCTTCCGGTCACTGTCTAAAGATGTATATAGACGGAAGTAAATGAAACTTCCCGCCGCAAGTAGGAAAACTCCCGCTAATAGTAAACCGATGAACAGCAATAAAGTAAATGTCGTGCGGATGATGGAATAGTTCCGCCCTGGATTATCAAATGAGTAATTAAGTTCGTGTGTCGTTCCCTCCAAAATCGATTTCGCCATTGAATTCTCGATTGTTAAGCCGATATTCTTCGTTTTCTGCCAATCCGGTATATCGAAAGCATGATAGACGAACGAAGGGCTTTTAACGAAAGAAGCAATCTGTTCAAAATCTGCATCGTTCAAAATGATTGCATTCGTGCCGATTGCATGCGCAGGGAACAATTGGTAAGGAAAAGCACCGTTAACCCGTACAGAAACTCCACTTTCCTCTAACACCGTTTCAACATTTTGACTGTTCAACTGTTCAAATGTTGAACTGGTAGGTGGCAGGAATAACGCCTCCCCTTCTTTTAACTGGAGCGCCTCATTGCCGAATGCCACGGACAATTGGTTAATAGTAGAAAGTTTGACGATGGACACCGTAAACTCCGTAAATGAAGAAAGTTGCTTCAGAACCGGAAATTCGACATATGTGTACTCAAGCCCATTTCTCCTTAATTCATCGCGAAGCCGGTTGATATTCCTTTCCTCCATTATATCGCCTGGATAGCTGACGTAGACAAGTCCTAACGGGTTCACTTCCCGATATTGCGAGGCGAATGAAGTTAGCGATGCAAGGATTCCTACCGACATGAATGCAATCGTCGATACGATCGTGACGATGAAAAACATCCTTGCATTTTCTTTCAGGCGGATGACTCCCTCGGAAATAGCTAACAGCCTGAAATGTCGCCAATACAATTCCTTTCTACCTTTGAACAGGTCAAGGAGGAACGGCAAGGAGTCCGTGAAAAAGAAATATGTTCCAAGTGTTGCAAGCGGCGGCAGAAGAAAAATGAGTCCAATGACGATATTATTCGATGTAAGAGAAGCTAATGTATAGGAAAGCCCTAACAGGATTAACCCAAGGATTCCGCGGATTTTTGAAAATCCTTCCGTTTTCTGCCCACTGCCCTCCCCACGTATGAGTTCATCCAACCCGTCGGTCCGGATGAATACTGGGGCGACTAACGAAATGATGATGAATAGGCTTAGAAATGCACCGACCGTCAAAGCAAATGGTTCCCATGAAAAATATAAAGGCAATGCGGGCAATAGGACAATCCGTTTGACAACCATGAAGAAGAACTTCGAGAACATATACCCTAAGAATGTCCCGACCCCGATTGAGCCCGCACCAATCAATATTGTCTCGATGAAAATGAGCCGGTGCAATTGCCGCTTTTCCATTCCAAGATGAAGGAGGATTCCGAACTCCTTCGTCCGCGCCTGCAAAAATGCCCGCATCGAATAGAACAGGAAAAACGTTGTAAATATGTAAAGGATGAGTTCAGCTACACCCATTCCTAACAATGCGATATCCCGCAAGGCGCCCCCCTCAATGGACGGGTGGAAAAGCAGCATGGAATAAAGGAAAAATACCATGACCGAAAAAACGCTCGCCATGAAAAAAGCGGCGTAAATTCTGCGATTCCGTACGACATTCCGGTAGGCGAACTGGCGAAACGTCATTCGGCTGACCTCCTTCGTTGGATGAACGGATCACATTGTCCGCAAATCATTAACATTTCCTCCAAGCAAACTAAGTACATTCAAAATCCGTTGGAAAAACGTCTGCCGTCTTTCATCTTTATAAATTTCATTGAAGAACTCGCCATCCTTTATGAACAACACGCGGTCACAATAGCTTGCTGCAATCGGATCATGCGTCACCATAATGATTGTGGCCCTCTCGGTTTGATTGATATGGCCTAATAGTTCCAAAACTTCCTTTGCAGATTTCGAATCGAGGTTACCGGTCGGTTCATCCGCAAGTATTAGCTTCGGTTTATGGATCAATGCCCTGCCGACAGCTGTCCGTTGCGCTTGCCCACCCGATAACTCATCCGGTCGACGATTCAGGATTTCATTTAAAGTGAGTTGATCCGATAGACGTGCGACCCGTCTTTTCATTTCAGAAACAGGCAGTCCATCCAATGTCAGTGGCAGTACGATATTCTCTTCAACAGTCAGCATATGGAGCAGATTGATGTCCTGGAAGACGAATCCAAAATTACGCCGTCGGAACAGCGCCAATTCATTCCCATTCAACGATTCAGGCTCAATTCCGTCAATCACAACTTGTCCGTAAGTAGGCATGTCAATCGTTGAAATGATATTCAAAAATGTTGTCTTGCCACTTCCCGACGGACCCATAATAGCGATGAATTCCCCTTCTTCCGCCTCGAAATCGAGCCGGTTCAGTGCACGGTGGATCACTTTGCCTTCATAGATCTTCGTTACCTGCTTCAGTTCCAAGATTGTGTTCTTTATTGTATTCTTCGGCATCCGCCTCACCCAACTCTCCATTTGTAAACAAAATCTTCACTTCCGTACCCTTCCCAACTTCCGACTCAATCGCCAATGGGTGCCCTAACTTCCCGCATACTTCATCGGCAATATAAAGGCCCATCCCTGTAGATTCACCGGTAAGCCGCCCGTTCTCTCCAGTAAAAAACGCCCTCGTCACGCGCTTCAAATCGGATTTCGGAATGCCAACCCCTTCATCGCGTATTGTCAATTCGAATCCCTTTTTCGTCCGCGTTGCGGATAAATAAACCCGTTTTCCTTCGCCAAATGTATATTTCACAGCATTCGTGATGAACTGCCCAATGACAATCTTCATCCATTTCGGATCGGTTGCTACAATTAGACTTTCATTAATCGAAATAACCGGAAACACGCCGTTTGTGATGAACAACCTCTTATGATCCGTCACAATTTGCTGGATCAGAGTTTTCAAACCGACTCGTTCGATATGCATATCTTCCTCAAATGTCCCAAGTCGCGCGTTCACCAATACAGCATCCAGTCCTCGCTGGATTTTATCCACTTCCTCCCGAACACTCCGTTTATCAAGCTCCCCTTCTTCCTGAAGGAGCAGATTAATGACTGAAATCGGCGTTTTCATCTGGTGGACCCATTGATTTATGAAGTTGAGCTGCCGGTGCTGGGATGCATAAAGGGTCTGCACTTCGTTTTGATGCAGACTATACAAATCACGCATGAACTCCGAAGACCTTTTCTCTTCAGCCGTCCGTACATTCCGGATCAGCGCATCCTCCATCCTTGTCGGCTTCCGTAAAATTGCATTGTAATACGATCTCCTTGTGATGAACTTCGCACCAAGGAAAGCACAAAGCAGCAGCATGCTGATGATGACCGAGTAGATCATCGTGTTGATGCCGCTGAATCCATCCAACCAATATAAAACGATTATGAATAGGACAAGGAACAGTTCAAAGATGATCCACGAAAAATGTTCCCTTAAGAATAAACTGATCTGTCTCATGATTCCTCCGGGGCAAGCAGAAGCCGGTACCCTGAACCTCGGACCGTCTCGATGGACGACTTCACTCCGTAATCGGAGAGCTTCTTCCGCACACGTGTCATGTTCACATTCAACGTATTCTCATCGACAAATGACTGATCATCCCATAACTCCTCAAGCAGCGTCTCCCGCGACACCACTTTCGGCGACGCCTCCATCAGTAATTCAAGAATCACACATTCTTTTTTCTGAAGCGGAATCGCCTCGTCCCGTAAATGAAGCTCCATCCGTTCGATGAACAGCTCAAGCGCACCTTGTTTCACAGTCCGCTCCCCTTGACTCGGAGCATACTCCCCGAACGCTCTTCTCAAATGACTCCTGATCTTCGCAAGGACGATCTCGTAATGGAAAGGTTTCGTAATGAAATCATCCCCGCCATTCTCAAGCGCAAAAACTTGATCCATATCGCCGGAACGAGCGGAAATATAAATAATCGGGCATCTCGTATGCTGCCGTAGCTGACGGCACCAATAATACCCATCATAAGAAGGTAAATTTATATCAAGTAAAATCAAATGCGGATCAAATGCCAAGCACTCCCTGTCCACATTATCAAAATCCTCCACAATCGCCACATCATACTGATACTTCCGAAGCGTCTCCGCCAATAAATGCGAAATCTTCTTATCATCTTCCACAATAAAAATACGATGATTCGCCATCTCAAACTCCCCCCTGACTTGTTTACTTATTATATCTTATTACTGGGAATTTTACTCGGGAGCGGGGAGGGAAGGCAGTGGAATGGGTTATCACCGACTTTGTCCAGTTTATCACCGACTCTTGGCGAGTTATCACCGATTCTCGAGGGTTTATCACCGACTCGTGGGTTTATCACCACTCAGAGTGTAGTTATCACCATTTAAAAGCAGTTTATCACCACTTAGAACGAGGTTATCACCACTCGCCAAGGGTTTATCACCACTCAGCCGAAAACCGTCCCTTTTTCAAGGCATCCCAACATAGTCCGCAGCCCGCCAACACCCATTCCTCACCCCACACATATACTAAATCAAAAGAAAAAAACCGGCATGCACCGGTTTTCATCTACATCAATAAATTAAATTAACGAACTCTTCTTTCGTAATTCCACCAAGAACTGTTGGAATGTCTACGCCATCAAGCGCCTTGCTGATCGATTCACGATCGTATTGGACATTTCTCAAACTATCTTCCACAACCTGAACTTCACCTACGCCGAAGAAATCCCCATAAATGTTCACGTCTTGGATATTTCCGTTTTCGACTTGAAGGCGTACATCGATACCTCCAACAGGGAAACGGCGTGTAAAATGCACGTTGAACTTAGGAGATTTTCCATAATTCCAGTTCCAGTTGCCGTAACGCTCAGCCGACAATGCATGGATATTTTCCCAATCTTGCTCAGTCAACTCCATGTATTGAATATTTTCCTCACCTTCGAAAATCGAGTTCAAGATGCTCAGACGGAATTCTTCGATTGTCATCGGTTCTTCGATGAACTCTGAAATATTTGCTACACGGCTGCGGATTGATTTAATCCCTTTTGATTCAATCTTGTCCTTCCTCACTTTCAACGCAGATACGACACGCTCAATTTCAGTGTCGAACATTAGCGTTCCATGAGTGAACATACGTCCATGTGTTGCAAATTGCGCATTGCCAGAAACTTTTCGCCCTTCGACAAGTATGTCATTGCGTCCTAGCAATTCTGCCGTTACTCCCATATCCGCCAAAGCCTTGATGACCGGCTCCGTGAACTTTTTGAAGTTGCGGAAAGAATCGCCGTCATCCTTCGTAATGAAACTGTAATTGAGATTTCCTAAATCGTGGTACACAGCGCCACCACCGGAAAGCCGACGGACGACATGAATGCCGTTAGCATCGACATACTCTGTATTGATCTCCTCGATGGTGTTCTGGTTCTTCCCAATGATGATCGAAGGTTCGTTAATATAGAACAGCAAAAACGAATCTTTGTCGACGTCCATGTTTTTCAGTACATACTCCTCGATCGCGAGGTTGATATGCGGGTCTGTTATGCCTTTATTATCAACGAAGAACACACTAATTGCCCCCTATGTGATTGAATTCATCTCTATTTTATCTGAAAAACCAAAATAAGTCTTGACATTTGTTCATCTGTTGTAATACACTAACAATTATTAATATTAGTTATAGAACAATAGATGTTGAATAGTTGATCGTGAGTATAGTCTATTTTTTTTATCCACTCTGTTATATTACAAACACCCATAGTCCACTTAGTATTAATACAGAGAAGATTGGAGGGATTATTATGTTGGAGAATGTCATTGAGTTTTTCAAGAACTTGCCTCGCAAGACCTGTGTTACTTGTGGAAAAGAGATTGAGGAACAGCACGAATGCTACAGCAATAAATGCGATGAATGCAACGTACTATAATGATAATAAAAACAGCTGAGAAATTTTCCTCTCAGCTGTTTTCATTCATCCAATAAATCCGGTTCATTCGTATGAATTCCATTGACCCCCATCGCCATCAAACGCAATGCCGCCTCTGCATCATCCACCGTATATGCATGTACGACAAGACCTTTCCCATGCATTTCATTAACGAATGAAGGGGTTATCGCTTCATAGCTCACACCCACTCCGGAGGCATAAGTTAAAATATCCTTCATTTCCTTCTTCGAAATTTCCGCCTCTTCATCTTCATCGAAGGAAATCAATTGCAACAGCGGAATATCGGGCTCCAACTTATGTACTTCCTTCAGCGCTTTTTTATCAAATGAATGGATAACCGCTTTCGGGATCCCCTTGCTGTCCTTCTTGATCAGTTCATAGTCCTTCATCAGCTCGACCAACTTCTTTTCAATCCCGGAATATTGCTTCGTATCCTTCAATTCGATGACATAATGGATGTCATCCTCCATCTCATCGAACACTTCGCTCAATGTCGGAATTTCGTACGCTTCCTCGTCTCCGCCGCTGACAGCGACTATTTTGCCTTTGTCCTTATTCGCGGTCAACTCTTTCAGTTCAGCTAATGTATAGTCCTTTATTTTGCCGATCGATTCAGTTGTCCGGTCGACTTCATCGTCATGCATAACAATAAGTTCCCCGTCTTTCGTCAAATGAACATCAAGTTCAATAAAATCGGCATCGAGTTTCTCCGCAAGCTCAAAAGATGGCAGCGTGTTTTCCGGCTCATAAGCTGAAGCGCCGCGGTGAGCGATTATAAAGAATCCATCTTCGGGCAATGGATTATCCCATTTTGGCCCAAATGAGCAAGCCGATAATACGATAAGCGTAATGCATATGCCTACTAGTTTTTTCATCAAATCCCCCATTCTAATACAAAAAGTCCGCACGGGGCGGACTTTAATTTAATTTGTAAATAACTCTCCAAGAACTTCTTCCACGGCCGCTTTTCCTTGATCGATACAGTCCGGCAAGCCGACACCGTTGTAAGAAGCACCCGCCAATTTGACGTTCGGAAACTCTTTTTGCAATTCAGCGCGAGCTGCATCGACCCGTTCGCGATGCCCTACCCTATATTGAGGGCGGTCCTCTTTGAAACGCGTGATGACCGAGAAATCAGGTTTGCCTTTAATCGTAAGGATCTTGCCAAGGTCTTCAAGCACGATCCTTTCAATTTCATCATCAGGCAAGTCGACGATCGCTTCTTCCCCGATTCGCCCGACAAAGGCGCGCAGCAAGATCTTACCCTCAGGCGTTGTTGTCGGCCATTTTCGATGGACCCATGTACATGCCGTTATTGAGTAATTCCCGTTTCTTGATACGAGGAAACCTGTACCTTCCTTGTCTTGAACGACCGCATCGGCCGGAAATGCAAGAGCGACAGTTGCAACAGATGTCGTCTGGATTTCCTTCAAGCCTTCAAGCAGTCCGTGAGAAGCGAATAATTGGCTCGCCGCCATATGGCCTGTCGTTACGATGACTGCATCGGCCAAAACGGTTTCCCCATTATTCAACTCAAGAAGAGTTTGATCCCCCTGCTTTGAAATGCTTTCGATGCGGATTCCCTTCTTTACAGTCCCCGGTTCAAGCTGCTGTTCCGCAGCTTCAACGATTGTTTCAAGACCGTTACGGAATGAATGGAATGCACCTTGTTTCGAAGCACCATGCCCGTCCTTCTGCGGCACTTGCTTCGGTGTCGTCTTTTTCATACCAAGAATCAGGCTGCGATGCTTTTTTTCCACTTGGTAAAACTGAGGGTATGTCGATTGCAGGCTCATTTGATCGATATCCCCTGCATATACGCCAGAAAGAAGCGGTTCAATCAGGTTTTCAACCATCTCCCGACCGAAACGACGGCGGAAGAAATGCCCGAGTGACTGATCCCCTTCAATTCCGGAGCGCGGTAAGAATAAATCTCCCGCTGCCCTCAGTTTTCCACTCAATGAAAATAGTCCAGATCCTAAGAATGGACCCATCTTCGTTGGAATTCCCATGACGGAGCCAGGGGGAATCGGCTGAAGCTGGCCATTCACCAATATATGCGCTTGACCGGTAGCATTTCGCACCAGTTCCCCTTCAATTCCAAGGTCTTCGGCGAATATCTCCATGCTTTTCTTCCGTATCAGGAAGCTGTCCGGGCCTCGTTCAACCACAAACCCGTCACGGCGAACCGTTTGAATTTTGCCACCCAAGCGGTTATTCGCTTCGATGAGCACCACTTCGATTGGCAAATTCCGTTCCCGTGCCGCCTTTTGCATATAGAACGCAGCGGCAAGTCCGGTAATTCCACCACCGACAACGACGACTTTTTTCTTCTGTTCAATCATGTCATCACTTCCTTGCTGTTTCACGCTTTTAATTGTTCAAGGACCGCGTCAGACATAGCACTGATGAAAAGTGGATCCGTATTCGGCATTGCCGGGCGGTAATAAGAAGCGCCAATTTCATCACAAACGACCTTACATTCGTAGTCATTATCGTAAAGGACTTCAAGATGGTCTGAAACGAAGCCGACAGGAGTATATACGAATGTTTTATAGCCATCTTTTTCGTGCAACTCACGCGTCAAGTCCTGTACATCCGGCCCTAACCAAGGCTCTCCCGTTTGGCCTTCACTTTGCCAACCGACTTCATAGTTTTTCACTTCAGCAGCTTCAGCGATCATTTTCGCTGTCTCTTCCAATTGGGCAGGATATGGATCTCCGAACTGCTTGATTTTTTCAGGCAATGAGTGTGCCGAAACGATAAGGCATGCGTTATTACGTTCCTCTTCAGTCATGCTTTCAAATGAACCTCGGATTTTCTCGGACCAATATTGGATGAATTTCGGTTGCTTGTACCAGCTTTCAACTGATGTAATCGAAATGCCATGTTTCTCAGCTTCTTCTTTCGCACGTTCATTGTAGGATTTCACGGAGAATGTTGAGTAATGCGGCGCTAATACGATGGAAACCGCTTCTTTAATTCCATCCGCTTCCATTTTTTCTACCGCTTCTTCAACGAATGGCGTAATATGCTTTAATCCCACATATACGCTGAATTCGATTTCATCTTGCGTTTTATTTAAATGATCGCAAAGAGCGTTCGCCTGGTTTTCCGTGATTTTCGCAAGCGGAGAAATTCCTCCGATTGCTTGGTAGCGGTCACGAAGGTTTTGCAGCTGTTCCGGTGCTGGTGGACGACCGCGCCGGATATGCGTGTAATACGGTTCAATGTCCTCGTCTTTGTACGGTGTGCCGTACGCCATGACTAAAAGCCCCATTTTCTTCCTTGTCATCAGTTGCACCTCGATTTAATAAATTATCCAGATAGTTATTTACGTAGTTGCGCACTATACTCATGCACAAATTCAGTTAATCTCTTTAAAGTAGCTGGCTGGACTTCAGGGAATACGCCGTGGCCTAAGTTGAAGATGTGGCTGCCGTGTTCGACGCCTTGTTCAACGATCACTTTCGCACGCTCTTCGATAATATTCCAATCAGCAAGAAGCAATGAAGGATCTAAGTTCCCTTGTAACGTCTTCGTCAAACCTCTCTCCCCAGCTTCTTTAATGCTTAGACGCCAATCAAGACCAACGACGTCGACTGGAAGGTCATGCCATTCGTTTGCCAAATGGCTTGCGCCGACTCCGAATGTGATCAACGGTACATTCAATTCGCGAAGCTCAGTGAAAATACGGTTCATGACAGGTTTGATGAACGTTCTGTAATCCGAAACATTCAAAGCCCCTACCCACGAATCAAATACTTGGATTGCCGCAGCGCCCGCTTCAACTTGCGCTTTAATGGATGTAATAATTGTATCTCCTAATTTGTTCATAAGGGCAAACCACGCTTCCGGCTCCGACACCATGAAGGATTTCGTCAGATTATAGCTTTTGGATGGACCGCCTTCAATCATATAACTCGCCAAAGTGAAAGGCGCTCCCGCGAAACCGATCAATGGCACAGTCAATTGTTCTTTCAATATTTTAATCGTGTCAATAACGAATGGAATATGATCCTCTGGTGATAATTCTCCAAGATTATGAACATCTTGCACGGAACGGATTGGATTGGAAATAACCGGGCCAACACCCGACTTGATCTTCACATCGACTCCAATTCCCGGCAAAGGCGTCACAATATCTTTATACAAAATTGCTGCATCCACATTATAGTTATCAACAGGCAGCTTTGTTACATATGCGCAAAGCTCCGGCTGATGCGTAATTTCCTCAAGGGAGTATTTTTCTTTTATTTTGCGGTATTCCGGTTGTGAACGGCCCGCTTGCCTCATGAACCAAACCGGTGTATGGTCAATTTTTTCGCCTCTCGCAGCACGAAGCAGTGTATCGTTAAATGTCGTCATAAATCGATCCCCACTTTCAAAAGTTTTAGCAATCGCTATTCTCTATTCGCTTTCAAATATAGACGTTTCCTTGCGTAAAGTATAGTATTTACACTGTTTTGTCATTAATTTGTGCTGCTTTCTCCGTCACTTTCGCCACCAGATTGCCATTGTTTGTTTTATTTGATCTCATAAGGGAAAATATGAGTAGTATCTATAAACAGAGGAGGTTTTGTGAATGTATTTGTATATGACATCCGGAACGCAAGATTTTATGGAGAAACTGCAACAACGTTACAAGGATAAAGGTATGATTCTTATGCATGGTGGCGGCCAGTCACTTCTTTTATATGAAACGGAAGCGAAATCTGTTTTCCAAGCACCAAGACGCTATGAAGTCATCAGTTCGGCCGGAGTTTTGAAGGACGAGGGCTTTTTCGTCTGCAATAATGTGGCAGTCACCGATGAGGGACGCCCTGTTTTCGAACATCGTTTTTCATCTTTAAACGGCGAAATCGACTCCCAACAAGGTTTCATCGCTTTTCGTTTGCTTCGCCCACTCGATTCTGACACATATGTAGTCCTAACTCAATGGGAAAAGGCCGCGGACTTCGACCTTTGGAAAAACTCCCCTTCATTTAAGAATTCCCATCAATCGATCGATAATAAGGAGTTCGCAACTAATACGACGCATATTTTTTCAAGCGCCCCCTATATTACGACATATACCGCTAGGAAGAAGGAAAACGAAATATAAACTTCCTCTTATTGCGGGTCCCGAAACGTATTGTTATAATTAAGAATGTATAGACAATACGTGTTTTTGAGAGGGGTTATCAAATGAATGGGCGACTGTTCGAAAAGTTAGACCTTGCTTATGAAGATATGGTGATCATCCGCAGACATCTGCATATGCACCCGGAATTATCTTTTCAAGAAGTGAAAACAGCACAATATATCCATGATTTCTATGCGGATCTTGGGATTGAGGTTCAAACAGGCGTTGGTGGTAACGGCGTTGTAGCTCGTGTCAAAGGGGCTCGCCAAGGTAAGACTGTTGCACTGCGTGCTGATTTTGATGCATTGCCGATCCAGGATGAAAAGGATGTCCCGTATAAATCCACGGTACCCGGCGTCATGCATGCTTGCGGTCACGATGGACATACTGCTGCCTTACTACAACTGGCGAAAGCCATCTTTGAAATGCGGGAGGACCTTGCAGGGGAATATGTATTTATCCACCAACATGCGGAGGAATATGCTCCCGGCGGCGCCGTTTCGATGATAGAGGACGGTTGTCTTGACGGTGTCGAAGCAATCTTCGGCACTCATCTTTGGTCAGGTACTCCATTGAAAACGATCGAATACTTAACGGGACCAGTCATGGCGGCTGCGGACCGGTTTGAAATAACAATCCAAGGCGCAGGTGGCCACGGTGCATCACCACATCAGACGAAAGACGCTGTCGTAATTGGAGCACAACTTGTCCTAAACCTGCAGCAACTTGTGTCGAGACGTGTCGATCCGATAGAATCCGCTGTGCTTTCCGTAGGCTCTTTCATCGCCGACAATGCTTTCAATGTAATTGCGGATTCCGCGAAACTTGGCGGCACTGTACGCTCCTTCAACCCTGACATTCGTGATTTGATGGAACGGGAAATGAAGCGTGTCGTCGATGGAACTGCCCTCGCCCATGACTGTGAAATCAAATTCGACTATTTCCGCGGCTACCCGGCCGTTGTAAATCATCAAGCGGAAACTGAATTCCTAAAAGAAGTTGCTGAGCAAATCCCTGGGGTTGACACAGTCATTGAGAGCAAGCCCCATATGGGAGGAGAGGACTTCGCCTACTACCTACAAAAAGTCCCAGGCACATTCTTCTTCACAGGAGCAAGACCGGCTGAACCTTATCCACACCATCATCCGAAATTCGATTTCGATGAACAAGCAATGCTACTTGCAGCCAAGACACTCGGCGCAGCTGCATTAGACTATCAATCTATTTAAGATAATGTACAAACCTCATCAAGGACGCCCATAACTTTCCAAGGGCGTCCTTTTTTGAACAGAATTATTCATTTTGAATAAATAGTTCTAATAATCTAACCAATTAATTGATTTAATTCTTTTTATCCTATACTATGAATGGGACGGGATAGAACATAGACTTCGATGAAAAAGGAGGAATTAACGATTCTTAGTAAAGATTTAAACACAAGATACATCATTACAGAAAAGACTTTCGTATTGGCACCCGAAAAAACTGTTGACAACAAAGTGTTCACAAGAGTCATGGAGCGGGAAAAAACGTTGATCGTTTCAAAGAAACCAATACATATTGTGACCCGTTCTTGCGCCGAATATGGTTCTGATTATACAACCGCCCTGAAGGCATCCAAAGTATTATTCGGGAACAATAGACAAAAATCGCCAATTTTACTGGCAAACTCATATGGCACACCATACATCTTCATTCCAACCCTATCACCTCAGTCAGACCAGAATGTATGGATTGCGTATCATGCAATCGATCTTTTCAACACTGACGGCTTAGGCACTTCCGTTTACTTTGATAATGGGCAACGTTTCAAAACGGAAATCTCGGCCCCCACCCTGTATCGACAATACGCATTGGCAAGAATGATCGAAAAAGATTTCCTGAAGAAGCGGGAAATGGCAAACCGTTCATTTTTCTTTTTCCCGGCTAATGAGAGGCCGAATAATTTCCCAACCTGGTAAAGTAAGAGTCCAATAATTCTTCCGTCCGATTTCTCAGGCGGACATTCAAATACCGGCGATGATCTTCATAGCCGCCATTAATGAAAATGTATTCCGTAAACATACTATCCCTGTCCTTACGGATCACTTTCATATCATGGCGTCTCAGATAAAATTTCGTTTCTTGCAACTCGCTTTGAACTTGTGTCATCGTAGCATCAATAATTTTCAAGTAAGGGCCCTTCAACTTGAACGGGCCCTTTTCAAGCAGCTCCCGATCCCGTTGCAACACAATCAGAAGCATCGGCAAATAAATCATATTTTCAAAATGAGGCAATGCCTTCGCAGGAATTAAAGGCATCACGGTCTCCTCCTCTCAAAGGGAACATTTGTTCCTATTATATGATTAATACTTCCGAAATGCAACACGGTTAGGGAAGGTAATTTTATCCGTACCGCGGGTCATTTATGAGCTTTTTGAAGGACTTATGCGTGAATCGGGCGATTTATGAGTGTGTAGATGGCTTTATGCGTATTTTTAGCGATTTATGAGCTTTTCGAAGGCATTATGCGTGTTTCAGAAGATTTATGAGTTTTTAAATGATTTATGCGTTAAATAAAAAACGAGTCCAATCATCTATAATGATGATGGACTCACTTTTCTTTAATTATTCAAAAACCTTATTGATTAGAGGTACGCACCGTTGATTGAAGCGCAGGGCGGCGACTCCTGTGGGATTAAGCGCGAATGGTGAGACCCCGCAGGAGCGAAGCGACGAGGAGGCTCACCCGCGCCCCACGGAAAGCGTCCGCCCGAAGCGCAAATCAACTCATTGCTCTCTTACTTCTGATCCTCCATATAATAAACCGAAGTAACCTTCCATTCCCCATCCTCTTTACTAAACACCGTCACCTGACGACCATCACGCTTCGTCTCCAGACCCGTCGACTTCTGCTTCATCGTAGTATACAAATTCGCAAAAACCTGCGCCTCATTTGCATCCTCATCAAACTTCACAACCGTCACATCCGACGCTTCACGGCCTAATTCATACTCCTTAAAAACACCCTCAATATAATCCCGCTCTTCCTCAATCGTAAAACTCTTCGGATTCTTGGAAAGCACACTCATATACTCATCAATATCCTGATTATTAAAAGCATGCATATACGTATCAAACGACTTCATAATAAGCTCCTTCTCAGCCGCAGGAACATTCGTCGCCTCTTCAATCGAACCGCCCAACATATTAAAACCAACTTTGCCGCCATTTTCTACCCCATGATCAATCGAACCATATCCACCAACCGCTTCACCATCACTCACAGAACCGCCTGTGGAATCGGCCTTGTTAGAACACGCACCTAATATAAGAACAAGAGCTAAAATCGAGTAAATCAATACATTTTTCTTCATACTTCTCCTCCTCCATTAAAAAAGGGACCTTTAAAAGGCCCCTTATCATACAATCATTACTTTACTTCAACCCAGCCGTTTTTGATAGCTGTGACAACTGCCTGAGTACGGTCGTTGACACTCATCTTTTGCAAAATGCTGGATACATGGTTTTTAACCGTCTTTTCAGAAATGAACAGCGTTTCCCCAATTGTACGGTTGCTCTGCCCATCCGTCAACAATTGCAATACTTCACATTCGCGTCTCGTCAATAAATGAAGCGGGCGGCGAATATCATTTTGATGGAAGTAGCCTTTATGTTCACGTTCGCTTAGACGACGGTACTCTGCAACAAGGTTGCGAGTCACTTTCGGATGTAGGTAAGAACCGCCAGCAGCTACGACTTTGATCGCTTGTACAATGGCGTCTGCGTCCATTTCCTTCAGCATATAACCAAGTGCGCCTGATTTCAATGCATGTGATACATATGATTCATCATCATGGATGGAGAGAATGATTATTTTCGCGTCCGGGAATTCGTTTTTAACCTTTTCTGTTGCCTCTACGCCATTCATTCCCGGCATGTTGATATCCATTAAAACGACGTCTGGTTCAAAGCGTCTGTAAAGTTCAGTCACTTCAGAACCATCGTCCCCTTCTCCCACTACTTCGAATGAGTCTTCGAAATCGAGAATACGTTTAACACCTTCTCGGAAAAGCTGATGGTCATCCACAATTAAAATTTTGGTCATTTTCATTCCCTCCCAATACCCTATTCAACAATTATATTTTCCTGTAACGGAATACGGAAAAGCACTGTAGTGCCATTGCCGACACTTGAAATAATTTTCATTTCGCCTTTCAGCAATTCAATGCGCTCCCGCATCCCAATAATACCGAATGATTTCTCTTTAGTTTGATTCACTTCAAAGCCTTTGCCATTATCTTTCACCACAATGTTCATTGTATCACGAAGCCATTCAACTTTCACCCATACATCCCTTGATTTACCATGTTTAAGGGCATTGGTAATACATTCCTGGACTAGCCGAAAAGTAGACACTTCAAAATTAGGCTCCAATCGCCTCTCGCTACCATTATTAACGAAGTGAATTGTAGTTCCTTTTTCATATTCCATAGTTGTCTGGGAATACTTACGTAATGTTGGAATTAACCCTAAATCATCAAGCGCCATTGGACGTAGGTCATAAATAATACGCCGCACCTCAAGTAGGGCATTTCTAACCATTTCCTTTAGAGAGTTAAGCTCCGATAACGCTTCTTGGGATCCTCTTTCATTATAAGTCTTTTCAATAAGACCCGAACGAAGCAGGACATTTGCCATCATCTGGGCTGGACCGTCGTGTATATCCCGGGATAGACGCTTTCGCTCTTCCTCTTGTGCTTGGATGATTTGGATGGCGAACTCCTGTTTCTGTCTTGCTGTTTCTAATGCTTCACCAACCTTTTTCAAATCGGAAGTCAAATACGAAATGACAGTCGATACCTGATTTGCAAGGTGATCCGCCTTATCAATAGTCTCTAATAAAGCTGCTATCCGCCGATCCAGCTCGTCCCGACGATAACGTAATTGCTTTTCCTCCATCCGATTGACAGATAACCTGACAAGCAGATCATTCGCAGTTTCATATGCCTTTCGCACTTCTTCTTCGGAGTAATTCATAAAGTTTTTCGAGACATCCGCAAGTCTTCTCCGAGAATGGCGTGTCAAATCCTCTAAGTTATCTCCTTCATCGATTACCCGGGAAATCTCTTCTTTTATAACTGCAATTTCGGTCTGCATCTCCTGGAAGGATTGACGGCTTTGCTCACTAATAGAGAAAATATCATTTTTGGATTTATCCATCACATTAACCATATTATCAAAAATACTTTCCAGTCGTTGGACATCCATGGTATTTCCTGCCAATGACAACACTCCCGTCCAAGTTGCAATGTTGCAGTATTCTTTAATAACGAATACACTTTATTATTATATCATCATAAAACTGAATACATATTAAGATTGTATTACAAGTGATAGGGGTGCTGCAAATGAGAGCGGATTACAAAACAGTCAAATTGTCCGGCGAAAGTGAACTCGTCATACAAAAATCCAGATTTCTCACATATGTCAGAAGAGTAGAAACGGAAGAGGAAGCAATCGACTTCATTCAAGAGATCAAAAAGATGCATCATACAGCGACACATAACTGTTCAGCCTATATCATCGGAGAACATGACCAAATCCAAAAAGCAAATGACGACGGAGAACCTTCCGGAACAGCAGGTTTTCCAATGCTTGAAGTGCTAAAAAAACAAGGGTTGAAAGATACTGCAGTAGTAGTAACCCGCTATTTTGGTGGTATCAAATTAGGTGGCGGCGGACTGATACGGGCGTACGGCCGTGCTACTACTGAAGGAATAACCGCAACCGGTGTAGTTGAAAGAAAGCTACACAACTTAATGAAGGTATCCATCGATTACACATGGCTCGGGAAGGTTGAGAATGAAGTTAGGCAATCTCCATACCCGTTGAAAGAGATTCTCTATGAAGAAGGTGTTAGCTTGCTCCTATATGTTCCTATAGAAAAGTCCAATGAATTTATCGAATGGATAACAGAATTGACAAACGGACAGGCGGAAATATCCACCGAATCTAACACGTTTCTTGAATTTGATCTTTGAAATCTGATAATAGTATACGACAAGCGAATTTAATAGTATAATGGTGAAAGTTGACGAATGATTACATTTATTGCAATTCCATTACACGCCAACTTTTGCACATACTAATTGGAATATAAAATCGCTTGGGAAAACTCCTTAGCCTATCGGAGGCTTAAAAATGATATGAAGAGAAAAGACTATAAAAAAATGAAGAAGGCGACATCAAAGACTCGCTTAGCCGTAAAGATAGGCCTGTTAGTCTCACTGTCCACATTGCTTATAGTGGCTTCCTACGCGCTTTCATTGCGTCAAAAGGCCGAACAGGCAGTTGAGAATGCATATGAACCGGTTCCTGCCACGTCAAAATCGGATTTAAGGGGCAATACCAAGGTCGAGCCGGCGAGGGATAACGTATCCATGTTATTAATCGGCGTAGATGAAAATGATACTCGGGAAGAAGCACGCGGCCGATCCGACGCCCTTCTTGTTGCAACCTTCAACGTGAAAGAAAAATCCGTGAAATTATTAAGCATCCCTCGTGACTCTTATGTTTACATCCCTAAGGTCGGGTATAAAGATCGGATCAATCATGCACATGCTTTCGGAGGAACTCACGCAGCAATCGAAACAGTTGAGGAACTGTTAGACATCCCGATAGACTACTATGTAAAGATGAATTTCAATGCGTTTATCGAAGTTGTCGATGCATTAGGCGGCATTAAAGTCGAAGTACCATATAACAGACTGGAAAAAGACGAAAATGATAAAAACACCATTCAATTGGTAAAAGGTTTTCATACACTTGACGGCCGACATGCCCTTGCATTAGCCCGCACACGTAAACTTGATAGCGATCTCGAACGTGGAAAGCGACAGCAAATGATCTTGCAGGCAATTATCAAAGAAATGGCATCAGTGAAATCGATTGGGAAATACGGAGACGTAATCGAGGCTGTCGGTGATAATATGAAAACCGATATGACGTTCGGTGAAATGACATCCTTCTGGGAATACGCAAAAGGTGGTATGCCCCAAATTGATACGATCAACTTGAAAGGCTATGATGATCTGTCAAGGGGT
Organism: Sporosarcina highlanderae; assembly: GCF_030433715.1. Classification (GTDB taxonomy): domain Bacteria; phylum Bacillota; class Bacilli; order Bacillales_A; family Planococcaceae; genus Sporosarcina; species Sporosarcina highlanderae. Next base: position 9,679 of record NZ_JAROCC010000003.1, on the reverse strand, counting down.
CCTTATTATTACCAGTTGGATAAAACCGATTTGGAGAATGTAAAACAATTATTGAAAGCACATCTTGGGCTCATCCCCGATTCTTCGAATTTAACAGATGGCAGTTCCGATATTTATGGTGCAGCAGATGAATCTGCTGACGGCAGTGATGATTTAAAATAACTACTTAACATCTCATCTGACTTTTGTCAGTGGGATGTTTTTTTATTGGGCAAAATAAAAACGATGATATGCATCGTTTGCATACCACCGTTTATAGAGTACTCGTTTATTTTCCAATCATACGCACTAAGTTCAATAAAGGTCGATAATTCGTTCCAGCTAAACCAATGATTTCGACGAATAATTCAATTGCAAGAAGCATGACCAAGATCAGTACGATTGCGCCCCAAACAGTTGCCTGGGAGAAAAGTACAGCCGCTACGCCGAAAAGAATAGCCAATCCGTATATAATCAGAACAGTTTGTCTGTGAGAGAAACCTGCTCTCAATAGACAATGATGCAAATGCGATTTATCCGGCGCAGAAATCGGCTGCTTCATCCGCACACGCCGGATGATTGCAAAGAACGTATCCGAAATCGGAACGCCAAGAATAATAATAGGAATGATAAGTGAAATCATCGTAACGTTTTTATACCCTAACAATGCCAATACTGAAATCATATAACCAAGGAATAAAGCTCCCGTATCCCCCATGAATATCTTCGCTGGGTGAAAATTATAGAACAGGAAGCCAAGTGAGCTCGCAGCCAAAATGGCAGCGGTCGCTACAACGAACATTTCCCCCATGATCAGCGCCATGACAGCGATGGAAATTAGGGCAATCGTGGAAACACCCGCGGCTAACCCATCCAATCCGTCAATGAGATTAATAGCATTTGTAATGCCGACGATCCAAAGAATTGTGATTGGAATACTTAAGTATCCAAAATCAAAAGGACCGAAAAACGGTAAATTAATGAATTCGATTTGTAAGCCGCCCCATGTTACGACTACGACAGCCGCAATAAGTTGGCCGAACGCTTTCGCTTTAGCAGTGATTTCAAGCATATCGTCAAGGAAGCCTGTAACTATGATGATTACAGCTCCAACGAGAATTCCAATTGCATGCTCATCTGATGGACGCAACAATAAATATCCGATGACGAACGCACCGAAAATCGCCACTCCACCGATACGTGGCATGACGGATGCATGCACTTTCCTATAATTAGGATGATCGATTGCTCCAATTCGGAATGCGAACTTTATGACAAGTGGAGTTAGTATGATGGAAGCTACGAACGCAGCAGCCATTGCAAGGAATAACATGTCCTTCCTCCCCGTATATAACAAATTTAGATAGCCAAACGTATTATAGCACGTTTGAATAGGGAAAGCATCCAAGTTTGCAAAAACATAGACTACTATACCCCGTTTTTTATTATTTCAAACCTGAAATGCTCATTTAAATGATTTCGCATCGTGCATATTGTTTGCATTTCTCCCTTGTGGTAGTCATTTCATATATACTTTGATAAAATAGACGTATCCTTAAAGAAGGATTAGACAAAGGAGCATCCATTATTATGTTATCATTTTTCAAACGTTCAAATCAAACAAGTGAAAGACAGCTTCGCAAATATCGCAAAGTTGTTCAACACATAAATAATTTGGAATCAAAATATGAAGCATTCACTGACGAAGAACTTGCAAATATGACTACAGTATTTAAAGAGCAACTTCAAAACGGTGAAACAGTGCAAGGAATCCTTCCAGAATCTTTTGCCGTTGTGCGCGAAGCTTCGAAGCGGGTTTTGGATATGCGGCATTTCGATGTGCAATTGATCGGCGGTATGGTATTGGCAGAAGGTAATATTGCAGAGATGCCGACCGGTGAAGGAAAGACGTTAGTCGCTTCCCTTCCTTCCTATTTAAGAGCGCTCGAAGGTAAAGGTGTCCACGTTATCACCGTCAACGATTATCTTGCAAAACGAGATTATGATCAAATCGGTCAAATCCATCGATTCCTTGGACTGACTGTCGGTTTAAATGTACCGATGATGCAAGGTCCTGAAAAACAAGATGCATATATGGCCGATATCACATACGGAGTCGGTACTGAATTTGGGTTCGACTATCTTCGCGATAATATGGTGCGGCATACGGCGGATAAAGTTCAACGTCCTTACCATTTTGCGATTATCGACGAGGTTGACAGCGTTCTAATCGACGAAGCGAAAACGCCATTGATTGTCGCTGGTAAAATGCAGGCAGATGCGGATCTTCATTTTATCGCTGCAAGACTTGCTAAACGATTCAAAAAAGGCGTGGATTTTGATTTTGACGATGAAACAAAAGCTACTTCATTGACAGAAGAAGGCATTGAGAAAGTCGAAAAGGCCTTTGGCATCGATAATCTATATGATTTGGAACACCAGACACTCTATCATTACATGATCCAAGCTGTTCGCGCGCATGTCATATTCAAACGCGACGTCGATTATATCGTGAAAGATGAAAAAGTAGAGCTTGTCGATATGTTCACGGGTCGAATCATGGAAGGAAGAACGCTTTCGGACGGACTTCATCAGGCGATTGAGGCAAAAGAAGGTCTGCCAATCACCGATGAAAATAAAGCGCAAGCGCAAATTACAATTCAAAACTATTTCCGTATGTATCCGACGCTTAGCGGAATGACAGGAACTGCGAAAACGCAGGAAAAGGAATTCCGTGAAGTCTATAATATGGAAGTAATCCAAATTCCGACGAACCGTCCACGTGCCCGTATTGATTCGCCGGATAAGGTCTATCAAACAATCGAACAAAAGTACGACGCGGTTGCGAAAGAAGTCGCCAAGCGACATGAAAAAGGACAACCTGTACTTGTTGGAACGACCTCTATCCTGCAGTCTGAAAAAGTGGCCAATTATTTGGATCGCTATAAGCTTGAATACAATCTATTGAATGCGAAGAGTGTTGAACAGGAAGTGGATCTCATTTCCCAAGCGGGGCAATTTGGTCATATTACGGTTGCTACAAACATGGCTGGTCGCGGAACTGATATTATGCTTGGTGAAGGTGTTGAGGAAATCGGCGGACTTTTCGTCTTAGGTACGGAAAAGCACGAAAGCCGTCGAATCGACAACCAATTGCGCGGTCGGTCAGGACGTCAAGGCGACCATGGTGAAAGCCAGTTCTTCCTCTCACTTGAAGATGAAATGTTTACTCGCTTCGCAAAAGATGACTTGGAAAAGTTCAATAAAAAAGTCAAAACCGATGAAGAGGGTCTCGTTCAAAACGCGGAAGTGAATGAATTGACCGAGAGGACGCAGCGAATTGTCGAGGGAGCCCACTTCTCCATGCGCGAATACAATCTAAAGTTAGATGATGTCATCAATGACCAACGAGGTGTCCTTTATTCATTACGGGATAAGGTTCTTGAACAAGAAGACCTTTTTGGCCAATTAAAAACGATGGTGTCGGAAGCGGTGGAGTTTGTCGTTTACGACAGTTGCCCTGAAAATGAAACGGTCGACAACTATGATTTCGATAGAATCGAGCGGACGATGAATGGCCTTTTACTGGAGCCGCTTACGTTGCCGCGTACTATAGAAAAGCCTGCTGATATCCTGAAATTATACAAAGAGCCGATTGACGAATTATTTGCCTATGTCGATACTTTCGCTGATAATGAGGAAGTCGTCAACCTTATCCCTCAGGTGATGTTGAGCCATATCGATAGCATGTGGGTAAAACATCTTGAAGTGATGACCCGCCTGAAGGAAGGGATCGGTTTACGATCTTACGGGCAAGAAGACCCGATGCGAATCTATCAGCGTGAAGGCCTGCAACTATTCGCCAAACATTACCAACAGCTGCGTCGTAATATCGCATCCGAGGTAATCGGATTTATGAAGCTCATTTCACAACAACAGGAGGCCGATGAGTCATGAAACTTTTTTCTATGTTCAAGAAAACCGAAAAAACGGGATCTGACAGCACTGTCGATTCAGGAGAAATTTTAGAGAACGCTGTACATTCGGATGAAACGGATGATGTCGAAACACAATTATCATTTCATCCAGAATGGGTTCTGTCACAAGAGCAGGAGTACGTATTCCGTTTCCTTTCAAATGAACTTGAACCATTAAAGCCAAACCAAATTTCCCTTGCCGGCGTCGATATCGATGTCGAAAAAGCGGATGACAGCTGGTTAGTTAAGGCGTTCTTCAGATCTTCATTGGATCAGGCGATTTCAATGGGACCTGTTGAATTGCTTTTATTGGATGATAAAGGCGAAGTGATCGCTTCACAGGAATTCAATCTTAGTGAATTAGGAGAAATCCCAGCTCGAAGTGCAAGACCTTGGGTATTCGTTTTCACGAAGCAAAACACATTTTTGGAAGAACCACCTAAGGAAAATTGGAAACTTGCTTTCAACGTCCAATCCATGGTGCCCCATAAGCTTGAACTTGAACAAGCATGGGAAGATGGACTTTCGGCCGAACAGAAAGACGCACTTGAAAAAGTCGTTGAACGGATGCCGAAATTAAAGCCACGCGAAGTGAACTTTGCAGGCTTCCAAGTGAAGAAACAGGATGACGGCAGCATTGCAGTCTCCCTCTTCATCCGAAACGGCCATTCCAAGCAGATCAGCATTGAAAAGCTGCCGCTTGAACTATTGGATGCTACAGGGGACCTTGTTGCACGCGGTTCATTCAACTTGGCACCGCTTGAAGTGAAAGCTAACACATCCAAGCCATGGACGTTCATCTATCCGAAGGAAATGGTACAAAAAGAGAATCCCGATTTCACGAAATGGGTCATTCGGGTGCCTCAATAAGGAATTTTTTAAGGAGCCGCATTTGCGGCTTCTTTTTTTATTGACTATTATATTCAAAACAAAAAGCAGATTCCGTGTAGGAATCTGCCGTATAGGTAAGTTTAATTAGTTTTTATTTAGATGCGACATCCGTAACGCCTGTAATACGTTTAGCGCCTACATATCGCTTGCCCCAATAAGCAGGGTCATTTAACTTATCGACACGAACGCCTTTCGAAGTCGATGCATGCGCGAATTTTCCATCGCCAATATAGATACCGACATGTGAAACGCCTTTGCCGGTTGTATTAAAGAAAACCAGATCCCCTACAACAAGATCGCTTTTAGCAACTTTAGTTCCAGTTGCATACTGTCCTGATGATGAACGGGATAAATTGATCCCGTGCTGCTTGAATACAAATTGCACAAAGCCTGAGCAATCAAAGCCGGCCTTTGAAGTACCGCCGTATACATATCTGATTCCTTTAAGATTTGTAGCCGTTGACGAGATAGCAGCTGAATCAATTGATGATGCTTCAGCTTGACCAGTGAAAGGTGAGACGAGTAATAGTAAAGACAATGCAAAAATAGCACACGGCTTTTGCATGCGTGTTAAGATTCTCATATGTTCCCCCAGGTTTTTTTATATTTATCTGAAAAATCATCTAAGATAACTTTACCATGAACTATGCTCGTCCCATATTACAATTTCGTAACAGTATCATTACAAAAAATAACGTAAACTTACAATTGAAATATACTTGTCATTTTTAATTATAAAAGCCTAAAAAGCCGCATTCTCCATGGGGAGATGCGGCTTTACGGATAGGTTCAGATGTCCAAATCTGTAATAATTGTAACATCTTGATGGTCATGTAAATAAGTTATTGTCCAGTTTGGATCCACTTTTCCTTCAAGGAACTTTGTAATTGCCGGGCGTTTCTTCTCTCCGAATGCAAGAAGTACTAACTTCTTTGCACTAAGAATCGAAGCGATTCCCATTGTCAAAGCAGTGTTCGGGATTTTTTCATCGTTTTCGAAGTATTGGCTGTTAACGCCTAATGTCGAATCAGTCAATTCCGCAACATGAGTGACAGAATCAGCAGGAGTTCCGGGTTCATTGAATGCAATATGACCGTTTTCCCCTACACCCAATAACTGAATGTCAAGTCCTGCCTGTTGCAATGCCGCTTCATAACGTTTGCACTCTTCCTCCAAATCTTCTGCCATCCCATTAGGAATATTCGTTTCTTTGAAGTCTTTTTTGCTGAATAAATGATCGTTCATGAAATATGCATAGCTATTCGGACTTGATGCTGACAGGCCAACATATTCATCCAAATTAAACGTTGTAACAGTTGAAAAATCCAATTCGGATTCAGTCAATTTTCTATATACAGGGATCATCGTGCTTCCTGTCGCTAAACCAAGGACATGAAGTCGATCGTTTTCAAGTTCTTCTTTTATCAGTTGATAAAATTGATCTGCACCTTTTTCAGGATTTTCAACTTGAATAAGTTTGTAATTTACCATTAGTTCTCAACCGACTTTCATTTTAAATTTAGTACTACCTATTTATTGTAATTTCCAGAAACAGTATGGTCAACTATCGACCTTTGGAACTGAATTATCTTCCTTTCCCTACCCGTTAAAATCGGAATGAAACCACTATATCATAACTATGGCGATAATTTGAATTCCATTTGTACAAAATGTGAACCTTTTTCACTATTTCAGATTCATAGGGAATTCCCTAATTCTCTATTTCAAGCGTAAGACTATGATAAAAGTATCAGCAAGCAATAAGAAATTCTGCCAAGGAGGTGTAGATCTATGGCTAACAAAAATAAGAAGCAGAATCAGACAACGCCAAAGGAATCCGAAATCAGTTTAAAAGGCACGTTCATTTCCGTCATGCTTCTTGGCGTCTTTATCCTTGCTTTATGGTTTGGCTCTTACGCCTTGTTTTTATCAAGATAATGAACTCAATTAGGAGGAAAATGTATGCATTTGCATAAATTTGAAAAGATTTGGCTCGTATTCGGAATGGCTTCACTCGCACTTTTCTTACTTATTACCGGATTTGCAGCATTCTGGAAAGGGACACACCCACAGAGCCATATTGAAACAATCGATCCACAAAATGTCGAGGCACATGAAGCATTTAAGCCTGAGAACCTTGGCCTTCAAGAGGTGGCGGATGGAAAATATACTGTTAACATCGTCGCTTCTGCTTTCAACTATGATTTCGGTACGGATGCGGATGGAAAGGCAGTTAAAAGAATCCGTGTGCCAAAAGGATCCACTGTACTTTTCCAGATCACTACTAAAGACGTCGTACATGGATTCCAAGTTGCAGGAACGAACGTCAACATGATGGTAGAGCCGGGACATGTGAGTAGGCTCGAAACTGTCATGAAAAATACCGGTGAGTTCACAGTTGTTTGTAATGAATATTGCGGAGTCGGGCATCATCAGATGTTCGCGGTCGTGGAGGTGTATGAATGATGCTGAAAAACTATAATTTCACAAAGAAGGAATCCCGACTATATATGTCATTCATGTATGTGACATTTGCATCACTACTTATTGGCGGTCTCATGGGACTGTTGCAGACACTTGCAAGATCGGGAGAATTTCAATTGCCATTCGGCATTAATTACTACACGATTTTAACAGTGCATGGCGTCATTTTAGGACTCGTACTTACAACGTTTTTCATCGTCGGCTTCCAATTTGCGCTGATGGGCAAAACAGTCGGCATCTCTGATAAGCAGCTGAAATGGGCATGGATTGCTTTCTGGACAATGCTCGTTGGTACAATTATGGCTGCAGTTACAATCTTAGTCGGTCAAGCGAATGTTTTATATACATTTTATGCTCCACTTCGGGCGCATCCGGCGTTCTATTTTGGTCTCGCTTTAGTAATTGTTGGTAGCTGGATTGCCGTATTCACTAATTTCCGCCAGTTGTATGTCTGGAAAAAAGCGAATCCGGGGCAGAAATCTCCGTTGCTTGCATTCATGGTCACTATTAATATGGCAATGTGGTTCATCGCATCACTTGGTGTGGCGACTTCCGTATTGGTTCAATTCATCCCTTGGTCACTCGGTTACGCAGCAACGATCAATGTTTTACTTAGCCGTACATTATTCTGGTATTTCGGTCACCCACTCGTCTATTTTTGGTTGCTTCCTGCCTACATGGCATGGTATGCAATCATCCCGAAAATTATTGGTGGAAAATTATTCAGTGATTCTCTTGCAAGATTGGCATTCATTCTATTACTATTGTTCTCGATTCCGGTCGGCTTCCATCACCAATTGACGGAACCAGGTATCGATCCAACATGGAAATTCATCCAAGTTGTCCTGACATTCATGGTTATAATTCCTTCATTGATGACAGCTTTCTCGATCTTCGGAACGTTTGAAGTGAGAGGACGAAAATTAGGATATAAAGGGCTTTTCGGATGGTTAAGAAATTTACCATGGAATGACGTACGTTTCCTTGCTCCTTTCATCGGAATGGTCGCTTTCATCCCGGGTGGTGCGGGCGGTATCGTTAACGCATCCCATCAAATGAACGCGCTGATCCATAATACGATCTGGGTTACGGGACATTTCCATTTAACTGTTGCAACTACAGTTATCCTTACGTATTTCGGTATGGCCTATTGGCTTGTTCCACATTTGACTGGCCGGAGATTGACTCCTAAGTTGAATAAATTAGGGATCATCCAAACGATCATTTGGACTGTCGGTATGGCTATCATGTCAACTGCCATGCATATTCAAGGTCTACTTGGCGGACCACGTCGCTCCGCCTTCTCGAATTATATGGGAGGCGAGCAAGTTGAAACATGGATCAGCTACCAAATTGCACAGGCGGTTGGTGGCACGATTCTTTTCATCGGCATCATCCTGATGATCTACATCTTCATCCAACTTGCATTCTTTGCACCAAAAGGAGTTCAGGAATTCCCGATTGCCGAAGAAGAAGTCGATGCAGAACCAACGCCTCTGATCCTTGAAAACTGGTATCTATGGATTGGAATCACGATTGCTCTAATTCTATTCGCGTATACGATTCCAGTAATCGATATTATTAAACACTCCCCTCCCGGATCGATACCATTCGATTGGCCGATCGGTAGGTAATTCTCAAGCCCCTGGGTAAAGACGCGAGGCCACTGAAAAACTTACGTTTTTAAATGTACAAGGCACTCTAAAATCTAAAAAGGCACCATTTCGTTCTTTCTTTGAACGAAATGGTGCCTTATTTCTTTGGTATTTCTTACTCTGCTTCTCTTAGTAAGGTTATTATTCGCTTTAGATTGACTGCAAATATTGTCATAGCTCCTTGCATCTGCATGCCAAATAGACCCGTGGATGTGGCGACATCATACCCGTGTCTTTGTTTTAATTCACTATTCTTCGCTTCAATTTTATAGCGGGATTTGGCTTTCAGCTTAAAATCATCGCTATTTTGAAATGCTTCCTGTTCCTTGTGTTCTGTCGATTTAATGGTGACGGAATATGTTTTACTCTTGGCCCCTTCCTTGTAACAGCCCTTGCGGAGTGGGCAAACCTTACATTTTTCAACATCAAAAAAATAGGTATCCGCCTGATTCTTCCCGGCATTCTTTCTACCTTGACGAGCTTTTCGAATGGCTAAATGACCAGCTTTACACACATACAATCCGGCATCTTTATTGAATTCAAATTCATCTTCTTTCGTTCGGCCACCATGTGTAATTAGGGGATGTAATTTCGATATCAATTGAAGCTTATTTTTTTTTGCGTAGAGGATATTATCTTTTTCCGAATAAGCTGTATCTCCGATTACCGTGTCAATCTCCATACCCGTTTCTT
>NZ_JAROCC010000033.1 GCF_030433715.1 Sporosarcina highlanderae | reverse complement strand
AGGTTAAGTTAGAAAGGGCGCACGGCGGATGCCTTGGCACTAGGAGCCTATGAAGGACGGCACTAACACCGATATGCTTCGGGGAGCTGTAAGTAAGCTTTGATCCGAAGATTTCCGAATGGGGAAACCCACTGCCCGTAATGGGGCAGTACGTTCACGTGAATACATAGCGTGAACGAGGCAGACCCGGAGAACTGAAACATCTAAGTATCCGGAGGAAGAGAAAGAAAAATCGATTCCCTGAGTAGCGGCGAGCGAAACGGGAAAAGCCCAAACCAGGAAGCTTGCTTCCTGGGGTTGTAGGACACTCTATACGGAGTTACAAAGGGATGGATTAGACGAAGCGACCTGGAAAGGTCCGCCATAGCGGGTAAAAGCCCCGTAGTCGAAAGTCCATCCTCTCCAGAGTGGATCCTGAGTACGGCGGAACACGTGAAATTCCGTCGGAATCCGGGAGGACCATCTCCCAAGGCTAAATACTCCCTAGTGACCGATAGTGAACCAGTACCGTGAGGGAAAGGTGAAAAGCACCCCGGAAGGGGAGTGAAAGAGAACCTGAAACCGTGTGCCTACAAGTTGTCAGAGCCCGTTAATGGGTGATGGCGTGCCTTTTGTAGAATGAACCGGCGAGTTACGATTCCATGCAAGGTTAAGCAG
>NZ_JAROCC010000032.1 GCF_030433715.1 Sporosarcina highlanderae | reverse complement strand
GTAGTAGGGGGCTTCCCCCTGTGAGAGTAGGACGTCGCCGGGCAAAGGCCATCCCTGTGGGGATGGTTTTTTTGTGTCTTGAAATCATATGTATTGAAACCATAACAGTGGAAGAATATATAGATCACCGTCAAAAAAATACTCTCGTTGAATATCTTTGACAACTCTCTTTGAAGAAAGCCAATCCTGCGCTCAAAAAAACTGCTTCTACGCTCAAAAATCTGTCCGCGCGCTCAAGAACCAGATCCAGCGCCCAACAAACATATCTTCTCGCTCAAGAACTGACATCTCACGCTCAACGAACCTGTGTTAGGGCTCAACAAACACACTCTCACGCCCAAGACATAGCTAAAATCGTTTTCAATACAAATTAACAACTTTAGTTCTGAAGTGAAAAGTAACCCAAAATCGAATGAAATTTTAGTGTGAGGGAAAAAGCAGAAGTAATTCAGCTTTAAAGAATCGGATCTGGCACTCAAAGAGATCTATTTGAGCGTCATGAAATAAAAAAAGAAAATAGATTATAAAAGTGTTGCATTTTAAAAGATAGGCTGGTATAGTAGATAACGTTGCACTTCCGGTAAGTAACTAACCACTTCAATACAGCTTAAAACTTTTTGAGAAAAGTTATTGACATCGAAAATGCAGCGTGGTATTATATAAGAGTTGCTTCTAACAGAGCAGCTAACAAATGAACCTTGAAAACTGAACAGCAAAACGTCAACAAATAAAGTTCTGGAGCCGACCCTGTC
>NZ_JAROCC010000031.1 GCF_030433715.1 Sporosarcina highlanderae | reverse complement strand
AATTTATTGTTTTTGACTTTTTCTTTTCTTTGCTTTATCAATAAAATGCTCTTGATTTATAGGACTAACAATCGCGAAATCTTCTCCATACCTTATCTTCTTGGGTTTTCCAAGTGGTACTTTCTGACGTCCTTTGCTCTTTCTCAACCTTCGGTTGAAGTCCTTTAAAAGTTTTTTCATTGGATCAAAGAGGTATTGCTGCATTGTACGAAGGAACGTCCAAACAGGTTTGTTGGGTTGATGAATCAGCCTCATGATTTCCGTTAATGCGACTGTGATTAAGGAAATGAACATCTGGTTCCAGATACCCGTAGGAGATAAACTGAACAAATGTCTCACTTTGACATGTTGCTTTAACCATTTAAAGAAAAGTTCGATGTACCAACGATTTTTATAGGTCTCTAAGATTTCCTCTTCCGATAAGTCCAGGCGATTTGTTATCAAATGAAACGGTGTACCCTCTTCGTCTATGAATTCAATGTAACGGACTGGCTCCTTGCGAGTGATGATGGATACGAGTTCATTCTTAGTGACTCTTGGATGTGTTGGTGTGAAAGTTTTCAATGTCTCTTTGGTAAAGGTCTTCCTTACCCTTACAAGAAATTGAATTTTTCTTTCCATCCATCCGCCCATTTTTGTTTTATGGGCATACCCCCTGTCCATAACATAAAGGGCTCCGTCAGCATCAATGATATGATTCACCGCATCGGAATCCGCAATATTCCCGGTCGATGGTATCATTTTCTCCGGAAAGACACTATCTGCCGAGGCAACCACTACCCGCACATGCAGCTTGATTCCACTGGAATCTTTGGAGATAGCTGTCCAATTTAAAGCATAGTTGGGTAGCTTGATGTAGGTGCCATCTATTATTCGAATAGGGCCTACATTCTCTATCAAACCTTTGGCATTCCTTTG
>NZ_JAROCC010000030.1 GCF_030433715.1 Sporosarcina highlanderae | reverse complement strand
TTTTGCGTAGAGGATATTATCTTTTTCCGAATAAGCTGTATCTCCGATTACCGTGTCAATCTCCATACCCGTTTCTTGGCTCTTCTCAATCAAATCTTGTAGATATTTACCATCGCTCTTTTCGCCTGTCGTCACAATTGCGGCTGTAATAAGTCGTTCATCGTTTATTGCGATATGCGTTTTATAGCCAAAGAATGAAGAATCGGCCGTTTTATGACCAACACGCGCATCTGGATCCATTGAGAAATTAAGCTCTTCCCTGTAATCTTCGATTACTTCTTTTAACACGTTCAATTTTTCCTGTACAGCTGGTATTCGAGCAATGTGAACTTCACTTTCAACAGTAGAGATAACCTTTTGGCAATACTCAATTTCATCTTCCACTTCGTTAGAAGTGGTTTTAGACGGGAATTTCTCTTTCATGGACCCATCGATTTGATAGACTGCTTTTCGTACATTTTTGGATTTCTCCATTAGAAACTCTTTAGGTGACTTTTGGTTATAACGCGATTTCGTATGGGTAGCATCCACGATGATCGTTTTACTTTTAATCAAGTTCTTTTCCAGTGCGATATCAACCGTTTTATAGATAAGCTTGTCTAATAAATCTAAGTCTCGAAGACGAAGTTTACGGAATTTCGTTAATGAACTTGAATTAATCACAGGATCTTCCGGAGCCATGTCCAAGAAATACTTAAAGGACATGTCATATTTAGACCTTTCCACTACATCGGCATCTGATAAGTCGAAGATTGATTTCAACAGCAGATACTTAAACATTCGAATTGGCGGCACGGCTTTACGGCCGTTATCCAAGCAATATTTACTTTTCAACTCTTCGAGAATGAAGGTGAAATCAACAAGTTCGTTTATTTGACGCAGCATATTATCTTTTGGGACGACGATATCGTAAATTGCCATATATGGACTGAGATTTAGGGTTTCTTGATTAGAGATCATCGGGGACACCACCTGGATTTAATAGGTTAATTATACAATAAAAACAGCAATCCATTCCTCGATGAAAGGAAATAGATTACTGTTTTTAATTTTACTTTATATGCGGGTGAGTTCCGTTGATTGGAGTGCAGAGCGGCGACTCCTGTGGGATTAGCGGGACAGGTGAGACCCCGCAGGAGCAAAGCGACGAGGAGGCTCACCGCCCGCCCCACGGAAAGCGTCCGCTCGGAACGAAAATCAACAGTTCCAGCATAAGCCCTCGTAAGTGGACTTTTTCAGTGGCCTC
>NZ_JAROCC010000002.1:347166-404669 GCF_030433715.1 Sporosarcina highlanderae | reverse complement strand
AAGAAACGGGTATGGAGATTGACACGGTAATCGGAGATACAGCTTATTCGGAAAAAGATAATATCCTCTACGCAAAAGAAAATAAGCTTCAATTGATATACCGAAGTCCACTCTTGAAAAAGAAAGGTTCATGTAAGCGGATACATACCTGACTAAAAAAAGTATCCGCAAAAAAATAACCATCTCTATTTCAAAATATTCTATAGTTAGAAATTTATCATAGAGAGGTTAAATGTATAAGTTTATGTAACTAAAATCACTAATGGATGTTTTGGTTGTTTTGTTCATTTTGTCCACAGTGTGTATTTTCGTTCAGGGCGGCCTATGTCTCCGTATTTTAACTTGGCATCCGCAACCTTTATGGACACTAAGTATTCCAAATAGCGCCGCGCGGTCGATCGACTTACGCCTACTTTGCTTCCGGCATCCAACGCAGTTATGCCGGACTCATCGCTTTCTTGTAAGATATTTTTCACCTTTTCTAACGTAAGTTGATCGATTCCTTTCGGCAATCCTACCTCAAGATCTTCTATATTTGATGTTGAAATTACTTGATGGCCTGTCAAGCGGTCTATCTCCTCTTGTTGCAATTCCGACTTTGTCGTGAAAATATACTTTTGGTTTTGGAAGCTTAATAATGTACGTTCAAATCGTTCAAAATCAACCGGTTTTACGATATAATCGAAAATCCCGCCTCGAAGCGCTTCAGCAATTGTTTCCACTTCTTTTGCTGCAGTGATCATAATGACATCAATCTCTGCAAACTCATTTCGTAATGTCCAGAATAAATTCATTCCTTGAACGTCTGGAATATAGACATCCAATAGAATCAGTTGTGGCAAACTACTTACGCTGCGCAAATAAGTAAGTGCCTCTTCACCTGTCTTTACAACATTCTCTACAATAAATCCTTCTACACGATTGACGAATTGACGGTTTATCTCCGCAATTCGAAAGTCATCTTCAATAATTAAAACCTTAATCGTATCAAGCATATGGTTTCCTTCTTTCATCCACTTCTTTCGGTATTGAAAGCACGAAGCTTGCACCGCCAAGGTCTCCTTCTTCCAAATAGAGTTCCCCGCTTAATCTTTCTACAAGTTGTTTTGTAAGTGATAGGCCAAAACCACCATGTTCTCCTTCTTTTAAAGTAAATCCTTGTTCGAAAACCTTGTTCATATACTGGGCGGCGATACCTTCACCGGAATCATCGATTTCAAAAATAATATCATTTCCAATATCCGTAAAAAAGATTGCTATTTTACGTTGAGCCGGTGGAGCCTTTCTCACGGCATCCATCGCATTGTCGAATAAATTTCCGATAGCGGTCAGCAATGCTTCACTCTGCATTTCATTTAAGTGAGTTGTTAGTATACTATCCTCTTGAACTGTAATCTCAATCCCTAACTCGCTCGCCTGATTGATTTTACCAAGTAAAAGTCCACTTACTTTCGGGTCTGACACTTTTTGAATGACCAAGCGAATCCAGTTTTTTTGTACCGAGCTTTCCTGCTGGATATAGGAAATCGCTTCTTCTTTTTTACCAAGTTGCAATAGACCAAGAATCGTATAAAGCTTGTTCGAGAATTCATGTGTCTGTGCCCGCAACGCATTTGTATATTGTTTAATCGATCGTAATTCCTTTGTTAATAAATCAATTTCGGTTTTGTTCCGGAATGTGAATACCGTCCCAGCCAATGAGCCTTTGTCATAGATGGGCATTTTATTGGCGAAAACAATTGTATTGCCAATAATTATTTCCTCATCGATTCGGTCATTACTATCTTGAAGGAAATTAAGCAAATGCTTTGCAGCTGTGAGATCGTTGATTGACATACCTTCGTAGTTTTTTGAATGAATGACTTGATTGAAAAGTAAGCGTTGTGCAGCAGAGTTGATTAGCGTAATCATGCCGGTTTGATTTACAGCAATAATGCCTTCATGTGTGGATTGAAGAATCGCTTCTTTTTGAACTAATAAATGTGTAATTTCTTCCGGTTCCAGGCCGAATAATAATTTTTTAATGTACGATGCGATAAGAATTGCACCAATTACAGCTAAAATGGCGGTATTCAACAGAACAACCCAAAGATGGATGTTATAAGACTTTATAATTGATTGGATATCATTCACTAGAAATCCGACCGATACAACACCCACAATTTGACCGTCCAAGTATACAGGGACTTTTGCGCGCACTGAACTGCCTAATGACCCAACCGCCTTTGAAACATAAGATTCACCAAAAACCAATGCCCTCTCATTGTCTTCTCCCACCATTTTCTTTCCGATTTTTTCCGGAATAGGATGTGCGTATCGAATCTCTGCGGTATTACCGATGACTATAAACTCTGCTTTTGTTGCTTTTTGAATAGGCGATACAAGGGGATTAATAATGGATGCAGGGTCATCGTGTTTAAACGCTTCAGCTAATTCCGGGATAAGTGCTACACTTTTCGCTACACCAAGTGCACGATTGCCAACTTGCTCCTCCATTGCGTTGGATATGAAATGACCGATATAAAGGCCGATTCCCGTAATAATCGCAATGACAAGGGCACCTACTAATACGATCATTCTCATTTTGAAGTTAACTCTATTCTGTCTATTCATCAATCGTATGCTCCTTACATAAAAAAGTGAGAAGCGAATGCCTCCCACTCATTCTTACATATATCCAATTTTACGTCTTGAAAATCTAATTGAATTATTCTCGCTGATAAATGTGGAGCCTAACAGTAATGCTCCGCCAATCAATTGAATAAATGTCATTTGCTCTTGCAAAATAACTGCGGAAATTAGTAAAGATGTAATGGGGTCCGCATAACTTAAGGCAGCAATACTCTGTCCTTTCAACTTTCGTATACTTGAGAAGAATAATAAGTAAGCAAAACCAGTATGTACAAACCCGATGATGACGATAAACGGAATTGTGGAACCGGGAACGTTCAATACACCAAATCCTTCAGTGAGAAATACATATGGCATAAGTAGCGTTGTTGCAATTCCAAGTTGGATTATTGTGGTTTCTAATCCGTCCATATTCTTGATGAACTTATTAATAAGCATTAAAGATGCATAAAATGCGGCGGCGATTAATCCATATCCAATACCAATCAGATCCCCTACACCGGATGTACTGACCTTTCCGTTGCCGACAATGAACAACATACCAAGCATGGCGATACCAATACAGATTATTTTCTTTGCTGACAGTTTTTCTTTCAGAACGATTGGCGACAGAATCGTTACAAATACAGGAGCGAAGTAATAGCTCAGTACAGCATTTGACAAGGTCGTATGCTTGATCGATTCGAAAAAGAAAATCCAGTTAGCGCTTAATGCGATACTTGAAGCTAACAAAAGAACGGCATTTACTTTCACCAACGCCCATGGAATCTTTTTCTTCACTATGAATATGACAGTCATTAAAAATAAGCTTCCGATTAAACCACGTAATAAAGCTATTTCACTTGATGATAAATCGATATATTTTACAAATAGACCAATCGTTCCAAATATGATCATTGATAATGTAAATTGGAATTTGGATTTCATAGTATACTCCCTTTAGTCGTTGAAGTAGCCATATACGAATTTTTAATAAGTTCCCCCTTATTATACCCTCTTTTCCAAGTTGCGGGCAGTCTTGCTTTTTTCTACGGCCTTCTGGTCAGCGTATGTCCCTAACAATTTATCATAGACTGGATTGGTGACACCATACCAATAATCTTCGTTTTGAAAATGATGCCAGAGATGCATCTTCTTCATCTGTTTGCCCCAAGGAGTCTTTGGATTGATTGGTTGATGTGCAACATAATGTGCCCACTCGTAATACAAAAGCATCGCTGCAATTCCACATCCATAAGCAATTGCGAAAGCCGAATTCCCGAAAATAGCGTAAACAATCAATGATATAACAATGATTTGTGGCAAGCTATACCATACCGGCAAGAATAATAGTTTCAAATTTCGTGGGTCGACGTGATGGTCAAAATGAATACGCTTTATAAATTTCAGCAATAGCGGATTTTTTGGTGTCTTCATATGAAAAACAAATCGATGATTAACATACTCGGCACCTGTATAGGTAACCATTCCGAGAAATAGGGCCAGCCATATCGACCATTTATTTATTTCTGTAACAATAAAAGCAAGCCCCATAAGCAGTACCACAACCATTATCAAAACGTGAATATCACTAAAAAACTCCTTCATGTACTTTTTCAATATGAACACACTCCTCATTATATGGATTTTATCAATATGAAACATTCTGACTATATTATACAAATGATAATCTGTTATGTATACTATCCCTCGTCCAAAATCCAAACTATATATAGAGAGAGAGGATGATAATAAGAAAGGAAGATGAATATGGTGAAAATCGTGAAAATCGTTCTGGATGCAGGGCATGGTCTTAATACGCCTGGTAAGAGCTCGCCTGACGGGGAGAGGGAATGGGAATTCAACAGCCAAGTAGTTCAGGCTTGTGCTGCGAAACTTGCTACGTATGGAAATGTACAAGTGTTGCGTGTTGACGACCTAACCGGAAAAACGGATGTGCCACTACGTGAGAGAACGGATCGGGCGAATAGGTGGAATGCCAACGTTTATGTAGCTGTGCATCATAATGCAAATACGGGTAAGTGGGGTGTTTGGACAGGTGTGGAAACATATGTGATGAATTCGCCTGCTGTCAGTCCTAAATCATTGGAGCTTGCACGACTTGTCGGACCACGGATTGCTGAAGCGATGGGATTGAAGGATCGGGGGGTGAAAAGGGCAAACTTTCACGTGCTGCGTGAAACGAAAATGCCTGCCATTCTGACAGAAGGCGGCTTCATGGATTCTAAAATCGATATCCAAACACTTCGTTCAAAGGAAAGACTGAAGGCACAAGGTGAAGCATTGGCTGAGGCACTTGCAGTTTATTTCAAATTGCAATAGAAAAAGGCAGACACCAAATGTGCCCGCCTACTCCTATAGAGATTTATATTATTTGGTGGATTGTCCTACTCTGCAATCGGCATAGTCGAATCAGTACTTGAGTCGGAAATAAGTTGTACAATTCGATTCGAAACTTTATCGGGTGTCGTAGATAACGCCAATGCTAATTCTTCAATCAGTATTTGGCGTACTGAAGATAAAATTTCAATATCCCGTGATCCTAATTTCTTTCCGTCGCCTGCTAAATCCACTTCTTTGCGTATTATTGTATTCGCTAAAGCAGCAATTTGGAGAGAGTCACCCGTTTTCAAAGTGGAACTGAAAGACTGATAACGTGCAGAAGGATGGGCAATCCATTTGTCAGTTGGTTTTGTGAAACATTCCAAAATAAGATTTGCTTTTTCTTCAGAGATAATATCTTTTAACGTGGACTGGTCGCTGTTTACGGGACAATAAATTGTTAGCGTAGGCTGATCAATCGGATGCAAAATATAGTAGGATTTCGTTTCCTCGCCGAATGTTTCTTCAGACATGTCCTTTATTTTACATACGCCATGTGAGCCGTACGTGACTAAATCACCGACTTTAAACATAAGCATACCTCCTATCTTAGTATCAAACGTCAACTAAGTTTACATATAGTATATGCTATATTTTCTATTATGTCAACTTAGTTGACGCGTTGGCTGATTTTCATTATAGTACGGATATATATATCACGGAGGTAATGACATGGGTATTGATCTAACAACAAGAAATGTCCTCGATTTAATGAGAGGGCATTATACGCAATTACGTTCTCTTGCGGAACAAATTTGGGGAGAAGAAAAAGATATTTCAATTACAATTTCGGAGTGGTATATACTCTCTTCCATACAAGAAGGAAACGATACAATTACAAAGGTTTGCAAGCAAAATGATATTTCCAGACAAGCCGCTCATAAGTTTATTAATGGGTTGGAGGGGAAGGGCCTTGTAGTTACAACGTTGAGTGCGGAACGCAAGGGAAAAAAGGTTATTAATCTGACCGATTTAGGCAGAGAATGCTATACGGAGACAGTAGTATTGAAAAATAGGATTGATGAACAAATATTGGCAAGTTTAGGAGAAGACAATTTTCAACGATTACTAGATTTGTTGGACAGGGAATGGATATGACACTATCGAAATAAGAACCTATAGTCGTTTTGATTTATCACTAACTGTGATACAATATACAGGGTTAAGATTGAATCGGAAAAGGTGTGTTCCTAGGTCTCGCCTTGGCTTGCTGATGCTTAATGGGAGCGCGTACATCCTTTCTCAAATCTCAAGGCATAAAGGAAGGTAAATATGAGTAACAGACAAAATACTACAGACGTTATCTTAATTGGCGCCGGAATCATGAGTGCAACTTTGGGGACTTTGTTGAAAGAATTAGCACCAGATTGGAAGATTAAAGTGTTTGAGAAACTCTCTGATGCAGGAGAGGAAAGCTCGAATGAATGGAATAACGCGGGTACGGGCCACGCTGCATTATGTGAACTCAACTATACTGTTGAAAAACCCGATGGCTCCCTTGATATTAGTAAAGCAATAAAGGTCAATGAACAGTTTCAACTTTCAAGACAATTTTGGTCATATCTTGTAAGTAGCAATTTGATAAGCAATCCAGAGGACTTCATCATGCCGTTACCTCATATGAGTTATGTACGCGGGGAAGAGAATGTGAAATTCTTGAAGAAACGTCATGAGGCGCTGTCCAATAATCCTTTATTCAAAGGTATGGAATTCTCTGAGGACTTAGAGACACTAAAAGAGTGGCTTCCGTTAATGATGAAGGGGCGGAATGTAAAAGAACCGATTGCAGCGACTAAAATCGATTCCGGCACAGACGTCAACTTTGGTTCGTTGACGCGCATGTTATTCGATCACTTGAAGAGGAACAATGTTGATATTAATTACCGACATAATGTGAATACCATTAAACGTACAAGTGACGGTCAATGGGAGTTAAAAGTTAAGAATCTCAGTACCGGTACAGTGGAAAGCCATAAAGCAAAATTTGTCTTTATCGGCGCTGGTGGCGGAAGCTTGCATTTATTGCAAAAAACCGGCATTCCAGAGAGTAAACATATCGGTGGCTTCCCCGTGAGCGGATTGTTCATGGTCTGTAAAAATCCTGAAGTGGTTGAGCAGCATCATGCGAAAGTGTACGGGAAAGCATCTGTTGGTGCGCCACCTATGTCTGTTCCACATTTAGATACGAGATATATAGATAATAAAAAATCATTGCTTTTCGGTCCGTTTGCCGGTTTTTCACCGAAGTTCCTTAAAATGGGTTCCAATATGGATCTGATCACATCAGTGAAACCAAGCAACGTATTTACAATGTTAGCTGCTGGGGCAAAAGAAATGTCATTGACGAAATACCTGATCCAGCAACTGATGTTATCGAAAGAACAGCGTATGGAAGAATTACGTGATTTTGTTCCTGAAGCAAAGAGTGAAGATTGGGATATGGTAGTTGCTGGTCAACGTGTCCAGGTCATTAAGGATACTGAGGCGGGCGGCAAAGGTACACTTCAATTCGGTACGGAGGTTGTCACAGCTGCGGATGGATCGATTGCCGCGTTGCTTGGAGCGTCTCCAGGTGCTTCAACTGCCGTCCATGTAATGCTTGAAATTTTGAATAGATGTTTCCCACAACAGATCAAAGAATGGGAACCGAAAATTAAAGAAATGGTACCATCTTACGGAGTTTCGCTTGTCGAGAACCCTGACCTTCTTGATGAAGTCCATGCTTCAACTGCACAGGCACTTGGTTTAGTCACTGAGCAGCCGGTTGAAGATGAAGTTATGAATACTGAACAAGAAGCAACTCAAGAAGAAGGTTCGGTTGATGTTGAAACAGGAGATACCGAGGCGGACGATACATTGGGAGTAGACCGAGAAGTTCCTAATGTGGATGCCAACCTTGTCGTGGAAGATGATCCGAAGAAGGAAGAATAAATGAATGTAAAAAGCTGACAGGGCTACTTGCCTTGTCAGCTTTTTGTCTATTAAAACGTATACCGGGCGACTTGCTCACCGTCAATCACGAAGCCTTCTACTTCCTGGAATCCAATTTTTTCGTAAATCCGTTTCGCATGTTCATTTGCCGGTTCATAGGACAAGGTAACTGTTTGATGATAATCCTCTTTAATTTCCCGAATATCATCCATTACAAGTTGAATCGCTTTTTTTCCATAGCCTTTGCCCTGATGATTTTGGTCAATCATCATACGATAAATCCAGTACTCATGGTCGTCATCGTCTATACCATATAGCGCAAAGCCGACCATTTCCTTGCCGTAGAAAATACCTTTTGCGGTGAAATTTTCAAGAAAATTCAACTGTGCCAACGAAAATACATTTGATGCCACAAAATTCACTTGATCCTCCCGGACGCGGAGTGAAATCGCCTTATACCAATTTTCTTTTGTTATCTCCTCTAAATGCAACATGATTCATCTCTCCCTTTTGGTAAATTATACAAAGAGAAATATAGATGTGGATAGTCCTGAAATAAATAATTATTAATGTTATAATAGTTAACGTCGCAATCACCCTTCAAATTTTTAGAAAGGGATTTTTTTATGATTATTTTACATAATGTCAGCAAGAATTTTGGGCAGTTTAAAGCCGTTAAATCCGTTTCACTATCGGTGCATAATGGTGAAATTCATGGCATCATCGGAGCAAGTGGTGCTGGAAAGTCAACTTTACTGCGAATCATGAATTTACTGGAAATCCCAGAGGCAGGCGATGTTGAGATAAACGGTAAAACATTAACAAAAATGCGTGGCAAGGATCTTCGACAAGCACGAAAGTCGATTGGAATGATCTTTCAACATTTTAATTTGGTGGCAAATAAGACTGTCTATGAAAATGTTGCGGTTTCCCTGAAGTTAGCAAGGTTTCCAAGACGACAACGTAAGGGTCGTGTGATGGAGTGTCTGCAGTTCGTTGGATTGGAACGTTTTCAGGACAAGTATCCTGCGCAACTGAGCGGGGGGCAAAAACAGCGTGTTGCAATCGCACGGGCACTCGCGAATAACCCGCAAGTTTTGTTATGTGATGAACCAACATCATCACTCGATCCTAATACGACAGCCGAAATCCTTGGTGTATTGGAAAATGTGAATAAGAGTCTTGGTGTCACAATTGTCATTGTCAGTCATGAGATGGACGTGATTAGAAGTATTTGCAATCGCGTAACCGTCATGGCAGATGGCGAGGTTTATGACACTGTTTCGATAGAGCCAAAAGGGATTCATATACTGGATAATAATCCGAAAAGCTTTGTGGAACAACTGACTAAGGATGGTGATGTAGGCCATGCCTGAAATTTTGGTTCAATATGAAGCTGAAATTTGGCAATCAATTGGTGAAACCTTTATCATGGTAGGGGTTTCAATCATAGCTGCAATTCTTGTTGGTCTACCTGTAGGTACGTTGCTTTATCTGTGTAGGAAGGGACAACTTTACGAGAATCATTTCATCTTTTCTATTTTGAATTTATTGGTGAACGTCACCCGTTCATTTCCGTTTTTATTGTTGGTTGTTTTTTTACTCCCGTTTACGAGAATGGTCATCGGGACAGCGATGGGTACAGCCGCTGCGACGGTGCCACTATCCATCATCGCCATCGCGCATTATTCGCGCTTAGTCGAACAATCCTTATTGGATGTACCGAGAGGCGTCATGGAGGCAGCTGTTTCAATGGGTGCTTCCGTGAGGGAAATCATTTTAAAATTCTTGTACGTCGAAGCCAGATCTGGCCTCGTCCTTGGATTGACAACGTCGATTATCAGTTTTATCTCCTATTCGACAATCATGGGTGTTGTCGGAGGCGGCGGAATTGGGGACTTTGCCATCCGGTATGGTTACCAGCAATTCAAAGATGATTTAATGATGTACATGATAATCATTATGGTCATACTGGTACAGCTCATCCAATTTACGGGGACAACTGTATCACGAATGATAGATAAAAGATAACATTAGGAGGAACAACATGAAGAAACTACTTATGTTAACGGTAATGCTACTAGTCCTATTAGCGGCTTGTGGCGGCAAGGATAAAGGTGCGGAAAAGCCTGCGAAAGTTCAAAAGGATGATGAAGTTGTGACGTTGAAAGTCGCTTCATTGATCCCACCGATGACGGAAATTCTTGAACTTGTAAAGCCAAAGCTCGCTGAAGAAGGAATCGAATTGGAAGTTGTTGTGTTAGGCGATAATGTTCAGCCGAACACTGCACTTGCCGCTAAAGAAGTCGATGCGAACTTCTTCCAACACGTTCCATACATGGAGCAATTCAATGCGAATAACAATGCAAATTTAGTTCCGATCACTCCAATCTATTTTGCAAACTACGGAGTATACTCGAAGGATTATAATTCAATGGATGAAATGCCTGAAGGCGCTGTAATCGCAATGGCGAATGATGTTTCCAACATCGATCGCTCATTGTCATTGTTGGCACAGCATGGAGTCATTGAGTTAGGCGAAAAGAAAGACACATACTACACGAAAGCGGACATCGTTAACAATCCGAAAAACTATAAGTTCGAAGAAGTCGACTTACTGATGCTTGCTCGCATGTACGACGATGCGGATGCAGTCGTTATGACACCTGCTTACGCAGCACCGCTTGGTTTGACACCGAAAAGCGATGCACTGCTCACAGAAGGCAGTGAAAACGACTTTGCAATCACATTAATCGCTCGCGAAGACAATAAAGACTGGGAGCCTATTCAAAAGTTGGCTGAAGCAATGACAAGCCCGGAAGTCAAAAAGTTCTTGGAAGAAAACTACGACGAAACAGCAATTCCAGCGTTTAAATAAATCATGATAAAAAGCCATTCCGGTTGTATTGTGCAACTGGAATGGTTTTTTTGATGTGAAATTGCATGCTGGAAACGACTGCGGAAAGTTATCGGTCACTTCCCGGCGGATATCGGTCAAATTCGCGAGGTTATCGGTCAAATATTGACATATATCGGTCAAGTTCACAAAGTTATCGGTCAGTTTCAGGAAGTTATCGTCGTTTCAGGACTTTCGACTCAGTAGTTTTCACGTGGAACAAATGCGGCCGTGGTGTAGAACTGGTAGCAGTACAATAAACTGTCGCGCTAAATGTCTTTAACAAATAAAAAACGACCGCGCCCATTCATCTGGACGCGATCGTTTGATTGACTATCATCTGAAACTCTTCCCAATCATGAATTTCATATGTAGGCTTTGCCATGCCGTTATTTTCTTTTCGGTTCGGATTATACCAACATGTATCAATCCCAAAATTATTGCCCCCGCGAATATCCGATGAAAGGGAGTCTCCTACCATCAGGACACGTGATTTGTCTTTGATTTGCAACTGCTTGAATACATGCTCGAAAATCCCAGGTTGAGGTTTTTGGAAACCAATCTCCTCAGATGTGAAGATTGCTTCGAATGTATCGGATAGACCGGAAGCAGCGATGCGCGCAAGCTGAACGTCTTTGAAGCCGTTTGTCAAAACAGCGAGTCTCGCGCCTTCAAGGGAATGAAGCATCCTTGTCACTCCATCAATCAAATGGACTTCTTTCCCTAAATAGTCAAGATACAATTGACCGAACGCCTCCGCATCCATCTCAAGACCGTGTTCAAGGAACAACCTTCTGAAACGCTCCGTCTTCAATTCGGACAACGCCATCTTACCTTGCTCCAAATCTCCCCAAAGCACTGTGCTGACCGCACGGTATGTGTCCCTAAAATCCGTCAATGCGTTAGGGAAACCATGTGTAGTGAAAACATTCGTAAACGCATTTTTTTCAGTTTCCACAAAATCCATTAACGTATCATCCAAGTCGAATAAAAACACATCATATTTCATTCTTACATCTCCTGACTGACTTAAGCTGTGTATTTAGTATATCACCATTATTTCTGTTTTATCGATCGGATAATAAAGAAAGCCATCGTACCGAACATAATGACAAGGAAAATAGGCAAGAATAGAATTCCAAGCGATTCGGCTTTTCCTAACGCCACTTGCGAAATATTAAAACTCAAGAAAACAAACAGTAGGACACATTGATTTTTAATTACATTGAGAAATATCATTGAATTTCTGTATTGGAATTCAATGTTACTTTCATTGAGATTCATGTAATTATGCCATTCCGGATGCTTCTCCAAAAACGTCAGGAAGATGGCCATTAAAACAGCAATCGCTGGAAGAAGGACGAGTTCCCATTTCGAACCCCAACGATCGACTTCGCCGGCAGCATTGTAATGTGCTGGAACTTGGTCTGGTAGTTGGTCCCATACGGAAATTATATAAATCATTCCTGCCAAAAAAATGATAATCGTCAGGAAATCGAATATCTTCTGCAATGAAGTTTTCGGGATATCTAATTTTGGTTTATTATAACTAAACTTATTCATATTCCCTCTACACACTCCTTTGTTCCCTTCTTTACGAGGAGAATTTGAAAAAGGTTTCAAAAAATTTGAACTTGCACTCACATGTATTAAATACTGTTTTTAGCTAAAGATAATAGGGCAAGAAGAATGAAGGAGGAATTCATGATGGGAGCAGTTCGGCGTATCGCTTTGGCTTTAACCATTATAGGCGCTTTGAATTGGGGCTTAATCGCATTTTTTCAATATGACTTGGTAGCTTCTTTGTTCGGCGGACAGGATGCATTTCTATCTCGAGTCATTTACGCTCTTGTAGCAATTGGAGGTCTAATTTGTTTAGGGATTTTATTTAAACCGGATGAAGATCGGGAAGTCGCTCCAGATCGACAGCGTTTCACGAATCCGAATCTTAACACTGAATTCGGTGAAGAACCAGACTTCAAAAAAGAGAAAGAACGAAAAGATTAAGTGGTGACAGGCGCCCGCCAAACAGAATTATGCGGGTGCCTGTCACTGCTTTCGTTCTTTTTTGATTTCCTTAATTTCCTTCATAAGCTCCTGATACCCTTCTTCCACTTCAGTCGTGGACGGCAAGAAGGGCTCCTCGTTAAAATCCACACGTTTTCCATAACGGATCATTTCATAGATAATCATGCCGTTGTTCGGCTTTCCGTTCATTGTAATCATCGGTACGATATCGAATAATACATAATAAAAAGCGTAAAAAATAAACCTTTCCCAAAACGTGCGTTGCCCTTCAATGATCCCATTTGCGAGCATCTCGTTAATTGTTAAAGCAATGACAATATTGATGAGGATGGGACCTGCATAGATGCAAATGTACGCAAGTTTGCTTTCTCTTTTTATCGAATCGAATGAAAACCAACTATACATATGATAATGCTTTCGGATATCGAATATGCCTAATTTTTTTATGCGCGGTCCTGACCCAATTGTAATCCTTGGATTTTCAACGCCGAAAATGGCACTGACGAGTAAATACCCCGATTCCCTCAGGAACACAACTACCGGCAGAATGATGAATGCCGAAATAATAAGTGATAGCAAATCAGAAAGTCCCAACATGAAAAGCACCTGCCTTAAGAAGCGAATGAAAAGCCCACAATATTCACGTACCCGTGTGGAATATGCTCAAACAATAAAAAAACCATGCCCGCTCATATTCAAGCAGGCATGGTTTTTTGCGTTTATCGTTTCAGTTTGTCCTCTTCTACTATATGAGGAGGTTCTTGCGATAGGTAATATGCTCCTTTTGTCAGTATCGCAATGATGACTGTCAAGATAGCAGCTAACACTGCGGCGAAAAATGCGGCAGTTGACTGGAGGAAGACCCCCATATAGCCAAGTGCTGCGATTGTACCGACCACACTTGCAAGAAGGAGGGAAACAACGCCGACAGGATTCCATTTGTACAAATAATCTTGTGTTGCAACATAATAATTTGGTCCGATTTTCAACCATTTTTTTACGATTAGCGCATCCGTTACCAAGATGGAAGCCCATGCAAATAGGAAGACACCTTGGAAAGTCATGACCGTAGCAAGATGGTCAACAATTCCTCCAAGCATTAATACGATTGCAGTCAATGCAGAGACCACGACCCAAAATCGTCGACCAGGGGTAAAACGGAAGATATTTTCAAAGAAGTTTGACAGGGAGAGTGAGCTACTATAAATATTTGTGACATTAATACGCAATTGCGTCAACATAGTAAATAACGCACCGCCGATTCCTAACAGCAGTACAATATAAACGCCTGGATCCGACTCCAAATAACGGACGCCGAACCAGATACCTAATCCTCCCATTACACCATAACAAAAAATTTGAGGAATGAACCCGATTGCTAAAGATCCGACTTTAATATCTTTAGGACGTAAAAAGCGGGCATAATCAGAAGCTAATAGAGCGGTTAAGCCCATAATTCCATTATGCATACCCATACAGAGTAGCAGAGCGGTTCCACCAAGCTGTACTCCTTCAGGCATATAAGAGAAAACAGGACCCGTATAGATAGCAGGTTTGATGAATGAAACGACAATTGCAGTGATCAAGAAGAAGATGAAAATAGGTAATGACCACTTCTGCAGCTTGTCCAGTTGTTTAATTCCAAACCAATTTAGAGGAATGACAATAAGTCCAAATACGAGGATTAAAACCCATTTTGGAAATGAAGGTAGGAAATGGTGCACAGCTGATATGAGAATCAGTCCTTCGAAAGCACAATACATGATAAAATTCGAAGCGTAAATGAGAGAAGTCAATGATGCTCCAATATAGCCGAAGCCGCCTCCTCGGGACAATAGGTTAACGTTCATTCCCGACTTAGCCGATAAATAAACGATGACTGTACCAAGCAGGCCTGCTACGATGATTGCGTAGCCAGCCGAAATGAGGGCATTGGGAGCCCCGAATTGAAGTGCCATCACGCTTCCCATTTGGAAGTAAAAAATAGCGGTAGCAATCCCGAACGTAATGTTCGTAATGCTAAGCCAGCCGGACTTTCGTTCCTCACGAGGTACACGGTCCAATGAATAGTCTTTGACGACTTCAACATCTGTGTCTTGTTTCATAGTAGTTTGTTCTGTTGTCATAGATATCAGCTCCTTGTTAAGTATCGCTCACTCCTTAAGCCCTTAGGCAATATTTTGGTCAAAACTTCTTCTATTAATGCGCACTAGAATATTTTATCAAAAAGTAATGAAAAAGTACAGGTGTTATATTGATTGGTATCTTGATTAAAAACATAAAAATCAATTTGAAATCAATGTGCGCTTTGTTAATAAACTATAAAAATCTAACATTATTTAATAAGGCGAGCGAAAATGAAACCGTTTCATCATTTGTTTTGTCTAACATTTAGGGAGGGAGGCGGAGTGGTGCAAAAGCATGAACGTGATCAATTACTTTTAACCGCTATTGATTCCTACGGGGATTACTTATTGCGGCTCATATATGCCATCATCAAAGATGAAAAGAAAGCGGAGGACATCGTGCAGGAGGTGTTCATCCGCTATTATCTGAACCTCGAAAAATTCGAGGGCCGCTCGTCCGTTAAAACGTACTTATACAGGATTGCCGTCAATGAGTGCCATAACTATTTTAAAAGCTGGGCATATCGGAAAATGGAGATTTCTAATCTGTTTGGTCATTTGTTAGTTAACAAAGATACGCCTGAAAAAAAGATTCTCCAAAAAGAGTCGGATGATCACATTGTGAAAATGATTGAAGGACTACCGCTCAAGTATCGGGAAGTTATTTGGCTGCATTATTATTCCGAGTTGACCGTCACGGAGATCGGGAGTGTGTTGAACTGTCCAGTGAATACAGTCAAAACACGGCTTGCAAGGGGTAGGGAAATGGCTCGTATAGCCTTGGAGGAGGGAAATGATTATGCATGAGCATTTGCGAAAAAGTTTAGATCAATCGATTCCTGAAAAAGTGACGTTAAAAGATGAGCAAAAACAAGCAATTTTAGCGGAAGCCCATCGTCGGTTGGAAAATGGTGCGCCTTCAAGGAAGCCTGCATTGAAGCCGCTTGTCACCGCGATTGCTGTTGTTGGGATTGCCGGGTTCTTAGGTATGCCGTACATCCAGAATGAGATAGGCGAACAAGCTATCGAAGAATCGACCCCTGCTGATGTTCTGCGGAAAGTTTCCATACCCGGCGAGAATCTTGGAACTTTGATTACCGCGATTTATGTAGATGAAACGAAGGAAATAATTTACTCGGACGGGAAAAGAATTATTGCGTTTGACACCGAATCGAATACAAAAGAGATTCTTATAGACGGGGATGCGAATATATCAGGTTATGAAGTTGTGGCAAACGAGAGTTGGATTGTTTGGAAGCAGGAAGACATAGAGGGATATTTCGTTTTGAATCGTTCAAACGGGGAAATTCGAAATATCCCTGATGAATTACATGACATGCAGATTGCCGGGGATCAACTGATCTATACGTCTGTAAGTTGGGGTGATGTATGGCTCACGAAGCTTGATTTGACGACGCTCGAACAGACCCGACTTTATGACAAGTTGCAAAAACAGTTTGGACATGAAGCGGTGGGTGAAGGAAAACTTGTTCTTTGGGATCCTTATACTGAAATTGACCCTATTCAAGTATCGTTTTCTGTATATGATCTCCAAACAAATCAAGAAATCGGTTCCTTTGTCTTTCCATATGAGAGTGTGTATAACCTTACTGTTTCCGAAAACAGGGTGTTTGCTGGCCTGTATAATGAAGGGGATGAGATGACTACCCTCGGTTATGTAGATTTATCAGATGGACAGTTCTACACAGTGGAGACGCCGGATTTTGTTTCGTATGCAGTGTATCGGGATGTGCTTGCGCTTAGCACTCCGGAAAAGAGCTCAAATACAGTCGAGCTTTATAAAATTAAAAATAACAAAGCGCATGCTTTACCGACGTTGAATCATATACAGGAACGCCTTGTGAGACCACGGTTTACACCTGAAGGGAAGTTGGTCGTTAATGTGGAGGGTGCCGGTTTTTATTCTTTGTATGTGGTGGATGCAAATAAGTTGGATTGAGGGACGGCAGCTGCGGAGGCTGCTGTTCTTTTTAAAAAGAAGGAATTACTCTGTTTTTGTTGAATAAAGTACGTTGATTCAATTGAAAGGGTTGGTAATGTGGATTTATTTAACACGATTAAGAAGGATCGGGAGTATTGGCTTGTGGATCAAGTGAAAGATGAAAGTGTACCTGATCAGGAATACATTGAGGTATTTGGTAGTTTATTAGCCGAATGGCGGGAAAATCAAGTCGCGTACTTGTCGCTGTTAATGGATGCAACGTATGAGGATTGGTTATTGGATCAGGGATTCCGTAAGGTTTCAACGATTGTAGAATATACACGGGAATTGGATGAGAGTTTCGCTGGCGAGCCTGGAATTTCTGTTGAAGCTTTGTCTGACGGGGGAATGTCTGACTCAGATTTTGCGGAGCTGTATGAACAATGTCGCAGCGGATCTGCGAATAAAAATAAATTGTTTACAATCGAACAAGTAATGGAGTCGCTTGAGAATGAACTTGGCCTTGAATGGAGAGCATCTTGTTTCATTTTCCGAAAATCCGGCGAGCCAATCGGTTTAAGCATCCCAATTATCGAGCAAGGAACAGTCGATGAGGGGCGCCTGTTTTATTTCGGTGTTATGCCGGAATGGCGAGGAAAGGGATATGGAGCTGCCCTTCATAGGATTTCACTCCAATTGCTGAAGGGGATTGGGGCTACAACGTATGTCGGCAGTACGGATGAAGCGAATCACCGCATGATTGGCATTTTTATGCGGAATGACTGTGTGTTGAGGAATCGGAAAGGGATCTATCGGATTGATCGGTGAGGAGTTGTCGTTTCAGTATGGAAGTTCTCGTTAATATGGGGAGAGTTCTCGTTAACTCCGGAACTCCTACTGCGTAGGGTAGGGTCTATTGTTTCCGCGTCAGGGTCCATTCTATTGAATTAGGGTCCATTTTTTCCGCGTCAGGGTCCATTCTTTTGAATTAGGGCCCATTCTTTCCGCTTCAGGGTCCATTCTTTTGAACAAAGGCCCATTCTTTCCACACCAGGGTCCATTCCAACTCCCGCAATAAACAAATGACAGCCTGCCCCACCTATTGTACGATAGGGAAAAGGGGGAATTTTCATGATACATATTGGAATAATCGGCCTTGGAGCCATTGGTCAGCGGTTGATCAACCAATTCAAACAGCACGATGCGGTCACAATAACGGCAGTGTGTGACCGAACGGAAGCACTCGCAAAGGAAACGGCCGACAACCTTGGCGATGTACAAGCCTATACCGATTATAAGCAGTTGTTATCGAACGACGAGGTGGATGTCGTCTACGTTGCGGTTCCGCCGAAATTCCACCACGCCATCGTGATGGATGCCATTCAGTCGAAAAAGCATGTCCTTTGTGAGAAGCCTTTAGCGAATTCATTGGAAGAGGCGAGAGAAATGGCGGATGCGGCAAAAGAAGCGGGCATCGTTCATGCCATGAACTTTCCGCTAAATTACGGTCAGGCGGCAACGAAATTCGCTGAGCTCATCAACGAAAACTATGTTGGCAAGTTGCGTCGCCTCCAGCTCTCCATGCATTTCCCTGAATGGCCGCGTGCTTGGCAGAAAAATGACTGGGTTGGCGGGCGAGAGCAAGGCGGCTTTGTCCTTGAAGTCGGCGTCCATTTCATCCAGCAAACGCTTAAATTATTCGGCGAGCTTCACAATATCCAAACTCGGTTGGAATTCCCGGAAGACCCTACGCTATGTGAAACGGGTATCATTGCCACGGCAGAACTTGCGGATGGCACGCCAGTTTTGATTGAAGGGATAAGCGGACAAGCTGGAAAAGAGCATATTGGATTTACCGCATATGGATCAGAAGGCGTCCTGACATTGGAAAACTGGGGTGAGTTACGGGGAGGGAAAACGGGTGACATTCTTGAACCAATTTCTCTTGAAACAGCCACAAACCCGCGTTTAATTGACGAGTTAGTAAAAGCAGTGAACGGGCAAGAAGCGGATCTATATGACTTTGAAGTTGGCTATCAAGCGCAGAAGGTGTTGGAGGCATTAAGGAAGTGAGGTAAGAGGAAATTCTCTTACCTTTTTTCTTTTCAATGAAAGAGTAAGTAAGAGTGTGGATAGTCAATAAGTCCCAAAATGACCATATATCTCGGGAAATAACCGATAACTTCCGGGAAATAACCGATAACTCTAAGCAATTGATCGATATCCGCCGGGAAATGATCAATAAACCCCGGGAAATGATCAATAACCGGAAAATCTTCCCCGGCAGAGCATCGCCCACCTCAAATTAACATGAAAAAGCCCTCAGTCAATGACCGAGGGCTGTATCTTACTTCGTAAAGTTGTCAAAATATCCTTGAATGAACACAATCGGAGTCCCTTTATCCCCGCTGCCTGATGTCAGGTCGGACAAAGATCCAATCAAATCCGTAAGTTTACGAGGGGTTGTCCCTTGGGATTCCATTGAGCCAACGAGGTCTTCCTCTTTATTCTCAATGAACTCATTGATCGCTTTTTTCAACTCGTCGCCGCGTAGATCAGCGAAGTTGTTGTCTGCAAGGTATTTCAATTTGATTTCATTTGGTGTGCCGTCCAGGCCTGCTGTGTATGCAGGGGAAACGACCGGGTCCGCAAGCTCCCAAATTTTGCCGACTGGATCTTTGAACGCACCGTCGCCGTACACCATGACTTCAACTGTTTTACCTGTCTTCTCTTTCAGCATTGCTTGAATTGAGTCGACAACCGGTTGGCAGTTGCGTGGGAATAGCTTCACGCTGTCTTCTGTCGCTTTATTGGAGCCTAAAAGTCCGTATGCTTCGTTATAGCCGCTGCCATCAACCGATTCTGAAAGGATATCGTCCAGGCTATAAACCTTTTCAGCGCCGTTCCCGTTCAAGATGCGTTTAGAACGAAAACGTGAATGAATATCACAAGTGAGCACGTTTTTTGTGTAATCAAGAATCGTCTTCGCGTTATTTGAGAAGATGACTTCGCATTCTACGCCGTATTCTTCAACGATTGATTTATAATAATCGATATAGTCGATACCAGTAAATGTATGTTTATTGTAACCGAAATGGCCACGGAATTCTTCTTCGCTTAAAACGTCCGTCCAAGGGTTGACGCCCTTTTCGTCGAGTGTGTCAATATCGACAAGATGATTTCCGACTTCATCGGATGGATAGCTGAGCATCAAAACGATTTTCTTCGCGGTGCCTTTCGCAATGCCTCGTAGACAGATGGCGAAACGATTACGGCTCAATATCGGGAAGATGACGCCGATTGTGTCGTCGCCGAATTTAGATTGAACGTCTTTCGCAATATGATCGACTGTCGCATAATTGTCTTGGGCACGAGCTACGATGGATTCCGTGATCGTGACGATATCTCTGTCATTGATCGTTAACCCTTCGACTTCTGCCGCTTTCAATACGCTATCTACAACGATCTCCTCGATATTATCCCCTTTATTAATAATTGGGCATCGAAGACCTCTGACAACCGTTCCAACTACTCTTTCCAATGTTATCGCTCCTTATCGCAAAACTATACTGACGATCTACTTGTATGATACTACCAATCAGTGGTATAAGTAAAATTAATATATCTAATAATGGATATAAGAGGTGGTTATATGGTAAGTAAATTGGATTTGTACCGCATTTTTTGTATTGTAGGGAAAAATGAAAGCTTTTCCGGGGCAGCGAAGGAACTTTTCATGACCCAGCCCGCCATCAGCCAATCAATTATGCAGTTAGAGAAAGAGCTGGAAACACGGCTGTTCAATCGTACTCCTAAGGGTGTCACGCTAACAAACGAAGGAAGCCTTCTGTTGGAGTATGTTAATTCTGCCATCAATTTAATCGAGATCGGGGAAGAAAAGATTGCAGAGTTCAAAAATCTCACGATCGGTGAGCTACGGATAGGCGTTGGTGATACGATTTCCAAGTATTTTCTGCTTCCCCAACTGGAAGCCTTCCGTAATCGATACCCAAGTCTTAAGTTAAAAATCGAAAATGGTACGACGGATGCGCTTATTTCATTGCTGAAATCAGGCGAAGTCGATATCGTCGTATGCAATTTGCCTGTCGTCGATGATGCATTGAACGTAAGACCTTGCATGGATATCCATGATACATTCGTCTATGGAGATAAATATCGGAAGCTGCTTGCGAGGCCAATCGGTTTCCACGAGCTTGCGAAGCTCCCACTGATCTTCCTTGAGCCGAGTTCAAATTCAAGAAAGTATGTCGAAGACTTTCTTTTGTCGAAAGGCGTGAAGATCTCGCCGGAGTTCGAATTAGGCTCCCATGATCTCGTCGTTGAATTTGCGCGGATCAATATGGGAATTGCGTGTGTGACAAGGGAATTCACGGAGGATTATCTCGAAAGTGGTGTTCTGCAGGAAGTGCAGCTAAAGGGGGAGATTCCGCGTCGAAGCATCGGGGTTTGTTCCTTGAAAAGTGTTCCGCTTTCGCCGGCTTCTACGAGGTTTTTGGAGTTATTGGTACGGGAGTGAGGGGCATGTTTTGCGTGATTATTTCTGTTTATGCGTTTTTGGTGGCGTTTATGGACTTTTTTTCCGATTTATGCGTTTTTAGGAGGGAATATGCGTAAATAATCGAGTTTATGCGTGTGTACCGGAATTTATGCGTCTTTACGGCAAAAGAAACTATAAAGGGGGAAATTTAGAATGTTCATTCATAAAATAAATGAAGAAATTGAGTTGCGCTTATTGGAAGTGCGACATGCGGAACAATTATTCAATGTTACTGACAAATCACGTGATAGTTTGCGTGAATGGCTTCCGTGGGTTGATTTCACGAAGACGGTGGAGGATTCGAGAGGCTTCATCATGGGAACGATGCAGCAGTTCAGCCGCAATGATGGATTCCAAGCGGGGATATGGCATAAAGGGGAACTTGCCGGCGTCATAGGATTGCACAGTATCAATTGGTCAAATAAATCGACGTCCATCGGCTATTGGCTTGGGAAGGGACATGAAGGCAATGGGCTGATGACACAGGCATGCGAGGCGGTTATCGAATATTGCTTCACAGAATTAGGGTTGAATCGAATTGAAATTCGAACTGCTACTGAAAATAAAAAAAGCATGGCGATTCCGAAGAGGCTTGGTTTCCAGCAGGAAGGTCGCATTAAACAAGCTGAATGGCTTTATAACAAGTTTGTTGATCATTTTGTGTTTGGAATGGTAAGTGAGGATTGGAGCAATCAGTAAGGTGGACTTTCGGTACGTAACAGGCGAAGGGATGCTAATACATTCCTTCGCCTGTTCATTTACAATTTAATTCTTATCCAACCGAAGCAGCACGTTGAATCCAAAGCAAAGCACGCCTAAAACAGTCATTGCTCCACCTAACGTTGCGAACAGGAAGAATATTTCCGGACCACCTAAAATAGCCGTTGCAATGCTGATCATCATAATTGGCAAGCCAATGTTATGGAGCCAGAAATGCGCTTTCGCCATTCCGGTCTGCTCTAAATTTGGATATAGATGATAGAATACGCCAGCTAACGCCAAAGAGACCCATCCAACCAAATTCAAGTGAACATGCACTGAAGTCAAGTTAAACACGTGTGTAAAAGACATGTATAAGCCGAAAGAAATACCGATCATGAAATAAACCACCGAAATCTTCATCAATGTTTTCCCCATTTTCTCAACACCCCCCTCCACCATTGAAATCTTTCTATAGTATTCTATGTTTAACATCTGCATAGGAATGAGATTGTTTGAACTAAATGAAAAGAAATTTTTCCGAATACACAAACTCCTGTAACAAAACATCTTCTGAATCGACTTATTGGTACAGCTGAAAGGGGGCCGGCCTTTTTGAATGAAAAACCACTACATATCTCTGAACTGTTTAACCAGTTTCATAGGGATGTGTATCATTTTGCTTTGTATTTCACGAATAATAAACAGGATGCTGAGGATATAACACAGGAAACATTTCTCAAGGCGATGAAAAATCTCCACCAATTGAAGGACCCGCAAAAGGTGAAGACGTGGATTTTATCCATTGCACGATTTACAGCAGTTGATTGGATTCGAAAGCAAAAGTTAAGAAGACTGTTTACTATAACGGCATCTACTGTCACACATGAAGAAGACATGAATAGCCGCCGCGTGATTGGTGAGGAAAACTGGAAAGACCTTCAACAAGCGCTCCTCAAACTAAAGCCGCATTACCGGAGTGTCATAATTATGCGCGGTTTGAACGAACTTAGTGTGAAAGAAACGGCCGAGGCGTTGCAATGCAGCGAGGGAAAGGTGCGAGTGGATTTTCACAGGGCAATTCAAGAGTTGAAGAAGGATGATAGTCTTAAAGAAAGGTGGGAAAGCTATGA
Organism: Sporosarcina highlanderae; assembly: GCF_030433715.1. Classification (GTDB taxonomy): domain Bacteria; phylum Bacillota; class Bacilli; order Bacillales_A; family Planococcaceae; genus Sporosarcina; species Sporosarcina highlanderae. The sequence goes on along the minus strand of NZ_JAROCC010000002.1, from coordinate 381,343 downwards.
ATGAGCCTACTGAAAAAGAGATAGAATTTCTACAAAATCTTCGAAATCGACCTGATAAGGATCCGGATAGGGAGTTTGTCAATCGACTTCAAAGACAACTTATTCAGCCGTCTACTAAAAAGCGGCCTAAATTTATCCCGATTGCAGTAACATCGCTTGCATTCATGACTTTTCTTGCAGTAATTTTTCTGTTTTTCAATCAACCTCCAAGCGGAGTTCCACTTGTATTGGTGGAATCTATAGACAAAAAGGAGGCCATAGAAAATACCCCTCAAGACGGGATTATGATTTTCGAACAGGAACAGGCAAAAATACTATTGGAAGTGCCCTATGGGGAAGGAAGTAATGAAATAGGTATGCCGCAAAAAAGGCCCGGGGGCAGCGATCGTGCAGTGGAAAGCTTTTATGTAAAAGATGACGTCTTTTATCTTTTGGACAATGCGGCACGGAAGGTAATCGTTACAACGCCGAAAGGTTATCTTTTCACCATCCAATTGGACGATTCAGAGGATGGTAAATGGTATCGAGATATCTTTGTAGATGATGACGACAATATATATGTACTTGATTCATCTTATTATAAGGGGGTTAGTAAATTCAGTCCGGGGGGTGAGCTGTTGGAGGTATTTCCAATCAAGGCTGACATGATGGACCCAAATGCAGTGGTAGTAAATGAGCGAAATGAAATTCTTGTCCACGATGTAAGACCGCTTATGGAAAATCTGATGACAGGGGAAATAACAAGAACTCGAACTGCATTCGAAAAAGATGGCATCATCGCCCAAGTAGTCCGTAAAGACGAGCAAATAGAAGTTATCAATATCGAAGAAGCCGGTAATGAACAAAAGATTACTGTTCCTTTCGATCATACAACCGGCGGCATCCGGATTCTTGACATCCGATCTGATCAAATCATTTTCGAGAAAACGGAAGTCGCTGATACGCATAAAATAATGGCGGAATTTCATGTGTATGTCATCGACAAAGAGGGGAATGTTTTAGGTGCTGTGAAGGAACCCCATGAGGAATCCGCCTATTATTCAACACATTCGCTGCGGATGGTAGACGATAAGATCTTTTATTTATCGGCTGGTGCTGATTCTGTGGTTATTTTCGAATTGATTCCGGGGAAACAGTTTGAAAAAAAGCTGCAGGACCGAATTGATGAGTTTTTGAATGAATAAATAGAGGTGCCTGCTACTACGTACTTTACGTCAGTGGCAGGCACTTTTTACTTCCGGTTAGATCGACCAATGAAATAAATCAGGAAGAAAAACATGAGTAGGAATATAATGAAAGCTGCTTCAATAATCGGATATTGCCAAAGGATGCTTGACCTTCCGACAATGGCGGAGCCGATGAACAAGCCAGCTAAAAGAATGCTTAAGGAAAGTAGAATGATGCTGAATGACAGGCGATTGCTGATCTGATCAAGCTTACCTAAAAACATTTTCAGTTGTTGGGTGTTAATGTCCAAATGAAGTTTACCTTTGCGAATAGTCGTCGTGATGGCCTTTAATTCTTTTGGCAAACGTGAAAGGAATCCTATATTTGCGACGATTTCAACCCATGAGTTTTCAATGATTTTCTTTGGATTATAGCGTTTCCACATCAATTTTTTTCCGAAAGGTTCGACAGCCATCATCATGTTTAGGGTTGGATCCAGTTTTGAAATTACACCTTCCAATGTAAGAATGGATTTTCCTAATAGGGCGATATCCGTTGGTATCATAATATTGTGGCGGTATGCGACTTGGAACAATTCAATGAAAATAGTGCCTAAACTTATTTCATCCAAGGAGACATCATAGTATTTATTCTGTAGATTATCCACGTCCCTTGTAAACGCTCGAAGATCCGTTTCGTCAGAAATGATGCCCATTTCGTACATAAGATCTACCATCCCCTCCGTGTTTTGATTACGCATATGGAGGATGAAAGGAGCGAATTGCTCTTTTAGTTTATTGTCGAGGCGCCCGACCATTCCAAAGTCTAAGTAAGACACAACATTACCGGGCAGTATCAAAATATTCCCCGGGTGAGGATCGCCATGGAAAAATCCGTCATCTAAAATTTGGTGAAGCATAGAATCGAAAATTCTTCGGGCTATCAATTTGCGATCATACCCGCCTTCATCAAGCTTTTCTAAATCATTCGCTTTAATCCCTTCAATCTTATCCATTGTCAATACTTTCCCCGTTGAAAAGTTCCGATGGACCCTTGGAATGATGACTGTTGGATGCTTTTCAAATTGTTTGGCGATGCGCTCGCAGCTGCGCCCTTCCACGCGATAGTCAAGTTCGTTGTTCAATGATCTTGAAAATTCCACAATCATATCTTGGAGCCGATAGGTTTTTGCCCAATCGACCCTTTCCTCAAGAAACTTAGCCAAGTCGCTTAAAATGGTAAGATCGGTCTCCATTGTAGGTCGGATATCAGGACGCTGCACCTTCACGGCAACTTGTTCACCTGAATGTAATCTCGCAACATGGACTTGGCCAATTGAAGCAGTCGCCAAGGGCTCCTCCGAAAAGTCGCTGAAAAATTGCTCAAGCGGTCCCTCCAACTCCGACTGGACGATCTCACGAATTTGTGCAAAAGGAACTGGCGTTACATGATCCAGCAACTTCTCAAGCTCGAATGCAATCATTGGAGGAACAAGATCACGCCTCGAACTGGCAATCTGACCAAGTTTAATGAACGTCGGGCCTAACTCCTGTAATGTTAGCCGAAGTTTATCACCTATTTCCTGCATATTCATATCAGTCGTATCATGCTTTGAAGCATTGCGGCTTATCAGGCCCAATCGAAATAGGAAGACGCTTAGTCCGTTCCGAATGAATGCATAAATGATTTCTTTGAATCTTTTCGTATGTCGAATTTTCATTTTCAAAACGACTCCCCCATTTTTTAAGGTTGTAAGAAAGATATACCCGTTTGACTGGTGGGTTATCCATTGTATTTGGGGGGAGGATTTATTTAGGAGAAGTTGGGTTTCGAAAAATGGTACACTTGAATGACTCTATACATTGAAGTAGGGATTCAATTGGATATCATACTGTTTATCACAATTATAATAGTAGCTTCTGTTCTCCAGACCGGGACAGGGTTTGGCTTCTCGATTGTCGCGACGCCTTTTCTTCTTTTACTGTTCGACGCGCGGGACGCCATACAGATCAATTTGTTCTTATCATTGGTTATTTCACTTGCAATGTATCGTAAAGTGAGGACGGATATTGATAGAGGGGTAATAAAACGGTTCATAGGAGGTAGTATTATCGGCTTGCCGATAGGTATTTTTATCTTCCTGTTAGCCGACATTCCGAAGCTAAAGTTAGGTATCGGAATCGTCATCCTTGCTTTGACTGTGCTATTGCTTTTGAAATTTAGACTCAAGCAAACGACAAACAGGGATTTTGCCATCGGTGGCCTCTCTGGTTCGTTGACGACAAGCATCGGCATGCCTGGACCACCGTTGCTACTTTATTTCTCGGGTACGGGTACTTCCAAGGAAAAGCTTCGGGGAACAACGCTTGTCTATTATTTATTCATTTATTTCATTAGTTTACTCATCCAAGTCATTTTTGCTGGCACGAGCAAAACGGTATGGATATCCAGTCTGCTTGCGTTGCCACTCGTGTGGATTGGCTTATATGCGGGCCAATATTTATTTCATAAGGTCAATCAAACCGGATTTCGCTTGTTTATGTATGTCATTTTATTATTTACAGGGTTGTATTTACTTTTGGGTAATTAATAGCGGTAGACTTTGCCGATCCATAAAAAAAGGCCGGCACATCGCCGGCCCTTCACTATAATCAATAAACCTTATCTCCATTGAAAATGGAATTCTTCACGATAACATAGTCAACTGTTCGAATGGCATCCAATTTATTACCACCTGCATAGGAAATGGATGACTGAAGATCCTGCTGCATTTCCGTCAACGTGTCCTGCAACTTCCCTCTATATTCCACATGCATTTTCTTGCCTTCAACGTTCTTCTTCTCGCCTTTTTGGAATTCTGATGCGGAACCGAAGTATTCCTTATACAGATTTCCGTCGACTTCAATCGTTTCACCAGGAGATTCTTCGTGACCTGCAAAAAGCGATCCAATCATGACCATAGATGCTCCAAAACGTACGGATTTCGCAATATCCCCGTGAGTACGGATACCGCCGTCAGCGATAATCGGCTTCGTCGCAGCTTTTGCACACCAACGAAGTGCAGCCAACTGCCATCCGCCAGTTCCGAATCCTGTCTTGATCTTTGTGATACAAACCTTCCCAGGTCCGATACCGACCTTAGTGGCGTCAGCGCCCGCATTTTCAAGCTCGCGGACAGCTTCCGGTGTACCGACATTACCCGCAATGACAAATGTCTCAGGCAAATGCTTTTTCAAATGCTGGATCATACGGATGACTGCATTCGAATGGCCATGCGCTATATCAATCGTCACATAATCGGGAACGAGTCCGTCCGCCGCCAATTGCTCAACGAATCCATACTCATCTTCTTTGACGCCGACACTAATAGAAGCAATCAATCCACGTGCATGCATGTCCTTAATGAATTCCGCACGTGTTTCGGGATTGAAACGGTGCATGATGTAGAAATAGCCACCCTCAGCTAATTGAACTGCAATCTTTTCATCAATGATCGTCTGCATATTCGCAGGAACGACCGGCAATACGAATTTATGTTTACCAAGAGTAATGGAAGTATCACACTCTGAACGGCTGTTTACGATACATTTGTTAGGAACCAACTGAATATCTTCATAATCAAATACTGTATCCATTATATACACTCCTAAAGACGAATATTATTCTTGTTATTTAATTTGTCGTTCGTACTTTTGTAATTTACATCAATCTTTTTTATTCGTCAACCGTTTTAATTTATGAAAAACATGAAAGTCAGAACAGTTCCCCTTGCAATGAGCTTTCCCAAGTTAAAACAAATTTAGGCTGAATTACTGGAACTCGCCGATCAAAGTCTATATGAAGCAAAACGCTTGGGACGTAATCAGACGATTGAGTATGCTACACTAAGTAAATAAAAGCACAAGGAGGGCAAAATCATGCAATATTCGAAGTCAAAAATGGAACTACTTGTGAAAAACAATGCGGAATTGACGAAGAGGCTCAAAGAGATTATGAAGGAGCATGAATTGGAGAAGAGTTTCGCACTCAAGGCGTTATACCACGCTGAAGTGAAGGAAAGCGGAAGATTCATGAAGGATTATCAGGAGTTGTGATCGATATAGAAGACCGGCAGCGTGGAAAATATGCGCTGCCGGTTTTTTGTTATATGGAGAACGCCCCTGCCTCTAAGGATTTCATCTACTATTCTTTCATTCCCTGCATAAAGTTAAATAAAACAACAGCACATGTTAAATTGGATGTAATTGGAAGAATAGAAATGATAGACTTGAAGAAACGGGGGTGTTGGAATGAGTATGGAAAATAAGGTGTTATCTTTACGCAACGTCACAATGAGGTATGGCGTAAAAACTGTATTAAATGGCGTGAATTTGGAAGTGGAACGGGGACAGATCATAGGCTATATCGGGCCGAACGGTGCAGGGAAAAGTACGACTGTGAAAATTATGCTTGGATTGATAAAAAATTATAAAGGCCAGGTGGAAATCTTCGGTCAAGATATTGCTTCAGGGGACCCATCTTACAAGAAACGGATCGGATATGTGCCGGAGCAGGCTGAGCTGTACGATAATCTGACGGCGATGGAATACTTGGCGTTTACAGGAGAGTTATACGGGCTTAATCGGAAATTTGCGGAAGAGAAAGCGCAAAAGCTCATGGAGGAATTCGACTTAGGACATGTGTTGCATTCCAGAATCTCTTCATTTTCCAAAGGGATGAAACAGAAAGTGCTCATCATTTCGAGCCTTTTGCATAATCCGGATCTATTGTTTTTTGATGAACCATTGAGTGGCCTCGATGCAAACAGTATGATGGTCATCCGAGAGATGCTTGCGCAGTTGGCGGCGCAAGGGAAAACGATTTTTTATTCCTCACATATCATGGATATCGTCGAGAAGATCAGCAATCGAATCGTGCTGCTCGTCAATGGAGTTGTCGTTGCGGATGGCAGTTTCGAGGAGTTGCAGGAGAAAAGTGAAGAAGGGTCGCTGTCCGGCATTTTCAATCAGCTGACCGGATTCACGGATCATGCAAGCAGAGCGGCGAGGTTCATCTCCATCGTAGAAGGCGGAACAGACAATGAATGAATTCCGGACTCTATCATTCCTTTCAAGATTCAAATGGCTTTTTGTGAAGGCAGGAATTGATTACAGTGCGATGGAAACGATACTTCGCATGAAGCTGACGATGGACGGCAGACGCACACCGACTATTTTCACTGGACAAAAGAAAAAGGAAGGCAACCAGTTCCTGAAGTCCTTGTGGATTTATGGATTGTATGGCCTAATGATTATTCCGTTCATGCTGTTCGGGGACGGCCATTATATCTTCCAGATGAGCATCGTCTTCGGCATTATAATGTTCATTTTAGCAACAACGATGGTGTCTGATTTCTCCACCGTGTTGCTCGATATTCGAGATAAAACGGTCTTACAGACGAAACCCGCAAGCAGCAGGACGGTCAACACGGCGAAACTTATCCATATATTGATCTATATGTTTTTCATAACAGGGTCTTTCATCGCAATTCCGCTGGTCATCGGGCTGTTCAATAACGGGATTGTATTCACGTTTGTCTTTCTTGCGGCATTGATATTAACTATGTTTTTCGTAGTTGTTTTCACTTCACTTATGTATTTTGCAGTCTTGCGGTTTTTTGATGGCGAAAGACTGAAGGATATGATTAATTACGTCCAAATAATACTTTCCATCGGCGTTATCATTGGATATCAAATCGTTATCCGGGCATTCAATTTCGCAGACTTGGAATTGGCGTATACATTCAACTGGTGGCATGTGTTTTTGCCGCCTATGTGGTTCGGAGCTGCATTCGAGTTATTGTTGAATCAAGACTTTGCAACTCCAAGCATTCTTTTATCAGCGCTTGCTTTGGTTATCCCAATTATCTCGATCTATATTTATGTAAAGCTGATGCCATCATTCGAACGCAATATGGATAAGTTAATGAGCGAGTCTAAAAGCAGGAAAAGGTCTGGCCGGTTGATGGATTTCTGGGCAAAAGTTTGCTGCCGGAACAGAGAAGAGCGGATGTTCTTCCGTTTTGCGTCGTTGATGATGAAACAGGAACGGAATTTCAAGCTTAGAGTGTATCCCGCACTTGGATTTGCCTTCATCTTTCCATTCATTTTCATCTTTACGGAACTGCAGATGAGGACTTTAGAGGATATCTCTACGGGCAGCATGTTCTTGCTTATCTATTTCGGGAACATGATGATTCCGACAATCATTCACACGCTTCAGTTTTCCGATAGTTATAAAGGAAGTTGGCTATTTATGGCTTCGCCGATCCAGCAACCAGAGTCTGCATATAGCGGGACGTTGAAAGCATTTTTAGTGAAATTGTATGTACCGGTTTTCCTGTTGCTTTCAATTGCATTTATAGCCATTTTCTCAACGCGAATTTTACCCGACTTGTTCGCGGTCTTATTAGGGGCAATCCTCCATACATTGATTACATATAAATGGATGGATGCCGGGGAATTCCCATTCACTCAATCGTTTGAGTTTGCCCAATCGGAAGGGTCCGCAAAGATGTTTTTGATCAGCTTGGGGGCAGGGATTTTCGTCATCGCGCATTTGATAGCGAATGCAGTGGTTGGCGGGATTTATGTGTATATCGTGTTGTTGCTGATTGCAATATTTATCGGTTGGCGTCGGGTGTTTCCGATGCAGAGTGGAGAAGTTAGATAGAATGAAAAAAGGATGCGCATCGAGGTGCATCCTTTTTGGCGTTTATGCGTGTTTGGAGTGATTTATGCGTGATTGTTGGCGTTTATAAGCTTTTGGGGCGTTTTATGCGTGCCTGTGGGGATTTATGAGTTTATGGGAGAGTTTATGCGTTTTTGGATCGATGCTATCGTTTTTAAGTGGAGGGTAATGATTTTTTAACCACCCTCTTCAAATGGTAAGATATAAGAGGACAATTGTTCCCGGGAGGAGATGAACAAATGGGGATTCATTTAACTCAAAACAAAATCATGGATTTATGTGGCTCTGTTTCGTTCAAACGGGGCGAGATGTATTACCGTGCAGGGAAAGTGATCTTAAAAGAATATAACGATAATTATTGCAAAGCGATTGTGGAGGGGAAGGAAAACTTCCATGTGACAATCGACTTTGATAATGAAGGTGAAATTCGGACTGAATGCAGTTGTCCGACTTTACCTTTTTATAGATACAAATGCCAGCATGTGGCAGCTGTTTTGATCGCCATGAATGAACAGGTGGAAGTACCGACTGAACAATCTTTGACGGAGGGCCTGCTTTCCCTTTTCGATAGCAAACCGAGGTCCAGTGGGCATCAGCTACATTTTGAAGATAGGGAAGTGTTGGAGTTAACATTCATTTTGTCGCCGGTCCCGACTAATAAAGGTTTTGTGTTAGGCATTGATCTGCAAATAGAAGGCGTGTTAGTGGAAGACGTTTGTCAATTTTTGGAGGATGTGAATGAAGGGCGGGCGAGCTCATTGAATTCCGCATTCATGTTTGACACGAATCTTCATTGTTTCAAGCGGGAAGCTGATGCGGTCTTACAAAGGTTAATTGAAATTAACAAAGGGGCGTACACATACCGTGGAGGTGTGCCGCGAACATTGGTCATACCCCCTTCCGCTTGGGAAAAGGTTCTTTCGGATTTGAATGAAGCACCGGAAGTTTATCTAAAAATCTACGGCAAGCCCGCAACACGTTTACAAATCCAGGAAACTGGACTGCCAGTAAAGTTTCATTTCGAAAAAAGACCGGAGAAGGGGCATTTCCTGAAAATTGACGGGTTGGATCATGTTCTTATGCTACAACCTTATAATCTTGTCCTTTGTGATTTGCAATTGTTCCGACTGTCAGGCGAGGATTGCAAGCGGCTTGCGGATTTGCAGCAGATGGTTGAAACCTCGGGAACGCATCAGTTACCGATAGCCAATGAGCAAATCGGCTTTTTCATTGAAAAGGTTGTCCCGGGACTGCGGAGGATTGGCGAGGTCCAAGTCGATGAAACGGTTTTGGACCAGCTCGTTAAATCTCCATTGAATGCAAAACTGTATATGGATCGGGTGAACAACCGCTTGCTCGCAAGCCTTGAATTCCAATACGATCATATCGTCATCAACCCTTTAATCGAAAGGGAATTGCCGGCGACCTCTGTACTGGTTCGTGACTTGGAAAAGGAAGAAGAAATCCTGCGTTTAATGGAGGAAAGCTCATTCGCCCAGACGGATGAAGGCTATTTATTGCATAACGAGGAATTGGAGTATGAATTCCTTTACAATGTCCTTCCGAAACTTGAGAAATTAGTGCGTGTCTATGCGACGACTGCAATACGAATCCGGATTTTCAGAGGAAGCGCCAAACCTCGTATCCGCGTGAAAGCGTTCGAGGAAAAAACGAATTGGCTTGAATTCAAGTTCAGCATGGATGGCATTCCGGACAAGCAGATCCGTGGAATCCTTGAAGCACTTGAGGAAAAGCGGAAATACTATCGTTTGCGAAGTGGAACCCTACTTTCACTCGAAACAAGGGAGTTTAAAGAAATCCGTCGCTTTATGAATGAAGTGCCTGGTGAGTTGGATGATCTCGAAAAGGGTTTGAATATGCCAATCACACGGGGGCTCCGTTTCTTAGGTGCACTTGGCGGGGATGAACTGTTTGCTGTCGAGGAGTCAGCCCGCAACTTTCTTGAACGGCTCTTGAATCCAGGAAAGTCCGCGTGGGACATACCATCATCACTGGAAACCATATTACGCGATTATCAAAAAAACGGTTTTAAATGGATGAAGACAATCGCTGAATTTGGAGTCGGCGGTGTGTTGGCGGATGACATGGGGCTCGGTAAAACATTGCAAAGCATTGCGTTCATCGTGTCCGAACTGCCAAAAATCCGCGATGAAAAGCAGCAAGTACTCATCATTTGCCCATCTTCGCTGACATATAACTGGCTGAGCGAGCTGAAGAAGTTTGCGCCGGAAATTGAAGCCGTCGTTTTGGATGGGAATAAAAAGGAGAGGGCCGAGCGACAAGCTGATGCGGCTGACAAAGATGTTCTGATCACCTCCTATCCCTTGATACGTAAAGATATCGCTTGGTATGAAAAGCAGAATTTCCATACGGTATTCTTCGATGAAGCTCAAGCGTTTAAAAATCCGTTCACTCAAACGGCGAGGTCCGTGAAGAAATTGCGGGCGACTCACCGCTTTGCATTGACGGGCACGCCGATTGAAAATGCATTGGAGGAATTATGGTCGATCTTCCATGTCGTATTCCCTGAACTGTTCATGGGCTTGCGAGAATTCAGCGAGCTTTCGCGGAAGACGGTCGCAAGGCGTATCCGTCCGTTTTTATTGCGCAGGGTCAAAGAGGATGTTCTTGAGGAACTACCTGATAAGGTTGAGTCAATCGAATCGTCCGAATTGCTGCCGGAGCAGAAGGAATTATATGCTGCCTATTTGGCGAAATTGCGGCATGATACATTGAGACATTTGGATAAGGATACTTTGCGGAAGAATAAAATTCGAATTTTGGCGGGCCTGACGAGATTGCGTCAAATTTGCTGCCACCCGGAACTGTTCGTTGAAGGCTATGAAGGAAGTTCGGCGAAATATGAGCAGTTGAAAGTACTGATTGGGGAATCGACGCGTGCAGGAAGGCGGGTATTGATCTTCTCGCAATTCACGAAAATGCTCGGCATCATCGGCAGGGATTTGGCGGTGGAAGGAACGCCGTTCTTTTATTTGGATGGGTCGACGCCTTCAGAGGAACGGTTGGAACTTTGCAACCGGTTCAATGGAGGAGAGCGTGACTTATTCTTGATTTCATTGAAGGCGGGGGGCACCGGATTGAACCTAACAGGGGCGGACACCGTCATATTATATGACCTTTGGTGGAACCCGGCCGTCGAGGAACAAGCGGCAGACCGCGCCCACCGGATCGGCCAACTAAACGCCGTCCACGTCATCAAGCTTGTTGCCCGTGGGACGGTTGAGGATAAAATGAATGAGTTGCAGGAGCGGAAAAGAGATTTAATCAGCGAGGTCATTGATGGGGAGATGGGTTCGATGTTGACGGTGGAGGATATAAAGGATTTGCTGGAGATTTAGTGCTGTTTAAGAGTTGCTTGGAAAGTCGACACTGAATGTGTAGAGAGGTGAATTAGTTGAAAGCACTTAAATTTTTGGCAGGGACCGTCGTTGTGCTTGCCCTCATTGCGTTTGGTGTCTATCATTTCGGCACGAAGTTTATTGCAGATGAAGTGATGGGCCAAGTCGCCGCAGAATTAGATGCAAGCGGGCAGTTGGACGATTTGAAAAAGGAAATTCAAAATAATCCGGAGTTGCGAAAGTTCATTGAAGAAGGGAAAAACGCGGATAGTTCTAAGCTGCCTTTCAAAACGAAAGAGGAAGCGACCCGCGTATTGCTGAAGAAGTTTGATCTTGCTGAAATCAACGACATTCAGGTTAAAGTGCGTCAAGGCATGACACCAACCGAGCAACAGGAGCTGTTGAATAAGATTCAAAGCAAGCTGACGGAGGAAGAGATGCTTGCGTTGAAGGCTTTGGCTTACAAAGAGCTGTTTAAATGAAAAACCGCTTCAGTCAGGGGTGACTGGGGCGGTTTTTTGTTGGGAAAACGGTGTTTTTTGGGTTAATGGGTGCCCATTTAAAACTTATCGATCATTTCCCGGCAGATATCGATCATTTCCCGAGTTATATCGATCAATTGGAAGAGGATATTGATTATTTCCCTGATTATATCGGTTATTTCCCGCAATATATGGTCGTTTTGTGACCTTTGACCTAATTGATTAATGAAGTTTCCTAATGGTTTTTATGTCTGCAACATAGCATCTACCCTTATTTTCTCCTTCACTGGGAATTTCCATCTGCATTAATAGCCGTTTTGCTTTTTGCCGACATTCCAATCGTAAAAACTGTCGAAATTCTTTATTTGTAAAGCGATAACCAATCAACATAAAGTAATCCAATATTGCTTGAATATGGGCTTTCTCGTCAACATGACCGCATTGTTGACAACCCCATCCGTTGTATATCGATTTCATACCATGAAAGCCACATTGCACACAACAAACTCCCGTGAAAAGTTCAGACGGCTGAATCCCGTATTTAGATATCAATGGAAATGGATCATAATCGCGATGGGCACTATAAAGCATTTTCGCGATTTCCTCGAGAGGAAGGGAATTGGGTACACTGTGAAATGAATTTAATCTACGGAGAAAAGTAGGGATTTCAAAGGGGAATAGGATAGTCAAATCTTCACGGTGGTTCACAAATTGCTGTTGCGGCCTGGGGAAAACCGCTGCCTGATGGATGGGTATGGAAAACTGATGTGCATGAAACCAATCTTCAAGGAGCATTTTATTTCGCTCCAGTTGAACGGAAGGACATTCAAATGCGTCGACTTGTCCATTCTCAAGGGTACGTGTCAGTTGATTATACTCTTCCCGGAAATTGATTTGACCGGCTATGTTTTTCATTTCCAGGATGACGGCGCCTTGCTGACAGAGGAAAAGCGTGTCGATCTGAAATTTGCCGGTGGATTGGAGATTCAAATCGTGAAAGATGTAGTGCTCGAAAGGGAACTGATATTTATCGAATACATCCGCCAGTATTCTTTCGCCGTTATCACCGGCCCGGGTAATCCTTAGTTCATTCTCGATATCTGGGTACCGGGGGTGACTCTTCGGCAACCGACGCAGAAGTGCTTCTAACCCGACTGCTTTTAAGGAACTTGTTTTTTCCTTAATGATCAAATAACACCGCCTCCTTTAAAATACATCCTAATTCTATCATACTAATTAGATAACTGCCCCAATTTAGATAGGCAATTGAACCATCTCCCTTTATAATTAGTTTAAGGAAGATGAGGAGGAACACGATGTTAACAACTGAACAGCTACAGAAAATCGCAAACTTGCAAAAAGAATGCGAAAGGCATGACGGGATTTTATTGAAATTAAACTGGGATATGCTTCGCCAACGTGAAGATCAAGCGATGGACTTCTTTCATTATGTGGATGGCGAGCTTGTAGCGTATTTGGCCCTTTACGGCTTTGGCTCAACCGTTGAAATTTGCGGAATGGTGAAGCCTGCCCATCGAAATCAGGGTCACTTTACAAACATATGGCATCAAGCATTGCAAGTTATTAAAGAAAAGGGATATAAAAAAGTCCTATTGAATGCACCTTCGACTTCCGAATCGGCAAAAGGGTGGCTCAAGAATCAGCCATGTACCTATGACTTTTCTGAATACCAAATGATGTGGAAGCAGCAGTCTTTAGAAGAGGGCACAGGTATTCAATTAAGGCAATCCACCGAGGATGACGTGCCGTTTGAAATCCAATTGGATATATTAGGATTCGGCATGTCGCAGGAAGACGCCAACATTCATCAACAAGAAGTAAAAAACTATCCGAATGATACGCATTTCATCATTGAAGCGGAAGGCAAAAGTGTCGGGAAGATCCGAGTTAGCCGAAATGATGGGGAATCCTATATTTATGGATTTGTCGTTCATCCCGACTTTCAAGGGAAGGGATATGGCCGCCAAACCTTGCAAGCGGTCGTCCGTATGGAACAACCGTCCGGCAACCCGATTAAACTCGAAGTGGAAGCGAAAAATCGCAATGCACTCCGTCTTTATGAGTCAATCGGATTCCAAACAGTCCAAGGACAGGATTATTATCTTTGGGATTAATAAGTAAAAAAAGTTCGGCGTTTGCCGAACTTTTTTATTGCTGATAAAGCCGTCATTTATCGGTTATGACAGGTCAAACAGTTTCCGCATTTCACTGCCACGGGGTATGTAGGAATCGACGCAGGGACAAGATAAGAGGGAAAAATGGATTCGGCCGACAAACTTAGAGGAACGTATGGGCGCGCACACCAAAATCTATCACCACGAAAGAGTGAAAGTATGCAAGGGCAAAAGCTATGGACAAAGAATTTCATAATAATTTCGATCGTCAATTTTATTCTCATGCTTGCAATGTATTTGTTGTTAGTTACCATCGCACCGTTCGCGGTTGAGCAATATGGGGCATCAACGAGCTTGGCGGGGCTTGTTTCGGGAATATTCATCATCGGAACATTGATCGCACGGATTTTTTCAGGAGGCTTGATTGGAAAAGTCGGCGGCAAGAGGATATTGTTCATCGGCCTTCTTGTGTCCACGATTGCAACCGCCTTTTATTTCGGATCAGCGAATATGCCGTTGCTCCTTGCAAACCGGCTTTTTCACGGAATCGGACTAGGCATTGCGTCTACTGCAACGGGCACAATGATTGCACAGGCAATCCCAGCTTCAAGGAGAGGGGAAGGGATTGGCTATTTCAGCATGAGCACTGTGATGGCGACAGCAATTGGGCCGTTTTTCGGCATTTTCATGAGTCAGCATTTTCCGTTCAGTATGCTGTTCGCCCTCTGCCTCGCGTTAAGCATCGTGACACTTATCATGTTCTTCTTCGTCAATGAAACCGTGAATCCCTCCGTTTCCAACAAGCAGGAAGTGGCAAAAAAACAGATGGGATTATCAAACTTCATTGAAGTGAAAGCATTGCCGATTTCCATTATTACGTTATTCGTGGCGCTCGCCTATTCGGGAGTTCTGTCATTCATCTCATTTTACGCGAAGGAGATTAACCTCGTTGAGACGGCAAGTTTCTTTTTCCTCGTCTATGCCATCGTCGTATTGTTGTCCCGGCCATTCACGGGAAAACTATTGGACGTGAAAGGCGCAAAGTTTGTCGTCGTCCCTGCGCTTGTGCTCTTTGCGCTCGGCATGATTGTGTTGAGCCAGACGCAAAGCGGGTTCATGTTACTTGCTGCTGGTGCCATCTTCGGGCTTGGCTATGGGAATTTCCAATCATGCGCCCAAGCAATCGCATTGAAAGGACTTCCTGTTGAACGGCTCGGCATCGCAACCTCGACGTTCTATATTTTCCTGGATTCCGGACTTGGATTTGGGCCGTACTTTTTAGGCGTTGTTATTCCAAGCCTTGGCTATCGGGGCATGTACGAAGTGTTGACGGTTGTCATTCTGCTATCCCTTGCCGCGTTCGTCTTCTTGTTCCGTAAGAGCAGAGTATTAAAGAATGTATAAATAGTAAAGCTTTGGATGCCATAACGGAATCCAAAGCTTTTTTTATCCCACCATAACCTCACTCATCAACCCATGCATATTATCCTCGGTATCATTAAAGAACACCATCCAAGTTTCTGTTTGCCCCATCTTCGCGACAATATGCGGTTCATCTATAAAAACAATTCCTTTTTCCTTGTAGTTTTCATACGCCTGTTGAATGTCCTCCACTTGAAAATAAAGGACGGAGCTTGCGTGTGCGAATTCTTCTTTTTCGGGAAGGCTGACGAGTAAGCGTACCCCATCGCAATCGAAAAATGCCATCGTGTCCGTGTTGAATAAAAGCTGCAAACCTAATTTGTCTTTATAAAATGCTGTTGCTCGTTCGATATCTTTTGCCGGCACCCCAATTTGTCCAATTTTCTTGATTTCCCCCATTTTAATACTCTCCCTTTTCAATAAATTTCCTTCATCATACCATTTTCTAAGTAATCAAACACGCATTTAATTGTTATGTGGTTGAAGCAGGAAGGAACCGGATCCGTCCAATCTTCATGACGACATTGACGACAGTCGGGGGAATGCTTCCGCTCGCGCTTGCATCAGGTGCATCGGGCAACTACCAGGCGCCGTTGGCAACGGTGTTGATCTCCGGATTACTGTTTGCGACTTTTATTACGCTACTATTGACCCCATCTGTGTATCGTTTGTTTACACGGACTGAGAAAGTGGCGGAGCCGGAGAAAAGCGCGGGAAGGAAGCGGTTAGTGAGAAGGTCGGTTGACCCGCTGACGCAAATAAATATGAAGTGAGTTTTCGCGGTCCTCATTCAAGGGGACCGTGTTTTGGCATTTATCGGTGAAGCCACGTACAATAGGGCGATAAGGGGAAGGTGATTTTCGTATGAATGAAAAGGAGTATGACAAACGTCTTCAAATAAAAACAGCTGGAACGCTCGAATTGTTAAGCCAGTCGCCTCATTATAATCGCTATGAAGCGACGCCGTATGAGGCGCTCAATGTGCTGTTTAGTGAGTACAAGTTGGGCCCGGAGGATGGCTTCGTCGATTTCGGATGCGGCAAAGCGCGCGTCTCATTTTACGTCCATCATCATTTCGGTGCATCCGTGGCGGGTATCGAGATGAATGGGCAGCTCTATCAGGACGCGATTGCAAACTTGGCAAGTTACCGGCGTAAAGCGAGGTATGCCGGCGGGGCGATTCGTTTTGAACGTTGCTATGCGGAGGAATATGAAATTGATGTATCTGAAAATCGGTTCTATTTCTTTAATCCGTTCTCTATCCAGGTATTCATGAAGGTAGTCTGGAATATTCTTTGGTCCGCGGAATCAGAGCCACGCATGGTTGACATCATCCTTTATTATCCAACGGCTGAATATGTGCAATTCATGAACAACCATACGCCGTTTGAACCGTTGAAAGAGATTAGGGTTGACCGGTTGTATGGGAAAGATGAAAATGAGCGGTTTTTAATCTATCGATTGGGCGGGTGACAAAGCATTAGGCGCGACGCGACCCGTCCGCGGGCTATAAAAATTGCCGCGGAAGCTAACTATCCCGTCGCGCCTAATGCACTTAACCAATCAATCACAACAAATGCATAGCGGCTTCCGCTTCGTCCCATGGAACTGGATAGCCTTTGCCTTTTGCACAAAAAATTGACGTCGATGTGTATTCCGGGTCGGCGTCTTTATTGTAACCAATTGCCTCAATCACCTCTGGCGTATTATGGCACTCATTATAGCCGCCAAATTTCAAAGTAAGCGCACCTTTTCCGTTCGTATAAGAAGCAAAAACAGTGCTGTAATTCATGAATGTTGCAACAGGTACGCGGCCGGTAACTACTGTTTTGCCGCCTATTGTTTCAGGCGGTGCAAAGCTTCCGGATGCCTGCTGGATATCGGAAAGTACGCGCCCGATATGGTCCATTTCGACTTTAATTTTGAAATCATAATACGGCTCTAACAGGATATTTTCCGCTTTCTCCAAGCCTTGCCGCAACGCGCGGAATGTCGCTTCTCTGAAGTCGCCGCCGGATGTATGCTCATTATGTCCCCTGCCTGTAAGTAAGGTGATTTTCACATCTGTCAATGCTGAACCTGTCAATAAACCATGGTGAGGGCGCTCAAATATATGGGACCGCACAAGGTTTTGATTGCCGATAGACAAGTCGTTGGCATGGCAGACATTTTCAAAGGTAATTCCACTGTTCCGTTCCGCCGGTTCAATTTTCAAGTGAACTTCCGCGTAATGCTTCAGAGGTTCAAAGTGGCCGTACCCATTGACAGAAGAACCAACCGTTTCTTTATAAAGGATTTTTGGATCGCCGAATGATACTTCAAATTTAAAGCGTTCCTTGACGATTTGCTTCAGCACTTCGAGTTGGATGACGCCCATGACATGGACATGGATTTCCTGGACTTGTTCATTCCAACTAACATGCAATGAAGGATCCTCCGCGTCCAGCATTTTGAAGTAGCCGAGCACTTCCTTTACATGGATGGTCGAATCGAAAATGACTTTCGAAGTCAATGTAGGAATGAGGTCAAATGCCACTTCTCCAGTCAAAGTACCAATCGGATCCCCGGCGCCTGCCTCTGTCAACCCAGTCACTGCAACGATTTCACCAGCGTGAGCCACATCAACCGCCTTGAATTTACTCCCGTTATATTGTCTGATCTGTGTGATTTTCTCTGATTTTTCTCCATAAGCGATCTCATCCCGAACGTGCATTACTCCTTGTAGCACCTTCAAAAACGTCACCCGTTGTCCGTTTTCATCATGCCGGACTTTATAGACACGCGCCGAGAAATCGCCCGTATCCGAATAATCGGTAACGGTGAGTTGGTCGAACCCCTGAAGAAACTCAAGAACGCCGCTATCCCTTAACGCAGAGCCGTGCCCATATGAAAAAACTTCGCGCCTGCTGATCATTCGTTTTAAGGCAACCATCCATATTGCGTTATCATACCCGCTGTCCATATATTGTTCTAACAATGCCTCGTCTCGTTCTGCGATGAATTCAATAAGTTCCTCCGACATGCCGCCTTCAGTCAACTCTGCCATATTAAAGATGTCATCCGATAGGCTGCCCCTTATTTCATCAAGTACAGCCTCTAAATCGACGCCTTCCCGATCGGTTTTATTCAAAAAGAAGAACGTCGGCACTCCGTGTTTCTTTAACAACTGCCAAACCGTTTCCGTATGTCCTTCTACACCATCCGCTGCGCTGATGATAATAATGGCGTAATCCATTACTTGGATGGCCCTTTCCATTTCGGGAGAGAAATCGACGTGACCAGGCGTGTCGATGAGCGTATAATGTGAGCCATTGAAAGTGAAGGTCGCCTGATCCGCAAAGACAGTGATGCCGCGATTCTTTTCGATTTCATGGCTGTCTAAAAAAGCGTCTTGATGATCGACGCGTCCTCTTTGGCGAATGCTATTTGTATGGAAGAGCAGTTGCTCAGAAAAAGTAGTTTTCCCCGCATCGACATGGGCAACGATTCCAATTGTTTTGTGCATAATACACCTCAATCTCGAAAAAATCGCACCCCTTTGAAGGAGTGCGGTTATAGGTTTTGTAGAAACTGTTTAATTTCATCGGGCGGGAGGGGTTTTGAGTAAAGGAAGCCTTGCACTTCATTGCAGGCTAACTGTTCGAGGAATTCTTCCTGTTCCTTTGTCTCGACTCCTTCAGCGATGACATTCAGCTGTAGATTCTTTGCCAAATCGATGATGGCTTTGACAATCATTGTATTGTTTTTGCTCAGTTCCCTTATGAATGCCCGGTCGATTTTCAAGTGACTAATCGGAAACTTACTTAAATAGAGCAGGGAAGAGTAGCCTGTCCCAAAGTCATCGACACTGACAGAAACGCCAATCTCATGCAGTTGCTGTAAAATGCATTGGCAATGCTGCACATCAGACATCACACTTTCCGTGATTTCCAAATTCAACAAGGATGGGTGTAAGCCGGTTTCAGTAAGGATTCGTTTGACATCTTCAACAAATGTTGGCTGACTGAATTGTCTCATTGATACATTGACGCTTATACGTAAAGCTGGAAAACCATTGTTTTGCCAAGCCTTTGCCTGTGCGCATGCTGATTTCAACACCCATTCCCCAAGCTGGAGAATGAATCCGTTCTCTTCCGCGGCAGGAATGAACCTTGCGGGCGGTATATAGCCACGATCAGGATGATTCCACCTTGCCAATGCTTCGTACCCTTTGATCTGCCCTGTCAGTAAGTCATATTGCGGTTGGTAATGCAGCTCGAGTTGGTCCCTATCCAAAGCTTGGCGAAGCTCGCGTTCAAAAAAAGTCCTTTCCATCAATTTCTCATATTGTTCCTCGGTGAAAAAGCGGAATGTTCCTTTCCCATCCTCTTTTGCCAGATACATCGCGGAATCCGCATTTCGCATCAATGTATTATAATCTCGACCGTCCTCCGGATATAGCGCAATCCCGATGCTTGGGTCAACAAAAACCTCATGATCACCAAGGAGGAAGGGTTGGGACATTTCATCTACAATACTTGTGACACTATCGATCAGATCATCCCTATCCGTGAAGTCTTTCAAAATAATAAATTCATCCCCGCTTTGACGTGCGACGGTTTCCTTATCGGAAATGCAGTCACGGAGCCTTTCCGCAACTGCTACAAGCAATTTATCGCCAACATGGTGGCCTAACGTATCATTAACATTCTTAAAGCGATCCAAATCCAGGAATAGTAAGGCGAATTGTTTACCAGTCTGCTTGAATTTCTGATTCACTATGTCCTGTAGATTTCTCCGGTTCGGCAAGCCGGTCAGGTAATCGAAATACGCCATATGCTCAATCGCTTTTTCTGCCTTAACTCGCTCAGTAATATCACTCGCCGTGCCGACCACTTCAACAATTTTTCCATCCTTTGAAATCGGCGATAGATAAACGAGAAATGTATGTCCTTCATGGGTGATCTCAAATTGAACTGTTTCCCCAGCCATTCCTGCTTGTAAATAACTTTCATATGTCTCAAGCTCTTCATCGGTGAATAAATGATTTACTTCATTGTTATTCAGGAGATCCACTGTCAGTCCGACACGCTCTTTGATTTGACCTTCGAAAAGAGTGAACAGGATGGAGCCGTCCTCTGTTGTCGTGTATTTAAAAATGGCATTCTGCAAGTTTTTAACGGTTGTTCGAAAGTCGTTCTGCAATGCAATCTCGAGGGATTCCTCAGCTCTCTTACGAGCCGTTATATCATAGCGGATGGCGATATATTGTTCGGGCTTACCGTTGGCATCTAGAAAAGGAACGATTGTTGTGCTTACCCAATAGTGGGAGCCATCTTTAGCTCTATTGCAAATATCGCCTTGCCAAACCTCTCCACTTTGAATCACATTCCACATTTCTTTGAAAAAGCTCTTTGGATGATATTTTGAATTAATAATTCGATGGGTTTTTCCAATCAGCTCTTCGCTTGAATATTGGGATAACGCACAGAATTTTTCATTGACATATGTAATGACGCCTTTTGCATCTGTAATCGCGACGACAGAAGAGAAATCAAGTGCATTTTCAATATTGCGTAGGGTTTTCAGCGTCTCGTTGTATTTATCATTTAAGGATGCGGAATCAATATCCGAAGGTTGCATTTAAAAATCCCTTTCTTATACAAAAATAGCGCAAGATAGATTTTTGTAGTATTCGCCAGGTCTAAAGTCGCAAAGGGTCAAAGAAATTACTAATTATTATTAATTATACCATTATCAAAGACACCGATACAATTGCGATAGCTTAATACAAAACCAATTTCGAAAGGTGAAAAAGAGGGATAAACCCATTGCATGGAGAATTTAACACATAAATAGGATTGCATTGTTTTATAGAAAAGATGTTTCATAGGGGGTGTCCTGAAATGGAAAATGAAAAGATGAAGTGGAATACTCCGGAGGACCTCGAGGAGTTATTATGCGAAGTGGTTGGTTGGGATAGCAGAACGGGAACCGAAGGGGAAATTGAGTTTGCAACGAAGGTTTTAAAAAAGATTTTGGAGATGCAATACTTTCAAGAAAACAGCTCCCATATCCATTTTCATGATGCGGGTAAGGGAAGAAGTGCGGTTACTGCGTATTATGATAGTGGAGTGACTAATAAAACAATCGTCCTAATTAGCCATTTTGATACAGTACATACAGAAGAGTTTGGTGGCGGCTTGGAAGAATTAGCATTCCAACCGAAGGCGCTGACAGAAGAGCTTAAAAAAAGAAAAGACGATTTGCCCGAAGATGTTCAAATAGATCTTGATACTGACGACTATCTATTTGGTCGAGGAACAATGGATATGAAAATGGGGCTTGTTTTACATCTTCATCTATTAGAAAAAGCAAGCATTGAAAAATGGCCCATCAACCTACTTTTGTTGACTGTACCAGACGAAGAAGTAAACTCTTCAGGGATGAGGGCTGCAGTAAAGGGTCTAATCAACTTAAGGAAAGAATATGGGTTAGAATACCAATTGTTTTTGAATAGCGAACCTTCATTTTCACAAAAGCCGCAGGATGCAAATTATTATATTTACTCAGGAACGATTGGAAAAATTATGCCATCAGCATTATTTTACGGCAGGGAAACACATGCCGGGGAACCGTTAAGCGGGATAACAGGTCATTATATGGCATCCTATCTGACGAAAGCAATGGAGTTTAACCCACATTTTGTTGAAGAGGAGTACGGTGAGAAAACCCCACTTCCAATTTGTTTACAAGAAATTGACTTAAAGGAAGATTACTCCGCACAAACATCCCATCATACTGCTGCGCTTTATAATGTCTTCTTAATGCGGCAGAATGCGGATGATATTATGACGATATTTAAACACACCGCTATCACTTCAATGGCTGAATGTACGAATGACTATAAGAAAATCTGTGAACGGGAAGGCGTCACTCCGATCGGGGAGATCCGAGTATTGGAGTACACTGAACTGCTTGAGTACGCGGTGAGAAAAATGGGTTCTAACGGAGTAGAGAAATTGATAGAAAGCGTAATGGCTGATGAGTCACTGGATGAACGGAAATTGTCCATGCAAATTACTGATAATTTGATGTTGCGTTGTCAGGAGCTGGCCCCAGCTACAGTATTGTTTTATGCACCGCCATATTATCCAGCAATTAATTCATCTGATAATGAATTGGTACAGAAGAAGATTGCCTTGACTCAAAAATTGTTAAAAGAGGAATTCAATGTTGAAGCGACCCAAGTGCATTACTTCAATGGAATCTCAGATTTAAGCTATGTGAATTACAATCCAACCGACACGGGATGGCAGTCTTTTAAAAACAATACGCCTGTGTGGGGAGATACATACAGTATTCCGTTCAAGGAAATGCAGCAGCTTCAATCACCCGTGTTGAACATCGGGCCATTCGGAAAAGACGCGCATAAGTTAACCGAACGTCTACACAAGGAAAGTGCATTCAAGTATACGCCGTTTGTTTTGGCGAAAGTGATTGAAAGCATGTTTGTTGGAAGCTATATACAATGAAATTATTAAAAATCCTATTGTTTTAAGTCAATTAATTGTACACTTGTATTAATAGACTATAATGAAGGTTCTTAAAAAGGGGTGGTGGAATGGGGAAGAGGTATAACAAGACGGAAAAGAGTTGGATGTTTTACGACTGGGCAAACTCGGCTTATTCGA
This sequence comes from Sporosarcina highlanderae, assembly GCF_030433715.1. Lineage (GTDB taxonomy): Bacteria > Bacillota > Bacilli > Bacillales_A > Planococcaceae > Sporosarcina > Sporosarcina highlanderae. Next base: position 358,355 of record NZ_JAROCC010000002.1, on the reverse strand, counting down.
TAATTATTACAACTGCAGTTTTTCCGATTTATTACAAGTCAGTGGCGACGAATGCTGGTGTTGGATTGGCGCAGTCGACAGCGTATTTAGGGTATACGGTGGCGATTGCTACATTCATTTTGGCGATGATCGGGCCAATTTTGGGGACGATTGCGGATTATCGGGGATTAAAAAAGAAGTTTTTCTTTGCGTTTTTTCTGATTGGTTCAGTTTCGACGGTTTCTTTGGCGTTTGTGCCTGACGGTACTTGGCTACCGCTGTTAATCATTTATACGATAACGGCCATCGGATTCCATGGGGCGAATATATTTTACGATGCATTTTTAGTTGATGTGACGCCTGAAGAGAAAATGGATGAAGTGTCCGCTCGCGGATTCGGTTTGGGGTATATCGGAAGTACAATTCCATTCATTATCAGTATTGCAATCATACTTTTGGCTGATAATGGAGTGATTCCGCTTTCGATGGCTGTAGCGACTAAGTTGGCATTTGTCATCACGGGAATTTGGTGGTTCACGTTCACGATTCCAATGCTGAAAAATGTTGTGCAGATCCATGCGATTGAACGTGAACCCAAGATACTTGCAAGCAGCTTTCGGAGACTTGGCGAAACGTTCAAGGAAATTAAGAAGTACAGAACCGTTTTCATTTTCCTGTTAGCTTATTTCTTCTACATCGACGGGGTTGGTACAATCATTTCGATGTCGACAGCATATGGGACGGACTTGGGGATTGGGTCTACTGATCTTCTCATTATCCTTTTCGTAACCCAAGTCGTGGCAGCTCCGTTCGCGCTTATATATGGAAGGTTAGCAAAGCGGTTTTCGGTGAAGGCGATGTTGTATGTAGGGATTTTTGTTTATATTATCGTTTGTATTTACGCGTTTTTCTTATCGTCAGTAATGGATTTCTGGATACTTGCAATGCTTGTCGCGACTTCTCAAGGTGGTATCCAAGCATTGAGCCGTTCGTATTTTGCTCAGCTTGTACCGAAGGAGAAATCCAATGAGTTCTTCGGATTCTATAATATCTTTGGTAAGTTTGCATCCGTTATGGGACCAATGTTGTTGGCGGTGACGGCTCAAATGACGGGGAGCTCGGCATATGGCGTGTTTAGTTTAGTGATCTTGTTCATCATCGGCGGAATTCTGTTACGTATGGTTCCGAAGCCGGCGAGTGAAGTAGCATAGGGGAAAATAAAAAACAGGCGATTTCGCCTGTTTTTTATATTATCTCGGTTCGATTTGCTGCATTTGTAAGATTCTAAAGCCGTTTTTCTCTAATTTTTCACGTATTTTCGTAGCTTCATCTTCGGATTTTCCGTTTTCCAATGTAAGGACGACTCGTCGCGCAAGTGCAGATCCATTGTCGAGCGTCATTAGACCTTCGATGTTTTCATCCTTTAACACCGTTGTCAATTTCCGGATCATGCCTCGTGCTTCGGTTGATGCTAAAGTAATATTTAGTCCGCCTGTTTTTAATCCAAAGGCATCTTCAAATACGCTTTCAATCTTATTATGCGTTACAATACCAAGAAGCTTGCCGTTTCTAACGACGCTGATGAATGGCAATGCCTTTATTTTAAGTAAGGCAGTTAAGAATGAAGAGTCTTCATATAGGAAGACGTCCTGGTGTTCTAACAAATGCTCGATGGACTTTTGTTCATCACCTTTTTCTTCGTATAGGTAGGAAAGTAAGTCGACCTTGTAGATCATCCCTTTATACGTATCATCGTTATCAACAACGGGGATGCACCGGTATCCTGTCTCAATGATTTTCTTAAATGTCTCTGAAACGGTTTGATCCACTTTCACCGTTGCGACTCCTAATCTTTCTACAATTAAATCTCGAATATGCATAATGCAGTCCCCCTAATTTTTCTTTTTTATCATAATTTTTCGTTACTTGGTATCTTTTATTATAATTGATAAGTTGAATGTTGTACATGAAAACTTATACGTATAGGTAAAGCTTTCTCAGAGAAAGGAGCAAGGATATGTTGAATTTGGATTCCCTTTTGGACGTAATGGGTGAATTATTTGCAGATGAAATATCCATCGTTGTATCAAATACAAAAGAGTACGTTTATTATCGACCAAGCAAAAGAATCGATTTGAAAATAAGGCCAGGTGATCCTGTAAGGGAAGGAACACTTGCGTACAAAGCGTTAACAGAAGGTCAGAAAACTTCGGAGTTCATCAACCGAGATGTTTTCGGTGTTCCTTATCATGGCATGGCCGTTCCTTTTCATAATGATGGTGTCATTGACGGTTGTGTGATTGCAATTTACCCGGCATATACGGAAGGCAAATCTGTTGTCACGTTGAAAACATCAGACGGATGGGTGCCAGTTCCTTTTTCTGAAGTGAACTATATTGAAGTAAAGAATCGAAAGACTGTTGTCGTTGCCGATCATATTACAGGTACCCATAAGAATTCATTACAAAACTTCGAGTATGTCTTGCCGCATGATCTGTTTGTGCGTTGCCACCGCTCTTTCATTGTAAACGTTACTCATATTAGAGCCATTTATCCGGATACCCACTCAACTTTCCTATTATCCATGAGTGACGGTGCACAAATCCCTGTGAGTCAGTCGTACTCAAGTTATTTTAGAAAACTATTAGGTTTTTAACGTCGTATTTCAAACGGGCTGAATTGGTTCTTGGGCGAAAATATGCTGCTTCGGACAAATTGTATAGCTGTTCATCCTGTAAAATCGTATTTCATCCTCAAATTCCCTTTCATTCTTTTCGATAAGATAAAATTATTCCAAAGATATGAAAAGGAGCGGTTGGGAATGGGTAACCATATGGATCGCATCAGACATGAAGGATTAAAGGAGAAAATCGTTTCTGCAGAAGAGGCAGCTTCTTGGATTACGGACGGAATGACTTTGGGGCTAAGTGGATTTACGCGTGCGGGTGATGCGAAAGCGGTTCCAATGGCTTTGGTGAAACGCGCTGAAACCGAAAAATTTAAAGTGAATGTATTTACAGGTGCTTCACTTGGTTCTGATATTGATAGACTGTTTACGGAAGCAGGTATTGTGAATAAGCGTCTGCCATTCCAAGCGGAACGAGCGATGCGAAACGGCATCAATAACGGGGAACTTCTTTTTGTGGATCACCATCTATCCCACACAGCTGAGTGGATTCGCGCAGGTGTGATTGAACCAATTGACTTCGCTATTGTGGAAGCGGTTTCAGTTACCGAAGACGGAATGATCATTCCTTCGACATCTGTCGGTAACTCGTTATCATTTGCAAAGCATGCAAAATCAATCGTTATTGAAATTAACACAGCGCATTCCTCTGAATGGGAAGGCATTCATGACTTGTATGACACGGGTAAACAAGGCGAAAGAAATCCGATTCCACTTACGAAAGTCGGTGATCGAATCGGAACAATCGGCATTCCAGTAGACGTAGATAAAGTCAAAGGTATCGTGTTTACGCACCAAGCTGATTCACCATCGACGATTGCCCAACCTGATGAAGAAACAGAAATCATGGCTGCACATCTGCTTTCATTCTTACGCACGGAAGTTGAGTCAGGCAGATTAAAAAATTCATTGGCACCTCTTCAATCGGGTATCGGATCCCAGGCGAACGCTGTACTTCACGGCCTCTTAGACTCGGAATTCGCAAATCTCGAAGTGTATTCGGAAGTATTGCAGGATGCTGTCTTTGACTTGATCGACGCAGGTAAAGTCCGTAAGGCTTCTTGTGCTTCGATTACATTGTCGCAAGAGAAGATGGACAAGGTATTCAGTAATTTGGAAAACTATCGTGATAAATTAATTATGCGTCCACAGGAAATTTCGAACCATCCGGAAATCATCCGTCGGCTCGGATTGATCTCCATCAATACTGCGCTTGAACTGGACATCTACGGAAACGTCAATTCAACGCATGTAACGGGGACAAAAATGATGAACGGCATCGGCGGTTCCGGTGACTTCGCACGTAATGCACGACTTGCCATATTCGTAACAAAGTCGGTTGCCAAAAACGGGGATATCTCCAGCATCGTGCCGTTTGTCTCACATGTGGATCATACGGAACATGATGTCGACGTCATCGTTACAGAGCATGGCTATGCGGATTTACGCGGGCTTGCGCCAAGAGAACGTGTTGAGATAATCATCGGAAACTGTGCGCACCCGATGTATCGCGCGCAGCTGTGGGAATACTACTCTGAAGCGTTAGAAAGAGGCGGTCACACACCGCATGTACTTGAAAAAGCATTTTCCTGGCATACGAATTTGATGCAGTATGGAACAATGCGCCCACGCACTGAGCGCACTGAAAGGTTAGTTTAATTTACCGCCATTCGAACTGAAATATATAAACCGCCAAAAAAGCGACCTCTAAGGGGTCGCTTTTCTTCGTTTCACATCAATTTCGAGATGAACATCGTCGCAATCCCGAAGTAGATGAGCAAGGATAAGATATCGTTGATGGTCGTAATAAGTGGACCGGATGCAACAGCTGGGTCTACTTTGAATTTATTCAGAATCAGCGGAATGATGGTGCCCGCGAGTGTACCGATGATGAGAGTTGCGATGAGGGATGCTCCTACGACAAGTCCAAGTGTAAGGTTTTGTTGCCAAAAATAAGCGATGATGGCAATAACGAATCCGTTGATGACACCAAGCATGATGCCGACAAGCAGTTCACGGAAAATGAGGCCGAATGTCTTTTTCATCGTCAGTTCCTCGGTAACCAGTCCGCGGACGACAACAGCTAACGACTGTGTGCCTGTATTTCCAGTCATCCCTGCAATCATCGGCATGAAAAAGGCGAGCGCGACGACCGCTTCAAGTGTTTCTTCGAACTTTGCAATAATGCTACCGGAAACAAGTCCGATAAATAATAGCAAAACTAGCCAAGGCAACCGTTTAAAAGCGGCGGCAATCGGTTTTGTATGGAAGTCAATTTCCTTACCCGATGCAAACAACATTTCAATATCCTCATTCGCCTCTCGTATGACAATATCTAACACATCATCCATTGTAATGATGCCCACCAAAATATCTTTATCGTTCACGACCGGCACCGACAGTAAATCATGCCGTCCAATCATTTTTGCGACATCACTCTGTTTTGTCGTATCGGTGACCTTGATGATATCCGTTGTCATTACCTCAACGATGTCGTTCTCCGGTTCGCATAACAGCAGGTCCCGATACGAGGCTACGCCAATTAATTTCTTTTCATCATCAATCACATACACATAGTTCAAGTAATCCGCATACTCCCTAAAATGCCTCAGCTTATCGATCGCCATTCGCACGGTATACGATTGATGAACCCAAACATATTGACTAATCATCACACGCCCAGCGGATTTTTTAGGATATTTCATCTGCTTGCGTATCGCCTTTTTTTCCTCGTCCTTCATCTCGGCAATCAACCGATTTACTTCTTTTTCGGGTAAATCGGAAAGTAGGTGTGTTAATTCATCACTTTTCAAAAGCTCCATTAATTCCATTGAACGAATGGGACCAATTTTCTTCAGCACACGAAGCTGTTCACTGCGTGTCAAATATCTAAGAAGTGCCACTAACTGATCTAAAGAAAGCCATTCTAAAAATAGGATTCTACGTTTTCGCGGCAAGCCCCGGTAGTGTGTTGATATTTCATAAGGCGACAATTCACTAACGACTTTCTGGAATGTATCTTTCTGCCCTTCCTTTAAGAGGTGGACAATTGCACGTGAAATTTCCTCTCTTTCTCCGTTTATTGACATGTCCCCCTTCACCTCACCTTGCAATTTAAATAAAACTCTCGGTAACCTGTCTATCCCCTTATAGTTGTTCGGATAAACAGAGTAGGAGATTGTAAGGGATCATCCTCCCAACCAATCTCCCTCCAAAAAAGTAGGTTTAGTGGATAAATGATAGGGAAAGGGAGTTAGTAGGCAAAATAAATCGGCATCAGTCGACAAAAAAGGGAGTTATTCGAATGGGAAATTGGAAGACGCTATTATTCTTGCTTATGGCAGCAGTGTTAGTGCTTGCAGCATGTAGTGAAGACAAGGGCGAAGCGAGTGACAACGAATACGGCCTTACTGAAAAAGGTAAATTCACATATGCGGCAAGTGGCGTTTACAAGCCGTTCAGTTTTGAAGAGAATGGCGAATTGACAGGGTTTGACATAGAAATAGGAACCGAGATTGCTAAGAGAATGGGATTGGAAGCAAATCCAGTAACGAACCCGTTTGAAACAATCCTACAAGGATTGGTTGCGAATAAGTATGATGCCATCATCGGTTCGATGGCTTATACGAAAAAACGTGCAGAGCAGGCAGCATTCACACAGCCTTACTACTATTCTGGTGGGATGATCTGGATTGCGAAAGACAATGACGAAATTAAGACACCTGAAGATTTGAAAGGAAAGAAAATAGGTGTAGTTTCACAATCCACCTATGAAGAGCCAGCAAAAACATTGTCTGACGATATCCAATACTATGCCAGTGATGTTGTTGCTCTGAAGGATTTGACGATTGAAGGACGGTTGGATGCTGTAATTACAGCCGATATCGTAGGATTTGAAGCGATTGAAAATGGCTTTGCCATTAAGGAAGTCGGGAACCCGTTATGGGTGGAGCAGCCGTCGATCGCGGTGAAGAAGGATAATGAAAAGCTACGTGACGCGATTGACCAAGCCCTTCAAGAAATGATCGATGATGGCACCTATGAGGAAATTTCGCAGAAGTGGTTCAAGCGCAATCTGTTAGACATCGACTTGGAAGATGCGGAACTGCTTGAATAAATAAAGATTTTGGAATGGAAAGAGGGAGTGGCCAGTGCCTGAAACAATTAAAACATTTTACGAAGTATTCATGAACACATATCCAGGTTTCTTAGAGGCGGTACTTGTCACCCTGAAGGTTACGGCTATTGCTGTTGTTTTGGGAACCGCATTTGGAATTGTTTTTGCATTGATGAAAATATCGAGATCAAAAGTTTTACAGACGATTGCAAACTTATATATTACGATTATCCGCGGTACTCCGCTAATCGTGCAGATCATGTTCCTCTATTATGGGATAACATCAATTGTCGTCTTGTCGAATTTCTGGGCAGGAGCGATTGCACTTGGGGTCCATAACGGCGCCTATATTGCGGAGATTTTCAGAGGTGCGATACAGGGAGTCGACCGCGGGCAACGCGAGGCGAGCCTTGCACTCGGCATGAATCGCACACAAGCGATGCGCCGAATCATTTTCCCACAAGCGCTTCGCCGCGCAATTCCGCCACTCGGCAACCAGTTCATCATTACATTGAAGGATTCTTCCCTTGTCTATCTAATCGGGGTTTCGGAGTTGTTCGCCCGAGCGAACCGCGAAGCGGCAGCGAACTTCATGCCGTTTGAGACATTCCTCGTCGTCGGATTGTATTACCTTATCCTCGTCTTGATTTTCACGTGGTTGCTGAAGCTATATGAGAACAAATTAAATGTGGATGGATCTTGATAGGGAGGGATACAGATGATTAAAACAATGAATCTTCATAAATCTTTTGGTGAATTGGAAGTTTTAAAAGGGATTGATTTGGACATTAATCCTGGTCAGGTAGTCGTCTTGGTCGGTGTCAGTGGTTCAGGGAAAAGTACATTGCTGCGCTGCTTGAATTTTCTTGAAAAAGCAGAAGAGGGAACGGTATCGATTGATGGCCGCGCAATCGACCGGAAGAAGGATGACCTTTCGCAAGTCCGTGCAGAAGTCGGCATGGTGTTCCAGCACTTCAACCTGTTCCCGCATAAGACGGTGCTTGAAAACATTATGGAAGCGCCATTGATTGTCAAAAAGATGGATAAGGAGAAAGCAAAACAATTGGCACTCACCTTATTGGAGAAAGTAGGACTTTCCGATAAAGCGGATGTCTATCCGAATAAATTATCAGGCGGACAGAAACAGCGGGTCGCAATCGCTCGAGCCCTTGCAATGGAGCCGAAAGCATTATTATTCGACGAACCGACATCCGCGCTTGACCCGGAGCTCGTCGGCGAAGTTCTCCAAGTCATGCAGGACCTTGCGAATGAAGGCATGACGATGGTCGTCGTAACACATGAGATGAAATTCGCCAAAGAAGTGGCGAATCGCATCGTCATGTTAGATGAAGGGGTCATCATCGAAGACGCCGATCCGGATACATTTTTTAATCACTCCACTAACAAAAGAACACGGCAGTTTTTAGAGATGGTGAATGTGTGAATGAAAAAGCAGCTTCCTATTTAAAAGGAGGCTGCTTTTTTATTAATCAATCACATTCAGGCACATAACTCCTCTATCGTGAAAAATCTACCCTTACCTTTGTCCGCATGGTACTTAAACATCATTTCCGAAATATACATAGAGTAGATGGTTATAAGTTTCGGGAGGGGTACGATGTTCACATTTATTTTAGTGCTTCATTTGATTGCAGTATGTTGTTGGCTTGGTGGGGCACTTTATGAGCGATGCTTTATAGTTGCTGGATTCCATAGGGAAGCCGGTAGTGAAAAGGAAGTGCCGATGCTGAAATTGTTGTTAGGCAGTGTCCCGTTCTTTTTCACTTCAGTGGTCACGATTATAGTTACAGGAATTGCAATGACAATCATGGGTAAATACGGATTTTTGCAGTGGTCGTGGATTGGGCTGAAGCAGTACATCATGCTTGGTATCATTATCTTGTTGGCCACAATTATCGCTCCCGGGATGAAGCGCTTAAAAAAGCGATTGAAGGAGAATATAGAGCGAGGCGGGGGAGTGGACGATTTGATGCGCTCGCAAACCAACCGTCTCATCGTCTATTTGGATATCATGCACGTAGGCGTCCTGGTCAATCTCATTCTTGGGGTAACGAAGTTTTTTTAAGAGCATATAGCTGTAACCAAAGGTATCGAGAGTACACCCTTCCGATACTTTTTCATTTTGTCGCAAAAGAATAAATTGATAAAGAGCGTTATAACTTTTTCCTAATTACAATGAAGGATTGCATTCCTGTATACTTAAATGGAAGAGATTTCTGTTAGAGTAACCTCACAACAGGGGGGACCATCATGTTCATAGGAACCATTTTCATTAATATCATTATACCGATCTTAATTCTATTAATAATCGGCGCGGTCTTACAGCGGAAATTCGCATTCAATTTAAAAGCGATCTCAAATCTGATTACGTATTGTCTTATGCCGGCAGCCGTTTTCACCAATCTGTATCAGACAGAGATTGATGTGCACATCCTATTGGAGATCATCGGTTATTTGGTTGCCTTCAGTTTAATAATAATCGTCGTCACAACTATTTTGAGTAAACTATTGAAGTTGGACAAAGGGGAAGCCGCGATATTCAAAAACAGCATTTCGTTAATCAACTCTGGGAATTATGGGATTCCCGTTAGTCAGCTGCTGTTTCAGGCAAATCCGCTTGGCATCTCCATACAAATCATCGTGATGGTCTTCCAAAATGTTTTAACGTATACATATGGATTATATAATTTGATATCCGCAACGAAGTCGGGGTTGGAAATCTTGAAATCGCTAATGAAAATGCCGGTCATCCATGCGATGATTCTTGGCAGTTTGTTGAATTGGCTGCAAATCCCGATCCCGTCCTTTTTATGGACTCCTATCAGCCATCTATCGGACGCGTTTTTGGCAATTGCGCTTGTATTGTTGGGGGCCCAACTTGCACAAATCGAATTGAAGACAATTCTCAATCGGACGATTGTTACCAGCAGCATCGGAAGACTTATCATAGGGCCGAGCGTGGCGCTGCTCCTCATTTTCCTGTTCGGGCTGGACGGCGTCGTCGCCCAATCGCTCTTTATTGCAAGTTCATTCCCGACGTCAAGAAACAGTTCGACACTTGCGTTGGAATATGATGTACATCCGGATTTGGCCGCACAGACGGTTCTGTTTTCAACTGTGTTAAGTGCGATTACGGTGACGTTTGTGGTTTATTTATCTGCGGTGTTGTTTGTTTGATCGGAGCTGGTAGGTAGAAGGTCATGAAACGACGATAACTCTTGGAAAGTGACCGATAACTCTGCCGAAGTGACCGATAACTCCCCGGATATGACCGATAACTTTGTGAAATTGACCGATAATTCCCCGGATTTGACCGATAATCCGCCAAGCGGAACCCACAACATCAAAAAAAGGACTTCCACCAACTCGGAAGTCCTTTCTTGTTCAAATCAAAGAATGATCAACTCTTTAGGTGATTTCGTGATGATCTCAATACCATTTCAATAGTTTCATTGCAGTCTTTTTTCCGAACAGTGTGTTAAACAGGCGAGTAGATTATTTATAATATAATATTTTTTTGTGCTGAGGGGTTCGTCCAAGAATAATTCTTTTTCGTTAGTAAACTATTATTATAACTAAAAAGAGGTGATTATTTTGGGAATTTTACCATGTCCAGGTCCTCCAGGTCCTCCAGGTCCTCCTGGGCCAGAAGGACCTAAGGGACCAAAAGGCGACAAAGGCGATCCAGGTATCAACGGCGTTGACGGTGTCCAAGGCCCGAAAGGCGACAAAGGCGATCCAGGCACCAACGGCAGCGACGGTGCCCAAGGTCCAAAAGGGGACAAGGGCGATAAGGGAGACAAAGGCGATCCAGGCACCAACGGCAGCGACGGTGCCCAAGGTCCGAAAGGTGACAAAGGCGACAAGGGAGACAAAGGCGATCCAGGCACCAACGGCAGCGATGGCGCCCAAGGTCCGAAAGGTGACAAAGGCGACAAGGGCGATAAAGGCGATCCAGGCACCAACGGCAGCGATGGCGCCCAAGGTCCGAAAGGTGACAAAGGCGACAAGGGAGACAAAGGCGATCCAGGCACCAACGGCAACGACGGCGCCCAAGGCCCGAAAGGTGACAAAGGTGACAAAGGGGACAAGGGTGATAAGGGAGACAAAGGCGATCCAGGCAGCAACGGCAGCGAAGGCGCTCAAGGTCCGAAAGGTGATAAGGGAGATAAGGGAGACAAAGGCGATCCAGGCACCAACGGCAGCGACGGCGCCCAAGGTCCGAAAGGTGACAAGGGCGATAAGGGAGATAAAGGCGATCCAGGTACCAACGGCAGCGATGGCGCCCAAGGCCCGAAAGGTGACAAGGGCGACAAGGGAGACAAAGGCGATCCAGGCACCAACGGCAGCGATGGCGCTCAAGGTCCGAAAGGTGACAAAGGCGAG
>NZ_JAROCC010000002.1:0-347069 GCF_030433715.1 Sporosarcina highlanderae | reverse complement strand
AGGGCGACAAGGGAGACAAAGGCGATCCAGGCACCAACGGCAGCGATGGCGCTCAAGGTCCGAAAGGTGACAAAGGCGACAAGGGAGACAAAGGCGATCCAGGCACCAACGGCAGCGATGGCGCTCAAGGTCCGAAAGGTGACAAAGGCGATAAGGGCGATAAGGGCGACAAAGGTGACAAAGGTGATGCTGGCGCTTCAGGATCAAGTGCGCTCATCCCGTTTGCATCTGGCGCTACAGCTGCAGTTCTTACAACTACGGCGCTTGGTGCAATTGGTACCTCTACCTTATTAGGGTTCGGAAATTCTGTTACAAATATTTCGCTTGTAGGGAATGATATTAAACTTTCAGGGCTTCCTAACTTTGCATTTTCAGTACCTCGTCCGGGCAATATTACAGCTATATCCGGATTTTTCAATGTAACAGTACAGGTAAACGTGATGGGTGCTAATGCAACAATTATAGCCCGAATTTATCGTGCCACTGGTAGTAGCGATCTTTATCAACCAACGGGCGCTTTTGTAGCACTATCTCCAACCCTAACCGGGAACATAAAAGTTGGCGACACTTACCAAGGTGTTAATAATAGCTTTTCAGTTCCAGTAAATGCCGGTGACCGTCTACTTTTAGTGTTTTCTTTAACCACTTCTGCATCTTTAGTAACCACAATAACAGGTGTAGCAAGTGCTGGTATTTCAATAAATTAAATACGGAGTTCTCAACATTAAATCCCCCCTGAATAAAATAGAAACCACTTATTTACGAATCGTATAGTACATGATTCACCCGGTAATAAAAGGTCACGAAACGACAATAACTCTTGGAAAGTGACCGATAACTCTGCTGAAGTGACTGATATTACGCCGGGCCGCACCCACAACCTCAAAAAATGGACTTCCACTAACACGGAAGTCCATTTTTTATTTAACACGTAAGTCCATTTTTTATTCAAATCAAAGAATGATCAACTCTTTAGGTGATTTCGTAATGATTTCAATTCCATCTTTTTTCATAATAATATCATCCTCAATCCGCACCCCGCCGAGACCTGGAATATAAATGCCCGGCTCGACCGTCAACACCATTCCTTCCTCGACAAGCAGTTCACATGTCGGATTCATGAAAATGTCCTCATGGATATACAAGCCAATCCCATGCCCCATGCCATGTCCATAATTGTCGCCATACCCTTTTTCGCTGATCAAATCACGCGTCAATGCATCTGCTTCTTTCCCGGTCATTCCGACCTTTATGCCTGATAGCGCATTTTCAAGGGCATCATAAACAATTGAATAGATTTCCTTCAGCTTCGGATCAGGCTCTCCGACTGCGACTGTTCTTGTCATATCGGAGCAGTACCCTTGATAATACGCACCGAAGTCGAGCGTCACCATATCCCCTTGCTCAATCACCTTGTCACTCGCCACTCCATGCGGCAACGCGGAACGTACGCCGGAAGCGACAATCATATCAAAGGAGGAAGAAGTAGCACCCAATTTCCGTATATGGAATTCTAACTCATTCGCAACTTCAATCTCGGTGCGCCCTGGTTTAATGAATGTCAATATATGCTCGAACGCAGCGTCAGCAATTTCAGCAGCCTTTTTCAAAATGGCCACTTCATTTTCATTTTTAATCATCCGCAACTTTTCAACGACATTCGATACAGGCACAAGCTCCGCCTGTACTTCCTTCACAAGCTGAGAATAATAAAAATAGGATTGATGCTGCTGCTCAAACCCTAACTTCTTGATTCCCAAGCTTTCCGCAAGCGTTGAAATCTCCTTATAAATGATAGACCGATCGATTTCTTTCACAGTGAAATCCGTAACTTGCGCATTCGCCTGGCTCGTATAACGGAAATCGACCAATAAAAATGCTTCAGTTTTAGAAACAAGCACCGTTCCCGCTGTTCCGGTAAAACCCGTCAAGTATCTCCGGTTATACGGATCTGTAATAAGCATCCCATCAATTCCTAATTCATCGAATCTGTCTCGTAACTTCACTAACTTGTCCATTCTCAAACCCCCATTAATAGAAATATTCCCATTATTACTATGACATAGGAAGCGTGGAAATAATAGAGGGTTTGCGAGTTCAATTTAGGGACAGTAGTAGACTCTCTTGATAGGTAAAAGGTCATGAAACGACGATAACTCTTCGGAAGTGACCGATAACTCCCCGCAGGTGACCGATAACTTTGTGAAAGTGACCGAAAACTCTCCGAGGATGACCGATAACTTTGTGAACTCGACCGATAACTTCCGAAAATCGGTGAAAATTACTAATGCTACCCCGACTCGCAGCTAAATTCCTGTAGAAACCAACTTGCGTGGCCGGACAGATTGATACCAATGCTTGAACAGAATGAAAATCAACAGCAGATCGACTGCATCGCCGCCATAATACATCAACATGGCTCCAATCCTTGACTGCTCCTCAATGACTCCCGCTGGTGGATAGGCATAGATGAATTTTGAGAGGATGCCATGACCGGCAAGCGCAAGAATAAAGACGACAGTTCTGTACGTATAACTAAAACGGTGGAAAACAGGATCGATATAAACCAAAGAGATGGTGAATAAATAGCCGGCAAGGAAAACATGGATGTGGATGATGATATGAAGCAGAAGGCTCGAATGCATCGCCGAATACAAATTAGTTGTATAAAGAACCCATAAGCCACCGATGTTCAACACGGAAGCAGTGACCGGGTGAGTGAAGAAGCCGATAAACGAACTTTGCAGCAGTAGGCTGAGCTTTCTTGCCAAGTGAACATTTAACGTGCGCAATATTAGTGTCATGGGCGCAGCAAGTGCAATAAGAAGCGGCGATAACATTCCTAATAGTAAATGGCCTACCATGTGGGCCGTGAAATCAGTATAGGATTGGCGCGAAAGCGGACCTACCAATGCAATGGAAGCAAAAAGCACACCTGCAACAAATGAAACTGTACGTAGCCAAGGCCATTTACGAAGTCGTCCCCGTCTGTTTGTAATTACCACGGCCACAATATATAATCCGACAGCAATCATTGCAGGAACGCCAAAAAGCAAATCGGTTAACAGAAAATGAACATCATGCATTGGAAAAAGTCCCTTTCCTTCCACGCTCATCCCGTCTCGCACTGATAACCAACCCGATGCCGAATAAGATCATGATAGCTGCAGAAATATTCCAGACAAGATCATACGGTAAAATGTCAACATTGTATCGGATTTGGTGGATGCGCATGATCTTATGCTGGATTGTACCGTCATAAAGTTGAAAAGCCCCTGCTCCTAACAATTTTCCTCCCCACCACATCTTATGCCACAGTGCGTTTCGCCTCCGAAGATCGCCGACAAGGAATAATCCTCCGACAGTCGCAAACCAACTGAATGCGTGAAACAATCCATCCGAAATGAGACCAACTGCGACAGTCGATTTATCGTAAAATTTATGCCAATGAAGCAACTGATGAAATAATGTCTCATCGAGAAACGCTACAAAACCCAATCCGAACAAGATGCCTGACCAAAGGTTTCGACGGGCAAATGCTGCCCTGTTATCAGAATGTACTTGCGTATTATGTATCGTTGTCAAACCCTCTTCCTCCATTTGCTGAAACTGATTTCTTCAAAGTATTGCCGGTATGAAGGAAGGATAATCGGCTCTTTCCAAGTATGTCTCCCCCTTCTTTTGTGAATGCTGTACAGCAAGTGACTTAGAAGGAGGAGATATGATGTTGAAATTACAAACGGAGCTTGAAGGAAAAACCGCTTCTTTTGGTATTGTGAGTGACTGTATTCGCGGACTCGGTTATAACATGGGTGGTAATTGGGATTATGACAAAGGATGTTTCGACCATATATTATGCCAGGAAGGCGGCGAAACAATCTATATTCGTATTCCATTCTTCGTGACCGATGGAGAACTTGACGATTACGGTGCTTCTATTAAGTTCGGCACGCCTTACATCATTAAACACGTAGTGCATGTCGGTCTGGATCGCGATGGAGATTCATTATTGGATGCGACAGGCTTTAGTCAGTTCCAGCAACCGATTGATAAGGACGGCAAAATCATCAATAAAAACAGATGGATTCATGCAGGTGAAGTAGCCGTAAGAGACCTTTTAGACTGTATGTATGAAGGACAGGCGCTGTTGAAATCCAGTTAAATTCAGCCGCAATCCACCAAGGCTAAGGTGGATTGCTTTTTATTTTGTGGATTAAATTAAATATTTGAACAAATTGATTTACAAGTATAGTAGAATAGGATTAAGTAAATTTTTGGAAGGGAGTTGGGGGAATGATCTTATCAGTAAAAGACGTGTACAAATCATTTGGCGAGGAGCAGGTGCTTAAGGGAATTACGTTTGAGATTGAGGAGCCGCAAATCATTGCGCTTGTGGGGCCGAATGGGTCGGGGAAGTCGACGCTGATGAACATCATTACAAACTTGTTGCCTGCGGATAAAGGGGAAATTACAGTGCTTGGGAAGAACAACCGGGATCCGAATATTTTCCGTGAAATTTCATTCATGCAAGACAATACGGTGCTGTATGAGTATTTGACGGGGTACGATCATTTGCAGTTCATCTGCGATGTGCAGGGATTGTCGAAAAAGCAGCTATTAGAGACGGCGGATCGGATTGGGATCACGAGTTATTTGAATAAAAAAGTGAAGAACTACTCGCTTGGGATGAAGCAGCATCTGTTGCTTGCGATGGCTGTCGTGAATAAACCGAAGCTGATGATCTTGGATGAGCCGCTTAATGGTCTTGACCCGACGAGCGCGATCCGTGTGCGTGAGTTGCTGCTTGCGTTGCGCGATGAAGGGACGACAATCCTATTGTCTTCACATAACCTTGCGGAAATTGACCGGGTGACGTCATCGATTTTATTCCTAAAGAAGGGGAATTTGATAAGGGAGAATATGGCAGAGTTTGAGCAGGTGCGCTACCAGATTGCGGTTGACCAAACGGCGAAGGCTGAAAAGGCGCTTGTGGCAGCGGGCATTCCTGTCGAGTTAGTCGATGGGCGCTTGCATATTTATCGTCGTGATGTGGCATTAAGCAACGTATTGCAAGTGTTGGAACGCGAAAATGTAGTCATCGACGATATCGAGAAGAAAGTGTTTGGATCGGAGGAACGCTACCGGAAAATCTTCACGGAGGCAAAGGCCGATGAGCTTGTTCAAGTTTGAGCTGAAGAAGATCCTGCGGCAAAAGAAGCTTGTTTTGGGAAGGGATTTGTGAAGGGGCGGAAAGTCAATGCAGTACTTGTCGTAATAATTAGTCAATTAGGAACGTATGTATGGTATAATAGAAGAGTAATTGAATAGGTGACTTAAGGATGGACGGCTCAGAGGAAGGCAATCTAAGTTCGCCGCGTCTTGCGGCAACGATTGCATGACCTACATCCTGTAGGCCCGGGGTGATGCCCATGTCAGTATTTGAATCATTAATGGTTGCGATTGCTTTAGCAACATTAGTTGCCATGATACTGTCAAATGATAGAAAGAAATAACCCATCCTTGAGTCGCTAAGCTCATTTCGGGATGGGTTATTTCACTCGAAGTAGCCGTCCCCTTTAGGGAACCTATCAATTACATTGACCACTCGGCTGCAACCGGGTGGTTCTTTTTATTTTATGAAGTCTATATCTGAATTTTACAATTGTTGGCTTGCTGGTGCAAGGGACTGGATTTCACAGTTGGTATCCCTTACCGTTTCGGCTCATAATCCAGCAATTGAAACATTTCCTTCAATTCCTTTTCCGTCAAGTCGCGCCACTGTCCAATCGGCAAATTGCCGAGATGGATGTTCATGATGCGTGTGCGCTGGAGGCGTCTGACGTTGTAGCCGAGTGCTGAGCACATGCGGCGAATTTGGCGGTTCAGTCCTTGGGTCAACGTGATGTTGAATTTGCGAGGGCCAAACTGCTTCACTTTGCAAGGTTTTGTAATGGTGTCGAGGATTTCGACACCCGATTCCATTTTGCGAATGAATTCCTTTGTGATGGGGCGATCTACGGTGACGATGTATTCTTTTTCATGGCCGTGTTCTTCTCGTAGGATTTCATTCACAATATCTCCGTCATTCGTTAGAAGCAGCAAGCCATCAGAGTCTTTGTCGAGCCGCCCGATATGGAAGATGCGCAGCGGGTGGTTGACGAAATCGACGACATTTCCTTCGATATGGCGTTCAGTCGTGCTTGTAATGCCGACAGGTTTATTGAGGACGATATAGACAAGCTGCTCTTCGGTTTTCACCGGTTTGCCGTCTACACGGACTTCATCCCCGGGTTCGACTCGGCTTCCGAGTTCGGCAGGTTGGTCGTTAATTGTAACGCGTCCGTCTTCGATCCATTTATCTGCACCACGCCGGGAGACGATGCCGGCTTCGCTTAAAAATTTGTTAATTCGCATTGGTTTCACCTTTTTCGAGTTTCTTTCCCACTATTGTACAACTTGGGCGATTGTTATACAAAATTGCAGGATTGCATATATTATCAAAAGGTTGACAATTAATAGAATCGATAGTAAGGTTAGTACAACTTTTTTGTTCGGAGAGGGTAGAGGTGCCGGGAGCGGCGCCGCCCAGGAACAGATGAGTCGAGTTGAGAAGAGCATAGCTGAGAAATTATTGAATAAGAGGAGTAGCGCTGGATTCGCGATGTAGAGAGTCAGTGGGTGGTGGAAACTGATTCGCGGCCGGTGTGAATGGACTTATGAGAGCTATCCGGTGTTTTCCGGGTGGACGTCTTTCCCACGTTACGGGAAGCGCTTATTAGGCGCGCCGAGTAGAGGCTGTTTTTTTGATGGCTTCAAATAGAGGTGGCAACGCGGGAATCCGCCCTCTGCAATTGGACTTTTATGTCCTTTTGCAGAGGGCTTTTTTGTTTTTATGCGTAAGTTTTTCGGGATATGCGTGAATGTACTGGATTATGCGTAAGTTTTTGAAGTTATGCGTGATTTAGCGGATTTATGCGTATCTGGCCCGCGGGATGGTGTTTGGATCAAGTGCTCTGTGTCGCGCCCAGTGCTTTTGACAAATTAAGGGTTTGAATTGAATAGGAGAAAGGTCATGAAACGACGATAACTCCAGGGGAATGACCGATACCCAACCACTAACATGAAAAGAAGAGGAGAGATGAGATGGAGAAGACGAGTTTGCGTATTACTGAGAAGAAAATTGAAGGAGATTCACTGACGCCGATTCTTATATTCAGGCGTTTGCAAGGGCGGCATCGGTTTTTGTTGGAAAGTTCGTCTAAGCATAATGAGCGGTCGGGGAGGTATTCGTTCGTTGGAGTGGATCCGGTGAAGGCGTATCGCGGCGGAAATGGCAGGTTAGAAGAGTTTGTGTATGCGACGGGAAAATCGTACACACATGAAGGCAATCTGTATACACTTCTCAAAAGGTTGATGCCGCGCATCTCGGAGCATGGGGAATACCCATTCATGGGCGGTGCAGTCGGATATGTCGGATACGGCGCGGCGGGTGAAGCCACAACGATTGAAACTAAAACGCCGGACGTCTATTTCAACATTTACAACACCGTCATCATTTTTGATCACTTTCTGAATGAAGTGACACTGCTTCACACCGAAATCAATCCGGAATATTCGAAGCCCGATCTAAACGCACTAACGGAACAAATAACAAACGGCCAAGCCGAAGTAGAAAGGGGCATTACCATTTCCAATTACTGTTGCGCACTCTCGCAGCAAGAATTTGAAAATCGAGTGAGACAAGTCCAAGAGGAATTCATTGAAAAGGGCACCCTAAAACAAGTTGTCCTCTCCCGAAAACTCGAAGCGGACATCGAAGGCGACCCTTTCGCTCTTTATCGAAAACTACGCAAGCGGAATCCGTCACCGTATATGTACTACATGGAATTTAACGATCAGATAATCCTCGGTGCTTCACCGGAAAGCCTTGTCCGGGTGACGGACGGGACGGTTGTGGCGAATCCGATTGCGGGGACGCGCAGGAGGGGGCGCGATGAAGAGGAGGATTGTGCCTTCGAAGATGAACTTCGGAATGATCCAAAAGAGTTGTCGGAGCACGACATGTTGGTGGAGCTTAGCCAAGAGGAGCTTGAACCTATTTGTGAGCCGGCTTCCGTCCGGGTTTCAAACTATATGGAGACCGTCCGTTATGAGCATGTCATGCACCTTGTATCAGAAGTGGAAGGGAAGCTTGCGCCGGAATTGCATCCGCTTGATGCATTGAAAGCGGTGCTGCCTGCTGGGACGGTGACGGGGTCGCCGAAGAAGCTTGCGATGGATATCATTTCGAAGCTTGAGGATGAGCCGCGCGGAATTTACGGGGGCGCAATCGGTTATATCGGTTTGAATGGAAATATCGATTTTGCACTTACAATCCGGACAATGTTCGTAAAGGATGGGGTGGCTTCTGTGCAAGCAGGTGCTGGGATTGTGAAGGATTCTATTCCCGCACTGGAATATAAGGAAACCATGAATAAAGCCCGTTCTTTATTGGAGCTTTGAGCTGAATAAAAGAGATGAGGAGAGATGAGAGATGAAAAACTATACGAGCCAAGTAGAGAAGAACCAGCATTTACAATATGAAGATATGGTGGAAGCAGCTAATCGGATGTTCGCAAACAATGCGGAAGTGGAGGAGATTGCAGAGTTCCTTGTCGCATTATCCAAGAAAGGGGAAACCGCAAGGGAAGTGGCGGCGCTTGCTTCTGTCATGAAAAAGCATGCAATCTCTTTGGACGTCCCGGAAGCCCGGTACTTGGATAATTGCGGGACGGGCGGCGACGGTTCAAACTCGTTTAATATCAGTACGACGTCGGCATTTGTCCTCGCTGGTGCGGGTGCGAAAGTGGCGAAGCATGGCAACCGTAAGATTTCAAGTGCGGCTGGCAGTCATGATGTACTTGACGCGCTTGGAATCCCTTCACATTTCGCACCCGGGGATATGAGCAAGATGCTTGAGAAGGAAGGGATGGCTTTCATCTTCGCGCCAATCGTCCATCCGAAGATGAAAAAAATCGGTGAGGCGCGTCAGAAAATCGGGAAGCCGACGATTTTCAATCTTGTTGGACCACTGACGAACCCAGTTCCCCTTGAAACACAGTTCACAGGCATCAACCGACCTGATTTCCTCATGGAGTACGCATCCGTACTTCGGATGCTTGGCAGGGAGAGAGCGATTGTCGTATCGGGGGCAGGAGGCATGGATGAGGCGTCGCTTGCGGGGCAGAACTCATTTGTCCTTATGGATAAAGGCGACTTGATCCCTTTTACTTTGACCGCGGAAGATGTCGGGCTTGAATACGCCCCCTTATCCGCAATCCGCGGGGGGAGCGCCAAGGAGAATGCCGGCATGATCCGTGATGTTCTTAAAGGCAAGCGGGGGGCTAAGTTTGACACGGTCGTCTTCAACACTGGTATCGGGTTGTTTGCAAACGGGATGGCAGAGTCAATTAATGAAGGAATTGAACTTGCGATTGACAGCATTCTTTCCGGAAATGCATTGCAAAAACTTGAAGCCGTCGTTGCATTCAGTACAGAGATTGGAAAGGTGGCGGTGGCGAAATGACGATTTTAGAGAAGATCCTTGAAGTGAAAAGGCTTGAAGTGAAGCAACTACTAATGGAGGAACAAGTCGTTTCATGTGAAACTTTGTCGAAAAGAGCATCCCTATTCGAAACGCTCCGAAAATCTGACCGACTCGAGGTCATATCGGAAATGAAGCGCGCATCGCCTTCGAAAGGAATGATTGCGGATCAAGCGGACCCGGTTACGCAGGCAACAGCCTATGAGCGTGCGGGCGCGGCATGTATCTCTGTGTTGACAGACAAGCAATTCTTCAAGGGTTCGTTCGACGATTTGACCGCTGTTGCAGAAGCCGTTCAAATCCCGATTCTATGCAAGGATTTCATCATCCATGAAGTGCAAATCGACCGTGCTATGGAAGCGAAGGCGTCCGTCATTTTGCTTATCGTTGCAGCGCTTGATGACATGACCCTCCAACGGCTTCATACGTATGCTACGGGAAAAGGGCTTGAGGTATTGGTTGAAGTGCATAATGCAAAAGAATTGAGCCAGGCGTTAAAGATTGATGCAGAATTGATTGGCGTCAACAACCGGGACTTGCGGACGTTTGAAGTGGACCTCTCAAGGACGGAGGAAGTCGCAAGGATTTTTCCGTTCAATGAAAACCGTGTGTTCATTAGCGAAAGCGGCATTATGAGTGCGGCTGATGCAAAGCGTGTGGCTTCTGCCGGGGCGAGTGCTGTTCTTGTCGGCGAGTCATTGATGCGTAGCGATTCCGTGGAAGACTCGCTTCGTTCGCTTCAAGTTCCAAGGGGAGGGGTTCTCCTATGACCAAGGTGAAAATATGCGGATTGATGGAAACGCAGCATGTGCAAGCAGCGGTGGAGGCGGGCGTGGACGCGGTTGGATTTTTGTTTGCTCCAAGCAGACGCCGAGTCGCGATTGCGCAAGCAAAGGAACTGGCGCGCTTTGTACCGGAACACGTGATAAAGATTGGGGTGTTTGTGAATGCGACACAGGAGGAAATGGAGCGTGCTTTCCGTGAGGTTCCGCTTGATTTCATCCAGTACCATGGGGATGAGACAGTGGAATTAATAGAAACTGTGGGACTTCCTTCCATTAAAGTGTTATCGGTTCGGGGTGTTGACGATGTAAGAAACGTGCGAACAGTTCAATCAGATTATATTTTATTCGACACGCCTGGGACTGAATTCCGCGGAGGGAGCGGTGAGGTGTTTGATTGGAGCCTTTTAAACGGCGATTTACCGAGGGATCGGATAATCTTGGCGGGTGGATTGAATGCGCAAAATGTAAAAGATGCAATCCGGCAGGTGCGGCCGTTCATGGTGGATGTGTCGAGCGGAGTGGAGATTGACGGGAGAAAAGATGAGGCGTTGATCCGCGAATTCATACAAGCGGTGAAAGAGGAGGAGAGCATAGGATGGCGATAGAGTTGAAGAAAGGTAGATACGGGAAGTTTGGTGGGCAGTATGTGCCGGAGACGCTGATGACTGCGCTTATTGAGTTGGAGGAGGCGTATGGGACGGCAAAGAGTGATCCTGCTTTTCATAAGGAACTGGATTATTATTTGCGCGATTTTGTTGGCAGGGAGAATCCGCTCTATTTCGCGGAACGTTTAACTGCAAAGATTGGTGGCGCAAAGATTTTTTTGAAGCGCGAGGATTTGAATCATACGGGTGCGCATAAGATCAATAATTCGCTCGGCCAAGCGTTGCTTGCGATACGGATGGGCAAGCGGAAGATTGTGGCGGAGACTGGCGCTGGGCAGCATGGCGTGGCGACTGCGACGGCTTGCGCGCTGTTTGGGCTTGACTGCGTCGTGTTCATGGGCAAAGAGGACATCCGCAGGCAGGAGCTGAATGTGTTCCGGATGGAGCTATTAGGCGCGAAGGTCGTCTCCGTCGACAAGGGCTCGGGGACGTTGAAGGATGCGGTGAATGAAGCGTTGCGGTATTGGGTCGCAAATGTGGAGGACACACATTATATTTTAGGATCGGCACTTGGTCCACATCCATTTCCGGAAATCGTAAGGGACTTCCAGCGCGTAATTGGCGTGGAGACTCGTAGACAGATTGTGGAGAAGGAAGGGCGCCTGCCTGATGCGGTAGTTGCGTGCATTGGTGGCGGAAGCAATGCGATTGGTATGTTCCATCCGTTTATCGAGGACGAGGGAGTTGCGCTTTTTGGCGTTGAAGCGGCGGGAAGCGGCATTTCGACGGGATTGCATGCGGCTGCGATTGCGGATGGCCGGGAAGGCGTGTTGCACGGCGCATATATGTATGTGCTTCAGGATGAGGATGGGTTTATTAAAGAGGCGCATTCAATTTCTGCTGGACTTGATTATCCGGCGGTCGGACCGGAACATTGCCATTTGCATGAAATCGGCAGGGTGAAGTATTCGTCCGTGACGGATGCGGAAGCACTTGAAGGATTAAAGCTTTTATCAAAGACAGAGGGGATCATCCCTGCGCTTGAGAGTGCACATGCAATTCATTTTGCAGCGGAGCTTGCTAAGGAAATGGATAAGGATGAAATAATCGTCGTTTGTTTATCGGGTCGAGGCGACAAAGATATGCAGACGGTCCGCGAAGCAATTGGAGGTGTAGTGGAATGAAGACGGTTGAGAAGCGGATACGTGAATGTGTTGCGAAGGGGAATAAGGCGTTCATCCCCTATATGATGGCTGGCGACGGGGGACTCGACTCGCTCAAGGATAAGCTGCTTTTCCTTGAGGAATGCGGAGCGACGGCAATTGAGATCGGTATACCGTTTTCCGATCCGGTGGCGGACGGCGAAGTGATCCAGAGGGCGGGGGAACGTGCACTCGCTGACGGTGTGACGTTGCGGAAAGTGTTGGATGAGTTAGTGAGATTCAAGGGAGAAGTGTCTGTTCCGTTGATTATCATGACGTATTTGAATCCTATTTTGGCGTATGGCATTAATTCGTTTATCGAAAGATGCGAGAAAATCGGTATTGGTGGACTGATCATACCGGATTTGCCTCTTGAGGAGGACGGCCTGTTGCGCAATGGGTTGGAAGGGACGGATATCGCACTAATCCCTTTAGTGTCGCTGACGAGTTCGCTTGAACGGATAGTCAACATCGCTAAGCAAGCAGAAGGGTTCATATACGCAGTGACCGTGAACGGAATCACGGGCGTGCGGAATGAATTTGAAGACAAGCTTTCCGCACATTTGAAACGTGTGAAGGAGGAAAGCTCTGTGCCTGTGTTAGCGGGGTTCGGAATTTCTACATCGCAACAAGTGGAACAGTTAGGTGCGCAAGCTGACGGTGTTATCGTTGGAAGTGCGATTGTGGATGCCCTTCATCGTGATGATTTGGAAGTGATTCGGGGGTTGATGAGAACTTGTACAATGGAAATAAATAATTCTGCCACTTCGTGAAACTTTTCATATTATATGTACGTACATATAACAAAGGGGTTGTTCGGCATGCGTTTGGATACCATCAGACATGAAGTGGAGACGACATATGACAAAGTGAAATCCTTGGCCGGTTGGAGCGTTAGCAAAAACGTTGTGTTGACGATTACTTCGTATTATGTGACGGCTGAGAGGGAATTTAATGCTGTCGATTTCAACCGTGCCATGGCTGCCTTGAAAGAGAGGTCGGGTTGGTTTTCGCCGTTGCGCGGGCATTTATTGCCGATGATGGCAGCGTTTTTGACGCAATCGGGAAACTCTGTCGATGAAGTTGTGGACCGATTGATGGAAAAACAGCGTGTGTTAAAGCAGGCTGGATTTCGGAACTCCATTCATTCCTACCTTGCAGCAATTCTTATGAATGATGATGCCGATTTGTTTGAAGTAGAGGCAGAACGGGCAAAAAAGCTTTACAATGCGATGAAAAAACAGCATTTCTTTCTTACATCGGAAGATGATTATACATACGCCATGCTTTTAGGGAAAAAGGGAGAGGATCCTGAGCTTCATGCAAAAGCGATGCGCAACTATTATGATGCATTACGCAAAGAAGGCTTTCGGGCTGGAAATGAATTGCAGTGGCTGTCGCAGGTACTGACCTATACGGATATAGACTTTAAGTCTCATCTTGTCCAAAGGGCGGTTAGGATATTTGAAATGCTTGGGGATGATCTAAAAGCGATGCCTGTCCATTACCCGATGATTGGATTTCTTACGGTATTCGATGTTGAGGATGGAAATATCCGTGAAATCATCTCCTTGGCAAAAGAGTTGGGGCAATCAAAACAGTTCAAATGGAATAGGGAAATGGCATTATCGCTTGCATGTGGGATACTGTTGCATCATTTGACGGAATCCGCGGATCAAGTAGGCGTTAGTATGGCGGCGTCAGTTGATATGATTATACAGGCGCAACAGGCGGTAATGGCGGTAACTGTAGCCGCGGTAGCCACTTCTTCTGCACATAGTGCGTCCAATGGATAAAAAAGAATAATAAGGAAAAGAGCAGGGGAAAGAAGCCGTTATTGAATTCGACGGCTTTTTTCCCCTGCTCTTTTATAAATTAATTTTTAAGACATTTTTATCTTGAAAACGCATTTAAATCAATGTTTGTAATGTATTTGTCATATTAGAAATAATACAAGATTATGATATTCTAAAAAAACAGTATTGTCAGGACTTCCGATGTGTAGTATATTGAGTTCAATAACTTTTCGCAAAATATGAAAATTGGTTATTTGAAGAAGTGTCAGTGAGTAAGGGGGAAGTTTAGTGAAAAAACCGGTCTTAGAAATAAAAGATCTACGTACATCATTCAATATTAAAGGCGAGTATTATGCAGCGGTGGATGGTGTCACGTTAACTGTCCATGAGAATGAAGTTGTGGCAATCGTTGGTGAATCAGGTTGTGGTAAAAGTGCATTGGCACTTTCAATCATGGGATTACATGACCGGAAGAATACGAAACTTGACGGTCAAGTGAATTTTGGCGATGAAAATCTTTTGACTGTTTCCCGATCTCGTTTGAATAAAGTGAGAGGGAAAGACATAGGGATGATCTTCCAGGATCCGATGACTGCCCTGAACCCACTCGCGACCGTCGGGAGACAAATCGAAGAACCGATGGATTACCATATGAAGTTATCCGCGTCAGAAAAGAAAAAACGCACACTGGAACTTCTTCGCAGGGTCGGTATTAAAAACGAACAACGCGTGTACGAGCAATACCCGCATGAATTATCGGGTGGAATGAGACAACGTGTCGTCATTGCTATCGCACTTGCTTGCGATCCACTTCTTCTTCTTGCGGATGAGCCTACAACCGCCTTGGACGTAACGATTCAAGCACAGATTTTAGACTTGATGAAAGAATTGCAGAACCAAATGAAGACAGGTATCATCCTGATCACGCATGACTTGGGCGTTGTAGCTGAAATGGCCGATCGCGTCGTAGTCATGTATGCAGGTGAAGTTGTAGAGATTGCGGAGGTTAAGGAGTTATTTGAGAATCCATTGCATCCATATACGAGATCGCTATTGAATTCAATTCCTTCCAATATGCAAGCAAAACAAAAGTTACATGTCATTGAAGGAATCGTTCCTTCCATTCAGAACCTTGACCGTGAAGGCTGTCGTTTTGCGCCACGTGTCGATTGGATACCTGAAGAGGATCATGAAAAGAACCCGGAAATGCATGAAGCGGCACCGAACCACTTTGTCCGTTGCACATGCTACAAAACGTTCTATTTCCCGGAGGACAGAGTAGGAGAGAATGAATATGTCGCTACTAACAGTTAATGATTTAAAAGTTCACTATCCAATTAGAGGCGGTTTTTTCCGTAGAGTCGTAGACCACGTCAGAGCAGTTGATGGTATTAGCTTCGAATTGCAACCAGGAGAAACGTATGGCCTTGTCGGAGAATCCGGCTGTGGGAAAACGACTTCAGGTAGAGCAATTATCGGCTTGAATAAATCAACAGGCGGGGAAATGCTGTTTGAAGGTAAGGACTTAGCCAAAATGGGTAGAGCTGAACGATATAAACATACGAAAGACATCCAAATGATTTTCCAGGATCCATATTCGTCCTTGAATGGACGGAAAAACGTATTGAATATCATTGCTGAACCTCTTCGTAACTTTGAAAGACTCTCACCAAAAGAAGAGCTTTTAAGAGTACAAGAGTTGGTTGCGCGAGTAGGTTTGAGTCCTGAGTCAATCTATAAATATCCCCACCAATTTTCTGGTGGACAGCGGCAACGTATCGGAATCGCCCGTGCACTTGCTTTAAACCCGAAATTGATCATTGCGGATGAGCCAGTATCTGCATTGGACGTATCCGTTCAAGCACAAGTATTGAACTTCATGCAGGAAATTCAAAAAGATTTCAACTTGACGTATCTATTTATCTCGCATGACCTTGGTATTATCCAACATATGTGCGATCGAATCGGCATCATGTACCGCGGGCGTTTTGTAGAGGAAGGGACAGCCGATGAAATCTACAATAATCCACAACATGTTTATACAAAACGTTTGATTGCTGCTATTCCAGAGATGAACCCTGAGAAACGTTTCGAAAAAATGCATCTTCGCCAGTCGATTAACGAGGAGTATCAAACTGGCTATAATAATTACTTTGACAAAGATGGACGGATGTTCGATTTAAAGAAGATTTCAGAATCGCACTCTGTAGCCATGCAATAAGGGGAGGATGATGTAAATGTTGAAATTCATTTTACGTAGAACATTGATCATGATTCCGCAGCTCATCCTCCTGAGTCTCGTCATCTTCGTGCTTGCCAAAGCGATGCCGGGTGATGCAGTGACGGGGGCGTTCATGGGGAATCCTGACGCTACACCTGAACAGATTGAAAAAATCCGTGAAAAATTCGGCTTGAACGATCCATGGTATGTCCAATATGGACGATGGATCGGAAAAGCGGTGAAAGGTGATTTCGGTCAGTCGTACACCCACCAACAGCCTGTTACGACTCTGATAGCGGGCCGGGTTGAAAATACGGTGCTACTTTCTTTATTCACCGCAATAATGATCTATTTAATTGCCATACCGCTCGGTATTGTAGCCGGGCGTTGGACAGATTCATGGGCAGATAAACTGATTGTCACTTATAACTATGTCGCATTTGCAACACCGCTATTCGTTTTTGCCTTATTAATGCTGTTCATATTCGCTTTCTTATTGGGTTGGTTCCCATACGGTGGAAGTGTTGATATACGAATTGAGTCGGGAACTTGGGATTATGTCGTGAGCAGGGCGAAGCACTTATTCCTACCAGTCATGTCCGCTGCAATAATTGGTACAGTCGGTACGATTCAATATTTGCGGAACGACATTATCGACCAAAAAAATAAAGATTATGTAAAAACAGCGCGTTCCAAAGGGGTGCCGGAAGGAAGAGTGTACACTCGTCATATTTTGCGGAATTCACTTTTACCAATCGCTGCTTTCCTTGGGTATGAAATTACAGGTTTGATCAGTGGCTCGGTCTTCATCGAAACCATCTTCAGTTATCAGGGACTCGGACAACTTTTCATTCAATCAATTGGCTTACGTGACTTTACCGTTGTTACAGCGCTTGTTCTCATATCTGGAACAGCTGTTGTAGTCGGAACAATGCTGTCGGACATCATCCTGAGTATTGTCGATCCACGTATCCGAATTGAATAATGGAAAAGGAAGAAGAGGAGGGGAATACCGATGAAAAATACAGTCACAATAAATGAAAAAGACCTGATTGCAAGAGAGAAGTTGAATAATCCATCGTTTGCAAAGACGATTTGGAGAGAAATAATACATGATAAGATGGCCATAATCTCATTGATTCTGCTTATTATCATCTTGGCAACTGCATACTTATCACCGCTTTTTATAGACCAGGTGGCATTGAAGCGTGTGAACTTCTTGAATACTTGGAAGGCGCCTTCTGCTGCTAACTGGCTTGGTACTGACGACGGTGGTCGTGACGTATTCGGTCAGCTAATGATCGGAGCGCGTAACTCATTTACAATCGGTATTGCGGTAACGTTGATTGCAGGAGTTGTTGGCCTTTCATACGGATTGATCTCTGGATTTTACGGAGGCCACGTAGATAATGTAATGATGCGTTTTCTTGAATTCATGATGGTATTACCAACTACGATGTTCATTATCGTACTTGTAACTATCATTCCAAATTATAATGTTGTCTCATTCATTCTAATCCTAAGTATTTTTGCATGGCTCGGAAAGGCAAGGCTTATCCGTTCCAGAGCATTGCAAGAAAGGGAGCTTGACTATATCAATGCTTCCAAGACGTTAGGAACGCCAAGTTGGAAGATCATGTTTTTTGAAATGTTCCCTAATTTGAGTTCACTCGTCATTGTTAATATGACACTTACTCTTGCAGGAAATATCGGGATTGAGACAGGGCTTACTTTCTTAGGTTACGGTTTGCCTGCTGGAACTCCTTCACTTGGAACGCTTGTTGCGTTCGCAAGGAATCCTGATATTGTGCAAAATAAGTGGTGGGTATGGTTACCTGCAGCATTACTAATTCTAGTAATGATGCTGTGTATAAATTACGTCGGGCAAGCGATCAAACGCGCGTCAGACGCAAGGCAAAGATTAGCCTAAAAAATAAGGGGAGGGAATACAATGGCTAAGAAGCAATTTATGCTACTTGCAAGCCTCTTGCTTGTTCTCAGCGTATTTTTAGCTGCATGTACAGGCAAGGACAACAAAGCTGGTGATAAAGAACCGGCAAAAGATCCAGGTAAAACAGAAAACACAGACACTGATGACGGTGAAGAAGAGGAAGTTGAAGATCCAAACGCTGGACTTGATTTCCCACTAACAGTTACTAACACAGGAACGCCTATCGATGGCGGAGAGTTGAACTATGCTTTAGTTTCTGACACTCCATTCGAAGGTACTCTAAGCCCAGTGTTCTATTCAGGTTCACCTGATAACACTGTAATGAGCTTCTTCAATGAAAGCTTGTTCGCTTACGACGGTGACTTCTTGATCACTAATGACGGTGCTGCAACATACGAAATCTCTGATGACAACAAAACTATCACAATCACAATCCGTGATGGCGTAAAATGGCATGACGGTGAGCCTGTTAAAGCAAGTGACCTTCTTTACTCTTACCAACTACTTGGTCACCCAGACTACACAGGAACTCGTTACACATTCATGATTTCTAACGTTGACGGTATGCCTGCATACCATAACGGCGAAACAACTGAAATCTCTGGTATCACAGTTTCAGATGACGACAAAACAATCTCAATCACTTACACAGAGGCGACTCCATCGCTTAAGTCAGGTATTTGGGCTAACGCAACACCAAGACACCATGTCGGAGATGTTATGACAGGTGAAGTTACAATGGAACAAATCGTATCTTCTGACAAGATCCGTACAAACCCTATCGGTTTCGGACCATTCAAAGTTTCAAAAATCGTTCCAGGTGAATCTGTACTTTATGTACGCAACGATGATTACTGGAGAGGTAAGCCACAACTAGATTCAGTCGTATTGAAAGTAGTAAGCTCTGCTTCTATCCTTGAAGCACTTAAGAAAGGCGATATCGATATCGCATCAATTCCAGTTGACCAATACTTGAATGCTAAAGAAGTCGATAATATCGAATTGTTAGCTCAAGTTGACCTTGCTTACACTTACATCGGTTTCAAACTTGGTAAGTGGGATGCAGATAAGAAAGAAAGCATTACAGATCCAAATGCTAAAATGGGCAACAAACTTGTACGTCAAGCTATGTGGTATGCAATGGATAACGAAACAATCGGTAAAGAACTTTACCACGGCCTTCGTTTCCCAGGTACAACTCTAATCGTTCCTGTATTTGCTTCTTTCCATGACTCAAGCATTCCAACACCGTCATATGATCCTGAAAAGGCGAAAGCACTTCTTGACGAAGCTGGATACGTTGACGTTGATGGAGACGGCTTCCGTGAAAACGATAAGGGCGAGAAATTCGAACTTAACTTTGCTTCAATGTCCGGCGGAGAAACTGCTGAGCCGATTGCACAGTTCTACATTCAAAACTGGGCTGACGTAGGTATTAAAGTACAACTTCTTGAAGGTCGTCTACATGAGTTCAACTCGTTCTACGATCGCGTAGAAGCTGACGATCCAGACATTGACATCTACCAAGGTGCTTGGGGTGTAGGTTCTGACCCGAACCCATCTGGTCTATATGGCAGAACTGCAGCATTCAACTACACTCGTTACACAAGCGAGAAGAACGATGAGCTTCTTGCAGCTATTTCAGGCGAAAAGTCATTGGATACAGACTACCGTGCAGGTAAGTTCAAAGAATGGCAAGAGCTAATGGTTGATGAAGTTCCAGTTGCACCAACAGTATTCCGTTACTACCTAATGGCTGTTAACAAACGTGTTACAAACTACTCTATTGAATCTGGCACAGATCTACGTCTGTGGAAGTGGGGCGTAACTGAATAATAACTGATCGTTAGGGATTCCTAATAATCTACAATTACCGTCATCCGACTAATCGGGTGGCGGTTTTTGTGCGTTTCATGTGGTGAAATAGAGGCTGTTTATTAATCAGATTATATTGTAATATTCACAAGTATTTGATAGTATTGAAGTTACCAATAAATCTGTCTAAATACTAATAGAATTCTTAGAAATGGGGGGTGTAGATTTAAGATTATATGTTTCCGTTGACATAGAATGGATGACTGGACTGCCGGATTATACGTTTGTTGATTCATTTAGACATAATTACGAGAGGGTGCGACGTATTATAACAGAGGAGGCAAATGCACGAACAATTTACTTGTGTAGGAGGTGCATCCTAATCCAGATTTGACGACAAATAATTGAAGGCGCTATCAATGGTTGAATTAGCAATGCAAACAAATTTCTATTAGGGGGAGAGTGCGCATGGCGATTTACATAGTAAAAAGATTCTTCATGATGATTGCGACAATCCTCATCATTGCAACGCTGACTTTTTTCTTGATGCATTCGGTTCCAGGTTCCCCGTTCGACGAAGAGAGAACATCAAATCCAACAATCCAGGCAAATCTCGAGAAGTTCTATAAATTAGACCAACCTACACATGTACAATACTTTGATTATTTGAAGTCGATAGCAACGTTTGACTTTGGACCTTCCATTAAAAAGCCGAATGAGACGGTGAACACATTACTTGCAAGGGGGTTTCCGATTTCATTTGAACTTGGAATGGTGACCATCCTTGTCGCGGTCATTTCGGGAATTACGTTAGGGACGTTAGCGGCATTGCGCCACAACGGCATCATCGATTACTCCGCAATGGCCTTCGCGGTAATCGGGATATCCGTTCCAAACTTTGTATTGGCGACTGTTTTAATCCAGCAATTCGCTGTCAATTGGAATCTACTGCCTCCAGCCACATGGAGCAGCCGGATGCACATGATATTACCGACATTGGCACTTGCTACCGGTCCGACCGCTATCATTGCCCGTTTGACGCGATCGAGCATGCTGGAAGTGCTAACACAGGACTATATAAAGATGGCGAGGGCAAAAGGATTATCGCCAGTACGAATCGTGTTGCGACATGCATTACGGAATGCACTGATGCCGGTTGTGACAATCATGGGGACGATGCTCGCCGGAATATTGACAGGTACATTTGTAATCGAGAAGATTTTTGCAATTCCAGGAATGGGAAAATATTTCGTGGAAAGCATTAATAATCGGGATTATCCAGTTATTATGGGGTCAACAGTTTTCTATAGCGCGTTTCTTGTATTCATGTTGTTTTTAGTAGATATTGTCTATGGATTCATTGATCCGCGCATTAAACTTCACCGAAAGGAAGGTGATGCGTAATGGTGACTCGTCAACAAAACGTGCAAGCGCCGGACGAGTGGTTCAAACCGAAAGGGCGGGATGCTGAAAAAGCTGAATCAGTTGTCCGTCCGTCACTCTCCTATTGGAAAGACGCATGGAGAAGATTGCGGAAAAATAAATTGGCAATGGGCGGGCTCGTATTCTTAATTATTTTAACGTTGTTTGCTATTTTTGCTCCAATGCTATCGCCACATAATATAGAAATAACACAGTACGCAAACCAGAACCAGCCACCTTCCGGAGCGCATTGGTTCGGAACAGATGATAAAGGATGGGATGTCTTTACAAGAACTTGGCATGGTGCCCGTGTCTCATTGTTTGTCGGAGTGGCTGCTGCATTGATCGACTTCTTCATCGGTATCATTTACGGCGGAATCAGCGGCTATAAGGGCGGTAGGACGGACACAATCATGATGCGTATCATTGAAATCCTTTACGGTTTGCCGCATTTATTAGTTGTCATTCTATTAATGGTCATCATGGGTCCGAGTTTAACAACAATCATTGTTGCATTGACGATAACCGGTTGGGTTGGCATGGCTCGAATTGTAAGGGGACAAGTACTTCAGATAAAAAACTATGAATTTGTGACAGCATCCAAGTCATTTGGTGCAGGTACATCACGAATCATCCGGAAAAACTTGCTTCCGAATACAATGGGCCCGATCATCGTTCAAATGACATTGACTGTTCCGAGTGCAATTTTTGCGGAAGCCTTCCTAAGTTTCATCGGGCTTGGGATCCAAGCGCCTGTGGCAAGCTGGGGGGTAATGGCGAATGATGCATTGCCTGTCATTTTATCAGGCCATTGGTGGAGATTGTTCTTCCCGGCACTTTTCATTTCACTGACAATGTTTGCATTTAACGTCCTTGGAGACGGTATGCAAGACGCACTTGATCCGAAGCTGAGGGGGTGAATGGCTTGAATGAAGATGAAAATACGTTGAAGAAAAACGGCCAAGGTGGAGCGGCAGTCTTAACAAAGCCTGAAGCGGCAGGAAAACGTAAACAGGTGTTTTCGGAGGTGATGCTTTCCGTACGTGATTTATATGTTTCATTCAGGACATTCGGGGGGGAAGTACAAGCATTACGCGGTGTATCATTCGATTTATATAAAGGGGAGACACTCGCAATTGTCGGGGAATCCGGTTGTGGGAAAAGTGTCACTGCGAATACGATAATGGGGTTGATCCCGGAGCCGGCGGGACGGATTAAAAATGGAAGTGTTCTTTTTAAGGGCAAGGACTTGACGAAATTGGACAAATCGAAGATGCGGAAAGTGCAGGGGGTCGACATCTCCATGATCTTCCAGGATCCGATGACCGCGTTGAACCCGACGCTTAAAATCGGTGAGCAGCTTACGGAAGGGTTGCGGACCCATCAAAAAGTAAGTATAGGTGAGGCAAGAAAAAAGGCGATTAAACTTCTTGAAGTGGTCGGTATTCCAAACCCTGAAGAAAGGATGAAGCAATATCCGCATCAATTTTCGGGAGGGATGCGGCAAAGGATAGTCATTGCAATTGCTTTAATATGCGAGCCTGAGCTGTTAATCGCGGATGAACCGACGACCGCATTGGATGTTACAATCCAGGCGCAAATTCTTGAGTTGTTTGAAGAGATTCAAGAACGGACGGGTGTTTCTATCATTCTGATCACTCATGACTTGGGGGTGGTTGCGAAGATAGCGGATCGGATTGCGGTTATGTATGCCGGCAAGGTCATAGAAATTGGGACGAAGCGTGAGGTGTTCTATACCCCGCAGCACCCCTATACAAAGGGATTGCTTGCTTCCGTTCCACGGCTTGACTTGAAGGAAGAGGAACTTCAACCGATCGAAGGGACGCCGCCTGATTTATTCGCACCTCCGATTGGATGTCCGTTCACCGCGAGATGCCCGTTTGCAATGGAAGTCTGCGATCGCATTTATCCGGGGACGACCGACATATCCGTGACGCATGCCGTGGATTGCTGGTTGCAGGATGAGCGGGCGAAGAAACTGTTCGATTAAATAGGTGCCATGCACAATAGTGCTTCTATATTCATATACAAACAAAGGGGGTTATTGTATTGAAAAAGTGGTTGACGTTTTTGATGGTAGCTATGCTTGCACTTGTTCTTGCAGCTTGTACAGCGAATAAGAATGCAGGCAAGGAGCCGGGCACAACGAAAGAACCTTCAACAAATGAAGGGAAATCGGAGGGGAAATCGGAGGAAGTGGTTGCCGCTGAAAAGGTACTTCTCTTGAATAACGGTGACGAACCGACATCCTTTGACCCGTCCATCGGGTTCAATGCAGTGTCCTGGAGTGCGCTTAACAACATTATGGAAGGATTGACACGCCTTGATAAGGACCACCGTGCAGTCGAGGCGACAGCAGAAAAAATCGATATCTCGGACGATGGATTGACTTACACATTCACAATCCGCAGCAATGCTAAATGGTCCAATGGTGACCCTGTAACAGCGGGTGATTTTGTTTTTGCATGGAAGCATATGCTTAATCCTGAAACAGCTTCACCTGCGGCGTTCCTTGCATACTTCATCGAAGGGGCGGAGGCGTATAATAATGGGGATGGCTCCGTTGATGACATCGCTATTGAGGCAAAGGATGAGAAAACATTCATTGTTAAATTGACGTCACCGAACGAAGCGTTTTTGAACATCATTACAAACCCAAGCTTTTTCCCAATCAATGAAAAAGTCGCGACTGCCAATCCGAAATGGCATACAGAAGCGTCAACTTTCGTTGGAAACGGACCGTTTAAACTGATGTCATGGAATCATGATGTGAGCTTTGAATTTGGAAAGAACGAACATTACTGGGATGCTGATGTGGTCAAATTGGATAAAGTTCACTGGGCAATGGTGAATGACACGACGACCGCCTACCAAATGTATCAAGCCAATGAGTTGGATGTAACGGGAGTTCCTTCCGAAATCGCGGACCAATTGAAGGATAGCGACGAGTTGCGCGTCGATGACCAAGCAGGCTTGTACTTCTATCGATTCAATACATCGATGGAGCCATTTACGAATAAGAAGATCCGTCAAGCATTTGCTTTTTCAGTTGACCAAGAGGAAATCGTCAATTTTGTAACGAAAAATGGAGAGAAGCCTGCCCATGGCTTTGTGACATTCGGATTCATCGGTCCGGATGGCAAAGAATTCCGTGATACTGTCGGCGATCTTGTATCCTTCAATCCTGATAAGGCGAAACAGCTTTTGGAAGAAGGGATGAAAGAGGAAGGATACACAGAACTTCCAAAAGTTACAATTACGTATTCAACAAGCGAATCTCACCAAAAAATCGCTATCGCGCTTCAATCCAAGTTCAAGGAAATTTTGGGTGTGGATGCGGAATTGCAAAACGTCGAGGGCGGAGTTTTCCTGTCTGAGCAAAAAGAATTCAAATACCAAATGTCCCGTTCCTCTTTCCTGCATGACTATGCAGACCCTGTGAACGCACTTGAAAGCTTCATCACAGGCTCCTCCATGAACCGTACTACATGGTCGAATGCAGAATATGATAAGCTGATTTCGGACATTAAAAATGAAACGGATGAAAATAAGCGTTGGGAATTGTTGAAGCAGGCGGATAAGCTTCTAATGGAAGAAATGCCTGTATTCCCACTGTACTTCTATAATTCAACATCACTTGAAAAACCGGGCGTATCCGGAATTCTTCGCCACCCTGTAGGCTATCTTGACTTGAAATACGCAGATAAGAACTAATTCAACGTCGCGGTGTCCATCATGGCGCCGCGATTTTTAAATGGCTTGGAAAGGAAGATGTAAAAAATGAGAATACGACCTAAACGGCTTCAACCGGGAGATACAATCGGAATTATTGCACCTTCCAGTCCGCCAAATCAAGAAAGCCTTGAGCGCTCGCTCACCTTCTTAGAACAGTTAGGCTTGAAGTGGAAATTTGGAAAACACATCAACAATACGCGTGGCTACCTTGCGGGAACTGATGATGAACGGCTGCAGGACTTGGAAGACATGTTCGCAGATCCATCAATTGCCGGCATTATTTGCGCAGGTGGAGGATATGGATCGGCGCGTTATACTGACAGGTTGGATCTGCAATTGATACGTGAGAATCCGAAGATATTTTGGGGATTCAGCGACATCACTTTCCTTCATACCGCTATGGGGTTATATTCCGATATCGTCACATTCCATGGCCCGATGCTTGCGTCTTGTGTTGGAAAAGACACATTCCATGATTTATCCGCAAAAATGTTCATGCAACTGTTTGAACCGATGGAACTTCATTATACAGAAGAAATCTCTCCTCTGATCTCGATAAGTGGCGGTGTGACACATGGTGAAATTGTCGGTGGCAATCTTTCTCTGCTTGTTAACTCGATGGGTACAAAATTCGAGGTCGACACGAAGGGGAAGTTACTTTTCATCGAGGATGTCGGGGAGGAGCCTTACCGTGTTGACGGGATGTTGAACCAACTTCGCATGGCAGGAAAGTTTTCTGACGCAGCCGGAATTATCATTGGGGATTTTTCGGAAACTGAACTAAAGAAAACAAGGGAATCATTGACGTTGGATGATGTTTTCGAAGACTATTTCAGGAATATTGGGAAACCGGTCGTCAAAGGTTTCAAAATCGGCCATTGCGAGCCGCATTTTGCAATTCCATTAGGCGTTAAAGCAAAGCTTGACGGGGATGAGAAAACACTTACGATTCTGCCGGGTGTGGAATAAGCCAAACTTTAATGGGAGTTACGGGAAAGGGGGAAACGGTATGACGGAGCTTACCGTGAATATGTATGCATGCGCAGTACCGGTCGCGACGGTATGGACATCACCTGAATCGGCACGTGAAATGGACGAAGAAGGTATTGCCAATCCGCTTCATTTGAATAAATGGCTGGAAAAGCTTGCGTATGAAGAACGACTTGACCTTTGCAACAGCAACCGTGTGCAGACTCAGATTTTGTATGGTGAGCCGGTCATCGTGGAGAAGATCGTCGGTGAATGGGCGAGAATAATCGCCGTTTGGCAACCGTCGAAGAAGGATGAAAGAGGTTATCCGGGCTGGGTACCCCTCACACAATTGAAGAAGGCGACTCCGCTTGAGGAGGCTGGAGGATTTATACGGGTGGCTATTCCAAAATCACAGTTATGGAAATCGGATAGTACTCCGTTCATGATTGTGCCATTCAATACGATTCTGCCATTAACTGATGAGAGTGAAGATCATTTCCATGTAATGACACCAGATGGAGAGGCATTAGTACTGAAAACGGATATTGTAGAGGCGCCTTCCATCCATCAATTTAAAAAGCGGCCACCTGAATCGGCTGTTGACGAAGGCCTTGTCTATTTGGATCTCCCTTATTTCTGGGGTGGGATGTCGTCATATGGGTTTGATTGCTCAGGCTTCACGTACAATATGATGAAAGCTTGCGGGTATTTTATTCCGAGAGATGCGAGTGATCAGGCGAAGAGCGGAGAAGAGGTACCAAAGGGTGACCCCTCTTGCTGGAAAAAAGGTGATTTAATATTCTTCGCGAACGATGAAGGAAAAGGTAATGTCAGGCACGTCGGGTTTTATTATGGAAATGGCTTACTTCTTCACTCGCCTTCCACAGGGCAATCAGTTGAGTTAGTGAAGTTAGAGGGCTCGAAGCTTGAACGTGATATTAGCGCGGTCCGAAGATTTGGCGCGGAAGAGGGGTCGAGCTGAATGACTAAGAAAGTAATTCTATCTGTAAAGAATTTGAAACGTTACTTCGATGTCGGAAGAGGGCAAAAATTGAAGGCGGTCGACGGCATCAGCTTTGATATTGTTAGGGGAGAGACATTTGGGCTCGTCGGCGAATCGGGTTGCGGAAAATCGACGGCGGGGCGGACGATTTTGGGCCTGTACAATAAAACGGATGGAGAAGTTTTATATGAAGGGCAAAGCATCCATGATATGACGGATAACGAACGGCATCGTTTCTTGAAGAAGATGCAAATGATCTTCCAGGATCCGTATGCTTCCTTGAATCCACGCTCCACTGTTTATGAAATAATCGCTGAGCCGATGCAAATCCATGGAATGTACAAAACCCAGGAGGAAATGCGTGCCCGTGTGAATGAATTACTTGAAGACGTAGGTTTGAATCGGGATCATGCAAATCGCTATCCACATGAATTCTCAGGCGGGCAGCGGCAACGGATCGGCATAGCCCGTTCACTTGCATTAGATCCAGAATTCATCATTGCGGATGAGCCGATTTCAGCACTTGACGTCTCGGTACAAGCCCAAGTCGTCAAGTTGCTCCAACGATTGCAACGGGAAAAAGGGCTGACGTATTTATTCATCGCGCATGATCTGTCGATGGTCAAATACATATCGGACCGCATTGGCGTCATGTATTTAGGACATATGGTGGAACTTACGTCGAGCAAGCAGCTCTACGATAAACCATTGCATCCATACACGGAAGCATTGCTGTCGGCCATCCCGATTCCGGATCCGGATATCGAGGAATCCCGTGAACGAATATTGCTGAAAGGTGAGCTCCCAAGCCCGATCAATCCGCCGTCTGGTTGCGTGTTCCGTACACGCTGTCCTTATGCGATGGAGGTTTGCGGGGAATTGAAACCGAAGTGGCTGGAAAAGGAAGAAGGACATTTTGTCGCTTGTCATTTGCATGATGAAGAGACGTTGAAGCGTACGGATGCGGTAAGGGAAGTTGTTGGGTCGTCCTGAATTTACAGGACGGCCATTTTTTATGGCCGGTCACAAGGCGATTCGCCTTAAGGTCTTGCTGTGTTGTGTAGAAGTTGCCAAGCAAAAATGATTATCTTATAATAGAGTCGTTGTATTTTCCTCAACTTCCTCATACCGACCTGCATCGAGCCGGGTCCCAATCAAATGGACGCATGTCCTTTACCGCATATTCTTGCAAAACATTAAATGATTCGAAAAAAATGAATAGGAAAGATAGTTTCAGCAGAATACTATCTAAAGTTATCTAAAATATGTGAATAATATTCGGGGGTGTTTTTATTGAAGCTATCACCAGTTGAACAGGAAAAACTATTGTTGCATGTAGCAGGGGAGCTTGCGCTGAAGCGGAAGGCACGAGGCGTAAAGTTGAATTACCCTGAGGCTGTAGCTCTTATTTGTCATTTCATCATGGAAGGTGCTCGTGATGGGAAGTCGGTTGCGCAGTTGATGAGTGAGGGAAAGCAGTTGCTGACGGTTGATGATGTGATGGAAGGCGTCGACGATATGATAAAGGATGTACAGATTGAATGCACGTTTCCGGATGGGACTAAGTTGGTTACGGTGCATCACCCAATTCAATAAGGGGGTTTTCATATGAAACCAGGAGAGATCAAGGCGGCAGATGGATGGATTGAAATTAATGTCGGACGAGCTGTGAAGACGGTGAAGGTTGCAAATACAGGTGACCGTCCGATTCAGGTTGGGTCTCACTTCCATTTTATTGAGGTGAATAAATTCTTAGAATTTGATCGTGAGCAAGCGGTAGGAATGCATTTGAATATACCATCAGGGACGGCTGTCCGGTTTGAACCGGGTGAGGAGAAGGAAGTTGAGCTTGTCGAGTTTGGTGGAAGACGTCATGTTTTCGGTTTGAATAAATTGACGGAAGGTTCCACTCACAAACGAGACGAAATTGTCGAGAAGGCATCGGATGGCGGATTTAAAGGAGCTGACAGTTAAGTGAAGATGAATCACGAGCAATACGCAAGGATGTTCGGCCCGACTGTGGGCGACAAGGTTCGTTTGGCAGATACTGATTTATGGATTGAAATCGAAAAGGATTACACCACTTATGGAGATGAGGGCATTTTTGGAGGCGGGAAATCCCTTCGTGTGTCGATGGGGCAGAACGGCGAAAAGACTTCAGAAGACGGTGTATTGGATTCGGTCATAACGAATGCAATGATCATTGATCATACAGGAATCGTCAAAGCGGACATCGGTATCAAGAACGGAAGGATTGCCGGAATCGGAAAAGCGGGTAATCCGAATACAATGGACGGTGTCGACCAGGGCATGATCATCGGGGTTGGAACGGAAGTATACGGGGGCGAAGGGTTGATCGCGACAGCGGGTGCGATTGATACGCATATTCACCTTATCAGCCCACAGCAGGTGGATGTGGCGCTGAATGCGGGGACGACGACATTCATCGGCGGCGGGACAGGCCCGGCATCTGGTTCCACAGCGACGACGGTGACACCGGGTAAATGGCATTTACATCGGATGTTGCAGCAAATCGAAGACATTCCGTTGAATATAGGTATCTTCGGGAAAGGGAGCTCAGCTTTTCCGGATCCGCTTGCTGAGCAGATCCGGGCGGGTGCGATTGGCTTGAAGGTTCATGAAGACTGGGGTG
Source organism: Sporosarcina highlanderae (assembly GCF_030433715.1). Classification (GTDB taxonomy): domain Bacteria; phylum Bacillota; class Bacilli; order Bacillales_A; family Planococcaceae; genus Sporosarcina; species Sporosarcina highlanderae. The sequence goes on along the minus strand of NZ_JAROCC010000002.1, from coordinate 317,305 downwards.
CAACTCCTTCCGCATTGGACTTAAGCTTGTCAGTTGCGGATGAATACGATGTCCAGATTGCTTTGCACTCCGATACGTTGAATGAGGCTGGATTCGTTGAAGATACAATTAATGCGATAGACGGCCGGGTCATCCACGTTTTCCATACGGAAGGAGCAGGTGGGGGGCACGCGCCGGACCAGCTGAAGATGGCGGCATTGCCGAATGTGTTGCCGGCATCGACGAACCCGACGAAACCATTTACAGTCAATACGATCGATGAACATTTGGACATGCTTATGGTGTGCCACCATTTGAAACGTGATTCGGCGGAAGACGTTGCTTTTGCGGATTCGCGTATCCGTCCTGAGACGATTGCTGCTGAGGATATTATGCAGGATCTTGGAATCTTGAGCATCATGTCGTCGGACTCCCAAGCGATGGGCCGAGTCGGGGAAGTGGCAATCCGGACGTGGCAGACGGCGGATAAGATGAAAAAGCAGCGCGGTCCGCTTCCACAAGACGAAGGGAAGGACAATGATAATTATCGCGTTAAGCGTTATATCTCAAAATATACAATCAACCCAGCGATTGCCCAAGGGATATCGCATGAGGTCGGTTCAATCGAGGACGGGAAATTGGCGGATATCGTTTTATGGGATCCGGCATTTTTCGGGGTGAAAGCGCAAGTCGTCATAAAAGGCGGCATCGCCGTGTACGCGATGACAGGCGATCCGAATGCTTCCATTCCGACGCCGCAGCCGATGATGGGTCGCAGAATGTATGGCTACCATGGACAAGGGCCGCAAAACGCGGCAATGACATTCCTGCCGAAAATTGCGGTTGAAGAAGGACTTCCAGAGCAACTTGGACTTAAGAAGATGATCGGAACGGTGAAAAATTGCAGAAACGTTTCAAAAGCGGATATGAAACATAATAGCGAAATGCCTGTAATTGACGTTGACCCGGAGACATATGAAGTGAAAATCGATGGTGAGTTGGCGACATGCGAACCGGTCGATGTCCTTCCAATGGCGCAAAGATATTTCTTGTTTTAATTACTCAAACTGCCGATTTCTAAAGGAGATAACGAGATGTTAATTGAAAAAATCATAGGCAATATCGGTGATACAGAAGAGATTTCAGGGAAGCGCATCGAATGGGTGGAGCTGGAATGGGAAGAACTGAGCAAGCGTATTCTGCGTACCGAGACGAATGAAGGTACGGACATCGCCCTGCGTATCAATCAAGAGGAACCGTTGAAATACGGTGACCTCTTGTTTGAAGATGACGAGCGCTGCATCGTGATCCGGACGAAAATGGAACCGGTCATCGTCATCCGTCCGAACGATATGGTCGAAATGGGCAAGGCGGCTTTTGAACTTGGCAATCGCCATACGCCGGCTTTAATAGAGAAAGACGAGATTGTAGTCCGTGCAGACCATACGCTTGCACCATTATTGGATGAGGTGGGTGTGGCATATGAAACAACTGAAAGACGGTTCAAACAACCTTTCAAATACCGTGGCCATTCCCACTGATATCCAGTTCCTTCGACTGCTGCAAATCCATGATTCCGCTTTCCCGATCGGCACCTACACACAATCGTATGGAATGGAAACATATATCCAAGAGGATGACATCCGGAAGAAGGAGGAACTGATCGCTTTTTGCACGACGTTTCTCCATCAGAACCTCGTATACGGCGACGCGATTCTTATTCAAGAAGCGTTTGAGGCGGCCAAAAACCGGGACATCGATCGTCTTTTGCATTTGGAAGAGCTCTGCGGGGCGATCAAGCTTGCAAAGGAGTCAAGGGACGCCAGTGTCAATTTGGGCAGACAATTCATCAAGACCGTTGCACCTCTTGTTGAGGATGCTTTTTTCGATGAATGGAAAAGCCGAATTGGTGCAAATGAAATCAAAGGGCATTATGCGATTCTTTACGGCATTTATTGTTCAGTCAATGGAGTCGATGCCCATCATGCGGTACTATCGTATTTATTTTCATCGGTGAACGGGCTTGTCCAAAATGCGGTGCGTGCAGTGCCATTCGGACAAAATACAGGCGTTCAGGCAATGCATCAGCTTTCGGAAGAGGTCGTTGCTGCAGCAAGTATTGTAGCCGGCCTAAGTGAAGAAGACATCAGCAACAATGCATTAGGCATCGAGCTTGCATCAATGAAACATGAATACTTATTCTCGAGATTATTTATTTCGTGATTTTATATAAGTTAATTTTTAAAGGAGGCGGTTTCTATATGAAACCAGTACGTATTGGAATCGGGGGTCCCGTCGGATCGGGCAAGACATCGCTCGTCGACGCATTGACCCGCGCAATGCATGAAAACTATAACGTTGCAGTCATCACAAATGATATATACACACGCGAGGATGCTCAATTCCTCATGAATCACGGTGTATTGGATGAAAACAGAATCTTGGGAGTGGAAACTGGCGGATGCCCGCATACCGCTATCCGTGAAGATGCTTCCATGAACTTTGCGGCAATCGATGAACTAAAGGAACGCTTCAATGACCTTGATATCGTTTTCGTCGAGAGCGGTGGGGATAACTTATCTGCAACATTCAGCCCTGAGCTTGTAGATGGCTATATCTACGTAATCGACGTTGCGGAAGGACAGGATATTCCAAGAAAAGGCGGACCAGCGTTAACAAGATCCGATCTTTTATTGGTCAATAAAACTGACCTTGCACCGCATGTCGGCGTTGACCTTGAACAGTATGAGAGCGACGTGAAGAAGATGAGAGGCGGACGACCTTATGTCCTTGCGGATGTACGGACACGCAAAAACGTCGATAAAATCGTCGAATGGATTAAACGGAACATGCTGCTTGAAGGCGTGGAGACAACAAATGTTAGTAAGTAAAACACCTCGGATCAGACACCATGGGAAGTTAGAGATGGTGTTTGAGCCAAGAAGAGGTTATACCCGGATGCCGCATGTATTCCAGCAACCACCTTTGAAGGCGAGCCGTGAGCTGTACCAAGGCGATGATCCTACGGCTACGGTATATGTGATGGAGTCATCGGGCGGAATGGTGGCGGGCGATCGGAATGATATTACAATCGAACTGTTGCCGGGAAGCTCAGCGCGGATTATCCAGCAGTCGGCATTGAAGGTGTACAGGTCGCATACAGGTGATACTTGCGTGCAAACAATTGATGTCAAGCTTGCGGAAGAGGCGCGCCTTGAATGGATGCCCGAAGTGATTATTCCGTTTGCTGAAGCAAAGTTCCAAATGGAAACGACAATCCACCTTGCGAACAATGCCACGTTGCTATGGGGAGAAATCATTGCTCCGGGCAGAGAGATGCGAGGGGAAGTATTTGATTTCACTTCATTGAAGTCAAAAATGAAGATCTACGTTGAAGGAGAGCTGATTGCTTTCGACAGTCTTCATTTCATTCCGGAGAATATGAATTTCCAAGAACTCGGAATGCTTGAAGATGCATTGTATGTTGGCTCCATCTGGCTTGTATCGGACAAAGCGGATCGTCTTGACCTTCGGGAAATCCAAGAGGAGTTGAATGTTGGTGAGGGCTTGCGAGCTGGAGTGACAAGACTTGCAGGAAATGCCGTACATTGCCGTTTTTTAGGCGTGAATCAATGGAGGCTGATGCAGGAAATGAAGCGCGTCTTTTCCAAGCTGTCAGCACTCATTTAAGGTGTGGAGGAAACTATGAAAAAACAAATAGGCAAGATAGCCCTCTTCTCACTGATCATCCTCTTAGTTGTAGCGGGATGCGGAAAAGGCAAAGAGAAGTCTGTAGGCGTCAAGAAGGAAAATAGTCTTATCTATGCATCAGAAGCTGAGTTCGCCGGACTGAATCCGATTCTTGAGGAAACGAATTTGGATGCGCTCCTCTTCCGCGGCCTTTTCCGTTTTGATGAAAACAACGAACCGAAGGCCGATATTGCAGATTCGTACGTCTTATCAGATGACAAGTTGACCTATACATTCAAGCTTAAAGAGGATATCCGTTTTCATGACGGTGAGCCGCTTACTGCAGATGATGTCATCTTTACGATTGAAAGTGTATTGGATGATAAAAATGCATCGTTTTTGAAGTCCGATTTTACTGAAGTGGATTCAATGAAAAAACTGAATGATTACGAGTTTGAACTGAAGCTGAAACATCCGTTCACGCCAATTCTTGATAAGCTGACGCTACCGATTTTACCGAAGCATGCGTTTCAGGGCGTTGAGATGAGGACGGCTGAATTCAACAGCCATCCGATTGGAGCGGGTCCCTATCAGTTCGACCGATGGGACCGTGGCAATAGCTTGACGCTGAAGGCGTACGATAATTTTTATGGTACGAAGCCGTCCATCGAGAAAGTCATTTTCAAATTCATCCCAGACAGCAACGTCCGTGCCTTGCAGTTAGCTTCAGGAGAAGTCGATATCACTCTGCTTGACCCGGTGCAAGTGAGTGAGTTGGAAAAGCGGAATCCTATTAAAATCTACGATGTCGATACAGCGGATTATCGCGGCATCCTTTTCAATATGCAAAACAAGCTTTGGCAGGATGTACGTGTTCGTCAGGCCTTCAGTTTCGCCATCGACCGTGCGCAGATTGTGAAAGGCATTTTGAAAGGGCATGGAGAAGTTGCTTATTCTCCACTTCAAAAGCATGCTTTTCATAATGAGCAAATTGAAAAATATAGCTTTGACCAGGCTCGTGCCGAAGCCTTGTTGGATGAAGCAGGCTGGAAAAAGTCGAACGATGGCTTCCGTTATAAAAATGGTGAGAAACTGAGCTTTACGATTACAGCCCCTGCGTCTGATTCGGTCCGTGTCAATATGGCGAACTATGTCGCTGAAGGGTATAAGGCGATCGGTGCAGATGTGGATGTCGCTGCGCTGGATTGGAGTGCAATCACGATTGAAGAGACAGATGCCTTCATGATCGGTTGGGGCAGTCCGTATGATGCTGATCATCATACGTACAGTTTATTCCATTCATCCGAATCGAGTTTGACAAGCTCCGGTTATAACTTCGGAAACTATTCGAATGAAAAAGTGGATACCTTGTTAGAAAAAGGTCGTTTATCAATGGACGAGGCAGAGCGGAAGGCAAGCTATATGGCCTTCCAAAAAGAACTTGCTGACGATCCGGCGTTCGCGTTCATTGCGTATGTCAATGCAGTTTATGGCATTAACGGGAATATCGAAGGCGTGAAGGAGCGTACACTCGGCCATCACGGTTCCGGCTTCCTTTGGAATGTCGAGGAGTGGAAGTGGAATGACCGTTAAATGGATTGGGAAGCGCATGATGTTGGGGATTCTTGTCCTCCTCATCGTGAGCTTCCTCTCTTTTTTCATAATGAATGCCGGGCCGGGTAGTTCGGCAACGGCATATTACGGGGGCAATGCCCAAACATTGACCGCATCTGAAAAGGAGCGGATCAGCAAGGAGTTTGGGCTCGATCGTCCGCTGATCATGCAATATGGATCATGGCTGAAGGAGACGTTGAAAGGGAATCTCGGCATGTCAGCAAAAGAGGGCCGTCCTGTCACTTCAATCTTAGGGGAAAGGCTGCCGAATACACTTCTGTTATTTGGTGTATCAATGTTTTTCATCATCCTTGGGTCGGTTTGGCTTGGCATGGCTGCAGGCATGAAGCCAGGGTCACTGCTTGACAGAGGGCTATCGACATTCAGTATCGCGTCTTCTTCCATCCCTCCTTTTTGGCTTGGGATTTTATTCATTTATTTATTTTCCGTCATGTTAGGTATCCTTCCTTCTTCCGGGACGAGAAGCTTATCGGGTGAAGGCGGCTTTGTCGATAAATTAAGGCATCTGATCATGCCTGCTTCCGTCGTCGTATTGACGCATGTCGGCCTGTACGCTCGCTTCCTCCAAGAGAGCGTAAAGTCGGAAATCGGAAGTTATTATGTAATGGCTGCAAAGGCGAACGGTGTAGAGGAGCGAGAAATCAGACGGGGAGTGCTACGTAACGCTTTCATTCCCTATTTGAATTATCTTGGTATGACGGTTCCTTCGTTTTTCGGGGGCTCGGTTATTGTGGAAGCCCTATTTGCATGGTCTGGCCTCGGACAATTGCTTGTAAAATCCGTCATGGTGAAGGATTATCCTTTGCTCATGGGCGGCATCATGCTTACGGGGTTGATTGTCATCGTAACCTTATTAATAATTGATGTCCTCATGTACATGCTTGACCCGAAGCTTCGAAGAGGGGAGTTGGGCGGATGAAACCAAGGAAAATGCTTGTTTTCTGGTGCTCACTTTTAGGCTTGATTGTCGCTATGACTTTGCTTTCCGGTCCCTTAGCAACCCATCCGGTTAATGAAATGGATCTGGACGCTGTCTATTCTCCACCCGGGAACGGACATCTGTTAGGGACGGATCATCTTGGAAGGGATGTATTCTCTCGGTTATTGGAAGGTGGAAAAGTGACATTGGCAGTCGCCAGCTTGTCGGTCGCACTGTCATTTGTCATCGGAATCGTGTATGGAGGAATAAGTGGTTATGTCGGTGGATGGACCGATAGCGTCATGATGAGGATTCTTGAAGCGCTCATTTCCATCCCGTCACTTGTTTTGGTGTTAGGTTTCCAGGCGATCATGCAAGGCGGGATGTGGGGGATGACATTCATCATAGGCGTGACGGGATGGTTCACGACTGCACGAATTGTCCGCTCGGAATTCATCCGATTGAAGGATGCGGAGTACGTTAAAATGGCGAAAATGTTCGGAACCCCTTTATGGAAGATCATTACAGGACATTTACTGCGCAACAGCTTGCCGCCGTTGTTCGTCGTGACAATCTTCAATTTAGCGGGGGCTATATTTATCGAAGTATCGCTAAGCTTCCTTGGGATCGGCATACCGCCTGCAATTCCGTCGTGGGGGAATATGCTGTACAATGCCCAAAATGATTTGTTGATCGGCGCATGGTGGATCGGTGTTTTCCCTGGATTTCTCATTTTCTTGACGATCCTATCCATTAACTTCATCGGAGAAGCGTTGAAAGATCCCGGAAGGAGACGGTTCCATGCTTGAGGCGAAAGGATTATCAGTTGAAATAAAAGGTGTCCCTGTCGTTCATGGCAGCTCGTTTTTAATTCCGGAAGGGAAAGTGACGGCGCTGATCGGTGAAAGCGGAAGCGGGAAAAGTATGACAGTATCTGCGATGTTAGGGATGTTGCCTGCAAGTGCGCGTGCTTATGGCGAAGTGTTTTATAAGGACCTGGACTTGTTGAAAGCAACTTCCGAAAGAAAGGCGGCATTGCGGAAGGGTGAGTTTTTCACGATCTTTCAGGATGCATTGAACAGCTTTAATCCGAGTGTGAAGATGGAGCGGCAGTTGTATGCATTTTCCGCAGGCCGGGTTGGTGACAATGAGGGGAAATTTCGAGCGAAGATGCCGGAAATCCTTTCAAGGTTAAGCTTGTCCGCCGATATCATGGATCGGTATCCGTTTGAGTTATCAGGTGGAATGCTGCAGCGTTGCATGATTGCTTGTGCATTGTATATGGAGCCTGTGTTTTTGATAGCGGATGAACCGACGTCTGCGCTTGATAAGGTCGTCCAGAAGGAGTTCATCAAGTGGCTTCGCGTGTTGAATGAAGGCGGTACGACGGTACTCATCATCACGCATGATTTGGATATCGTCGCGGACGTGGCGGATGAAATGATCGTCATGCGGAAAGGCGAGGTAGTTGAGACGGGGTCTGTTGAGGATGTCTTGGCAAATCCGATGCATGAATATACAAAGAGGTTGCTTGATAGCCGTTTTTAGGAAAGGGGGTGCCGGAAGTGCTGAATGTAGAACATCTTTCAAAAAGCTATGGCCGAGGGAAACCGAAAAAGGCTATCCTTCAAGATATCAATCTGACAGTTGACGAGGGTGAGATTGTTGGGATTGTCGGTGAAAGTGGCAGCGGGAAAAGCACATTAGCCCGACTGATCATGCGTTTGGAATCCGCGGATGAAGGCACGGTTTCATTTGCGACAGCAGATGATTTCTATGCTTCCTGTCAAATCGTCTTCCAAAATGCAACCGCCGCTATGAATCCATCCTGGACTGTTCGCGAAATTTTGAAGGAACCACTCCGGAAGATGAAAGGTGATCGAGACGCCCATATCCGCGAAATGCTTGAAAAAGTAGGTTTGGAAGAGAAGCATTTGGCCCGGCGCCCTTCGGAATTAAGTGGCGGGGAGCGTCAACGGGTAAATCTCCTGCGCTCAATCCTTGTCGAACCGAAGCTGTTAGTTTGTGATGAGATCGTATCGAATTTGGATCGATTGATACAGAAGGAAATTGTTGAGTTGATTCAGCGGCTGAACCGGGAGATGGGCATGGCGATTTTGTTTATTTCTCATGATTTGAAAGTCGTTGAGCATTTATGTGACCGAGTTTATGTCATGCAGGGCGGAAGGATCATTGAGGAAAGCGTGAAGCGGGACGGCCATTTCTCGTTTGAGCACTCCTACTCCCTCATGTTATTCGAGTGAGTTTTTTGGAAATGGGTATAATAGAAGGAGTAGAGAAAGGAAGATGATGACGATGGAACAACGGCCGATGAGCCACTCACGTACAATCAATACGAGGCTTGTGCTACCGCCGGATACGAACCACATGCAGACGATTTTTGGTGGGAAAGTGTTAGCGTACATAGATGAAATTGCCGCCATTGCGGCGATGAAGCATTCCAACAAGGCTGCTGCCGTCACTGCATCCATCGATTCAGTTGACTTCCTATCATCGGCAAAGGTCGGCGATATACTTGAACTCGAAGCGGTTGTCAGTTCAACTGGCCGCACATCGATGGAAGTGTTCGTGACGGTTCATTCAAGGGATTTGGTAACCGGCACGACCAAGTTGACAACAGAATCGTTTCTGACGATGGTTGCCATGGATGAAAATAACAGGCCGACGCCGGTTCCGGGCATCTATCCGGAAACCGAAGCCGAAAAGCGGTTATTCGACACAGGTCCCGCTCGTCGAGACCATCGGAAGCTGCGTAGGGAAATTAAACATTGAAGGAAAGTCGCCTTTTTACAGGGGCGGCTTTTTTGATTGAAACCTCAAACGATATTTTCCGTATATAAGGAAAGGAGTGAGTGCGATGAGAGCGGATATTCATGAACGGCAAATGGAGTTGACGATGCTGCGGAATGAACGGAACCGGGTGAAGCGGAGGTTCGATGGTGCAGAAGCGCAATATAAGGAAGCTGTCCAGTTGCGGGATCGTTTGCATAGGCAACTAACGAAGGAGCAACAGGATGTCGTGAAACTTGGGAAATTCTCGTTTGCAAACAAACTCAAAGAGTGGACGGGCAAATGGGATGTGCAAATGGAAAAAGAAATGAATGAAGTCGTGGAGGCCGAACTGAAATACAATGAGGCAGAGAAGACAGTGACGGATTTGGAGGCGGAAGTTGGCCGGCTACGGGAACAGATGAATCGGGAGGATTTTCTTTATATCGATGAAGATTGGGCAGACTTCTTGAAGGAAAAAGAGGCGTGGATCCGGCAGAATGATTCGGTGGCGAACAGTACTTTGCAGAAAATCGCAGATGATCGAGTGCGCGTCCGGTCGCTGGTCAGGGAAATCGACGAGGCGTATGAAGCGGGTGACAAGGCGATGAGGACACTTGACGCAGCGCTCGATAAGTTGGGCAATGCCGAAGGGCTGTCGATGTGGGACACGTTTTTAGGTGGGGGTCTAATTGTTTCCGCAATGAAGTATTCGGAAATGAACAGCTCGGACGACCTCGTCCACCGCGCGCAACGAGCCCTTCGGCATTATGAGACGGAATTGATGGACGTCCAAAATTTTGCATCGGAATCTTTCAATGTAAATCAAAGAGACTTTTTCACATTCACGGATATTTTCTTCGATAATATCTTCTCCGACTGGGCGGTGCATTCGCGGATAACGGATGCAAAAAGTAAGCTGAATGTCGTGCTCCGCGATGTCCGCCGGGTGCAGGACCAGCTGCGACGAAAACGCGATGAAGCCATGGAAGAGTTGAATCGTTTGGATCAGCAGGAGAAGGATATTATTGTGTCTTAGTCAAATTCCAAAAACTCGATCCGATTGCCAAATGGATCATTTGTGAAGAAGCGGGCACGGCCAGCGATTGGTGGTTCATCGGTGATTGGGTAGCCGGACGCAATAAGACGGGATTTCAATTCTTCGAGCGCACGTACGGTGAATCCGGGATGCGCTTTTTTTGCTGGCGTGAAATCTGCTTGGATACCGATGTGGACTTCTTGTGCACCGCATTGGAACCAACATCCACCGCGACCTTGTAAGTTTTCTGGTTTCGGGATTTCTTTCATTCTGAGTAGCTCGCCGTAAAATTTGCGTGCCTGTTCTTCGGAATTCGGTGGCGCTGCAATTTGGATATGGTCGATGCCTGTGAGGAATTCTGGCATATGGATCTCTCCTTTATTGTTGTTATCTTAAGTGTATGGGAGTTTGTCAAGAGAAGCTATGACGGAAAATGAAACAATATGTATAAAGGGTGCTTATGGATAATTGACTTCGTGATAAGTCTCGCGGAGGAAGTCATCTTAGCACCCTTTTTTTGTCGCGCCAAATGCTTTTGAGCGACTAAGAGGTTTCTTTTTGAGTGGGTGAATAGTCCCGAATTGACCATATATCTTGGGAAATAATCGAAATAAGTTGGGAAATAACCGATAAATCGCTTCAATTGATCGATAAGTGCCGGGAAATGACCGATAAACTCCGGGAAATGATCGATAACTTCTCGCCGTGGAATCAAAAGGACTTTCGAATTAATCTTCAGAAAATAATTAAAATGCATTGCACCATTAAACATTGTAGTGTACTATGTAACTAATACACCGATACAGGAGGGGAAGATGGTGAAGCAGTGGAATGGTTTATTGCATAAGGAATGGGTGCAATGGAGGGTACAAATAATCGTTTTGGTCCTTCTGATGCTCATGGGATTGTTCATATTCCCGACATTCTTGAAGGTATTAACGGTGGGAGAGGGAGAGTTTCCCGTATTTGAGATGGCGATGATCATCAGCTTCGTGGCGGCGGGTGCCTGTGTTTTTGTGCCGGTCATCGCGTTCGCGACTACCTTCAACAAAGATATGAAAGTGCCGGATTTATGGCTTCATTCAACGGCGACGACGTCCAAACTTATTGGGGTGAAGCTGTTCATGGCGGCGGGAATGGGATTGGTATATTTACTCGTTCCGGTGGTGGTCGTTGCAACACGTTATCTATTTACACCGCATCCGGAAGTGATGTTCAGTGAATTACTGTTTGTAGGCGTCCTGTTAATAAGTGCTGTCTTTCTCATGTCTATCCAATTTATGGTTTATGGGTTTTTCTTTATCGTCATTGATCAACTGCTAAAACCGCTTCTTAAAGGGTTTTCGCTTGTCATCACATTGGTCTTATTTATCATTTCAGCACGAGTTTATGGCGAGGTCACAAGTTCTTCATTTTATGAACGGTTTATAAAGGTAGGACGCTTTGATTTGGTAGCAATAAAAAATACTAATATTGAAATCTCATATGATAACTTTATGTTCCAAAATACGGTCTTGTACGTAGGTGAGATTGCCTTCGCTATTTTCTTTACAGTCGGCATACTTTACTTGGCTATCACCTTATTTGAAAAGAGGGTGAGGTTATGATCAGCTGGAATGGTTTATTTCGTAAAGAATGGACGTTGATGAGGTATACATTCTTTGCGTTTATCTTGCTTTTCACCGTGATTGCGGTCTCAAGTTTCGCACCCCTCGCGGTTGGGGGAATATTCGACGTTATAGAAATTACGAATTCGTTCTCGTTTTTTCAAATGTATTTTGGAGCGTTGCTATTCGTCCATAGTCTTCATACGGATATGAAGCGGCCAGATGTATGGCTGCATTCCCCAGCTTCAATAACACGGCTTTTAGGCTCCAAGATGCTAATGGCTCTACTATTAGTAGGACTATCTAACCTGATTTGGAGTGTCATAGGGGTTGTCGCCTATTTTATCGGTGGATTTGAAGGGGTTATCCCTAAATGGCCGAACTTGCTAAAAGTATTCCTTACTACCACTTTCGCGATTTCAGCAAGTTTGCCGATTTGGGTGATCTATAGGCTTTTGTCATTGAAGATTGGCTGGTTGGCGATGATTGTTTTGTTTATATTTTTCTTCTTTGGGTCAATGGTATGGGGAATTATAGAGGTAATATGGGGAGGATTTGGACCTAACATAGGTTCACTCGTATACATCCTCATTTCAATCGTATTATTTGCAAGTGGTGCAGTTTTGCTTGAGAAGAAAGTGAGGTATTAACGATGAGCATTGATTTTTTACCGGATAAGCCGATTTACCAGCAGCTCATCGACCGGATTTTGGGGGATATTATGCGCGGCACACTCGCAGCGGGCGAAAAGTTGCCGTCCGTCCGTGAATATGCAGTGGAAGTTGGCGTGAATGCGAATACGATGCAGCGCGTTTACAAGGAGTTGGAGCAGATGGAGATCACTGAGACAAGAAGGGGGCAGGGATCGTTCGTGACGGAGGACCAGGAGAAAATTACAGCGCTTCGCAATGAAATGAAGGAACAGCTTATCACGACATTCCTTCAAAACGTGGCGGCTTTCGGATTTACGACGGATGAAATTGTGAAGTGTCTGCAGGAACGGGGTGCTGATAATGATTAATTTGGAACATATCGTGAAGAAGTACGGAAGTAAAAGAGCTTTGCAGGACGTTACCTTATCTATTCCAAGAGGGAAAGTGATCGGGCTTGTCGGTGAAAACGGGAGCGGAAAGTCGACATTATTGAAGATGATGGCGGGTTTATTGACACCCAATAGTGGAAGCGCGGAGTTTGACGGAAAGCCGATTACGCGAAGGATTGCTTCAAGGATCGCATATATGTCCGATACGGATGATTTCTATACGTATTTCACAGTTCAACAGCTTATTGACTTCTATGAATCACAATTCGAGGATTTTGATGTTCTGAAGGCGAAGGAGATTGTTCAATTTCTGAATGTGCCGCTTGATTCGAAGATAAAGAGCTTGTCCAAAGGGAATCGGGGGCGTGTGAAAATCGCCGTGACGCTTGCGCGTGAAGCGGATGTCTATCTGTTGGATGAACCGTTTTCCGGGCTCGACCCGATGGTGCGGGATGATATTTCGAAAGGGCTCATCCGTTTTACAGACACGGAGCGTCAGACAGTTATCATGTCGACGCATGAAATCCGGGAGGTCGAACCGCTTTTGGATGAAATTATCGTCATGCGAGGCGGTGTTATCATTGCACATGAAGCGGTTGACGTGATAAGAGATTTCTATGGGGTGGATGCAACAAGCTGGATGGTATCGTTGTTCAGAGATGGGAAACAGGAGGGGAATGTAAAATGAAACCTGTAGTGGAATTAAAGAATTTATCTAAAACAATCGGCGGTAAGAAAATCATTAATGATCTGAATTTGTCACTGTATCCGGGAACGATTACTGGTTTTCTTGGTCCGAATGGAGCGGGGAAAACGACGACAATCCGGATGATGGTCGGTCTGATGAAGCAAACGGGCGGCGACGTCGTCATTGTAGGGGTATCTTTGCGGGATAATTTCGAGGAAGGCCTTTCGAAGGTCGGCGTTATCGTTGAAAATCCGGAAATGTATAAGTTCATGTCGGGTTACAAGAACTTGGTCCATTTCGCACGCATGCATAAAGGCGTGACGAAGGAGCGGATTGATGAGGTTGTCCGCCAAGTAGGGATGCAAAACCGTATTCATGAAAAAGTTGGGACGTATTCGCTTGGGATGCGTCAGCGACTTGGATTAGCGCAGGCTTTATTGCACCGTCCGAGGTTCTTGATATTGGATGAACCGACAAACGGACTTGACCCGGCGGGCATCCGGGAGTTCCGTACGTATTTGCGTGGGATTGCGGAGGCTGAAGGGGTTGCCGTTTTCGTTTCCAGCCATATGTTGTCTGAAATCGAATTGATGTGCGATCGGATTGCTGTCATTCAGAATGGGAAGCTGATCGATATCCGTGAAATGTCGGAGACGAAGGAATCGTTCTATTATATCGAAGCTACTCCTGTTGAGAGGGCGAAGCAGCTGCTTGTAAATGAAGGATTCAGTGTGGATGATTTCAAAAGCGGCTTGTTAGCGAATGTGGAGCAACAGCAGATTCCGGGAATCATGCGATCGTTCGTTGCTGAAGGCTTGGAAGTTTTCGCGTTGCAACCACATAAGAAAACGTTGGAAGATGAGTTCCTTGAGATGACTGGAGGTGGCCAAATTGCTGAAACTTATGCAAAATGAGTGGATGAAATTGTGGAATAAAAAAGGTACGTGGGTCATGGTTGCGATCATGATTGTGATGACTGCAGGCATGATGAGTTTGATGAAATATATTAGTACCCAGAATATGGGGGGCAATTTCACAAGGGAATCGATGATTGGGGATCCGTCTTCACTTGGCGGAACCGTCCTATTGCTGACAGTCATCGTTGCGGCGGGCATTGTCGCGTCGGAGTTTTCACAAGGGACCATTAAAATGCTTCTGACGCGACCGGTGAAACGGTGGAAAATCCTTACGTCGAAGTTTATTACAGTAAATCTATTCGGCATGTTTCTTATGGTAATTGGATACGTTGTCTACATCCTATTGGCGATTGTTTTGTTTAAATCGGGGACGGATCAGGGTTTATCCGACGTTTGGGGAAAAAGCTTATATATGGTATTGCTGTCATTCGGCAGTGTGTTTGTTACATCAACATTCGCATTTGCTGTCGGAAGTGTTTTCCGTTCAAGCTCGCTCGCAATCGGATTATCCCTATTCATCTATTTCACAGGCACGACGATTTCCGCGTTGCTTGCGAAATATGAAATTGCCAAATACTTGCTGTTCACACATATGGATTTGACTCAGTTTGAAACCGGGATGATGTTGGTAGAGGACATGACAATGCCGTTTTCACTTGCAGTATTGGGAGTTTACGTCGTTGTGTTCTTGGTGATCAGCTATACAAGCTTTGTTAAGCGTGATGTGACTGCATAATAAAAAGCACTCCGTAGCTGGAGTGCTTTCTTTGCGATCACTTATGATTATTGAAAGTACGAACAAGACCAAACGTCGTTCCAAGGATGATGAATGCGAACAATGTATACATGATGTACAGGAACCACATGAAGACTTCACTCCTTCTATAGCTAATCCTATAGTCCATTGTAGCATTAGTGTGACAGGTAGGCAACGGGCGACATAAGGTTGTTGAAGTTGTTCGAGCAAAACCCCGCCCCATAAAAGCGGTTTAGTTTGTCAAAGGCATTTTTCGCGAAATGTGAAGTAATAGGAACAAAGATATGCCGCGTATATGCTATCCGCCTTAGCTGCTGTTCATTGAACCATGCCATACTTCCCGTTTCGAGCAGTGCTTGAAACTCCTTCCAACACCTGCACGTATATCAATTCAAAAGGGGGGATGACGGTGAGGAAACTTATACTGATCATGCTGATGTCGTTTTTGATTTTCCCTATTACCGCGCATGCAAAGTCATTCACTGTGGATCGGGTGCAGATTAAGGGTTGGGTGCAGCTGGACGGGGAGATGTTGGTCAATGAGGTGTTCACGTATACATTTGACGGTTCATTTTCGAGATTGACGCGTTCATTCCCAGAGGAGCATATTAGTCAGATTCGTGGATTTGAGGCGTATTTGATTAACGACCGAAGCCCGATTGTTGGTGAAATTGATGGCTCCACCTTATCTCAAGCACAAGTGTCAGCGAAAGGGAGCACTTACTCGACATCCATCAAGGCAGAGAATGAGACCGTGTCCGTACTGTACGTCTATAGAATGCAATACGCGGTGAAATCGTATGATACATATAGTGATTTGGCAGTTACCTTTTTCGAGGACGGCTTTAACCATGAGGACGACCTCAATAATATAAGCATTGACTATGTTTTGCCCGGAGATGTGGGTGACGACAATATCCACGGGTTTATGCACGATCGTGAAGGTCTGGTGAGTAAGGTTTATCGCAATGGAATTTCCTTTCATACGCCAGTATCGGTCGCGTACACAGAGACGGGGACCCGTGTGTTTTTCCCTTCGTCGATTATGACGGGGCAAAGCAAGTATGCCGCTCCGCTCCCTTTGACGGAAGCGATCCAGCAGGAAAAAGATTTGATAGCTAAAAAGGAGGCAAGGTGGTCCAACATTCCAACCGTAACAACAGCCGCGGATGGTTTACGCGTTCTATTCATTGTGTCGATCATCCTTGTTCTCCTTCTTAGACAGCGGATTATTCCACTGTTCGGCAGTACGGATCTTGTATTGCGAACCGATCCAACCTATTTGTCACTTATCGATCAAAACGGCAAGTTCAACCGGAAAAGCTTCCTGTCAGGCCTTTTCTCGCTTGTTGAAAAGGGTGTCGTCAAAGCGGAACTGGCCGATTCAGCATCGAGGTTCCATGGCGAGGATGGTGCACCCGAAAAGACCCTCGTTTTTCAACTTCAGTCAGGCCAACACATGAAGAATTTATTGCCGCATGAACAGTATTTGATCACTTGGTTATTCAGGGGTCGGGCTGGCCACCGGAAATTCCATTTGCATGATATCGCAGGTCCTTCTATTGAAGTGAATAAAAATGATCGCGTGCAATCACGAAAGCAGCATAAATTCGTGGTGAATCATGAGGCGTGGCATGATAACGTCCTTAAACTCATGATAGAGGCGGGTGCGCTATCGACGATGCTCACTAAAATTTTGAAAACAGCTATCATCTTGCTACTCACGATTTTGATGATGTTCGGGTTCTACGCGGACGGGGCAGGTGGCTGGGGAATTGCATTTCCAGTAATTGTCGCCGGTCTCGGATATTATTTTTACGTTGTAAATCCAGGTAAAAAATGGCCTGCTGTCTTATTGTTTATCGGCCTGTTTTTCGTAGGCGCCCAAACGATGGATGCGACTATCACAGATGCAGTTCTTCAATTGGTTATTGTCGGCATTATTCTGTTCCTTGTCATACCAAAGGCGCTTCCAAGATCCTTCACTGCGCTTTATACAAAAATGAGCATTGCAAAATTCCAGATGAAACTAAGATGGAGTGCAGAGCCCCCTCACCATCTTCATCCGGAAGACATCGACCGCTGGATGGCACGAGCATATTTGCTGAATCCATCAAAGAAAAGACTTCCGAAGTTCAAAGGAAGTTTACCGGACGCTTACCCATTGGCACCGCTATTCGCCTTGCAAGTGGATCCGCTTTATTTCGCTTATTCGACCTGGGGACCAACTTCGATGGCCGTTAACAAAGGCGGCTCTTCCGGCGGTGGTTCCGATTACGGCGGAGGATACAGTGGTGGTGGCGGTGGAGGCGGAGATGGCGGTGGCGGAGGGGCTGGCGCGGATTGATGGGAGGATTTTGAGTAAGTCAAAGGTCCCGAAACGACGATAACTCTTCGGAAGTGACCGATAACTTTGTGAAAGTGACCGATAACTTGTCTGAAGTGACCGATAAGTTCCCGAAAGTGACCGATAACTCCCCGCAAATGACCGATAACTTTTAAAAACCGCAGTTTATTGAAATAAAACTAATAAAACCGCTTCAGTCCCATTTGACTGAAGCGGTTTTATTTTCATTTCTTCTCCGCTTTCAATAAATCGCGGATTTCCTTCAATAACTCCTCTTTTGCGTCGATGGCAGGTGTTTCTCCCTTCACTGGTTCTTCCCTCCGTTTGAATTTCATCATGAGTCGCACGAAAAGGAAGATGGAGAAGGCGATTATGAGGAAATCGATGATCGTTTGCAGGAATAGGCCGTATTTGATTTCTGTTTCCCCAAGAATGAGGTGGAGCTTTGACACATCTACTTTCCCTGTCAGCGCTACGATGAGGGGGGTGATGATGTTCTCAACGAGTGATGACACGATTTTCCCGAATGCACTACCGATGACGACGGCGATCGCCAGGTCGAGGACATTCCCTTTAAATGCAAATTCCTTGAAGTCTTTCCACAATTTTATTACCACCTTTTAATGTCTAAAATTAATTCTTTCGCATATAATGAGAACAAATGTTTCGAACGGAGGATGAGTGTGATGAGACAAGAGTTGATCAAAATATGCGAACGCCGTGAATTGGCTGAAATGATCTATATGAGTGCCGACGGCTCGCTTACGAAGCGGCGCATCCGGATTCTATCAGTCGGTGAAGGCTCATTCAAAGCCTATTGCTTCTTACGACGTGAAAAACGGACCTTTAAAATTGAAAGTGTCTTGTCGATTCGACGCGTCATCAGCCGTGAATCGTGGGCGATTTAGGAATGCAAGGTAATCCTTCACCATTTTCATCACATGAATTCCTCTTCAGGAAACCACCGATAGACAGTTAGATCCACTTTCCCATTTCCCATGAACCCCACACCTTCAGCCTCAAGCAAATCACGCTGTAAGCTACCCTTTTCTTCCCGGTCAGAAGGGGTTGAGATGCCGCCTTGTGCGTTAATGATCCGATGCCATGGTAAATCATATTTTGCGCTCATCGAATGAAGGATTCTTGCGATTTGCCTTGCTCCGCGCGGATTCCCCGCGGCGCTTGCCACTTGTCCGTATGTCATTACGTGACCCGCAGGAATTTCTTGAATGATCTTCACGGCGCGTTCTGTAAATACTTGCATATCATCCCTCCTATGAAACTATCCGACTTATCCAATCGTACAGTATGTGAAGGGAAATTTAAATTGGGAGGGATAATCTTGGTGAAAAATTTATTCATTAAACAAAGTCTAATAGGCTATGCGATTAAAATAGCCGGTGTCGTCGTAATGGTTTGGGGTGTCATCCAAGGGATTTTCACATTGACGATGATGGCGCAAATGGGTGGCCACATTACGAATGAGTGGGGCGAAATGCACATGTCCAGTGGACTTTCGGGTGCTGCATTGTTCGCGTTTATCGGCATAGTTGCATCGCATTTCCTTTACGGGCTGCTAATTATCGGGTTCGGGGAAGTGATTGACTTACTGCAGAAGATATACTTCAGATTACATCCGGAGGCCGAGCAAGCATGGGTGAAGGAGCAGGAGGAAAAAGAGGTTGTCCCGCCAAGCGATATCCCTTATTGGGTACAAAAGGAAATAGAGGCATATTACACAAAACAGGAATTGGCTGTTCAATCAATCGAAAAAACCAGTGATCCATACATTTTTAAAGTGAACGTCAAGGACCGCACTGACTTCATCGAAGTAGGCGATTTTGCCCCGCGCATTCTATCGGATGATGAAGCAAAGAAATTTATAGAATGAAACACGCCCCATCATGAATTGACGAGGCCCCGTTTCTTTCGCTGTTGGTAGTTATCGAAAATGAAGACTGTAAAGACGACCCAAAATGCGCTAACAACAATGCCGCCCGCTATATCGCTTGGGTAATGGACGCCAAGATAGATTCGGCTTAGTGCAATCATTCCAAACATAAAAATTGCGAATGCCAAAAGGGCAATCTTACCGGAGGTTGTCCGGATTTGGCGCCAAAGAAGAATGACGGCCATTGCGTATAGGCTGAATGCCATCATTGTATGCCCACTTGGAAAACTGTAGCCCACCGCCTCGGCGATTCTGTGGAATTCAGGTCGTTCCCGTTTGAATATGTGTTTCAACGTTTGGTTCAACGCGCCTGTCCCGACTGTGGCAAAGAAAAAGAAATAGGCACTTGTACGGGCACGGAAGACCCAAAATAAAAGCGCAGTTACAGCGATAATGAGGAACATTACAACTTTTGTTGAACCGATAAATGAAAAGCCTTTCATGATCGGTGTCAAATAGGGGGTTTCCCAACCTTGTACAAAGTCAATGATGGGCCTATCAAATCCGATCATTGTATCCCGGCTGATAACTGTAGCGATATAAGCAAAGATGCCGATGAATAAAATACATAATGCAATTGCGGTGGTAGGTCGCAGTGATTTCTCTTTCAATTATATATTCATCCTTTCTTCGCACCATTGTACTTGAAATGAAGGAATGATGCATAACCTTAGCGAATTGAAGAATGGGGGGATATCCATGAAGATTGTTTTCTTGCTGATAGGCGCTTATTTAGTGGGCAATTTTCTTACTGCAACAGTAGTCGGGAAGTTTTTCTTCAAGCAAAATATCCGTTCGGAAGGCAGCGGTAATCCCGGCGCGCGCAATGCGGGAAGGGTGTTTGGCAAGAAGGCGTTCGTTATTACATTTATCGGTGATGCACTGAAAGGGGCGTTTGTCGTCCTTGTTGCTAAGTGGATGGGCATGGAAGGATGGCTGCAATTACTGTTTTTGATTGCTGTCATGTTAGGACATAACTATCCAGTGATACATAGATTCCGTGGCGGGTTAGGTGTTTCGACTTTCATAGGTGGAATGCTTGCGTTTAGTCCGCTTGTTGTTGCTTGTTTTGTCGGGGCATTTCTCATCCTTTATCCGATAGTTAAAAGTTTCACGTTGGCGGGATTAAGCGCGATGTCTTTGTCACCGTTGTTTTTGTATATTTTAACTAGGGAATTGGCGGAAACAATGGTTTCTTGTATAGTCGTAGCTGTCCTTTTATTTGCACATATAAGCGATTATTTGAAGAATAAAGGGCAATTGAATTAATTGTAGCCGCCTTTTCCTTGGATTATAATGGAACTAAAGGTCTTTTATTCGAATGAAAGATCTTCGGAAGGAGTGTTCTCATGAAGAAAATCCAATCCATCGCAGAGTGGCATTCCATAGTCGAACAATCGGAAAATGAACCTGTTTTTCTATTGAAGCATAGCTCGACATGCCCGATAAGTGCAGCGGGGTATAGAGCGTTTGAAGGATTTGAAACACGGATTCCAAAATATTATTTGGTCGTTCAAACGAGCCGTCCCCTTTCGAATGAAGTTGCAAGTGACCTTGGCATCCGACATGAAAGCCCGCAGCTCTTCCTGTTGAAGGACGGCAAGGCGGCATGGCATGCGAGCCATTATTCGATTAGTCATGCGAAAATAAAGTCAGCAGTACACGCATTTGGATGAAGTTCATATAGTCGGATAACCTGCAGGCATTCCTATGGGATGTCTGCTTATTCTGGTAAACTTGGGTTAAACAATTTTTGGGGGTTAGCAAGTGGAGATGAAAGGGAAAACAGTCGTTATTACAGGTGGGGCTAATGGAATTGGCGCAGTCACCGCCCGGCTATTCGGTAAAAAGGGTGCCCAGGTCGCGATTCTTGACTATAACGAAATAGCGGGGGAAGAGCTCGCCAGTGAAATGCATGCACAAGGGATAGAGGCGGCATTCTTCAAAACGGATGTCGCAAAACGCAATCAGGTGAAGGAAACTGCAGAAAAAGTTCTTGCCCACTTCGGGAAAGTCGATGTGCTCATTAACAATGCAGGAATTACACGCGATGCGATGTTGTTAAAAATGGATGCCGAGATATTCCAACAAGTAATCGATGTGAATCTAACAGGTGTCTTTAATTGTACGCAGGCCTTCCTCCCGGCGATGATTGCTGCCGGCAAAGGAAAAGTCATCAATACTTCATCAATCGCAGGCACTGGCGGAAATGTAGGGCAAACAAATTATGCAGCTTCGAAAGCCGGAGTCATTGGCATGACAAGAACGTGGGCGAAGGAATATGGCCGTAAAGGAATTAACGTAAATGCGGTTGCTCCGGGGTTCATCGAAACAGATATGATCAGCACAATGCCCGAAAAAGTAATTATGCAAATTAAACAGGTGACGCCATTTTCACGTCTCGGCAAGCCGGAAGATATCGCGAATGCCTATCTATTCTTAGCTTCGGACGCATCCGATTTCATTAACGGAACGGTCCTTGAAGTCGACGGTGGCATGTTGAAATAAACGGAATCCTCCTCTTCGGGGGATTTTTTTATTGTGAGAAGGCATGTGAATGAATTCACAATATATGACACTTATCATATTAAAAGTCATGACGTTCATCTATTTCTCAAATCTTGAAAACCTTTTATTATGGTAATAACGAAAAATTTCGAGGAGGCTTTCATTATGAGTAAGGAAAAGACAAAGCAATTGCATAAAAATGTTGCACCCTTTGCCAAATCGGACTTGAAAAAGAGCGTCATCCAATTGATCAACACAGTACCGCCTATTTTCATCCTTTGGTTCTTAGCGTATCAAAGTTTGTCGGTTTCCATCTGGTTGACAATCGGGATTGCAGTATTGACAGCGGGCTTCGTCGTACGGACGTTCATCATCTTCCACGACTGCACGCATGGTTCATTTTTCAAGAATAAAAAAGCGAATGATATTGTTGGAACGATTACAGGGATCCTCACGTTGTTTCCATATGAAAAATGGAAGCGCGAGCACGCGATCCATCATGCAACAAGCTCGAACCTCGATAAAAGGGGTGTCGGCGATATTTGGGTCATGACTGTTGACGAATATATGGAAGCGTCGAAATGGGAACGGTTAATGTACCGGTGCTACCGGAATCCGCTTGTCATGTTCGGGTTTGGGCCATTATATTTAGTGCTCATCACTGGTAGGGTCAACCGCAAAGACGCACGTAAAAAAGAACGAAATAATACGTATTTGACGAATGTCGTTCTTGTGGCGCTTTATGCGTTCATGATTTGGCTTGTCGGCTATCAGTCCTTCCTCATTGTGCAAGGTTCAATCATGTTCGTAGCGGCAGCGTTAGGTATTTGGTTGTTCTATATTCAGCACACTTTCGAAGACTCGTATTTCGAGGAGGAGTCTGAATGGGATTATGTGAAAGCGGCAGTGGAAGGAAGTTCGTATTATAAATTGCCGAAAGTCTTACAATGGGCGACAGGCAACATCGGTTTCCACCATGTCCATCACTTAGCGCCACGCGTGCCGAACTATAATTTGGAAATCGCACATGAATCGACACCACCGCTTCAAATGGCAACAACCATCAACATCAAAACGAGCTTGGAATCACTTCGATATAAACTATATGATCCTGCGCATAAACGCTTCATCACATTCAAAGAAGTGAAAAGCGCAGTCAAGCGGGCGACGCCGAACATCGATTTGAAAGAATTGAAACCGAAGCGTACGAGTTTTGAGAGTAAATAAAGAAACGGCCGCCTATCAGAATAGGTGGCTGTTTCATTTTTTTGGTATAATCAATGAAACAAAGGCGGTGACGATCATGCAAAAATGGTATAGCATCTTTCCGAAAAATCCATGGATGAGCATTTATGCTTGGGTTATATTTTGTTTGCTGCCATTCTTTTTCATTTTCAGATCGTGGTCGGCCGTCGGAATTTCGGTAGGAATAGGATTATTGGCACTCTTTTTCATCTCCTATTTCTATTCATTCAAATCAAAAAGCGGTCTCGTCTACATGTGGATCAGCTTTGAAATCGTCATAAATGTCATCATGACGCTACTGTTCGGATATGTGTATTTATCGATTTTTACAGCGTTTTTCATAGGCAATATACGGTCAACAGTTGGTTTTTTCATCATGTACGGCTTGCATATCGCGTTCACAATCGGTGCTATAGTCGCTGGATTTTTCATTGAAATCAACCTATTTCTGCCACAAGTCCATTTCATCATAATCACGGTCATCGGTGTCACGCTTCTTCCGTTCAATCTGTACAACAGAAGCAAACGCGAAAAGCTTGAAGATCAGTTGGAGTTTGCGAACGATCGCATCTCAGAATTAATACTTCTTGAAGAACGTGAGCGGATTGCAAGGGACCTGCATGATACACTTGGGCAGAAATTATCGATGATCGGCTTAAAGAGTGACCTGGCAAGACGGCTAATCTCCAAAAATCCTGAAGAGGCGGAGAAGGAATTAGCTGACATCCGTCAGACCGCGAGCATGGCGTTGAAGGAAGTACGCGAGTTAGTTGCAGATATGCGAACGACAAAACTGAGTGACGAAGTGATGCGAATCAGGCAGATTTTGTCCGCCGCTGAAATTGAATTAAAAATTGAAGGCGAACCGAATGTGGAAAATATCCCCTCAAACGTGGAGAATGTCTTGAGCATGTGCTTAAAAGAGGCAGTGACGAATGTCGTGAAGCATAGCGATGCGAGTGTTTGTGAAGTGATGCTCAAGCAGACGGCTGATGAAGTATCCATAGTGGTACGGGATAATGGCAAAGGTATACAGGCGAAAGCATCGTCTGTTGGCGCGGGGTTGAAAGGGATGCGGGAACGGTTGGAGTTCGTGAATGGCACATTGACCATCGAAGAGGCGGGGGGTACGGTATTGTCCATTCGGATGCCAATCGCCATTACACATCAAGTTGAGGAGTGACAGTCGTGATTAGAATTGTAATTGCGGAGGACCAGGGGATGATGTTAGGGGCACTCGGCTCCCTTTTGAATATGGAGGACGATATGGAAGTCGTTGGCATGGCAAGGAACGGGGAAGAAGCGGTCCAACTTGTGAAGGAGCATAATCCCGACATTTGCATTATGGATATTGAGATGCCAGTGAAGACGGGGCTTGATGCGGCGGAAGAGCTTGTCGAAATGGATTGCAAAATAATTATCCTGACAACATTTGCGCGGGCGGGCTATTTCGAGCGTGCGCGAAAGGCCAAGGTGCGCGGTTATTTATTGAAAGACAGTCCAATCGAAGAGCTTGTCAATTCGATCCATGCCATCCAGGACGGACGCCGGATTTATGCACCCGAGCTTGTTGATATCGCATATGAGGAGACAAGCGAAAACCCGCTGACCGACCGCGAAAGCCAAGTGCTTGAACTCGTTGCCGAAGGGAAGACGACAAAGGAAATTGCGGGCGAGTTATATTTGACGCCGGGTACGGTCCGGAATTATATATCGACGATTCTTGAGAAGCTTGAAGTCGGCAATCGGATAGAAGCGATTTCACGCTTTAAGGAGAAGGGCTGGTTTAAATAAATATGACTGACAGGCAAAGGAAGTGCAATATGTGCTTCCTCTGCCTGTTTTTTTATGAGGGGAAGGTTGCCGCGCTCAAGAAAGCGGCCCACACGCCCAAAATCCTCCCCCGAAACCTAAAAAGTCGACGAATTCGGATTTCCACCATCCACCCCATATGCTATGCTTTTCATAAGAACACAAAAGGGGGATTAGTATGACACTTTACACACTTTCACACGCACAGGAACGAGACCGGCAAGACAAACTTGCCCCTTACAAAAACGAATTCTACATTCCGAAAAACTCCATCTACATGGATGGCAATTCGCTCGGTTTATTATCCAAACGGGCGGAGCGTACGTTGCATGAACTGCTTAACACATGGAAGACGCTCGGCATCGATGGATGGACGGAAGGGGAGCATCCTTGGTTTTATTTATCCGAACAGGTGGGGGAGAAAATGGCACCGCTCGTCGGGGCAACGTGCGGCGAGGTTATAGCGACAGGCTCGACAACGACAAATCTGCATCAGCTTGTCTCTTCTTTTTATAAGCCTGATGGCAATAAAACGAAAATCCTTGCCGATGAACTGAACTTTCCATCCGATATTTATGCGCTCAAAAGCCAGTTGCAGCTAAAGGGGTATGACCCGGACGAACATCTTATCCGCGTTAAAAGCCGTGATGGCCGCTATTTGCAAGAAGATGACATTATAAAAGCGATGACATCAGACGTTGCGCTTATCGTTTTGCCGGCTGTCCTGTATAGAAGCGGGCAAGTGTTAAACATGGAGAAATTGACAAAGGCGGCGAATGAACGCAATATTCCGATCGGTTTCGACCTTTGCCACTCAATCGGTTCGGTCGAGCACGAGCTCCATGATTGGGGAATGGATTTTGCATTTTGGTGTACGTACAAGCATTTGAATGGGGGGCCAGGTTCCGTCGGAGGTTTATTCATCCACGAGAAGCATTTCGGCAAAACTCCTGGACTCGCGGGCTGGTTCGGGTCAAAAAAGGAGTCGCAGTTCGATATGGATCATACGATGGATCCCGCGGAAGACGTAGGTGCTTACCAAATTGGGACCCCCCATGTGTTAAGCTTGGCGCCAGTCATCGGCTCGCTCGGAATGTTCGAAGAAGTCGGCATCGCAGTAATCCGAAGCAAATCATTGGAGTTGACTGGTTATATGATGGAATTAATTGAGCAGGAACTCCCTGATGCCGGCTTCACAATAGGCAATCCTGTCGACGAAACACGCGGCGGGCACCTCCTCCTTGAGCACGAAGAGGCGGCGCGAATATGCAAGGCGTTGAAGGAGGATGGGGTCATCCCCGATTTCCGTGCACCAAACGGAATTAGGCTTGCACCGGTCGCCCTTTACAATTCATTCGAGGACATCTATCATACCGTTCAAAGACTGAAGGTCATCATGGATGAAAAGCGCTATGAGAAGTTTGAGAATAAAAGGAGTGTAGTCGCATGACGGGGAAGTGGATTGATATATCGCAGCCGTTGCACAACGGTATAGCCGAATGGCCGGGGGACACGCCATTCCACTATGAAGTGAAGTTTTTGAAAGCGGATACGGGTTCAGTTAATATCGGACAGATGACGACAAGCATGCATACGGGGACGCATATCGATGCGCCTTTTCACTATGACAATGATGGCTTGAAAGTGGATGAACTGCCGATTGACATCTATATCGGGAAGGCAAGGGTCATCGATGTGACGGGCCTTGAAAGCGTGGGGCATTCAGATTTGGAACAAATCGATTTCGGTGGTGCTGAACGTATTTTATTAAAAACACTTAGCCGGCCCGATGCAGACGTTTTTCCAGAAACGTACACATTTTTACGTCGAGACATCGGTCCTTTATTGAAGGAAAGAGGGGTAAGACTGTTAGGTATCGATACGCCATCCGTCGATCCGGAACTAAGCAAGACGCTTGATGCACACCATTCCCTCCATGATAACGGAGTGCTCATTTTAGAAAATATAGTCCTTGCATCAGTTGAGCCCGGAGATTATGAATTAATTGCTTTGCCTTTGCCAATTAAAGGCGGAGACGGAAGTCCGGTCCGCGCGGTCGTTAGGAAGTGGGAAGGGTGAGCGAAAAAGGGATTCATACTGATTTCAAAGACAATATGACGTATGGTGAATACTTACGATTGGATAAGATTTTATCAAGCCAAGAACGCTTATCCGGCCATCACGATGAAATGCTGTTCATCGTCATCCACCAAGTGAAAGAGTTATGGATGAAGCTTATTTTGCATGAACTCAATGCTGCAATCCAGTCAATCGAGAAGGATGAACTTCCGGAGGCGTTCAAAATGCTTGCGCGTGTTTCAAGGGTGCAAGAGCAGATCATCCAGGCATGGGATGTCCTTTCGACATTGACGCCAGCCGAATACACGGAGTTCCGCGAAAGCCTTGGCCGAGCGTCAGGATTCCAGTCGTATCAGAATCGGCTTATTGAATTCGCGTTGGGTTATAAGCAAGCGCATATTTTGAAGATTTACGAGAAGGATCAAGAGCTTGCCCGCGAGTTAAAGACTGCCTATGAGGCACCAGGAATTTACGACGTGGCAATCCATGCACTTCGTCGAGCAGGCTTCCCGATCAACCCGGATTTGTTAGCCCGCGATTTCTCGATAACGTATCAAGGCGATCCAACCGTGGCGGCAGCTTGGCTCGAAGTGTATCGAGACGTAGACCGTTATTGGGATTTGTATCAGCTTGCTGAAAAGCTTGTCGATATCGAGGATAGCCATCAGCAATGGCGCTTCCGACATATGAAATCGGTGGAGCGCATTATCGGCTCTAAAACAGGCACCGGGGGCTCGTCCGGCGTAAAATACTTAAAATCTGTCCTTGACCATCAATTCTTCCCGGAACTCTGGGAAGTGCGGACGAAGTTATGAGGGAAAGGGCTGCCCAATGCGGGCGGCCCTTTTAGTCAATCAATTGCAAAAATGCCCGCCGGACACACTCATCCGGCGAAGCTATTTCTTATTATCATGCAAAGTACTTATATTAATAAATAACGTTTAAGCAGCTGAATCAACAATGAACCCGTCGAAATAACATCTCTTCGACTGTAGGAACCCCTCCTCGAACCATTGTGGCTCATTGGCCCAACTTAAAAACGTTACGGGCCGACTCTTGTAAAAGCGTATCCTCTGCAACGATTGCATCATCCCCTTTCCTGGGAAAATTCCTGCAAAATGCATATAGAAATATTGGAGTTGCTGAAGCGGGGATGAAAAACGAAGGGTAAAGAAGCCCATCAAAGGGAATGGAACCTTCATTTTTAGTATTCAAGCTAAGGCTGGCTAGATTATAGGTTTTTTTCCCATTGCGAAAAAGCAGATCGTATCCAAGGAGCGTATCCGTTGGATATTGCCCACGCACCTGCAACAGGTGAATGAACAGACGATGGCCTGCTTTTATAGTTTTCAAAGTCGTAGTGGTGCGATGTGGAAAAATATTTTCAAGACGATAAATGGCTGAGTCCATCCTTACTGGACGGTTTGTTGCCACCCAAAAGGTAACAGATTCCGTATCCACTCGCCGTAAAATTGGCCCTGCCAAAATCCCCGCACTCTCCATGCAAATCACCACCATCATTGACGTTGTTAGTATTAGCGTATTCATATCGAATGTCGGTGGTGTGTGCAGAGGGCAATGATACCAAGAACGTAGCAGACTTCCCATAGAATCATGTTGAGTTCCCGTAGAGTGTTGTCGACTTCCCATAGAATCGCGTTGAGTTCCCGTATATCGTTGTCGACTTCCCATAGAATCGCGTTGAGTTCCCGTAGAGTGCTGCCGACTTCCCATAGACTCGCGTTGAGTTCCCGTAGAGTGCTGCCGACTTCCCATAGACTCGCGTTGAGTTCCCGTAGACCGTCGCCGACTTCCCATAGAATCGTGTAGACTTCCCATAGGATTCTTTTGGCCAAGCCGAAGTTTTTTAAATAAATAATTCGGCCTCGTTGCATGCTATACTAAATCAAACCATTCAGACAGGGAGGAAATAGGGTGAATCAAACCAAAAAAGAAAAGTGGATTAAGAAGCTGCCACTCTTACAAGAAATCATCGAAAAAAAAGAAGTACTATGGCGAAATCCATCGAACAGTGACAGCGCAACAGGGATTGCCCAATCCGGCATCTCCGCGGAAGACGTGAAAGATGCAAGCAACCGTCTGAAACGCTTCGCCCCCTATATCGAAAAAGTATTTCCCGAAACTGCAAGTTCAAAAGGAATCATTGAATCTCCAATCACGCCAATACCTAAAATGAAACAATCCCTTGCCGCAAAATACGAAACGCAAATCCCTGGGGAATTGCTATTAAAACAGGATAACGCGCTTCCCATTTCAGGCTCCATCAAAGCACGTGGCGGCATCTATGAAGTACTGAAGCATGCAGAAACCCTTGCCCTTGTGCATGGACTTATCAAAACGGACGAGAATTATACAAAATTCGCAGAGCCGGAATTCCGAAATTTATTTGCAAAACATAAAATAGCTGTCGGATCGACGGGGAATTTAGGGCTAAGCATCGGAATTATGAGCGCTAAGTTAGGTTTCAATGTCACCGTCCATATGTCCGCTGACGCCAAGCAATGGAAGAAGGATCTTTTACGGGAAAAAGGGGTAACGGTTGTCGAATATGCTGACGATTACAGCAAAGCAGTCGAAGAAGGAAGGCGCCAGGCAGAAGCCGATCCGCTCTGTCATTTTGTCGATGATGAAAATTCGATCGACCTTTTCCTTGGCTATGCAGTGGCAGGTGAAAGAGTCGAGTCCCAATTAAGAGAGCGGGAAATAAAAGTCGATAACGACCATCCATTATTCGTCTATTTACCTTGCGGAGTAGGTGGGGGGCCAGGAGGAGTCGCTTTCGGATTGAAGCTTCAGTTCGGCGACAATGTCCATTGCTTCTTCGCCGAACCGACACATTCCCCATGCATGACAATCGGCATGATGACGGGCTTGCATGACAAAGTATCCGTAGCAGACTTCAATTTAGACAATCAAACAGCTGCTGACGGGCTTGCGGTAGGAACACCATCAGGTTTCGTCGGTAAAAAGATGGAGCCATTGCTTGAAGGTTGCTACACAATATCAGATAATACGATGTTTGAACTGCTTACAATGATTGCAGACACAGAAAACATCCGGCTTGAACCATCCGCACTTGCCGGAATGACAGGCCCGATTCAAGCAATTCGTCATCAAATCCCCTTAGCTGATTCGTCGAACGCAACCCATCTCGTTTGGGCAACCGGTGGCAGCATGGTGCCTGAGACGGAAATGAATATGTATTATGGAATCGGCAGGGCAATAACCGAAAAATCGACAGGAAATAATGAGTGATTTCCCGGGAAATCGACACACTTCGGGAAATATTTCGTCAACTATTGCCGAGGAATGTTGTGTTGGCTGTATTCCTCAGTGGAATCCAGCGGGAAATGAAACCTGGGAAATATGAAAAGGGGCCGAAAATAATCCATCGGCCCCTTTTTACATCAATCATTCACTTTTCATCGCTTTATGCGAAAACGGACATTTCCCGACAATCGGTTCAATGTCATCGCCGATGAAGAATTGCTTCCATTCATTATGGGTCGGGTCTCCGTAATGGCTTATATCCGGATGCTTCGGCAATTGATCCCACACTTCGACACGTTCACGGACCTTTTCGCGCGACATAATGCCCCCTTTTTCGGTGCCCTTCAAACCTTCGAAAATACGTCTTGGTTGGAAGCCTAACACCATTGATTGCCCTAAGTCCCTTGTCTTTCGCTGCTTATAGGCAGGCGCATTCCCGAACACGAAAATCGGCTCGCCGCCAAAATGGAAATCCCACAAATAATGATCGGGGTCACGTGGACTATCAGCTGGCCATTCCACCTCATCCACCTCATGCAAATATTGCAGAATGTCCCAAAACTGCTTCCGATACGCCTCCAAATCAGATTCCGTTTCAAATGGCTCCACGAAGACGAACAGTCCATGCCGTTTATGCTTCGGATCATCGAACAACTTCAAAAATGCAGAAAGTGCAGAAGGCAAGTTTGACCAATCCTTCTGCGTCACATATGCATAACGTAATTCACCCTTCAATTCGCCGCCCATGCCGAAATAGCACGGAAACGTCTTATCCGTCACGGTTTCATGGAACGTCCGATAGCTTTCCAATAGCCACTCCGGCAAATCAAGCCGAGCTGCAAAATCCTCTTTCGTCATCAACGTATTTGTCTTTTCATTTATCAATCTCTTTCCCCTCCATCTCATACTCGGTTATTTACTTTCCCTGTCAGGGGAGCATAAAACTTCTGGTTTAGTTCAAACATAAGTGGGAATAGTTGAGATGGAGTAAAAGATGTGGAGGATGAATGTATGAGTTCCCCTGTGGAAGATCAATCAAAAACGAGTGTTAATACAGAATATGATACGTTAAAGAGAGTTATCCTTTGCAAGCCAAAGTTTATGGCAATCGAAGATGTCATCAATGATACTCAAAAGAAATACGCTGAGGAAAACATCGATACAGAATTAGCGATGAAGCAACATCAGGAGTTCGAACAGCTACTTGTAGCACATGGCGTCGAAGTGATCACACTCCCTTCCTCCGAAAAATTTCCCGAGCAGGTTTTCACGCGCGATATCGGTTTCACTGTTGGCGATGAAGTGTTTGTCGCGGAGATGGCGAGCGACATTCGCAAAGGGGAAGAAGAGGTGCTTGAGGAATTTCTTGAGGATGAAAACATCGAATATCAAACGACAACTGATCGAGTCGAAGGCGGGGACGTCATCGTCGACCGCAACAAAGTATATGTCGGCATCAGCAGCCGGACATCCGACAAAGCTGTTCGCAACTTACAACGTGATTTGCCGAAACACGACATTATCCGCGTCCCGTTCAATGAGAAATACTTGCACCTCGACTGCGTATTCAATATATTATCACCCGAAGTCGGTCTCATTTTCCCCGAAGCGCTTTCTGCGGACATGGTTGAAATGCTGTCACAGAAATACAAGCTGATCGAAGTATCACCGGAAGAACAATTTACAATGGGCACAAATGTATTATCCATTGGAGGCGGCAAAGTATTTAGCCTTCCACAAAACGAAAACGTAAACGCCGCAATGCGCGCGCACGGATTCGAAGTCATCGAAGTCGACTTCTCCGAAATCATCAAATCCGGCGGCTCGTTCAGATGCTGTTCAATGCCCCTCGAAAGGAAATAAAACCTCACCCGACGTGAGGTTTTTTAGTGGAATAAACTCATAAACGCATAAATCTCGATTCTCACGCATAACGCTCCAGAATTACGCATAAATTGCTACAAAAGCTTATAAATCCGTATAGATACGCATAAATCCCCAAAAGCACGCATAAAATCCCCGCCCGCAAGTTAAATTCCTCTATAAATACAATCCAGCAAGAAATATCCCCAACGCCTCTTCATAAATCTCATCAAACCGACTAATTGGCAATGGATTGATCCCAGAGCCTAACTCGACAGTGAATCCCGGCCTTCGCCAATCTTGAATAAACCAATCCTTGTAGCCGGCGTAGCTTTCAATTGATTGAATCGGCTCGTAGCCGCTTACCCGGCTAAACTCATTGACCATCGTTTCAGACTCAGGCGGTTCCAGTCCCTGGAATCCCCAATAGATCACCTTGCCTTGTGTATGGAATGCAAGCACCCACGCAAAATCCCGCTCTCTCGTCAAGTCTGCCATCGCAATCGCTTCCGGTTCCGAGAGCGGTCGTTCTCCGCTGTAATCACGCGGACCGGGGGTTTTCCGATTACGTGGCTGTTGCCGATCCAATTCCCATAACGCCGGAAACTGATCATTCAAATCGACACCTCGTATATTCGCTTTCCACCCAGAAAAATCCGTACTACCATTATTCCATTGCACAACTCTCGTTCTCCACGGCTCCGTATCCGGCGGCCCCTGCTGAACAAGTGTGACGCCGTCAGGATTCACCATTGGGACAATGGACAAGGTAGATTGTTGGTACAAAGGGAACATGGACAAGCCCCGAATCGGAGTTTGATTCGTCAGAGCAAGCAAATAGTCATTGAGGAAGGTCATAACAACAGGCGTTGTAATCCATTCATTCGCATGGAAGGAAGCATTGTAATGAACCCGTTTTGATCCGGTCCCAAGACGAATCTCAGGAATGTTCCTTCCAAGAACCGAATTACCGATTGAAGTGTTCAGTAAGAAAGGATACACGGATTGAAGCCTTCTTAAGTCCGTAAGCATCATCGCATAGCTATACGTCTGCTTTCCGTTGACAAGCCTCCATGTAATGCGCAAGGGAACCCGGATGGTCTGCCCGACTTGCAGGCGGTTCGGATCCAACAATGGATTCACAAGAAAAATCGCCTCAAGAGGGACATTTCTTCGCTGCGCGATCAACCACAAAGTATCTCCCTGAGCAACCTGCACCTCATACGCCACATATCCTGGAATTCGAATCTGTTGTCCCACTGATAACACCTGCAAATTCGCATCACGATTCGAATCTATGATCAATTGAAGCGGGACCCTAAACAACTGGCTATAATACCAAAGCGAATCCCCCGGTCGCACCGTAATATTCACTTCATTCCCCCTCCAGTAAAAGTAAACAACCTCTACAGTATATGAGGTGAATGGGGAAGTAACACCGAAATATCAAAGTATCCTTTTCCCCTGTTCATGTCTATATAGATAGTGATAGAACCAATCATGAAAAGGAGGAATGGAAATGGATAAAGGATTGCCGAAATTGCATAGGGAACTGAAGGACAAGCCAATTAATTCGTCACCGTTCAAAACGTTAGCACGGCTTTGTAACGAATTGAAAAATACGGATTTCTAACAAATGAATCAACAAAGAAAAAAAGGCTCATAACCCTTGCAAACTGGGACGTCTATCAACAAAACGGGAGCGGACCAGCAAACGAGTTAACAAAGAGCCAACAAAGAACTCACAATGAGCTAACAACTATTAAAGAAAGTAAGAAAGTAAGAATAAATACTTTCCTGCGGAAACTATAAGTGACGGATGCATTCAAATTTAAAAAAGGAGGAGTATAAATTGACAAAAGAACACTTGAGGATGTTGGCGCAAAAGAATCATGATGAATTACTGAAAGAGCAAGAGGAATTGGAAACATTCGATGATTACGATCAACTAAAGCATTGGGATGAATGGAAATCGCAATTCGAACTTGTAAGCTACCTCGACGGTAAAATCAGCGGCTATGTTGAAGCGTACTGCCTGATTGAATACGGGTATGTAAACGAAAAACAGCTTAGTAAAATCATGGACGAATGGTTCCGCAGTGAATAAAAAATCGGAGGAGCACTGTTGTTTTTGTAAAACCGTGTATTGAAGACGAACTAACAAAAAGACTACCCTTAGGTAGCCCACTCATTGGCCTTGTAAAATGTTTTTCATCTCAATCAACAGCTCAGGGAATATGTTAGAATGTAACGTATCATCCATACCAAATACCTGACGTCTACTATAACGTTCTTCTGAAAGGCCATATACCTCAATCGTATGATTTAGATGATCTACAATCCAGTATTCCTTGACATCCGATCGCTCATATAATGTGAATTTCTCCCTGCGGTCTTTCAAAGCAGTTGAAGGGGACAAGACTTCTACAATTAAATCGGCTGCACCAATTGCCCCGTTTGGATAAAGGTTCTGCTTATTGCAGAAAACAGAAATATCCGGTTGCACGACAGTATACTTATCATTATTATCGAGCTGTACGTCAAAAGGAGCAACAAAGATAGAACAACCACTATTTCCAAGATGGCTTCGCAATGCAAAGAGCAATTCACCGACTATCAGTTGATGCGCTGTAGAAGGAGCAGGCGTCATATTATATGGAACACCATCAATCAATTCCCAGCGACCGTCCCAACCACTTATGTCCATAATTGTAAATCGCCGCTTAGACCCTGTCGCTGCCATTTAATCTCCTCCCACGATTTTCTCCATTATAGCAATGAATATTTTATTATGAAATAAATTAGAAAAGGACAGATATAAGCAGAATTATCCCGCTTGCATCTATCCTTTACTAAGTAGAACTTATCTACACTCAAACATCCGATTCAACAATCTGATCTTTCGAATCATCAAACAAACCTTCATAAGCAACCAACGTCACACCCAACTCTTTTTCCATAGCATTCAAAGCCTTCATCTGCTCATCATTCAACTGAGCAAGCGGTTCGCGTTCTGGCATCAATCAAAATCACTCCCTATAAAATGTATAGTTAGCGTATCCAATTCGGATAAAACTATGTGGAAAAAGTATTCCTAACATGCTTCGCAAAAAGGAAACCCAAATTGGATTAAAATTAGATTTTTGACGTCAGGAGACAATCTATTCTAAAGGAAAGTGAATCTTTTGACACCCGACTAAATTGTTTACAAAAAGGGTGTTATAATGAACTTAAGAAAAAGAAGAATAGGTGAAGAAAATGAAGAAGGCAGTTCATGTAGTTGGGGCAGTTATAGAAAATAAAGAAGGGCAGATCTTAGCAGCTCTAAGAGGACCGGAAATGTCGTTAGCGAATTACTGGGAGTTTCCAGGCGGTAAGATTGAAGCAGGAGAAACAAAACAAGAAGCACTAAAACGAGAAATTCTTGAAGAATTAGGATGCGTGATTGAAGTTTTTAGTCCTGTTGAGGATACAACGTATGAGTATGAAAAAGTAGTTGTGAGACTTGAAACCTTTATGGCTAAGGTCATTGAAGGAGTACCTAAGGTAAGTGAACATGCAGAATTAAAATGGGTACCAAAAGACAAGCTATATTCTTTAAATTGGGCCCCCGCAGATATACCTGCAATAGAGAAGTTGTCAAAACAAAGCCATAAAATATAGGGATGTGGTGATTTAATGGAGAGTTTTGTTCGTAACCTGCGTGCTTCATTGCACGAAGGTTTTATTGATAAGGATGAAAGTAATTTAGGTAGTTTTAAACCAGAATTACTTATTAATAATAGCGACAAAAACAGTGCAGTTCTAAATACTCTTCAAGATGAACTTGAAACAAGTGAAGATTTTCTATTCTCTGTTGCCTTTATTACGGAAAGTGGACTTGCAACATTAAAATCTGTACTTTTAGACCTTAAGGAAAAAGGGGTTAGTGGCAGGATATTAACCTCTACTTATTTATATTTTAATCAACCCAAAGTATTTAGGGAGCTTTTGAAATTAACGAATGTAGAAGTTCGTCTTACTGATTTAAAAGGTTTTCATTCAAAAGGGTATATTTTTAAACAAAAAACACATTATTCCCTGATAGTCGGAAGTTCAAATCTCACTGCACATGCACTGAAAGTCAATTATGAATGGAATGTTAAACTAACATCACATGAAAACGGGGAAATAGTTGCTCATTTTAAAAACCAGTTTGAGGATGTTTGGAAGGACTCATTTTTATTAACGGAAGACTGGATTAATAACTATGAAAAAGAGTATGAAAAGAATGTCGATACTAGTTTGGCGGAGCAAGTTATTGAAATGCCATCGAATTATAACCCCAATGCGATTAAAGAGGCATTGGAAATCACCCCGAATAAAATGCAAATAGCCGCTTTAACTCAGATCCAAGCTGTTCGAGATGCAGGAAATGAAAGAGGATTAGTAATCTCGGCTACCGGGACTGGAAAGACTTATTTATCTGCATTTGATGTAAGGTCTTATCAACCAAAAAGAATGCTTTTTATCGTTCACAGAGAACAAATATTGAAAAAGGCTAAAGAAGACTTCAAGAGGATACTCGGTGGAATAGAAGAGGAATTTGGAATGTACGTTGGATCGAGCAAAGAATTGGATAAAAGATACGTCTTTGCAAGCATCCAAACATTATCAAAACCAGAAAACCTACAGATGTTTGATCCTGAGGATTTTGATTATATCCTTATTGATGAAGTACATAAAGCTGGGGCAGCATCCTATTTAAGAGTAATAGAATACTTCAAACCAAAGTTTTTAATGGGAATGACAGCTACTCCTGAACGGACAGATGACTTTAACATCTATGAGCTTTTTAATTACAATGTAGCTTATGAAATACGTCTTCAAGAAGCACTTGAAGAGGATATGCTTTGTCCATTTCATTATTTCGGTGTGACAGATATTGAGGTAGATGGAGAAGTAATCGATGATACTACTGTTCTTTCAAAATTAGTTACTGAAGAAAGGGTTAGCCATCTCATTGATAAGATTACTTATTACGGGTATTCCGGAAATTCACTTAAGGGATTAATGTTCTGCAGCAGAAAAGACGAGGCAGAAAAACTCTCCAATGTATTAAATGCACGTGGACTTCGAACAGTAGCATTAACGGGTGATGATTCGCAGCAAGAGCGGGAACGCCGAGTGACCCAATTGGAAAATGGGTTGTTAGATTATATTCTTACTGTTGATATATTTAACGAAGGAATTGATATTCCAAGTATTAATCAGGTAGTAATGCTGAGACAGACCCAGTCCAGTATTATCTTCATACAACAATTGGGTAGAGGTTTGCGGAAACATGCATCCAAAGATTATGTGACAATTATTGATTTCATAGGTAACTACACAAATAACTATCTGATTCCTATTGCTCTTTCTGGAGATCGTTCATTAAATAAAGACAATATCCGTCGTCGAACAAAGGACACGAGTTTTATTAAAGGGGTTTCAACGGTTAACTTTGAAGAGATTGCTAAGAAAAGAATCTTTAGTTCGATTAATAGTAGTAATCTAACGGCATTAAAGATTCTAAGGGATGCTTATTTTGAACTGAAAAATAAAATTGGGCGCATTCCCTATTTAATCGATTATATAGAGAACCATTCAATTGACCCTGTAGTAATTGCAGAAAAACATTCTAATTACTACCAATTCCTTTTGAAAATGAGGGAGGATACGCCAACTCTGACTATCTACGAGGACAAAGTGCTAACAATGCTCTCCATGGAAATTCTAAATGGAAAGAGAAAGCATGAGGTTATCTTGTTAGAGTTGTTAATAAACAATGAACATCTTTCTAAAGATGAGTATTTAGAACACTTGTCAGCCCGTGGTTGTCGCGTAGACAGCGACACAATTATATCCGTACAACGGATTTTCAATTTGTCATTCTTCACACAGAATAATAAAAAGAAATATGGTGACCTTTCAATTATTGAATTTGATGATAACAATGGATATCGGTTTAATGATTTAATCCAAAGAAGTATCAAGGATAATCCGTACTTCTTAAGTTTGGTTAATGATGTGGTTAAGAGTGCAAAGGCAAGATCGGAACGTTATCAATGTGATAGGCCCCTTACTTTGTATGAAAAGTATTCAAGAAAAGACGCTTGTAAACTTTTGAATTGGGATGCTGATGAGAGTTCAACAATGTATGGGTATAAACCGAAACACGGTACCTGTCCTATCTTTGTAACCTATCACAAACATGACAATGTGGAGTCAAGTGTCGATTATGGAGACGAATTCCTTAGCCCTGAACTTTTCAAGTGGTATACCCGTAGCAACAGAACAATCCAATCCCAAGAAGTTCAGCGGGTTATTCATGCCGATGAACAAGGCTATGACATTCATATTTTCATTAAAAAAGATGATGATGAAGGTACGGATTTCTACTACTTGGGTAAGGGGTTTCCTGATAAGGCAAGTGTAGAAGAGGACAGAATGAAGGATAAAAACAGCAGAGACCTTCCCGTCGTTCATATGAACATGGTGATGGAGCAAGCTGTTGAGGGAAAGCTATATCATTATCTAATTAAGGAATAAAACTTACTTCACAGTAAAAAGGACTGTTCAACTAATTGAACAGCCCTTTTTTTATCCAACATGGTATAAAAGATATATCGGAATTTTTTCAACTGTTAAAATAGTAATTGATCTATTTACAGAATCAGGTATCCTAAGGATAGACGTGCTTTAATTTTTGATAAGAAAATTAGAGATTGGGTGATGATTAATATGAATACTGCACTGGTCTATCCTCTTCATATTACTGAGATAGAGGCTATTCAAAGTCCTCAAATTATGGAATTGGTTAAGAGTCAAGATCCGTTAAAAGAATTAAGGGATCTATACATAAGTAACAGGGGTGGTTTCTTCCTTTGTATAGAGGAATTAACATTGAGGGGGATACGTGTGACTGCGGAAGCTAATCATAATTACTTCCCCCGTATATCAAATAAGTACTCGCATTGGATTATATCGACAGTGCCCGGCAAGCTCTTTAAAGAAGTAAACTTTGATTTATTAGGTTTAGGTGGTTTTATCGCCAAATTTGATGTAAAAGATGATACGTTTTTTCACTTAGTTCCATTGGAAGGTTTTATTCATTTGAATAAGAGTATAGATTTAAGTTCAGTCATTAATGCGTTCATAGCTGCAGGATTTCTATTTAATAAAGAAATGGATTATCAAAGCAATGATGATAGGAGTCAAATTGTTACAGAAAGTAGAAAACCGTTTCCGCTATCTACCATAAAAGTTCATACTCCTTTGTTGATAAAAGATTTTTTGAGCGATAGGAAATTCAATAGACTTCTGGACTTTTGCAATGCTAATGGGTATATAGGATTATTTGAGCTGAACAAGGAGGTAATCAGCACATTTGAATTAACGTATTACCGCAGCATCCGACATTCTTTAATTTCTAAGGTAAATGGACTATTAGATATTACCGTTATGATAGCAAAAACATTTGACAGTGAAGAAGAAGCACTTCTTAAAATGGACATTAGAACACATCAGATATATAACGTACTTGAAAGTTTGTCAATAGAAGCGGTAGCCGAAGTTTTGAATGTTGATTTAACAGATACACCATTAGATATTAAACAAATGAATATAAGTGAAGTGAATTGTCTTGCGCAAGAAAAGAGAAAAGTTTTCCTATCACGCTTAATGCCTATACAATCATTGGACACTATAGCAAATACGTTAAAGGTCGCATTAAATGAAAACGAATTGACTGCCTTTACATATCGTGCCGACCCATCGAAAACGTTTGAGGTAATCGGTAACATCATGGGTGTTACTCGAGAAAGAGTACGCCAAATTGTGGTAAAAGCAGAAATGAAAATTATGGAGCAAGTACGCACCATTGGCTACCCGCAGACAATACTGCTCTTGAAATCCTGTAAATTCGGTATTGCGGAGGACAGAGTTAAGAATTATCTGTCAGGGAATAATCAATTTTTGCTCGAAATATTAAACAAAATACCTGGAGGTCTAATTTACTACCCGCGGCTAAAGCAATACTTCACTCCGGAGGAGAGTGCACTATTGGAAAAGGTTTTTTCTAATTCCGATTGGGTAAATGGACTGGTTTTATTTGAAGATTTTCAAGCGGTTATTCAAAGAATTATTTCTAATAGTAGAAATGAGGAGTTCTTGGAGGAAATTGTAAAATTGACACTAACCATGCTGGGTTATAAGAAATATGGCAAGTTTATTAGCGGCTCGAGAATTACGATTACCAAGAAATTAGAAATCATCTTTGAAGACTATCTTAAAGAACCAATCTTGATAGACGAGGAAGGGATGAAAAAATTAAATTATATTGCCAAAGATCTTTTTGGAGAAAAGTTTGAAGGATCTTTTCGAAATATAGATTCTAGAATTCGGGATCTTGAAAATGTAATTTTGGTCGATCCTAAGACATATAAAAAGGTCGACCAAACAATTCTAGAAGATAGTTTATGGGATGAGATTTACAATTATATTGTAGGCGCCTTAAGTGAACAGGACCAAATTAATATCGAACAAGTCTTTCTTCAGTTTGAGGATTCCGTAAATCAAATTGGAGTGTACAGTAAATTACATCTCTACTCACTTGTAAAATATCTTTTTGAAGACGATTTTGAAATTGGAAAAGGCAATACGTTAAATATCTATAAACAAGGTACTGAAAAGAGGTCTATTGAGGATATTCTTGAAACATATTTAGAAAAAAACAAAAATGAAACTACGCGGGATAAAATAGCAGAAAATTTAAAGTGGAAGCAATATAAATTGGATTTATTAATATCGAAGTCTCATAAATTTATTCAATGGGATGATGGAATTGTGAAGTTGATGAATTCGTTTGATTTTGACGGTTCCGAGCTAATTGAGATGAGAAAATTTTTAGACGCATTCATGTATGAAGGTTATTCAACATCTGTAAAGCTATATACTGAGTTTCAGTTTGATACTTCCATGTCTATTTTTCTTAATAAACATGAAATCAACAGCGATTATGTACTCGGGAATTTGTTGAAAAAGTTGTTTCCCGAAATTAAAGGACATACCGTATTTCTTTATCGTGAAGATTCTAAAATTACTTCTGCAGAAGAAGCACTTCTTTCTCGATTCACTGAAGTGACTTCGAGGCAAGAAATAAGTGATTTCCTTGGAGAATTAGGCTATTCGCTGGCATCGATCGGACAATTAACATCTTTAGTCTTGCAAAAAAGATTATATGTCCCAATTGATACGGAGGATCTATTGAGACGAGATAAGTTGTTGCTTGAATCGTCTGTTCTTGAAGCAGTTCAAGCATTTTTGGAAAAGGAATTCAAAGATCGGGAGTACCTTGTAATCAATAATCTTCTTGGCTATAGAAGAAAGCTTCCAATTATTAACTATATGTGGACGTATAATTTAATTCATACCATTGGATTGGAGTTAGGCTATAAGAATGTAAGGGCTAATGGAGATTATCGATACGATAAACTAATTTTAGTGAAATCTAGTTCCAACATCAGTTCATTAGATGAGCTGGTATACACTCTTCTGAATGATGGCGGTGCAATTCACCAGTCCAAGTGCTTGGAATTCATCATAGAAACAGGATTAGTTCGAAGTACTTCTCAGTTACCAATCATGTTAAGGGACAGCGATTTGTTCACTATCGATGAACTGGGCTGGATGTCTTTTAAAGGGAGCGAATTAGATGGGTTTAGATAAGATTAATTTAGCTTTTAAATATAGGACAGATCAATATCAATTATATAAAGACTTTTATGAACCTTGTCTAAAAAACAGTATTAGATTCGACAGAGCAGCGGGTTATTTTTCTAGTGGTAGTTTGAGTGTATTGGCGCAAGGAATGGAGCATTTTTTATTGAATGGGGGCAAGGTACGAATTATTGCCAATCCTCACTTCAATGAGGAGGATTTGCATGCAATTCGAAAAGGGTATGCAGCGAGAGAAGATGTTGTAAGTAGGGCGCTTCTTAGGGAAATTGAAATTTCATTTACAACACTTACTGACGATACGCTAAATATTTTAGCTTGGCTTATTTATAAAAAACAGATTGAATTCAAAATAGCATATACAGACAATGGGGGTCTTTATCATGAGAAGTTTGGTCTCTTCTATGATGAACATGAGAATATTGTCGCATTTTCTGGTTCTGCAAATGAAACTATAGGCGGCGTGAAAAATAACTTTGAAAAAATTGACGTTTTTCAAAATGAGATTGATAGTCATAGAATTTACGATATGGCATTGGATTTTGATAGATTATGGTTAAATAAAACTGATGGCTTATCTGTAATTCCATTTCCCGAAATGGTACAAAAAAAATTACTAGAGTATAGAAAAGATTCAATGCCAGCACCCAAAATAGTCACACCTAAACCAAGAGAATACCAAGAAAAGGCTATTAATATAATTAAGCAAAATAACTGGTCTGGAATATTAGAGATGGCCACAGGGACGGGAAAGACAATAACAAGCCTTTTAATAGCAAATGCATATAAAAAGGAAAAAAGTAGATTGTTTTTAGTCATTATTGTTCCTTACGTTCACTTAGTTGAACAATGGAAAGCCGAATGTGATAAGTTTGATATCCCCCAAATTACATTATGTTATGGCAATCGAAAGTCATGGATCAATAAGCTGCATACGGAGATTCGAGATTTTAATGCAGGGTTATCGGATTCCCATACGATTATAACTACGTACCGTACAGCGGGCAGCGCTCATTTTAATGACCTTATCGATAATTTAAGTAAGAATGCTATGTTGATTGCTGATGAATGCCATAATTTTGGTGTGAAAAATTTGAGGGAAAATAAATTAACTAACTTGGAATCTAAAATTGGGTTATCCGCAACTCCTGACAGATGGTGGGATGATGAGGGAAGTTTCTATGTCCAAAAATTCTTTGGTGGAACCGTATATGAGTACACAATGCAAGAAGCAATTCAAAACAAAGCATTGACGGAGTACAAATATAAGCCTGCCATAGTTGACTTAGATGAAGAAGAACTGGAAAAATATGAACGTCTTACAAATAGAATAATCTTTCTATATAACTCTGATGAGGATTTTCGAGATGTAATAGAAAGACTCCAAAGAGAGAGAAGCCTTATTATTGGCCGAGCCAACCAGAAGAAAGACATGTTGCTTTCTATGTTGGTGGATATAGGAATTGATACGATATCCCACTCGCTCGTTTACTGCGCGCCTGGGCAAGTAGAGGAGATTACTTCCATGCTTTCTAAGCAAGGTCTACGTGTCCATCAATTTGATTCGACAATACCTAACAAGGACCGCTTCAACATCTTGGATTCTTTTGCAAAAGGTATCATACAAGTTCTCGTCGCCATAAAGTGCTTGGATGAAGGGGTGGATGTTCCTAGTACGAGAACAGCGTACTTCCTTTCTAGCACATCTAATCCAAGAGAGTTTATCCAACGTCGGGGCAGGGTGTTAAGAACATACCCGGGAAAGGCAATGGCGGAAATAATCGATTTTATCGTTCTGCCCAAAAGTGCGCAGGACAACATTTTTGAGACCATTGCATCAAAAGAACTTCCGAGGTTTTCCGAGTTTTCTTTATACGCCATCAATCGATATGAAGCGAGGCATACCGTTAGACAAGAATTGGAACCGCATTATTTAGGACATCTCATGGATAAGTTACCTTGGGAAGTTTACGAAGAAATGAGAGGGAGTGTTTAGGATGAATATGAATAGTGAACTGAACAACAAAATTAATGTGCTGCACGAGGATAAAAGATATATCTTGCATTTATTAATGAATGAGATTGAAAAAGGGAAGCCAGTTACAGTAATTGAGGATATGGTGTTGGATGAGGTTAGACAAATTATTAAAGAGGGGGAGTAATGATGATACTCCATGAGATTGAATTGCTTAACTTTAGACAATTCTATGGAAAGCAGATATTGAAATTTGCAGAGGGTGAAAAAAATATCACTATCTTTTTTGGTG
This sequence comes from Sporosarcina highlanderae, assembly GCF_030433715.1. Lineage (GTDB taxonomy): Bacteria > Bacillota > Bacilli > Bacillales_A > Planococcaceae > Sporosarcina > Sporosarcina highlanderae. The sequence continues at coordinate 273,120 of NZ_JAROCC010000002.1, read as the reverse complement.
ATAACGGAAAAGGGAAGACTGGAATTTTCCGGGCTCTCATGTTTGGTTTATACGGCAGTGCATATATACAACAAGACAATAAAAATGATGTTATCCATTTAGTTAACCTATTAGCTTTGCAAGAAAATGAAAGACAACCAGTTGAAGCATACGTCAAAATAAAGCTTAGTGACAAAGGAAAAAATTATGAAATTAGACGCTGTTTAAAGGGTGTCAAAAACGCTTCCGATATAGTTGAGCGAGAAGATGGAATTGAACTGTATTCCACAGATGAAAGAGGAAATTTCTCCCCACAGCCAATAACCGATAAACAAAAAGTAGAAATAGAAATAAATAAAGTATTAAATGAGGAAATTAAAGACTTCTTCTTATTCGATGCTGAGAAAATTGATACATTAGCCAAAACAGATTCAAAAGTAAAACAGGAAGTAAAAACGGCGATTTTTAAATTATTACAGATTGAGAATATTGAGAAATCCTCTGATGTATTACAGAGACTTTATTCAAAGCAGAATAAAAAAATTGTTGAGGAATCCAAGAATCTTGATATTGAAAAAAAGAGCAAGGAAATAGACGATATCGATAGCAATTTATCATCCAAAACAATTATACAGGATAAAAAAGAGGAGAATCTTAGACTTTGTAACGAAGAGATTCTGGACATGGAAGAAAAATTATCAAAAAATGAAGATATAAAAAATCTCCAGTTTTACTTAAAGAAAGAGGAAGAAATCTTATCTAGTTATGAAGGACGATTAAGCGATAAAAAACGTGAAGTAAAAAACATGTTAGTTCAAAATGCTCCTAAGTTATTACTTCGTGACAATTTTAGCATTGCAAATAACTACCTGACACAAAGCACGTCAAAACAAGAGAGTGTCGTTCCTATTGAAGTTCTTGATTTATCCTTGCAAAATAATGTTTGTGCTTGTTGTAACAATGATTTGAGTGCCCATTTAAACAACTTAAATCATGTGAAGTCTTTAAAAGAAAACTACAAACGTTCAATTCAAGGAACATTTACAAGCGCGTTGAAAAATGTTATTAGTGCTGCAGAAAGTGAGTACGACTCTTCAAAAGAAGATATTTATGAGCTACTCAAGGAACTAAGAGAAATTCGGATTAAACGCGACGAGACAAAAGCATCCGTTTCTGACATTAATGATAAATTGGGGGAGAAGGCCCGCTCCCAACAAGATATGGCGAATTATGAGATGACGATTAAGAAGAATAAAGAAATAGCACAAAACCTTCAAACTGAAATATTTGAATTGAAGAAGGAAATCAAAGAAGACGAAAGCAGAAAAGTAGTTTACCAAAAAGAATTGGAACGCATGATGCGGGACAATGACAGCTTGAGATTCGATTCGAAAGTGTTGTCATTCATCAATGAACTGAAACAAGATTTGGGGATTATTTCCGAAGAGTTCAGCGTACAAATGCGAGAGAAGTTAAAAGACCAAACAACTGAGATTTTCAAAATGTTAATTGATCATAAAGATAGAGATTTAGTTAAGCGAATTGAAATCAATGATAAGTTTGAAATAAGCATTATTGGCTGGGATAACACGGAAATTACACAAGATATCTCCCAAGGCCAACGACAAATTGTAGCATTATCATTCATTACAGCGTTAGCTAAAATTGCTGGCGGCGAAGAAAGAAAAGTATCATTTCCGTTATTCATGGATGCTCCTTTCGGTAGGATAAGTGGGAATAATCGTGATCACTTAATTAGCAATCTTCCGGATCTGACATCCCAATGGATTCTATTGCTGACAGATACTGAATTGACATATCAAGAAGAAAAAGTTTTTAAAACAACAGAAAAACTCGGCAAGTGGTACAGACTGGATCAGATCCAATTGTATCATTCGGAAATTGTTGAAATTGAAATAAATCAAACTATGGCAACAAGGGGGTAAGTGTATATATGGACTTTTTAAGTGAACAATCACTTCTTTACACAAGCAAAGCCTATGAGGATATCTACGCTTATTTCAATGAGGCATTTAAGTATCCGTATCACGAGCTTTTCATATTATTTGCATCAATTGGTGCAAAGCATAACCGATCTGAAGATTTCTCCGGCAGGGGAAGAGAGTTCAGATCAAACTACCTAACCCATGATCAACGAAGTATTGCTTATTCGATTATCCTAAATGATCCTGATTTGGGAAGGAACATGGAGGGTTTTATAGATAAGGAATTTACAAATAAAGCACGCCGTCGGTTGGAACAATATGCCCAAGGCGGTGCTTCAATAGTCGTTGAGAAAGTTTTTCGATCGCATTGGGATGGTGGGAAACTTCGTAACAATTATAACGAATATGATATAGATTTATTAACATATATATCACAGGAATTATCTGCTGTACCGTTTTAAGTTTAATACCATTTGCCAGGTACCTTGCTCTCAATTTGCAAATACCTGGCATTTTCATTTGGGTTGCCGGGATAATAAGGTAGACCGGTTTAAGGTTTAAAGCATAATTTAAAGGGGATTGTCCACTCGGTTATGAGGAATAGAAATACTAAAATACTCAGTAAAGTGGGAGCGATTAAACATGTTCATCATCAACACAGAAGCAGCCATCTACAAAAACAACCATTACCTAATCTGTAAACGCAGTGAAAAGGAAGACCACGCCCCAAGCGGATTAGCACTAATTGGAGGAAAAGTTGAGCTTGAAGGGGCTTCATCAGACATTTTAGAGCGCACAATTGCACGTGAAGTCGAGGAGGAAGTCGGTATTGTCATTGAAGGGCGACCACGTTATGTGCATAGTACAAGCTTCGTGACGGATCAGTGGGAGCCGGTGGTAAATGTCATTTTCTTATGCGAAGAATTCAGTGGTGAACCGTATCCGGTAAGTGCTGATGAGATGGCGGCTTTGTATTGGATGAAGCCTGAAGAGGTGTACGAGCATCCTGATGCTGCGGAGTATTTAAAAAATTATATTCGTATGGCGGAAGATGTTCGGGTTAAGGGGATTCCGTTTTAATTGAGTGAAGGTGCCAGGTTGAGCGGCCGAGCAAGGTTGCAGCATATAGCGGGTGGGATTCCCGCCAGGTAAGAATTAGCCATTCGCCCGTAGCGGGTCTTGGAGGATGAGGGGTAACCTTCATCATTAAGCGTAGACAGTTAGACGGCGGGCCGAAAGCCAAAGAAAAATTTTCATCCGAATGAGCTGAATCCATCACTCATTCGGTTTTTTGTGTTGGTATGAACACCTGCCCGCCAGTAAGCACTTTTGAATGAAATGAATGACTTTGTGAAGATATTCACAAACATGACAAAGCTTCGTGTCTACTTTGTGAAAACATTCACAAATGAGTTGTTAGCCCTATTCTTCCGCGTTATAGTAGGAGTAACAAAAGGTTATAACCCAATAAAACATCACATAGGAGGAATTGACATGAAGCAAATTTTTGAGAATAAAATAGTTGCTGCATTGCTCACGGTATTACGCGTTTGGTTAGGTGTTCAGTGGTTGAAAGCTGGTTTTGGAAAAGTATCGACAGGGTTTGATGCAAGTGGATTTATACAGGGAGCCATCGCGAAATCGCAAGGAGAAAATGCAGTTGTACAAGGATGGTATGCTTCGTTTCTTGAAACTGTAGCCCTTCCGAACTCTGGACTATTTAGCTTCCTTGTTGCATGGGGAGAATTACTTATTGGATTGGGCCTCATTTTAGGTGCATTAACGATACCGGCTTTGGTAGCTGGCGGCTTTATGAATTTGAATTTTCTTTGGGCAGGAACAATTAGTGTAAATCCTACTTTGTTGTTCGTCACCGTACTTCTTTTACTCATGGCGAAAAGTGCGGCTTACTTTGGCATCGATCGTCTCCTCATTCCGACAATCAAAAAAGATGTCGAAAATAGACGTTTGGATCCAGCAATTGGTACAAGTGCCGGTTAACGGTATAGAATTTGAAAAAGCTTGTTTTGTCTCAATAGACAAAACAAGCTTTTTATATTCGAATGGCGGAAGATGTTCGAGTAAAGGGGATTCCGGTTTAATCAAATGTCGGGTTGTCCAAATTGTTCGGTTATAAAGCTTTGAAAGCGAACATATGTGTGGTAAAATAGAAAAACAATAGGCGCCCCAAGGATGATCGGCCATTTCCCGTGAAGGGAGGTGGTCGGGTATGACAGTATTCGAAACACTAATGCTCATCTTTACATTCGCAGCGTTAATCGTAGCTTTATTGTCATCAAACCAAAAAAAATAATCCATCCTTGAGTTAGAGGCTCATTTAGGATGGATTATTTTCCACTAATAACTGCCGATCCCCTGAGGGACCTATTGCTATTATTGACCGTTCAATGTTGCAGCATCGTACGGTCTTTTTTACTATATACGTTAGCTACCTTTAGTATACCTAAACCATACGGATTCTTCAACTCGCCGGATGTTTAAAGTCCTGTAATTTATCTCCATAAAAAGTATCCTTTTTCCCCTTCTACCTATTCATAGGATAAGTCCCCATACGTGCTATTGCAGTGCGAACGCATTTTCGGTATAATGGGAAGCGATATTACTTAGAATAGGATGATATACAAATGAACAAGACAAAGCATTGTATTTTAAACAAAGATGCTGCCAACTTACAAGAAATACCTGATGGGTCTGTTTCATTGGTTATAACATCCCCTCCATATCCGATGATCGAGATGTGGGATGAAATATTCATGAAGCAAAAACCGGAAATCGAAGAGCATTTAATGACTGATCCATATAAAGCATTCAATCTCATGCATGACGTTTTAAACGATATTTGGGAAGAAGTAGATAAAAAAGTAGCGAATCATGGCTTCGTTTGTATTAATATCGGGGATGCAACGAGGACAATTGATGGACATTTCCAAATGTACTCCAACCACTCGAAAATTATAGAGAAATTCGTTTCCATGGGATACTCCGTATTGCCAGATATCATTTGGAGAAAGACTACAAATGCTCCAAACAAATTCATGGGTTCAGGTATGCTGCCTTCCGGTGCTTATGTTACTTACGAACATGAATATATACTGATTTTCCGTAAAGGCGGAAAACGTGTATTTAAAAATAATGAAAAAGCTATTCGGCAGGAAAGTGCATTTTTTTGGGAGGAACGAAACCAATGGTTCTCCGATTTATGGGAGTTCCAGGGGAAATCTCAAAAGTTTAAAAACATCGCAAGTGGGCGCGAAAGAAGTGCCGCCTATCCATTCGAACTTGCTTATCGCCTCATAAACATGTATTCGATGAAAGGCGACACGATTCTTGACCCATTTGTCGGAACTGGTACATCCATGTTTGCTGCAATGTGTACGGAGCGTAACAGCTATGGAGTAGAAATTGATCCACTCCTTGCTGAAACGGTTAAAGGTAATGCATTGCTGCTCAAGAATCAGCTGAATGACATTGTTGTTAAACGATTCCAACGGCACTCAGAATTTATCGAACAGCAATTAGAGCTTGGTAAGGATAAATGGTATGAAAATGATCATCTAAATACAAAAGTGAAAACACGCCAAGAAGTGAATATTAAATTATCGCTCATTAATGATATTTACCTTGAAGATGAATTTGTTACAGTCACTTATGAGGATCTAAATCCAAAGGAATAAATACTTCAATGTTTCTACTGCTTTTATTCACCTTATACGTAACAATTGGAACGTCGATCTGCTCTTTTAACTTTGTCAAGTTCTCGTATGTGTCAGGTTTAATGGAAATCGGCGTTCCTCCAATATATCCATCAATTCCTTTGCTTTCGTCTGCTGCAGAGGAAACCGCATAAGGGACATTGAAATGTTCACTGACCTTTTGGATGATTGCTTTTTGTACATAGAGGCCGTTGTACGTCTTATCTATCAATAAATCATCCAACCATGTATCGACTAAGGAATCATCGATTAACTGAATTGCCTCTTTTAACCGTTCGATTTGAGGAAGAATCCTTGCTTTCGCGCGTTCTTTTGCCTCCGGTTCACGAGTCGTATACCACTCTTCCCAATCTTCAATAGAAGGTGCCGGCACTTCTTCCAAAAACTCTTGGAAATAGGTTGCCATCGGTCCAACAACGCTTGGACGGGTCCCTTGCCCATTGCTATTCGCCAGATTCATAAGTTGCGTTGTATACTTCGGAAATTCGCGTGGGACGGTGTCATTTGCGGAATAGATATAATTGGTATTTATTTTTCCAATCGTTTTCATTAAAGCACTCTCCTTTTTTCTTTCTACATATATCTTATAACATTTTGTTGTACTAATGAAAACAGCGTCTACGTAAATTTCCGTAGACGCTGTTTTATTCAGTCTGCAATTTTGAATTCGACATCCCCAACACCGAAATTCACGGAAATATCGATGACGACGTCCGACTTCCCGTAAGCTTCATTTACATAAGTTCCATCGCTTTGTTTGATAAGGTCTTTCATACCCAATGTACCAAGCCCCTTACTAACTGTTAGTCGGACACCCGTATCTTTCGGGAGGATGAATGTCACATCTCCAACACCCAAATCTACATTGGCACGAAAGCCTTTTTTCCAATCACCGCTAAGGTCGATGGTGGAATTACTGACGCCACTATCAATTACAAGGCTGTTAAGTTGGATGCCTTTCAAATTTAGAGTGGAATCCGAAACGCCCATGTCGACATTCAAGTCAATCGGAATATCATTATTCAGTTGGAGATCCCAATCGTTTTTAGTGGATTTCCGTTTATTGAAGCCGAACATTGTGTATGAACCTTGCTTAACTGCTACATGACCTACATTCTTTCGGTTTTTATAGCTCACTTTGGGTTCAAGCTTTTTATGATTATACGTAAACTCTCCACTGACCCAATCTGAAGAACCGCCATGGATGAGCAGGTTGCCTACCCCGAAGTCAATATCCACTTTTAGAGATTCCGCACTGTCTTTTGGAATCGAAATCTCGTCACCCGCAGCACTCGCCGTCCATTTGTTATATCCGTATATGCCGAGAATGACAAGTAATCCCGCCGTTAGGGCAATCCATAATAGTTTATTCACAAATTTTCTCCCCTTTGTCCCTTTTCTTTAATTTTAGCTTATATTTATGAAATATCTACCAGTCGCATGATTGATTTTACAGTAAGTCCAAGGGCTGAGATAGAGCTTGGATACATGTTTGGCCGGACTTTTTAATACATTGGATAAAAGACATGGCGAAAGGGTGAGGGATTGAAGCGGGTGTTATTATTTGGGGCTACCATATTTGTTGGAATACTTGTGGGTATTATTGTGACGGTCTTGATGGAAATGTGAAAAATGTATCGATGAATTTTTTATTATCAATTGTGCACTTAACTCCTATCTCGACTAAGAAATAGCGTAAATTAAGACGAGGGAGGATATGCGTGGAGGCAGAGAGTTTTTGGGCTTTGACGATTCCTTTTTCCACACAACGGGAAAGGAGGTTTGGGCATGTCGCTCTTTTTTGAAGATGAGATTCGAAAGGTGATGGGTAAAGCAAATCCATCGGGGATGGACGAAATCATGTCGCAGGATCCCCGTAGGAATGGACTTGTGAGTAACCATACACGCCGTTCTGAAGATGTTGATAAGACTCTTAGAAATCAGAATACACGTCGAAGACCCCGTTGGATTTAACGGGAGAAGAAGAAAATATAGAAGTGACAGTCCATCCTTGAACGGAATTTTCGTTTGGGTGGATTTTTTCGTTCACTTATTTCTTTGATATTGCAAATGCGGGGTATACTTATTCATAAGGAAGCTTAAAAAGGAAGTGGGAATCATGACAAAATCAGATTTCGTAGGATGGAATTTCGACAACAGCTACACCCGACTACCCAATACGTTTTACGCGGAGACTTTGCCCGAACACTCGCCATCACCAGAATTGGTGATTTTGAATTACCCTTTAGCCGCTGAACTTGGATTGAACGAAGAGGCCTTGGAAGGTGAAGAAGGTAGGGATGTTTTTGCAGGAAACCTTATACCTGAGGGTGCAAAGCCGATTGCCCAAGCCTATGCAGGGCATCAGTTCGGACACTTTACAATGCTTGGGGACGGACGGGCCGTTTTGTTAGGTGAGCATATTACGCCTGCCGGAAAAAGGGTGGATATTCAACTGAAAGGATCGGGGATCACGCCGTTTTCCCGCGGTGGCGATGGTCGGGCGGCGCTTGGACCGATGCTGCGCGAATTTATTATCAGTGAGGCGATGCACGCCCTGAAAATTCCGACGACCCGTAGCCTATCAGTCACTGTGACTGGTGAAATGATCCAAAGGGAAGAGTTGCTTGAAGGTGCTATTTTGACTCGGGTGGCTTCAAGTCATCTGCGCGTCGGAACGTTTCAATATGCGGCGGCGCGGCAAGTTCCTGAGGATTTACGAACTCTTGCGGATTACGCAATCGAGCGCCATTTCCCGGAAGTGTCAGTTGAAGCAAATCCGTATGCTTCGCTGCTTCGAAGGGTTATTGAGCGCCAAGCGTCGTTGATTGCCAAATGGCAGCTTGTCGGTTTCATCCACGGAGTCATGAATACGGATAATATGACAATCAGTGGTGAAACTATCGATTACGGGCCTTGCGCGTTCATGGATGTGTACGATCCGGCAACTGTATTCAGTTCGATTGACAGGCAAGGCCGCTACGCCTACGGCAATCAACCCGGCATTGCCGAATGGAATCTTGCCCGATTCGCGGAAACACTTTTGCCCCTATTGCATGATGATAAGGAAGAGGCAATCGGGATTGCGGAACAGGAACTTTCTCGATTCGGCAAGCTTTACCATATACATTGGTTGTCCGGAATGAGAAACAAGCTTGGCTTTTTCAATGAGGAAGAACAGGACGTCCAGCTTGCAAAGGATCTCTTGCAATTGATGAAAAATAATCGTGCCGACTATACAAATACATTCCGTGCACTGACACTCGATGCGCTTGAAGAGTTGCCGATGTGCAAAGCATCAGGATTTGACGAATGGCTTGACCGTTGGCAAGGGAGACTGTCAAGGCAACACCAATCGGAAGAAGAATCGAAAAAACTGATGATGGAAAATAACCCATCCGTAATTCCGCGTAATCACAGGGTGGAAGAAGCATTGGATGCGGCGATTGAAGGTGATTTCGGTGTGATGGAGAATTTATTGGATGTGCTTGCTGACCCATACGCGCACACCGAAGAACAAGCCGAATACACGGCACCGTCCAAATCGACGACTCCTTATCAGACGTTCTGCGGCACTTGAAGAAAGAAGAAGAATCCGCGGCAACCGCCACGGATTCTTTTTTACTCCATAAGTCTTGCCTTCTGGTCAACGGCTTCCACTGCATCTTCAAGGGACATGCCTCTCATGGAGACAACAGGAAAATTGAATTCATGTGTATTTCCTTCGTTAATCGCACGGACTACACCGATATCATAGCCTTTGACATCCTCATCCGTGTTGAACATCTTCGTTTCATACCCTTTAGCTTGAAGGGCTGCTGCGACATCTTCATACGGTTGTTCAACAGCTATTCTTTTCAAATCAGTTTCCTCCTTTGCTTGAAAAATGGTTTCAATATACTGTTCCCGTTGCGGAGGGATTTATGAATGAAGATTTTGGATGAATAATGAACCTTTTCGGGTTTCCGCTGTCTAATGTATAGGAAGGGCGAGTGAGGTGGGGAAATGAACGAGAGAGAATTAAGTGAAAAAGCGATTGGCGGTGATGACGACGCATTCCTTTCGCTAATGCAATTTCATAAGGAAGCGCTTTTACGCACAGCAATCGCCTTCTTGAAAAATGATCAAGATGCATTGGAAGCACTTCAGGAAGTGACCTATCGGGCATATAAAAAGATTCATACTGTCAGAGAACCGGCATATGTAAAGACTTGGCTCATCCGCATAATGATGAACTATTGCCAAGATCAGTTAAAGCGTGGCAAACGCTATGTCATGACTGGAGAAGTGGACGAAACAATTGGCAAGAAAGATGAGTACTAATTTGAATTGGCTGAAGCACTTGCCACATTGAAACCAGAAGAACAGCAATTGATTTATCTCAAATACTTCCAAGACGTGAAAATAAAGGAAATTTCGGAACTTTCGAGTATACCTGAAGGTACGGTCAAATGCGGCGGCAATCCTATTTGCCACATTCGTCACGTCAATCCGCGTGTCACCGGCATTTGCAAATGCGGTGGCGTCAATACCGGGCATGGAAAAGTTCGTGGATTTGATTCAGTTTGATAAAGGACTTGAAGCCATTTTTAAAAATGACTATTACCAAAAAGTCGATGCATCCCAAACAAAAAATGGGCTGACGTTGACGATAGACGGCGCTATTTTGGATGAAACGGGCATTAACATCTATTACACACTCAAATCAAAAGATAAGTTAAAGTCACTTTCCATACAGAAAGTTGATTTACAGCATGAAGAGGGGATTCCTCCAAGCGGTATTTCTTATGGAGGCATAGATGTTGATGATAACCCTAAGGAAGTAGCCAATCGAGTTATGTACCATTTTGAAAGCCCAGTGCAATTTAAGGATCAATCCTTTGTTTTGGATATGGATGTTACATTCCAAGAGAAACCGATTTCATTTTCATTGCCATTTGAGTTAAAGGAGAATGTGAAGCCTGGTAAAACTGTTATTTTGAATGAAGAGGTGGAGATTGAATCACAAAAATTTACGATTAAGGAAATCACCATTTACCCACTCCGCGTCGCAGTGGAAGTTGCTTTTGATGAAGCAAATACGAAGAAAATCCTTCAATTCGAGGATATGCGATTAGAGGATGAAAAAGGCGAAGTGTGGGGATCCATCATGAACGGTGTGACGGCAATGGGTAGTGAAACCTATTTTCTACAAAGCAATTACTTCGAGCAGCCTGAAAAGCTCTACTTGCGAATCAACAAACTGCAAGCATTGGATAAAGACGAAGCAACATTACTTGTAGACACGGAAAAAGGCGAAATACTAGATGGTCCGAAAGATGGCAAGTTGCAGATTTTAAGCGCTTCGAAAGCGGGATTGCATATTATTATGCCGGATGCAGGAGGGGATCAATATCACTCTTACGACATCCTTTCGACAGGCATAGATGCAGATGGTAAGGAAATATATATTTCATCAACTGGTATGTATATGGAAGAAGAAATCAGACATTGGGATATGACGTTTGAAACAACGGATTATACGAATCCGCTTCGCTTCGAACTAACGAACTACCCGAATTATATTACTGGCGATGTGAAAGTGAAAGTGAAAGTGAAATAGGTGGAAAAAGCGCTTGTCCGGAGAAGTGGGCAGCGCTTTTTCTGTGGTGTTGATCAATTACTAAAATACTCATTCGTCAAGTCGCCATTTACCCCAATCGCAGCCGCACTGCCTGAACCTGCCGCAATAATAAGTTGGGAAGGTACAATGTTCGCTGCGTCCCCGGCGGCATAGACATTCCACACATTTGTCCTTCCATATTCATCTGTCTTAATACCGCCATATTCATTCAACTCACAGCCAAGTTCTTCCGCAAAATTATTTGGGTGGCTCCATAAAGGAGTGACGAATCCGCCGACTCGATCGATAAGTGTGCCATCTTCGAGGCGAACGCTTCGAAGCTGTCCGTTTTCGCCTTCGAGTCCGGAAATAATATCTTCATATACATGAATTCCCTTGGCGAGCAATTGATCACGTTCTTCTAACTCAAGCCGGCCTTCACCATTTGTGAAAACAGCCAAATCCCGGCTCCATATGTACACTTCCTTCGCAAGCTTAAACACATTTTTATCCGCAATGACGGCAAGTGGTCGATCGCGCAACTCCCATCCATCGCAATAGGGGCAGCTGAAAATGCTCGTCCCGTAGAACTTTTCGATAGTAGGGATGTTAGGCTGTTCGTCCTTTAATCCTGTTGCCAAGATGATTTTGGTGCAATGAAAGACATCTTTATCGGTTTTTAGTTCAAAAAGTGTTTTATCGAGCCGTCTGATAGAAAGGACCTTTTCGCATTTAATATCCACGGAAGGATAATTGGTAAGTTCAGAATGGGCTAAGCGTCTGAGTTCGGCTGGGGGGATGCCATCGCGCGTGATGAATCCATGGGCCATTCGTGACGCCCGGTTCCTCGGTTGATTATTATCAAAAAGCAGCACTTTTCGCCTTGACCTTCCAAGTACAAGCGCCGCATTCAGTCCGGCTGGCCCACCTCCAATAATCGCACATTCATAATTCATCAATGGCTCATCCTTTTTTTAGTTCAGTTTACCCTTTCGCATTAGATGTAAGCTTCAAGTCTGAATAAATTAAGTTAAGAATTTCGGTTCATGACACGGATCGGTTCTGCTTATACTGAAATAGGGGGGATGAAATGTGGAGAAAAAAATGGTGGAGCGCGGTATTGGACTTGGAACTTGCTTGGCAGTTGTAATTTCCTGGAGTGTCCATAAATCGATACTATGGGCTATATTCCATGGGATTCTTAGTTGGCTTTATGTTCTTTATTATGCGTTGATGAGATGAAAAAAACAGCCGCGTAATTGGCTGTTTTTGTTTTATTATTTAAAGATCCTGAAGTGCTATAATTTCTCCGGTTACAGCGTCTACCGCCAAGTCGGAATCGATTAATCCACAGAGTACGTATTTCTTAAGCTCTTTGTCGTAGACATAGACGGGATCCAATGTAATGTAAGGAACCATCTTTTCAAAAGCCGTTTCGTGGTCGACTTTTGGTTCCGGTGCCGGGGTGAATGAATTGAATATGTCGAACATCCCTTTATTGTCAATCAAATTAATGACGGTCGCCGCATCCTTGTCGATAATCAGCACCATTTTCGGACGGAAAATAAAATTGTCGGGATTGTCTGCATAACAGAAAGCTTCGATATGTGTCTGTGTTGGGCGAAGTTCCCTCAAAGTCCACTTTCCACTGTCGGCGGGATACTCCATCCGTAATGCACCATGGACAAGTTTGACACACGCATCAATCATTTCATCGGTTAAAACGATATCTTCCACAGTATGCGAATTGAAAGCTTCATCAGCACTCACTTCTTTTGTGACATTAAAGGATTGTCTCTCAATCTTGCCTTCCAACGGTTCATCCCATTCCATCAAATGATCCATTTCTACTGTCGTTAGATCATCCAACAAAAATGGAATGGTTCGTTTTCCGTCCGCTGTCACGTAAACTTCATCAATTGCATAAACATGGACAAACCTTTCCTCCGATTCAGAAGGGAATTTGACGAGGGTGAGATGTTTTTTGACAATCGGCTCAATTTCTTCAAGTGTTAAATTAAATTCCTGTTTTTCTATAAGCCCCCAATTTGGTGCTTCGCCATATGTGGAAAAAAGAAGTAATCTTCCATCGTCATCAAACTCAACGTTCAATTGGAGATTAGGTGAAAGTCTAACATTGTCCTTTCTTGCTATGAACCGGAACCCGTTTTCACTTGCTTGTTCCGCAAAAAAATCCTGTTTGTATGCCAAATTAGTTATTTTCTCCAACCAAGCGGCAGCTTCTTCAATCGTTTTCACCTTGAAAGGGTGGGCGGTTGAATAGGATCTACCCATTGTGAAAATCGCACTTGTGAAGCGTTCACTTTGGATATCGTAATCAATGCTCGCCGTTCCATCCGGATTCATATCCTCTTCAACTGGTCCGTCAAAGTCGATAGGAAACCATTCCATATTCAAAATAAAACCGGGACTTTTCCGATTTTCATGAAACGTATACCTTTCAAGACGATACCGTTCAAGGCCAAACTCATTCTGCGCTTTATCTGCAATTGCTTTTACTCTTTCATCCATTGAATCGCTCCTTTTCCGGAATCCATTAGTTGAAACTTACTATGATAGTCGGGATTTGACAACATTTATACATCTAAAACTGAATGGGTAACTGACATAAGTTTTGGATGACCTCTATTTTGGGAATACTATATGTATCAACAAAAGGAGTGATCAACATGAAAAGTTATGCAGGCGATAGAGACGACAAACAAAATAACCAAGCGAAAGATTCATCCGCTTTAGCGAACGACGCTGCTAAAAAGGCGGAGGCGCAAATGGAGTCGATTAAGGAAGAGGCACGAAGTGAAGTAAAAAGACAGCAAAAACCTTGAATAAATAGGATGCTTTCCATTTGGAAGGCATCTTTTTTTATGTTAGTCACTGCTTTTTACTTGATTAGTAATCCTCTAATAATTCCAGACTATTAAAATAATGAATGACTTTACGCCATACATGTATTATGATGTTGCTAACTATGTGTAAATAGGGGGTTGATCCAATGAAACTTCGTGTTTCCGCTGTGCAATATCATCTACATTCGATTTCGTCATTTGACGAGTTTGCGATGCAATGTGAGCACTATATTCGCAATGCTCAAGAGTATGATGCTGAGTTTGTTTTATTCCCGGAATTCTTCACGACACAGCTGCTTTCCATTGGTGATGAAAACGGCAAGGCTTTACCAATTGAAGCACTGCCAGGTTTTACAAGCCAATATATTGAGCTTTTTACAAGACTCGCAAAAGAAACGAAGATGCATATTATCGGCGGCACTCATGTATTGGAGCGTGAGGGGCGCCTTTATAATGTCGCGCATTTATTCTTCCCCGACGGCACAGTGGAGGAACAGGCGAAGTTGCATATCACCCCTTTTGAAATAGAAGGCTGGAATATGGCTGCCGGCGATGAGTTGAAAGTGTTCGATACTGAAAAAGGCAGGATTGCCATTTTGACGTGCTATGATATTGAATTCCCTGAAATCGTCCGGATGGTGAAGGCTGCAGGTGCGGATGTCATTTTCTGTCCGTCCTGCACGGATGACCGTCATGGGTTTCATCGCGTCAGGTATACAAGCCATGCCCGCGCCATCGAAAACCAAGTATATGTCGTGCTGACTGGCACTGTCGGTTCGCTCCAAACGGTCGATTTCATGCGCGCCAATTTTGGGCAAGCGGCAATCATTACACCGAATGACATTCCGTTCCCACCGAAAGGATTGGCTGCGGAAGGTGAGTTGAATAATGACATGCTTGTTACGGCTGATCTGGATTTGAATTTGTTGTATGAAGTTCGCGAGAAAGGCTCAGTGACAACGTGGCGTGATCGCAGAACGGATTTGTATACGGATTGGGGCGAAAAACCAGTCGGGAGCGAGAGCAGTGGTATATCGCAGTGAGGTGATGGTCCCTTACGAGGGGGCATTCATTCCTGTTGTTGTCCGGAACTACACTCGCGATGATTTTGAAGCTATGATTTCATTGCAGGCCGAATGTTTTCCGCCGCCATTTCCGGAGGAGCTATGGTGGAATGAAGAACAGCTTGAAAATCATGTACGCCTTTTTCCGGAAGGCGCTATTTGCGTGGAATACAAAGGTCGCATTATCGGGTCAATGACGGGTTTGCGTGTGGATTTCGATTCCAAAGAACCGGAGCATAAATGGGAAGACGTAACGGATAATGGCTATATCCGAACTCATAAGCCTGATGGAAATACGCTATACATTGTCGATATTTGCAACAGCCCGGCGTTTCGGAAGGCTGGATTAGGCAAGTTGATGATGCAGGCGAATTACCAACTTGCGGTAAAGCTTGATGTGAAGCGGGTGTTAGGTGGAGGCCGGATACCCGGTTACGGGAAAGTTGCGGGTGAAATGTCCGCCGAACAGTACGTAGAGAAAGTTGTCCAAGGTACTTTGAAGGACCCGGTCGTTACATTTTTGCTTCGTTGTGGACGGATGCCCGTCACGCTGATCGAAAACTATTTGGAAGACGAAGAGTCGCATAACTATGCGCTTTTAATGGAATGGAAGAATCCGTTCCGTACTGATTGATAGGGGGATAACGAGATGGAATATATTCGCGTGAATAATATTGAGGATCCGCTTTTTGCGAAGATGCACACATTGTTAGGGGAGATTTTCCCTCCTGAAGAAGTGTTGGAGTTTGAATTGTGGAAGGAGCCGCTTGAAGATCCAAGCATTCGCGTCTTTGTTGCGGTGCATGAAGGGGAAGTCGTAGGGTCGACGGAATACCGCTATTATCCGGACTGGAACATCGCGATGACTGATTTCACGATCATCGGGCAGTCTGGACTTGGTATCGGCCGATTCTTGGCAAAGAAGCGTGAAGAGGATTTGCATCGTTTGGCACAGGAAAATGGCAAGACTCTTTTCGGCATGTTCGCGGAAATTTACAATCCTTATGAGCGTGAAGACTTTGCTTTCGGCGGCGTGATGGCGATGAATCCGTATGTGAGAAGGGAAGTGCTTTCTCATCTCGGGTACAAGCGCCTTGATTTCTCATACGTTCATCCATCGTGGAAAAATGACGGGGAAGCGGTGGAAGGGTTAGACTTCTGCTTCATGCCGATGGACGAGCAACTTACTGAAATCCCGTCATATTGGATTGTCGAGTTCTTGTCCGATTATTATTCCGTACTTTCGAATAAGCCGCAGCAATGGCTTGATATGATAGAGGGATTGAAACAGAAGGATACAGTGGCATTGCTTCCGTTGTAATAAGGGAAAACCCGGTTCTGTCGAATGAACCGGGTTTTTTAATTAATTTTTCCGCATAATAAAACTCAAATGCCTTCCCGCCTTCTTATCTTGGCGGTACGAAAATCCATCGTCGCTTAAAAAGGTGCATGTCCGGTCTAACGCAATCCGATCTTCCGGAACGCCAGCAAGCAACAACTGTTTCTTAACAGTTTTCTGATTGTCGATATGGTATTTCCTTGTCTCGCTTTTGAAATACATGAATTCATCCGCGTAGCCAAGCGCTTTGAACTTCAAGTAGACATCCTCATCCACTTCGAATTTCTCCTGGCTCAACGCCATGCCGATTTGTACGTGGAAATCATTAGGCTTGCATTCTTCTACAGTTTTCAAATGCTCAAATAGCTTTAATGTAATCTCCTTGACGGTGCCTTGCCAACCCGAGTGAATTACGCCGACAAGGCCATTCACTTCATTCCAAAAAATCACGGGAACACAATCCGCGGTGAAACTGCAAAGTACAATAGTTGGCTCGAGCGTATAAAGCGCATCCGTATTTGGAATGGCAGTGGCTCCAACTTCAGCGCCTCGTCCTTTGTCGGAAACGGTCACCTTGTGGAAATTCGCACTATGCGTTTGACTTGCGCAGACAAGGTTTTGCGGTTCGCAGCCCAGTGAAACCGCCAAATGCCTCCGATTCTCCAAAACTGATTCGGGTTCAATGCAAGCGTGAAACGCCATATTGTTTAACTCCGGAGCCGATACATCTCTCAAAGTCGTTCCTGCAATAAATTTTTCATTGTTCATATATAAAATTGTTTTCATATCATCACCTGTTCTTACTATACTCGATTATTAACTGGACAACCATGACAGTTGTTCCTAATTTCGCTCAAATCAATTAATAAATTGACGATTACGAAAATTTGATAGGATGAATATATTTTTTTTCATTGGTTACTATAAGGTCGTAATCATTTATTCCGAAATAGCTCAGTGGTAGAGCAATCGGCTGTTAACCGATTGGTCGTAGGTTCGAGTCCTACTTTCGGAGTTCTAAAAGCCTCTTCTTTGAAGGGGCTTTTCTGCAATTGTAGAAGAATGGAGGACTTGACGTTGAGTACGACTAAAAATTTATCGGTTTTCGCTTTAGGTGGTATCAATGAAATCGGGAAAAATATGTACGTGCTTGAGTATGGAGAAGATCTTTTAGTCATTGATTGCGGTTCGAAGTTCCCTGACGAAAGTTTGTTAGGCGTGGATTTGATCATTCAGGATATATCGTATTTACAGGAAAATAAGGATAGAATTCGTGCATTGCTTGTAACGCATGGCCATGAGGATCATATCGGCGGGATTCCATATTTATTGAAACAATTAAATATGCCGGTATACGCAACAAGGCTAACACTTGGCTTGATTGAGCTGAAATTAAGGGAACATGGGCTGCTGAGGGATACGGAACGGGTTTTAGTGGACAACGAATCCACATATGAATTCGGTGAAATCACAGTTTCCTTCTTCAAAACAAGTCATAGTATCCCCGATTGTTTGGGGATTGTCTTTGAAACCCCGGAAGGTACAGTTGTGCATACGGGTGATTTTAAGTTTGACCTGACGCCTGTTGGTGGAGATTATGCGGATCTTCATAAGATGGCCGAAATCGGGAAGAATGGTGTTTTGCTACTTTTGTCCGAAAGTACGAATGCCGAACGCACAGGCTTTTCATTGTCGGAACGGATTGTCGGGGAGCATATTGAGGAAGCGTTCAGGAGGGCGGATCAAAAGATTTTCATCTCGACATTCGCTTCAAACGTCCACCGGCTCCAGCAAATCATTGACGCTGCCATAAAGACGAACCGGAAAATCGGGCTGCTTGGGAGAAGTATGGTGAATGTCTTCTCCGTTGCTGAGGAGTTAGGCTATTTGACCCTCCCTGAAGGCATGCTAATTGAGGCGAATCAGATCAATGGCATGGATCCTGAGCAGGTCGTGGTCATTTGCACGGGGAGCCAAGGCGAACCGATGGCGGCACTTTCCCGATTATCGACGGGAACCTATCGCCAAGTTTCCATTTTGCCGGGGGATACGGTTATCCTTGCATCGAGCCCGATTCCTGGGAATGAAAAAAGTGTATCCCGCATAGTGGATAATTTATATTTACTTGGAGCGAAAGTGATCTATGGGTCAGGTAGCGCATCGGGTATGCACGTTTCCGGGCACGGTTTTCAGGAAGAATTAAAACTGATGCTTACATTGATGAAACCGAAATACTTCATCCCCATCCATGGTGAGTATCGGATGTTGCAACAGCATCGAATCTTGGCGGAATCTGTCGGTGTTGAAGGAGAAAACATTTTCATCATAAACAATGGTGATGTCGTCGATATCCAGCAGTCTGTAGCGCGACAAACAAGGAGTGTCCAAGCCGGCCACGTTTTCGTTGATGGGCTCGGCGTTGGTGAAGTAGGTAAAATCATATTGCGTGACCGAAAGCTTCTTGCGGAGGAAGGGATGCTTCTTATCGTCATTACGATGAGTAAATCCGATGGCAAATTAATCATGAAGCCCGACACGGTTTCGCGTGGATTCATTTATGAGCGCGAAGCGGAAGAGCTGTTTAGGGAATTAAATGAGTTGGTCGTTACGATTGTCGAAAATACGGAAACGGAGCAACTGAGCAGAGGAAGAAAGAATGATCTGAAGCATACTATCCGAAAATCCGTCGAAAAACTCCTTTTTGCTCGCACGAAAAAACGGCCGATGATTTTGCCGTTCATTATTGAAATCTAAATGGAAAAACCACGAGAAATCGTGGTTTTTTCTATTGGGGGAATGAGAAGGGCGGGTGGACTTCCCGTAGAATGTGGTGACTTCCCATAGAACCGCGAAGAGTTCCCGTAGAATGTCATGGAGTTCCCATAGAACCGCGAAGAGTTCCCGTAGAATGTCATGGAGTTCCCATAGACCCGCGAAGAGTTCCCGTAGAATGTCATGGAGTTCCCATAGACCCGCGAAGAGTTCCCGTAGAATACCGTGGAGTTCCCATAGAACTGCGAAGACTTCCCGTAGAGCCACGAAGGAATCGGTTCCTTATTATACGATACAGACATTGAATTCAACTTCGATTCTTTACCAAAGAAGCTGGACTCCCTGGAGTTGGTGATTAATGAAATTGTCGGCTATACGACCGTTAATGAGGAAATTCCGCTTTTTCCGATAGATGGGAATCCTTACCTTGTCAAGAAGAAAGAGATCTGGGTGAGGGATGTATCGGTTACGGAAGATGGGGTCGAAGTCAGAATTGCTACCGCTGAAGATGTCATGTTAGACGGCGTAACCGTGGGCGGTAAAGGTTATTCTTTCCCCCTAAAGACAACTGTCAGGCAAGATTATGAGGAGCTTGAAGATGGACGGATTGTAAAGGTTCGGACATTACTGTTTTCTGGAGATAGGTTGCCTGAATATATGGGGATTAAGGGAATGCATCATATGAAACCAGTTGGTGAAGTGATTGAAATTCCTGTAAAATAAGATAAAAAGGGGGCGTTTGAATGATGAAAGGGAAAGTAGCACTCATAACAGGGGCAGCAAGCGGAATTGGGTTGGGGATTGCGCAGGAGTTTGCAAAAGAAGGGGCTAAAGTCGTCATTAGCGATTTGAATAAAGAGGCGGCGGATACAGCAGTTGGGCAACTAGTATCGCAGGGTTTTGAAGCATTGGCGGTCGCCTGTGACGTGACGAGGGAAGAGGATATTGAGAAAAGTTTTGATGAGACAGTTAAAACGTTTGGCCGCATTGATATATTGGTGAATAATGCAGGTTTGCAGTATGTCTCTCCACTCGAGGATTTCCCGACGGAAGAATTCGAGCTCCTTGTCAAAGTGATGCTTACTGCGCCTTTCATTGCAACGAAAAAGGCTCTTCCTCTCATGAAAGAACAGCAATTCGGGCGGATCATCAATATGGCATCCATCAACGGATTGGTCGGATTTTCCGGGAAAGCCGCATACAACAGTGCGAAGCATGGCGTCATCGGATTGACGAAAGTTTCTGCGCTTGAGGCGGCTCCATTTGGGATTACGGTCAATGCATTATGTCCGGGTTACGTCGATACGCCGCTCGTCCAAAAGCAGCTTGCTGATCTTGCGAAAACGCGAAACGTACCGTTAGAGAAAGTTTTCGAAGAGGTTATTTATCCACTCGTTCCCCAAAAACGGTTGCTATCCGTCCAGGAAATTGCGGACTATGCCGTATTTCTTGCGAGTGATAAAGCGAAAGGTGTAACGGGTCAAGCGGTTGTAATGGATGGCGGGTATACAGCGCAGTAACTGACAACCGGATAAATTACAGCCAAGTGGGAAAACTGATTTGTAGATAGACGAAAGGAGCATTTATCTATGAATCAAAAGAAAGAGCCCCATGAAAGGCTGACCGAAAGAAACTATGGCCTCACCTCAACGCAAGAAGTGTTGTATGCAAAAGAATTTAAGAGTGCAGACAAAGCTGCAAAAGAAACAGGGAATAAAAAACAAGAAAAAGACCAATAATAAAAATACCACGATTGATTGCATCCCCCTGCAATCGGTTGTGGTTTTTTATTTCCTTCGGACCAACGTCGTTGTATTAATAAAGTGTTGGTAGCAATCATAATTATAGCTTGTGGAATCAGTGTTTGTAGCTATCCGCAGACTATACGAAATTGGCCGTAAATCTGTCGGAAATGGGGAAATTCTGCCGAGTCGGTGATAAAGTCGCTTAAGTCGGTGATAAACCCCCGAAAGTCGGTGATAACGCAATTCCCCGTCCCCACCGTCAATTAAATCCTTATTTTTTTAATAAACTTTCATTTTCCATCTATAAACTTATTTTATTTTCCTATATAATAAGAGCTATCAACACAAATAGATAAAAAAGTAAAGGAAATGAGCATGATTAAAATAAATTGGAAGAAATTATTGGTTATTTTTGCAACCGTCTTCCTGGTGATACAAATTTCTGGCAGTTTCTTTTTCTACGAATTGGCAATCAAGCGAGGGCCTAAAGAGTTCTTGCAGAATAATGCTGATTTGGAAGTGTCGGAAAAGTCTATGGATCTTTATCTGAACGGCGATTGGTTACAGTGGGTGAAAGGGCAGAAGTTTGAGCCTCTCCATCTGACTTCACGTGATGGATTACAGCTAACAGGCTACTATTTACCCGCAGCCAAACCAACGAATAAGCTTGTCGTTTTGACGCATGGTTACTTAGGCCACGCTAAGCAAATGGGGCTCTTCGGTCAGTTTTATCATAATGAGTTAGACTATAATATTTTCATGCCGGATGCGAGAGGGCATGGAAAAAGCGAAGGAAATTATTATGGATTCGGCTGGCATGATCGTCTTGACTTGATAGATTGGACGAATATGTTAGTGCAAAAGTTAGGACCGAAGACGGAAGTTGCATACCATGGTCTATCGATGGGCGCCGCGACTGTACTAATGGCGAGCGGCGAAAATGAACTTCCGCATCAGGTGAAAGCGATTATCGCTGATAGTCCATATCAGTCTGTTTATCAGCTTTTCACCTATCAAATGAATCGGATGTTCCACTTGCCTGCATTCCCATTATTGGACGGCACAAGCGCATTAACGAAAGTCCGTGCTGGTTATTCATTCAGAGAGGCAAGCGCATTGAAAGAAGTAAAGAAGGCGTCCGTCCCGATTTTCTACATCCACGGAATGAGCGATACATTCGTCCCGACTGAGATGGCAGAGGAATTGTACGAAGAGACTTCAAGCGATGCTGAAATCTTCCTCGTGCCAAATGCGAATCACGGCGAAGCGTATGCACTTTCTGGAGAAACGTATAAAGTGAAGGTCAATAATTTTCTTGGCCGTTATTTGAAATGAAAAGCAGGTTCCCATGTGGCTGGGAACCTGCCTTTTTAATTTTAATCGACATCCCGATGAATCTGCTTCTTCACCTCTTCAGGATCCGTGTCGCTATACTGGGCCGTCCCTTTACCGCCTGTATGGGCGATGATTGCCATAATCTCATTATAGCTCAGTCCGGAGTTGGCGTTCTGGTGCTTCACTTCTTCTATATCCGTTCCTGCTTCTGTAAACTTTTTCGATTCATTCATAATCTCCACCTCCTACGGTTTAATTAGGATTCCACCAAGTAAAGTTTTCATGCTATTATTGTTATAACTATCAAAATGTTTCTTTTAATTGAGTGGGGGAAAAATAGGATTGGAGGTGGGGAGAATGGAAAAGACGATTATATTGTTCGGCATTGTTCCGCTGAGGGACAGGAGCCCCATGCGGATTTGACTGCTGAAGGAATTATGCAGGCTGAAAAGTTGGCGGCATTTTTCGAGGGAATCGATGTGGACCGAATTATAACAAGTCCGTTCGTTCGAGCGAGGATGACCGCCGAGCCGATAGCGGAGTCGAAAGGATTTTATTATGAAGAAGATAGTCGGCTCGCGGAGCGGAAGTTGTGCTCACGTAATCTTGACGATTGGTTGGTGAAATTAGAGGAAACATTCTTGGATGTCAATTTGAAATTTGAGGGTGGGGAGTCTACGCAAGAGGCGATGGAACGTGCTCGGAAAGTGGTCGATGAGTTGCCTGCTGATTCGAAGGTCGTATTGGTGACGCATGGGAATCTAATGGCGCTGCTGTTGAAAAGCTTTGACGGGCGGATCGGATTTCAGGAATGGCAGGCACTGACGAATCCGGATGTTTATCGTGTTCAGGTAAGGGGTGCTGAAACACTTGTGGAACGGGTTTGGAAGCATGATGTTTTAATTTAGGGGGAATGGGGATTGAGCACGGTTAAAAGGATGTATGGGTTATCGATTATTTTTTCGATGGTGGCATTTTGGATTTATTTCAAAGCATTTCAATGGATTTTTAATCAATTCTTTCCTTCGACAACAGCTATGGATGTCATCTTTGTAATTATTGTTCTTATCGTTATCGTTCCTGTTTCATTAATGACTGGTAGGAAAATATCTGCACTTTTTTTGGCAAAGACGAGGTCGAAATAGTATAATATTTGTAACTGAGAGGAAAGGGCTGAGGGTGGACGATGATCAATTAATCTTGGATTTCCGCGAAATTGAATGTTTGATTCAAACGGAAAACAGGATTAGTCTGTCCATTTTTATGTCAACTCCTTAAATGTACGGTTTTGTATCCCCCTAACGTAAGGGGCTTTTTGAGGTATGTTGAAATTGGATAGTACCACTGATCCTTCCGTTATTACGCGGAGGGTTTTTTTATTCCCTCCAGAATGGGGAGGAACTATTATGTTATTAGGTAAAATTCGAAGTTTGTTATATTCGATCGGTGAGACAGTCATTTTGGATAAAGTATCTGCGGAA
The DNA here is from genome assembly GCF_030433715.1 of Sporosarcina highlanderae. Classification (GTDB taxonomy): domain Bacteria; phylum Bacillota; class Bacilli; order Bacillales_A; family Planococcaceae; genus Sporosarcina; species Sporosarcina highlanderae. Next base: position 249,256 of record NZ_JAROCC010000002.1, on the reverse strand, counting down.
CTGCCTGAAGGTGCATGCATTGCGGTCGTTGGAGCGAATGGAGCAGGGAAGTCGACACTGCTGTCGTTGTTTGCGGGGGAATTGATGCCGACAGCAGGTGGGGTTGATTGGATAGGGAAAAGGCCGAACATTACTTACTTTAGGCAAGAACAAGCGGATGAGGGAGATGTGGATTGGGGGCTGTCGGAAGCAGCTTTATATCGCTCGAAATGGAATGTGCCAAAGCAGGCAAATTATTCTTCTGCCAGTGGCGGTGAACGAATGAAGATGCGGCTTTCCACGGCACTTGCCGAAAAAAGCGATCTTGTTTTATTGGATGAGCCGACAAATCATTTGGATTCGCAAAGCCTGGATGAATTGGTGAGGGTCATCAATGAAGGGGATGCGACCTATATGATCGTATCGCATGACAGGCATTTTATAGACAAGACTGCGAATGTCGTGTTTGAAATTGAGCATGGAAAACTGACAGTGTATGAAGGGAATTATTCAGCGTATCGTGATCAGAAGGAAATGCAACGGGCAATACAGGAGAAGCATTTCATTCAACAACAACGGAAAATTGCTATGGTGGAAGGGCAGATTGCGCAGCTTGGAGAGTGGTCGGAGAAAGCGCATAGGGAATCCACGAAAAAGGGAGGTGCGAAAGAATATTGGCGGATGAAGGCGAAGAAGAAGGACGTTCAGATCCGTTCGAAGCGGACGCGGCTTGAGGCCGAGCTCGAGAAGGAAAGGATTGAGAGGCCGGAAGTTGAGCTTGCCGTCGAGTTCGATGTGAAGGGAAAAAAGAAAAAAGGGCATCGTGTGCTTGAACTGAAGGAAGTAGGTAAAGCATTTGACGGGCGAAAATTATTCAGAGACGTGTCTTTCACTATCCAGGCGGGTGAACGGATTGCGTTAGTCGGTGCGAATGGCAGCGGAAAATCTACGCTGTTTCGAATGATCATGGGGCATGAGGAATTCGAAGGGGACCTTTGGCTGACAAAAAGTATGTCGATTGGATATATGAGTCAAGCGGTATTGGATTTGCCGGAGGATGTGACGTTGGCTAATTATTTCCATGCCGAAACGTTTGAGGAACAGGGTTTGATTCGTATCCAATTAACGAATCTCGGTTTTAACGAGAAACATTGGGGATTGCCGCTTGGGAAACTGAGCCAAGGGGAGCGCGTGAAAGTGAAGTTAATGGAGTTTATCCGGGAGGGGACGGATGTGCTGCTGCTTGACGAACCGACGAACCATTTGGATTTGCCGTCGAGGGAACAGTTAGAGAAGACATTGTCGACTTTTCCAGGAACTTTGTTGTTCGCTTCGCATGACCGCTACTTCGCGGAAAGGATGGCGGATGGATTGCTTTTGTTTGAAGAGGGGGGCCTCCGGAAATTGCCCTTGACGTTGCGTGAATGGGAGGAGCGGAAGGCTCTTTCTGATAAAGCATCCGCGGCTGAGGAAAAGATGCGGATTGAAACTGAATTGCAGGCGGTGTTAGGGAAGTTGAGCATCGTGAAGCCGGGAAGTCCGGCTTATGCTGATTTGGATCGGACATTTAATGAGCTGAGTAGGAAGTTGAGGGAGTTAAGATAGGAAAAAGCCGCTTCGGATGAATTAATCTGAGTCGGCTTTTTTAATACAAAGATCTGGAATAGTTTCAAACCTGCCAGAGAAGGGCATTGTGCTTTAAAAAATCCGCGATGTTTAGACAACTAAAAAATACCCCAACATGAAGGAAGGAGGCGATTCGAATGCTTTTTGAAATAAAATCAGTGCGACACCAGCCCGACTTGATTTCATTCGCATGGAATGACGTCGGTGGATTTTATAATGTATACAAAGACGGTGAGCATCTCTATGAAGGGACGGCTGCCGAGTTCCAGGATGGGGATCTCAAGCATGGCAAGGTTTATCAATATTTGATTGAACGTGTCGAAAACAATCAAGTGGTCGATGTGATTGCTATGCAAACTTCGGCATTTTCGAAGGAGAAAAATATCGAAAACCCTTTGCAGTCCCTCGTTGTGACGGCAATTGTTGCAAAGACGCAAATTGCATTGTCGTGGGAGGAGATTAACGACGTCGATGAATATGGCATTTACCGGAATGGAGAATTCCTTGCGATGGTGAATACGAATCGATTCATTGATCGGGATATCAATGTCGATCAAACATATGTGTATCTGATTCGTTCAAGGCGCCCAATCAATAAATCGGGTGAGCGTTATGCATCAGTGAGATCTGCACTTTCAAATGTTTTTGGTACACTGACTGCATCAAGATCCGAAACTGCTATCGAGACTTTCACAACGGTCAAACTGATCGGCAAGCCAAGCAATATTCTTCGACCGATGAATGAGCGAGAACAGGAACCGAAATCAATTGATCAATGGAAGTTCCGCTATACGACATTCTTAGCTGATGAATGGGTAAGAAATCCTAATATACTATCGTCCAACCACTACTTTAAAGGGGATGGACGTGATTTTGATCCGAACGGAGAAGGTTTCCGGACTCGTGTGGATATTGAACTTGCGTACGATGAAAAGGGGGAACCGATGAGGTTTACGAAAGAAGTAGGCACTTCGATTGCATACGATTTTTTGAAACGTTTCAGGGAGAAGGCAAAAGCATCCGCCGATGGGATCACGTTGAAACGAATCGATCATAGGAAAGGGGAAAGCGGATTTCTTCTCACGCACTCCATCGGAAATCCTTTGACTACTGCTCCGCCAATTGACTACGAGGTGACTGCCGTTTTTAAGAGGGAAGGCACTTTTGATATTTCGGGCTATTTTGATCCTGCGCCCCATCATGAAATTTATTTGATAAAAGGGCGTGGAGATAGATGGCGCCCCATCCTGCAAGTCGAAAGCAGGGGGCTTGCCTTCATGTCGGACACAATCGCATACCATTATTGGCGCTGTACGAACTTTGAGTAATCCCTTGTTGAGAATGTAATGCAAGCAATTGCCGTAAATACGGAAGTTTTGACAGTGGAACAATGCCTTGTTATAATTACCTCGAATTCGAGATAAATTTACGCATTCCGTTTTATGATAAATGAAATCAAGGGGGAAATATTATAATGAAGCATATTTTCAAGCAAGGGGCTAATCCGTCGAAGCCGATCCTACTTTTATTACATGGTACTGGTGGTACGGAGCAGGATTTGGTGCCGCTTGCGGGAATGATTGATCCTGAAGCTTCCGTTTTAAGTGTACGGGGCAATGTATTGGAAAATGGAATGCCCCGCTTTTTCCGCCGTCTATCGGAAGGGGTATTTGATGAGGAGGATCTTGTCTTCCGAACGAACGAATTAAATGCATTTTTAGATGAAGCAGCTGAAGAGCATGGATTTGACAGGTCGAATATTGTTGCAATCGGTTATTCGAACGGTGCAAATATCGCGGCAAGTCTCCTGTTCCATTATGCGGATTCGTTGAGAGGTGCTATATTACATCATCCGATGGTGCCGAGACGAGGGATTGAATTGCCTGACTTGAATGGGGTTCCAGTGTTCATCACCGCAGGGAAGAATGATCCGATTTGCCCTGCGCAGGAGACGATTGATTTGGAAGAGTTGCTTGCGGATGCAGGTGCTAAGACAGAAGTTCATTGGGAGATGAATGGCCATTCGCTGACGAGGACGGAAGTTGAAGCGGCTGCGGAATGGTATCAGAGAACATTTACTGAGTGAGCAGATCGTTGGTGCGCATAAATTGCAACAGACACGCATAAAACGAAAATTTTACGCATAAATCGTACTTAAAGACGCATAAATACTTTTTATGCATCTTTCAAGGGATTTATGCGTTTTTCGCGTAGTTTATGCGTTTTTTAGGTACTATAAAAGTCGATCTCGTGTGTGGGCCGGCTTTTTACGTTTGTTTTCGTCTTTTGAAAGGGAGGAATCGAATCATTAAAAAGACTCCGACAAAGAATGAGAAAAACGGGAAAATGAATGGGAATAAAATAGATGGCATCCAATTCCAAGCATCCGTATAATAACCAATTGCAAATGGAGAGGCGCCGCTATTATTCAATATTAGGGTTTGCAAGGCATTACGGTTGGTGAAGCTGAACGATTCTCCTTCCAAATGGCCTGCCTCGTTAATACTATATAAATCGTATGTTAACATCATTGGGTCAATATTAATCCCCACTTCAATGGGGTCGTTAGTTTTCTTTAAAATCATATACAGTTTTTCTTCATCTCTCCGTTTATCTTTCAGGATGATAAAAGAAATATTGCCGTAGTATCTTGCCAATCCTTCTTCTTCAATCCGTATAGGGTACTGCTCCAATTTATCGATTTGTTCTTCATTGACAACGACCGATAAATCGGCAAAAGCGATAGTATATTTCCAAGGATCCGTATAACTTTCCTTATCAATTGGCGTTTCTTCAACCTTTACAGTGTGATCCTTATAGAGGAACGTTGATTTCGGTGGTGGATATCTGTGACTAATAATATGGAGGTCGTAACGATTATGCATTTTAGCAGTATGTGTCTTTTCCATTGCCATTTGCACAGTTAATGGAAGAGAGCTAAGAAATAAAATTACCCCTACTAAGAATAGTACCCATCTTTTTTTCAACTGGCTAATCCCCTCGTTTTCATACAGCTGTTGTTTAATTGTATGTTACCATAGAATGGAAGACCCGCCCTTCCATATGTGAAATATAAACGGTCTGTCAATCGGCTGCGGAATGGTATACAAGAACATTTACTGAGTAAGCAGATTGTTGGTACGCATAAATTGCACCAGACACGCATAAAACGCGTTAGACACGTATAAAACGAAAATTTTACGCATAAATCATACTTAAAGACGCATAAATACTTTTTATGCATCTTTCAAGGGATTTATGCGTTTTTTAGGAATACAAAAAGCCGATCCATTCGGCTTTTTGTGTACAATTATTTTGTTTTTGCCGGTTTCGGCCAAATGAAATACGAAGTGGAAAGGACGAAATCAATTCCGAGAATAAGTAACCATAGTTTAAGCATTTCCGAAAGGGACTGGGTTCTATCCGGTTCGTCAATCCAGTAAATCATAAGATATAAGAACGCACCGCCAATGATGAAAGCGAGAACATGTTGCAAGGAGCCTTTCAAGGAATGTTTGGCATAATCCATTCCTGATCTTCGTACTGGTTTCGGTCCTTGTTTTTTAAAATAGTAAACAAATTTTTCATCCGCCCAACGGATCATACTTTTACCGAACGCGATGGATACCCCGAGGTAAACGGCGGCAAGTGCATGAATCTGTGTGGCGGTGGCACCGTTATGCAAGTCATTTGCTGTAACGATTAATAAAAAGAGATCAAGGACTGGGGTGAGGGCAAGGAAAAATAGGCCGAGCCGTTTTTGGTTGAATATATACCGGGTGATCAATCCAGCAGCAATGACGACCCAAAATCCAATCTCACAAGCTATGATTATCCATGCGATGAAATTCATAGGAACACCTCTTCTTTCAGACTACTCAATCAAATCGTACCACAGTAATCTTCTATTCGAAACGGACTGACCTTCCTATACGTCCAAGGTTCATTCCTTCGCGCTCAAAGTCCATTAATTCTCGTAAGGGTCCATTCCTTCGCGCTCAAGGTCCATTAATTCTCGTAAGGGTCCATTCCTTCGCGCTCAAGGTCCATTAATTCTCGTAGGGGTCCATTCCTTCGCGCTCAAGAATGCATCCTCCACGCCCGAAGGACTACTACCTCGGCAACTCAATCCTAAATTTCGTCCCTTCGCCCTTCACGCTCTCCACAGTAATCGTACCGCAATGCAAAGTGACTAACTGTTTCACGATCGACAACCCCAATCCGAATTCGCCATATGGATTAGTCGTGCGCGAATCGATCGCTTTGTAAAAACGGCTCCAAATCTTCTCGACTTCTTCGGGATCCATCCCGATTCCTGTATCCCCGATTTCAATAACCGTGCGATTATCGTGCATAAAGCCCTTCAGGCTAATCAATCCATTTTCCGTAAACTGAATGCTGTTTTTTGTGATATTGATCAACACTTGAGTTAGCCGGTCGTAATCGGCGAAGATGAAAAGATCATCCGTAACGTCCACAACGATTTCATCACCACGTTCAGCAGCTGCATCGCCTAATTGGTCCTTTATAATTTCAAGCAATTCCTTCAGTTGGATCTCTTGTTTCACCAAAGTCACTTGATTGGAACGAATCTTTTCGTAATCCAGGTTTTCATTCACAAGACGGATTAGTCGCATTGTTTCATTACTCGCGAGCTGAAGCCCACGCTCTTTTTCCGATTCCGAGATCATATCATTACGCAATCCTTCGATGATGCCGCGGATTGTGGTAAGTGGCGTACGAAGCTCGTGAGACACATCCGCCATGAATTGCCGTCGTCGGTTTTCGAGATTCTCGATTTCCTCGGCGGATGTCGCAAGCTTTTCGACCATACCGTTGAAATCTCCAGCAAGTTCACCGATTTCATCGATGCCCTCTGTTGGAATCCGAACCGAGTAATCACCTAACGCAACAGTGGCAGTGGCGGAGCGAAGCCGTTTAATACGCCTACCGTGGAAGGTGGAGAGAATTCCACTCAGCAATAATGCGATTACCAATGCAATGAACGTCGTATAAATCAAATAGCTATTCATTTGCGAGATGATTTCCCGTGATCCTTTGATAGGGGATGTCAGTAAGATGCCCCCGATGAACTGATTTCGATGGAAATAAGGAAGGAGGACGTAGGTAACGGCTTGTTCAAATCGTTTGTATTCCTGTTTCACCGTTATGGCTTTGCCGCTTTGCAATGCCCGCCACTCATCTACATTCAATTCGATCAAGGGCGTTTTCAATCCTGTTGAAAAAATAATTGCAGACCTTTCATTGAACAAACTGTATTGGATGTCCCGACTTTCCAATACATGTCCGTATGATTTCAAAATCTCTCTTGAACTACCTTGGACTTGTTCGATATCGCTTAAGATCGATTTTCCGTAGGTGGCGAGCTCCTCTGTTTTATTGTCGTAGACGAACTGTTCGACAAAATGCGAGAACAGCAAACTTAAAATTAAAAACGCGATGATGATGACGCTGAAGTGACTTGCCAATTGCTGATAGAAGTATTTGATTTTCATTCGGAATCACCAATTGTCTCGTCAAAACGGTATCCAACGCCCCAAACTGTATGGAAAAAGGATTGTTTCGGCTTAGACACTTTCGATCTCAACCGTTTGATATGCACATCCACTGTTCGATCATCACCATAAAAATCATATCCCCACACACGATCGAGCAACTGCTCACGCGTAAACACTTGTTTCGGATGCTGGATGAAAAAATGGAGCAGATCGAATTCTTTCGGCGTCAAGTTTGGCACGGGTTTACCGTCTAATAACACTTCACGTGTTGCCGTATTTATAGTGAAATGGTCAGTTTTTAACGTTGTTTCATCCAGTCCTTGCTCTTTCGAAACAGCATAACGCCGCGTGACGGCCTTTATACGTGCCATAAGTGCTAGCGGACTGAACGGTTTCGTTACATAATCATCCGCTCCCATCTCAAGTCCAAGCACCTGATCGGATTCACTATCCTTTGCGGTTAGCATAATAATCGGTACTGCAATCTGATCTTTTCTCAACTGCCTGCAAATGGATACCCCATCCATCCCTGGGAGCATCCAATCGATAATCAGACAATCCCAATCTTCCGAGCTTGCCCACTTATATCCATCCAACCCATCCTTTACAAACTCTCCTTCAATCCCTTCCTTCTCGAAAAATAGTTCAATCATGGAAGAGACACTTTCATTATCTTCGATTACAAGGATTTTCATCGGAAAGCCCCCTCTTGGCCTAACTTTTTCTTACATGAAATTATACAGGATTTTAAAAAACAAGTGATACGTGGAGTAGTATATGAGACAGATTCAGGAGGATTTATATGAAATAAGAAAGGGCCGTCGGAAAAGACAGCCCCTTCTGCTTAGTTAATCCACTCCGGAAGGCTAACCGCCACCTCCGCTTATTGTTTTGGTCGATGGTCAAGGAAGTTCTGATACGCGAATCCTTTCACTTCATCCTCGCTATATTTCTTCAGTAACTCGTCAATTAATGCAGGATGCATGGAGGCATCTTCGAGATTGGTGATCTTCTTTGAAATTCCGTCAAAATCCGATCCGAACCCGATCTGCTTTACGCCCCCAAGTGAACAAAAATGGTCGATATGTGCGATAAGATCGGAAATGGATGCCGAATCCTGTCCGGTGATGAAAGGAGGAGTGTATACGACATGGATGAGTCCATTCTTTTTGAATAAATGAGTGGCTTGTTCATCGGTCAGGTTCCTTTGATGACTGCATAGAGTCTTTGAATTGGAATGGCTTGCGATTGGGTATTTAGCCAAGTCCAGCAAATCCCAAAAAGCACGTTCAGATAGGTGCGAAACGTCTGAAAGGATTTGCCGATCATTGCAAAAACGGACAATCTCTTTTCCGAATTCCGTTAATCCAGCCCCTCGTTCCTCGCCAACACCGTCCGCAGCAAGATTTGCGTTATTCCACGTCAATCCGATGGAGCGCACGCCTAATTCGTGAAGAATCGACAGCTTCTGCATATCGTTGCCTATGCAATCGACTCCCTCCAATGTTAGAAACGCACCAATCTCGTCATCAGCAAGCTGATCAAATTCCTGCCAGTTTTTAAGGGCCTTCATTTTCGGGTTTTTCCCAATCACTTCATTGTAAAAGTAATGGATCTGATCAAGAGCTACCTGGAATTTTTGATCCGATTTTATGGATGGGGGAATGAATATAGCGAAAGCTTGGATCTTTACTCCACCTTGTTTCAACTTATTGTAAGTAACATCCAGTTCCACTGAATCCTCAAAAGACAATTCACCCTTAGACTGTTCCATTCTCAATAAAACATCACAATGCAGATCAATTATATTCAACTTGAACCATCCTTTCGATGCAGGCTTTAATATATGCTTTGAATAATCTATCAGAAACTTGGTCCTCTTTTTGGAGAAGGGCCTCGGGATGCCATTGCACTCCAATGACGAACTGATGCGCCGTACTTTCAATCGCCTCAACAATCCCATCGCTCGACTGACCTGAAACGATAAGTGGGGAAGGGATATCTTTTACGGCTTGATGGTGGAAGGAGTTGACCAGGATCTTTCCAGACATTGAAATTGATCCAAGAAGGGTCCCTTGTACAACATTCACTGTATGAGATTGATGATCCCTTTTCGCTTTTTGGTTATGTTGAACAAGTGGAGTAGCGATTTGAGCCGCAATATCTTGGTATATCGTACCTCCACATGCAACATTCAAGATCTGATGACCCCTGCAAATGCCAAGGATGGGTTTATCCAAATTAAGCATTTCACGAACCAATCCCAATTCAACCGAATCCCTTTCAGGTGTCACGTCTCCAAGCTGCTGAATGGGCTCTTCATTGAACTCCAGTGGGTTAATGTCCCCGCCACCTGAAATAACTAACCCATCGATGATTGAAGTGATTTGCCCGATATCGGTTTCAACCCCCATAGGAATGATAAACGGTATACCGCCACTTGCGATAATTGCTTGGATATATGTGTTCTGAAGTTTATGAGCAGAAGGCTCGACGTCAGAAGTTATGCCAATGATAGGTTTCATCCCACATTTCCCTCCCTTAATTAAAAGTGCTGCCACATCAGAATAGTCTGATAGGTGGATTAGTATAACCTTATCAAACCAAAAAGAACCTTTCAATAATGTTTTGGCAACTCGAGTAATTTAGTGTATTAAGAACTTGCATTTAAACGGAAAGTAGAAAATAATAGAATTATAGTTGTGATATATATATGTTTGAAATTAAAGGGAATGGAAGTGTTTTGTAATGTCTGAAGTACTTGTGAATGTTGAGCGTGGTCCTCTTGTTGAGAGTATGCATAGAGGCAGCATAGCAGTTGTTAATGCAAAAGGGGATGTCATTGCTAGGGTGGGGGATATGGATAATGTGATTTTTGCGCGTTCATCCATGAAACCGTTACAAACCCTTCCCATTATCGAAACGGGTGCAGCGGATCATTTTCAATTCGAGGACGCGGATCTGTCATTATGCTGCGCTTCACATAATGGAGAAAGGCAACATACCGATAGAGCTGCATCCATTTTAAGCAGGATCGGTTTGGAAGTGGCGGATTTGCAGTGCGGCACGCATCCTCCAAGGTTTCAAAAGGCATTTGAGGAAGTTATAAGAGAAGGAAAGGAAATAACTCCGATCTATAATAACTGTTCGGGGAAGCATAGTGGAATGCTTGCTACGGCGATACATATGAATGAAAGCGTTGAGGATTACTATAAGGTGGAACATCCCGTTCAACAAAGAATACTTTCCGTTATTAGTGAGTTGACGGATGTACCGGTGGATGATATTCAAATTGGCATCGATGGCTGCGGAGTACCAGTCCATGGTGTGCCATTAAAGAACCTGGCACTTTCTTTTGCGCGGATGGCGGACCCAAGTGAATTGGATGAATCAAGGAGAACCTCAATTGACCGAGTGACAAAAGCAATGATGAACGCGCCAGAAATGGTAGGGGGGACATCAAGGTTCTGCACGGATTTCATGAAGCATATGGGTGGCAGGATGTTTGGGAAAGTCGGTGCTGAAGGTGTCTATTGTGTGGGGGTACCTGAAGTTGGCATAGGAATCGCGGTGAAGATTGAAGACGGTAATAGCCGTGCGACAAATGCGGTTGTTCTGGAGATCTTAGACCAGTTGAAATTGCTTACAGAGCAGGAGAAGAAGAATCTTGCATCTTATCATTTCCCTGAACTACTAAATGCAAGAAAAGAAACGATTGGATCGCTTCGACCTGCGTTTTCTATCCGTCAAACGGTTTGATTATGTATATAAAACTACACCTCCGCTACAGCGGAGGTGTTATTTACTCTATAGGCGTTGTTTTACTTGTCAGTGTCAATTCCACAGTTCGTTTCTCCGAGCCTGTATAGACGGTTAACTTTGCCTTATCCCCGATGGAAAGCTTCGTGTAAAGGAATTTGCGAAGTTCCATGCTATTTTTGATGTCTGTTCCATTGATGGCCGTAATGACGTCCTGTTCCTTCAATCCCGCCTTGTTAGCAGCGGATGTCGGGTCGACACTTGTCACCATCACGCCACCTTTAACCTCTTCGGGAATGTTTTGAACATACATATACGGAACATTAGCTAAGTCTGCAAGACCAACGCCAATATAAGGCCGTTCAATTTTGCCGTTTTTCGTAATTTCTTCAAGTAATGGGACAACATCATTGCTTGGAATTGCGAAGCCAAGTCCCTCCACGCCGCTTTCTGCGATTTTTAAGCTATTGATGCCGATTACTTTTCCTTCGGCATTAATAAGTGCTCCGCCGCTATTTCCGGGATTGATGGCCGCATCAGTTTGGATGACATCCATTTCCCAAGCGCCCGCTATCGTTTTCACTTCGATTGAACGAGAGGGTGCGCTAATGATGCCTTGTGTGACAGTACCGGAGAAATCCAGACTTAGCGGATTTCCGATTGCTACAACTGAATCACCAGCCCGCAGCTTATCAGAATCCCCGAATTCAAGGGCGATGTCGACTTGGGAAGCGCTGATTTTCAAGACGGCCAAATCAGTCAACGCATCACTACCGATGAGCTCCGCAGTTTCCTTTTCTCCGCCTTGCAATGTCACCTCGATTTTTCCTGCTCCTTCAATCACATGGTTATTTGTAACGATATAGGCAGCTTCTCCATCAATCTTATAAATGACGCCAGAACCGGTTCCGAATTCGGCTAACTCAGAGTTACCGGCAAACCGGTTGCCAGTAGTTTTGAAGTTGGAGACACCGACGATCCCTTTCGATGCGTACTCCACCATGTCTGATAATGTTGATCCCGAATTTGATGATGTCTGGACGAAAGTAGGTGTTGTCGAATTTTCCGTGACTGCGGCTGCCTTTTCTTGTGGTGTTTTCACTTGTAAAATATCCGTATTCGCCACAACCCCTAAAGTAAGTGCCGATCCAAGAACTCCAGCACCTACTGTGGAAACGAATCGTTTGACGAAAGAACTTTCCATGAATAAAACCCCTCTCTTGTACTGGTTATTGTCATTGTAAGTTGCAATTATGAACAAATTATTACGGAGGGATGAAAAAAATCGTAAATGATTGACTCCAAAGGTGGATAACCTATCAAGCTTGCAATAGTTTGTATAGTCAGATAGAATGAATTTACACATTCTTCATTCAATATAAAAAATAATGTATACGCTTTCAAATGAATACCGCCAATTGTTTCAGCATAGTATGGCTTTGTGTGCAATTTTTGCACTTACTATAGCAATCTATAATGAATTGGGAGGAATGGAACATGGTACAAGCCGTAGAGAGTCACGTTTATGCATTTCCGAACACAGAAGGGGCAAAAGTAAATTTCAAGGAACGTTACGATAACTATATCGGCGGAAAATGGACAGCCCCTGTGAATGGGCAATACTTCGATAATCCGACGCCTGTCACGGGAAAAGTATTTACACAAGTGGCAAGATCGACTGCTGAAGACATTGAGTTGGCGCTTGATGCGGCTCATGCTGCGAAGGACGCTTGGGGGCGGACTTCTGTAACAGAACGCGCAAACATCTTGCTTAAAATCGCTGACCGCATGGAAGAGAATCTCGAGATGCTTGCTGTTGCCGAGACATGGGAAAACGGAAAAGCGGTTCGTGAAACATTGAATGCCGACTTACCGCTTGCAATCGACCATTTCAGGTATTTTGCTTCCGCCATCCGTGCGCAAGAAGGTGGCGTCAGTCAAATTGACAATAACACAGTCGCATACCATTTCCATGAGCCTATAGGGGTTGTTGGCCAGATCATCCCTTGGAACTTCCCGATTTTGATGGCGGTTTGGAAGCTTGCGCCTGCGCTTGCTGCAGGAAACTGCGTTGTATTGAAACCTGCTGAGCAGACACCAGCATCTATCTTAGTATTGATGGAGCTGATTGAGGATCTATTGCCGGCAGGAGTCGTCAATATCGTTAACGGTTTCGGACTTGAAGCAGGGAAGCCGCTTGCATCGAACCCGCGTATCGGGAAAATTGCATTCACTGGGGAGACGACGACGGGGCGCCTCATTATGCAGTACGCATCACAGAACCTGATTCCTATGACACTTGAGCTTGGTGGAAAGTCACCGAACATCTTCTTCGAGGACGTCATGGCTGAGGATGATTCATTCTTGGACAAAGCAGTTGAAGGTTTCGTCATGTTCGCATTGAACCAGGGGGAAGTGTGTACATGCCCGTCACGCGCATTGATCCAGGAATCCATCTACGACAAGTTCATGGAGCGTGCAATTGAGCGTGTAAAGGCGATCAAGACCGGAAATCCGCTTGATCCGACGGTAATGATGGGTGCTCAAGCTTCTACTGAGCAATTGGAGAAGATTCTATCGTACCTTGACATCGGTAAACAGGAAGGGGCCGAGTGCCTGACTGGCGGCGAGCAAAACAAACTTGAGGGTGAATTGGCGGATGGTTATTACGTCAAACCGACAGTTTTCAAAGGGAATAACAAAATGCGTATATTCCAAGAGGAAATCTTTGGTCCTGTCGTCTCCGTAACGACTTTCAAGACGAAAGAAGAAGCGTTGGAAATTGCGAACGACACATTATACGGTTTAGGTGCAGGCGTCTGGACACGTGATATGAATACAGCATATCGCTTTGGCCGCGGCATTCAAGCGGGTCGCGTCTGGACAAACTGTTACCATGCTTATCCGGCGCATGCGGCATTCGGCGGCTACAAAGCATCTGGAATCGGCCGTGAAAACCATCTTCAAATGCTCTCGCATTACCAGCAGACGAAAAATATGCTTGTCAGCTATAGCGAGGATAAGCTAGGGTTCTTCTGATTCAGCCAAAAACTCTTCGAATGAGGTATGTTTGGAAAGGAGGATGTCGATGCCTGAACGCGTTCTTGCAACGGACGCTGCCCTAAAATTGATTGAGCTACTGAAGGGGAAGCATGGCCCGTTGATGTTCCACCAATCAGGGGGCTGTTGTGATGGTTCCTCCCCGATGTGCTACCCGGATGGTGATTTGATTATTGGTGATCAAGATGTTCTTTTGGGGTATATTGGCGGCGCGCCTTTCTATATGCATAAGAACCAGTTCGAATACTGGAAGCACACCCAACTGATCATCGATGTCGTGGATGGCCGCGGTGGTATGTTTTCGCTGGAAGGGGTGGAGGGGAAACGTTTCCTTACGAGGTCGCGGGCTTTTTCAGCCGAAGAGAATAAAGTGCTGCAGGAAAGACTGCTTTCGTAAAATCGTTTTCGACTTAACCATCTTTAAGTGAATAAAAAGCAGTTCCGTCCCTATAAAAGGACGGAACTGCTTTGTTAATTCATCAGCTGCATGAAGTTCACAAGTATCATTGAAGCCTGGGCTCTTGTAATCGGATCATTTGGCTCAATATCACCGAAGAGCTGGCCGAATTCAGGGGAAATGGCAAATGGTTTGCCGGTTTTCAATTCCACAACCCGTTGAAGCATAAGGGCAATTTCCGCATTTATGACCTTATCGGATGGTTTAAAATAATCCCCATGTCCTTTGATAATACCGTAGTGATAAGCCGTTTTTATCTCGGCTTGAGTCAATAATGAATAGTTTCCAATATCTTTAAATGGTGTTGCTGTCGTGTTTTGTATATCCAAATTCAACGCGCGAACTAGTATGGCCGCGGCTTGGGCACGAGTCAGTTGTTCGTCTGGCCGGAATGTACCATCTGCATATCCTTTGAAAACTCCCCGTTCAACAGCTGCACTTATGAAAGGCTTTGCCCAATGATTTTCCGTATCGCTGAAACTGACGTTCATAGTCAATAGACCAAAACTCTCCCAAAATTGCTTAGCCACTACCCGGTGGCCTGTGCTACTTAAATGAATGTTTGCGGGATTCGGCACATTGACTTGAAAATCCTTGGCAATTTCCGTATGTGTGGGAACAAATGTGACTTTCTGGTGGGAAGCGGTCGCTTTATAGATTGCGCCATTCAAATTCACTAATAAATTATTTAACAGGGGTTGGATTTCTTTCGGTAGATGCGGAAATGGATTGTAATAACCCATTATATATACGTTTACGTCCGGGTTGATTGCGTGGATTAGTTTAATGATTTCGTTCATATTGAAACCGACCTGCAAAAGTGCCTCTCCAAGTTGTGCCTCATCGTACTCGACTTTTCCTGTGGCTTTATCAATTTTAAGAGCAGCTAAAACATCATTCGCCCCCACACTCAATGTTATGAGGTTAGAGTTTTTGATGGCCTCATGGATCGTCGTGGATGTTTTATCGAAACCGTGACCTACGATCGCCCCTGTTTTGTTTTCACTGATATCCTTAAGCACATCAGCTGTTTTATACCCGGGATATGCAAACCCTTTATTGAATGAATGAGGCAAATTTAGTTCCCCCATTGATTCTGCAAGAATATCTGCGTACCCTTTACCTAAATTGTTGTTCGAGTCAACGCCTGCGGCTAAAGAATCCCCTAAAGCAAGGTAGTTGATCTGCGTTACTCCATCGTTAAAAGTGGAAGCTGCAACCGATTCAGCCGAATGGTTGGCGGCGCTTGCACTATGATATGGAATAATGCCGAACGAAATAGTTAGAACGAGAGCTGCAAAAAGTTTGAAAATAACTTTTTTCCTCATGCCTTTCCCCCTATCCAATTTGCGTACCTTATTAGAGTATTCAATGGCCCATAACAATTATTAATAGAATGAACTATATTTTCTCCTGCAAACAAAAAAACCCGAAATGACAAGAAGCATCATTTGGGGGTTAAATAAATCGTTTTCTATCCTCGGGAGATGGAAGCATGCAAGCTTCTTCATTCTTCCCGAACCAGCGATAACGGTTTCGCGCAACATAATCATAAACACCGTCACGGATAAAACGAGGGACGAGTATAAATAGGAAAAGGAGGTGCCATAAGCCGTCAAGTTTCTTTGCGATATGAAGAGCCGCAGCGGACTTCGTATATGCTTTGCCGTTTTCGACAAGGACAAGGCTATCCACATCTGAGGGAATCCGATGCTGCTTCACATACTGTTGGCCGGTTTCACTTTGTAATGAAGAAAAAAGAAAATGTGCAGCGGGATCCCGCTTAATAATGAACTGTACACTGGAGTTGCAGAAATTACATTCCCCATCAAATAACACAACTCGTTTCATAATCGCGCCTCCTTATTATTAATAGTATAACCCTTTTCGATGAAACAAAACGACAGACATCAATCTATACTTCTAATAGTATACTAATAAAAATGCATTACCTTTGGTACAATTTGTTGGAGGTTGAGTAAAATGGAACAACGATTCATTGATCCACTTGAAATGGAACGCAGACGGGACCCAGATTACATCGCATCACTTGATATGATCGACGAAGGCGCGCCTGTCCATTATCCGAACTATGAGTGGGTGACGAGAAAGAAAGAGTCTTCCAGTTTTGATGAAAAAGAACTGCCGCAAACGTATCAGTGATTCAATGAAAGGGCGTTCCCTCTTAGACGGGAAGGTCCTTTTTGTTTGCACTGTATTATTTAAAATGTCTATAGTCGCTCGCCCGTCTGTCCTATACATTTCAACATGTAATAGATGGAGGGGGTGAGTGAAGATGATGATGCAATACGGACATTGTGGGGGACGCTGTGGAGGGCGTTGCGGCGGGCAATGCGGATTTGGAATGCAACCGGCTAATCAAATGCAACCAATCGTATGCCCGACACAATATCGTTGCCACGACCAATTCTTCCCGGTTGAAGTTCCATATGTTCATCCGATTGTTAATGTGAATAGACAACATCCTGTTGTCGTACCACGACACTACTACACCGAAACGACTGAAAACGTTATGGGTGCCCCGGTATTCCCGGGTCAAGGACCAGGATTCGGGCCGGGATTTGGTGGCGGCCGCGGCTTCGGTGGTGGAAGAGGTTTCGGATTTGGCAGAAGACCGTTTTAAAAAAACATGAAAAGCTGTCCCACCAAGCGATTGGTGGGACAGCTTTTCTATTGCCTTTTGGAACAGAATTAATTGGGTTTTATCCACCACTTAATCTACATTGAAATACCTTGCATCGGGATGAGAAAATACGATTGCAGACACAGAGGCTTCCGGTTCCATCATGAATTCCTCCGTCAAATGCACACCGATATCCTCCGGCTTCAACAAACCGAATAGCTTCGCCTGGTCATCTAAGTTCGGACAAGCCGGATAGCCAAAAGAAAAACGTTGCCCTTGGTATTTGGCTGCAAACCGATCGCGCATAGTGAAGTCGGTGGCATCCGGGAAGCCCCATTGATCACGAATTTCCTGGTGGATGCGCTCAGCGAAGCCTTCAGCGAGTTCAAGTGCAGTTGCCTGGAATGCATGACTCTCAAGAAATTTCCCTTCAGCCTTTAACCTGTTCGCATATTCCCTTACTCCATGTCCCGCCGTCACCTGCATGAATGCAACATAATCCATTTCACCACTGTCAACCGTCTTTAAGTAATCGGAAAGGCAGAGGAATGGTTCTTTACTTTGACGAGGAAAGGTAAAACGTTCGATTTCAGTTTTTGAGTCAAGCGGATCATAAATAATCACGTCATCTCCATCTGCTTGTGCGGGGAAAAATTGATACATTCCGGAAGCGGATAAATTACCCGACTCTAAGAAGCCGGTAACAAGTTCATGGAGTTCAACCGCGCGAGCATCGTGAGTTGAGAGCATCTTGTCGACATTTCCTCTTAAGCCTAAATGATGACCAATCAGTGTTCGCATATTTACATACGGATGCAAATGGGAAACCGAATAGTCGCGAAGGACCCTTCGGCGCAAATCCGTAGGTGTGAACACAGGTGCATCTTCCCTAACTGTTTTTACTGGTCTCGGCAGGACGGCAACTGCGGTATCACGAGTCGCCCGAACCGCCTCTAATTCAAGCCGCTTTTCCTGCTGCTTGGTAAGCTCACTCAGTAATGCTTCCTTATCACCGCTTTGTAAACGGTTCGCAAGTTCAAGACCTTGCATCGCATCTTTCGCATAAATAACTGGCCCGTCGTATTCCGTTGCGATCTTCGTCTCCGTGAATCTGCGGGTCAGCGCTGCTCCGCCTACCATGACGGGAGTATCGATGCCTGCTGCTTTAAAATCTTGGGCAGTGAGCACCATCTGTTGCGCCGATTTCACAAGCAAGCCTGAAAGTCCGATAATATCGGGTTTCTCCTTCCGGATGACCTCGATGAGCGTCGCGGGTGTTACCTTAATACCGATATCAATGACGCGATACCCGTTATTACTCAAAATAATATCGACCAAATTCTTTCCGATATCATGGACATCCCCTTTGACCGTTGCCAAAACAATCTTCCCTTTACCGGAATCATCCTCTTTCTTCTCCATGAACTGTTCAAGGAAGGAAACAGAAGCCTTCATCACTTCCGCACTTTGCAAGACCTCCGCTACAATTAGCTGGTTATCATTGAACAGGCGGCCGACCTCCGACATCCCTTCCATCAATGGTCCATTAATGACCTCAAGCGGCGTATCATACATCTTAAGCGCGGCTTCAAGGTCTGGGATTAAGCCTTCCTTTGTTCCCTCGACGACGTAATAGGCGAGCCGCTCAGGAACCGTCTTCGGAATATCGTCCTCCGTTTTTTCCTTCTTCTTATCCCGATAAAAATCAGTGAAATCCGCAAGTGTTTCATCAGTTGTATGGAATAATAGGTCGTTCGCAAGCTTAATTTCGCTTTCGGGAATGGATGCGTAACGTTCCAATTTCTCTGTATTGACAATGGCGTAATCGAGTCCCGCCTGAGTGCAATGGTACAAGTACACCGCGTTCAGGACTTCCCGGCCAACCGGTGGCAATCCGAATGACACGTTACTAACGCCAAGTGTTGTCAACGCCCTTGGCATTTTCTCCTTTATCAATCGTATTCCCTCTATCGTTTCGACTGCCGACCCGATATATTGCTCGTCACCAGTGCCAACAGGGAATACAAGCGGATCGAAAATGATATCCTCTGGGGCGATTCCCCATTTATTCACAAGCAAATCATAAGAGCGTTCAGCGATTTCAAGTTTCCTTTCCCGCGACACTGCCATTCCAATTTCGTCAATCGTCCCAACAACAACAGCTGCACCGAATTTTTTCACAAGGGGCAGAACCGCATCAAACCGCTCCTCGCCGTCCTCCAAGTTGATGGAGTTGATGATCGCTTTCCCTTGGGAGAACTTCAAAGCCTCTTCAATGACCTTCTCATCCGTCGAATCAATGACAAGCGGGACTTTCACCTTTTTGACGACTTCCTGCATGAAGTTCTTCATGTCTTCAAGTTCATCTCGGTCCGGATTCGCGAGGCAAATGTCAAGGACGTGTGCACCGCCACGAACCTGGGCACGTGCAATTTCTGACGCTTCCTCGAACTTTTCTTCGACGATCAATTTTTTGAACTTCCTGGAACCAATGACATTCGTCCGTTCGCCGATTAACAAAGGCCTCATCGTTGGATCGTATAGTAAAGGTTCGATGCCAGAAACGGCATGTTCATGCGCCACTTCCGGTTTATTACGTGGCTGAAGTCTAGCAACTGCTTCCCGAATCGCCCGGATATGGTCTGGCGTCGTTCCGCAACAGCCACCGACCATATTGAGCCATCCTTTTTCTGCGAAGCCTTTCAATTTCTGAGATAAAGAATCCGGCGTTTCATGGTAGTGGCCCTCCTCATCCGGAAGCCCTGCATTCGGATAGCAAGTGACGAAGCTCGTTGCAAGATCGGAAAGCGAGCGTAAATGGTCTGTCATGAACTCGGGACCAGTTGCGCAGTTCAAGCCAACAGAGAGCGGTTTAATATGCTCAATTGAAATATAAAACGCTTCAATGCTTTGCCCAGCGAGTGTCGTTCCCATCGGCTCAATCGTACCGGAAATCATAACAGGCAACTCAAGACCGGTTTCATCGAATGCGCGCTTGATCCCGATTGTCCCTGCCTTCACATTGAGCATATCCTGGCTCGTTTCCATCAATAATAGATCGGCGCCGCCTTCAATCAATGCCTTTGCTTGCACATAGAAATCGTCGGAGAGCTTATCGAAAGTGATACCGCCCGTGACTGAAAGCGTCTTTGTTGTCGGACCGATCGCCCCGGCAACGAAACGCGGCCATTCTTTAGTCGAATAATCGGCTGCGCACTGTTTCGCGATTTGAACGGCTCTTTTATTGATTTCCGAAGTGCGGTGGCCGAGGCTGAATTCATCTAATACAAGGGGAGTGCCCCCGAATGTGTTCGTGCAGATGATATCTGCGCCTGCTTCGAGATAAGCCCGGTGGATTTTGTCTAAGATATCAGGGCGAAGGATATTCAGGTATTCGTTGCAACCCTCATATTCCTCTCCACCGAAATCGTCGGCAGACAAGTCTTCCGCCTGTAGCATCGTACCCATTGCACCGTCGATGATAAGAATTCTGTTTTTCAGTTGTTGTTCGATAAGATGTTTAGGCATGGACAACCTTCCTTTCTTTTTCTGCATCAAGCTCTTGAATATGAGCGATCAATTCTAATGACATGTCATAGCGAAGGAACGGTGTGATGATATAGATGCCGTTGAACAGCTTGGCAGCCGTGTCAATCAGTTCTTTGGAGATGTCGATGCCTTCTTGGGTCGCTCTTTCGCGATCATCTCCGCATGCACGCATCCTTTCCAACACTTCATCGGATAGCTTGATGCCGGGTACTTCGTGATGCAGGAATTCAGCGTTCCGTATAGTTGTTAGCGGCATGATGCCGATGAAAATAGGTGTTTCAAGGTGTTTCGTTGCCTCGTGAATTTCAATGATCTTCTCTTTTGTGTAGACCGGCTGCGTAATGAAATAATCCGCCCCGCATTCAATCTTCTTCTCAAGCCGTTTCACTGCGCGATCAAGGACGCGTACATTCGGGTTGAATGCCGCAGCTACCGAGAATTTCGCCTTTTTTCGGAGGGGTTTCCCAGTGAAAGAAATTCCATCATTCAACTGCTTGATAAGTTGTACTAATTCCATGCTGGAAACGTCATAGACACTTGTAGCGCCTGGAAAATCACCAACTTTTGTCGGGTCACCTGTCACCGCAAGGATGTCGTGAATACCAAGCGCATCGAGCCCCATTAGATGGGATTGAAGTCCGATCAGGTTATGGTCACGGCACGTCAAATGGACAAGTGGCCGCACATTATGCTCATGCTTCAGGATCGACCCCATCGCCATATTGCTGATGCGGGGGGAGGCCAGGGAATTGTCAGCCAGTGTAACCGCATCAACCCCAGCTTCGTATAGAAGATTTGCACCTTCGAAATACTTATCCGTCTCCAGGTGGCGCGGTGTATCAAGCTCTACAATGACCGTCCGTTCCGTTTTTGCTTTTATATGTAACGGCTCATGTTTCGTAGGTTCGGCATCCCGGATGACGATCGGTTTCTGCGGCGAGACGACTTTCTTTGTAATCGGAGGGAATCCCTTCAGTTGCTTTTTAGCAGCCGCGATATGCATTGGACTTGTACCGCAGCAGCCGCCGATTAGACGGACGCCTTCTTCGCGAAGGAATGTTGCTGCCCGACCGAAATAATCGGCTTCGGACGCATAAACAATTCTCCCGTCTTCTACATCTAACAAGCTTGCGTTTGGTGCTGCGGACAGGAATGCATGCTTCGGAAGTGTCACATTCTCGAAAGCCTGGATTGTATGAAATGGTCCTAATCGACAGTTCACACCGACAATATCTGCACCAAGCGCTTCAAGCTGATGCAGTGCATCGTTCAGCTGCATACCGTTTTGCAAAAGCCCTGGTTCATCCATTGAAACTTGGGCGATGATCGGAATGTCGGTCAGCTTCCTCAGGTCAGTGACGACTGACGATAATTCCTCGAAATCATAATACGTTTCCAGTAATAGACCGTCTGGATTGCCGGAGAGCAAGGCGTCCGTCTGTTCTCGCACCATTGACAGCACTTCAGGTAATGACGCGTCGCTCTTTCGGATGCCACGCAGTCCGCCGATTGTCGCTAAAACGTACTGATTGCCGGGAGCTGCAGCCCGCTTTGCAATTTTGATTGCAGCCTCATTAAATTCTTTCACTCTATCTTTTAGTCCGTACCGGGCAAGTTTAAGGGAATTCGCGCCGTATGTGTTTGTCTGGATGATATCGGCGCCGGCAGCAATATAATCTCGATGGATCTTTTCGATTATGTCAGGTTTCTCAACATTTAATTCCTCATAACAAAAGTCAATCCCGTATGAATATAGCAACGTCCCCATTGCACCATCTGCTACAAGTACCTCGTTTTGCAATCGATCAAGTAATTTCATGCCTATCATCCTCCCGATTTTCAGATAAAAATAAAAAGCCTTCTTGAAAAGAAGGCTTTACAAACGCGATAGATTCGCTCCTTCTCATCTTTAAGGTCCCTATGAACCTACTGGAATTAGCACCTTACCGATAACGGCTGGTTGCTGAAGCTTCGACGGGCCAGTCCCTCTGCTTCTCTTGATAAGAATTGTTATTAAGTTGTTCGAATAATTTAAAACATCATACCGTTTATTGTTTAATACGTCAATAGCAGAATTGTGATAGAATGGGCATACGAACAAAACAAGAAGGTGAATACGTTGAGGATTTTCAAGTTTTCAGTTCCGATTGCACTCCTTGTAGCCGGAATTTCGTGGTATATGCTCCATATAAACTTTCAAGAAGTACCGGGAACATCCAGAGTTTGGATAACGATAGGGGCTGCTATTTTAAGTGGAGCGATATCCTATTTCTTATTCCCTAAAAGTGAAGATAAAGAATGATTATCCATAAATCGATAGCAGAAAATGCTGTCGGTTTTTTATTCTATAAATTTGTGTTAACTAAAATAAGAAAAGTGGTTGACCTAATTTGAGTTAACTATTATTCTATTGAAGATAACTTAAATTATGAGGTGGATTATGACAACAGCTACAGTGAAAACGAAAAGCGGTATGAGCGCATTAAGTCTTGTCTATTGCGGGATGTTCTCAGCATTGATGATGATTGGAGCAAATATAACATGGTTTGTGCCATTCCTTGTCGTTGGAGGAGTACCAATAACATTGCAAACCTTCTTTGCGGTGATGGCAGGACTTCTTCTTGGAAGTAGGTTAGGTGCAACCGCGATGACGGTGTATATGATTACCGGGTTGGCAGGAGCACCTATTTTTGCAAAGTTCCAAGGCGGATTCGGGGCCATTTTGCTTCCTACATTCGGCTTCATAGTCTCGTTCATATTGGTTGCGTATATAGCCGGGAAAATTGTCGAAAAGTACGGAAGTTTACGCAGTTATGTCGTTGCGGGTCTTGTTGCCCTTGTCGTAAATTATGTAATCGGGACGAATTGGATGTATTTTGCATATAAATTTTGGGCGGCAGCACCCGAAGCTTTCAGTTATTCGGTAGCTTGGATGTGGATGGTACCGCCATTGCCGAAGGATATTTTACTATCGATTCTTGCCGGGATTTTTGGACACAGGATGTACAAGATACTAAGAGTAAGACGGGCGGTCTAATAAAGACGATCTGCACAGCAACAACTGTGTGGATCGTTTTTTTATAAACGAATCTTAAGGCATGTTCATCCGTATAGTAGAGGAGTGGGTTAATTTATATAGAAGAGAGTGTTAACAATGATAAATTTATTGCTATTTTCACTCGTAATGGGAATCGTATCCGCAGTTATAATCATACCGTTTACTTCCGGGTCGA
This sequence comes from Sporosarcina highlanderae, assembly GCF_030433715.1. Lineage (GTDB taxonomy): Bacteria > Bacillota > Bacilli > Bacillales_A > Planococcaceae > Sporosarcina > Sporosarcina highlanderae. Next base: position 225,430 of record NZ_JAROCC010000002.1, on the reverse strand, counting down.
AAGAAACCCGTGAAGGTTCTTTTGGTCGGATAGGGGCTTTATCCGGGGCGGTAGTTCTTATGGGCTTAGCTACATTTGCGATATATTACCTTACGAATTTGGACAGGAATTGGACATCACTATGGTTCCTGTTGTTAGTTGCGACGATTCTTGGTGTTGTTTTTGCGACTGGTAAGGAAAGAAGCATCAAGGTGGTGCTATTTTTGGCAGCCTTAGCTGTAAGTGCATTTATCCTTAGTGCGCCGCTCTTCAATGCCAATCAAAAATATGAGGCAGTGGAAATGGAACAGCAAGTTGAGATCAAAGCATTCGATGAAACAAAAACACCTGCAAGTGTGCCGCCGCAATTTGCACGGAATAAAATGAAGAAAGCATTCGGGCAAGTGCCGAATACAAGCTATTACGAGTTAGGTCATTTGCAAATCCAAAAAGTGGATGGAAAATTTGTCTATATTGCACCTGTTGAATTTTCCGGATTCTTTAAATGGTGGAATGCAAAGACAACACCCGGGTATTTCACGATGAGCGCTACAGATTCAGCGGACAATCCGAAGTTCGTGAAAACGGAGATGACATACACACCATCTTCTTTTTTCGGCAAGCAAGTGGAACGCCATATGCGAATGGCCAAACCTGAACTGATTTATTATGGCGATGTCCAACTTGAGGTTGATGATGATGGAGAGCCGCATTATATCCGCTCTTATGGAAATTTCATCTCGGCAAGGAACGGATTCGACGTTCAGGGTATCGTAATAGTCGATCCGGCTACAGGAGAAATCAATCAGTATGCACTTTCTAATGTACCGGAATTTGTTGACGGTGCAGTCTCTCCGGAAGCAGTGAGTCTTCAAAATAGCTATTTCGGTAAATACGTCCACGGGTTCTGGAACTCGATTGTAGGAAAAAGGGATGTAAAGCTACCTTCGGATGAAGGAACAGAGGCAAATGTTAGCCCTGTCTTCGATGAAAACGGGCATATGTTTTACTTTACTGATTTCACAAGCCCGAAAGCGGAAGTAGATTCGATGCTTGGGTATGCCTTGACGGATGGTCGAACTGGAAAAGCGATTTATTACACTGGTAATTTGGAAGAGTCCTACATGGATTCGCAAGGAACGCTCCAAATTATCGAGAAGAAATTCATTGAGAAGAAATGGTCTGGTGAAATGCCGGTGCTTTACAATTTCTACGGGGAAGCAAGTTGGTTGACTCCGGTTCTCGATTCAAATGGTTTCTTGCAAAACTATTTCATCGTCTCGGCCGCTAATCCGGAAATCTCTGTTTACGCAAATTCTCCAAATGAAGCTTTAAGGCTTTATAAGACAGCATTGCAACGAGGAGGCAGCACAGTTGACGGCAGCTCAGGTGCTGCGGAAGCGAAAGTGCAAGTTGGTGTAGTTCGGGTTTACAAGGAGCGAGCGGGGGAAGTTATCATTATATCCATTCTTGCCGATGACGGCCGGAATTATATTGTTTCCACCGAAGCCGTGCCGCTTTCGATCTATATTCAAGAAGGTGATCGTCTTGCCATCACATACTACGAAACCGGTGAACTTTTCTTGCCAGTCAAGGAAATGAAAAACATGACAATTGAATGATTAACTGAGGCAGCCTTCAAATTATCGGAGGCTGCCTTTTTTCCGTTTGTTCGTATGTATCTCAACTAAATGTCTCATCCTTTAAACAGATTGCATTTCAATTGCCTTCACAACGTTTTTTCATGTACAATTAAGTCAAAGATAGTCAAAGTCAATGGCTTATCACCAGAAGAAAGAGGTGAGATTAATGCGAAATATTTCAGACATTATTGAAGGGTATTTAAAGGCGATTATCGAAAGTGAAGATAATGGAACTGTGGAAATCAAACGAAGTGAAGTTGCGGAGAAGTTCCAATGTGTCCCTTCTCAAATCAATTATGTCATTAATACGCGTTTCACAGTCGAGCGAGGCTACGCGGTTGAATCGAAGCGTGGTGGCGGGGGGTATATCCGCATTTACAGAGTTCAAACGAATTCGCATAAAGAATTGATCGAGCATATTTTAAATGGTATCCAGCAAGGCGCGACATACACAATGGCGGAGGATATCGTCCACCGGTTAATGGAGGAGGAAGTCATCTCTGAGCGCGAGTCAAGAATCATACTTGCCGCCGTGGATCGAACGACACTCCACCACCCACTACCGGAGCGTGACCTTGTTAGGGCAAGGATTATGCAAGCAATGCTTATGACATTAATCTACAGGCAAATGGAATAGAAATTGACGAATACGAGGTGCAGATATGAATTGCGATAATTGCAATGAACGGCCGGCTTCCGTCATCTTTACACAGGAAAGCGTAAATGGTACGACGGAGCGCCATCTATGTGAAAAATGTGCATTCCAATCACAAATGTTTCACTTTGACCCGAATCAGGAACCGTTGTCAATTCAACAATTCCTTTCGCATTGGTTCGGTGGGAGCGAATCGGTACAACCTTTTCAGCAATCCAGAGAAAGCATGCCTGAGGGACCAACTTGTCCGGAATGTGACCTGACATTCAGGAAATTCCTCGACATTGGGAAGTTTGGATGCCCGACTTGTTATGACACATTTAGGGAGCGATTGCCGCGTGTTTTTGGCAAGCTGCATAATGGTCATACGAAGCATGCAGGGAAAATACCGGTTTCATTCAACAAAATGTTTTCTGTGAAAAAGAAGATCGAAGAGATTCGATTAAAAATGCAGGAAGCGATTCAAGAAGAACGCTTTGAAGATGCTGCTGCCTTAAGGGACGAAGTGAATGAGTTGAAGCTGCATTTGGTGAAAGAGGGCAACGGAGGGGGTGAAGGCAATGTCGATTGATAAATTCATGCGGGGTGCTGTCACTGGTTGGATGGCGTCCCATGGAGAACACTCCGATATTGTCATGTCGACAAGGATTCGGCTTGCCCGTAATTTAAGGGGTTTCCGTTTCCCGATAGCTTTTACTGCTGAAGAGGCGAGACAAGTTGACGAGCAAGCTGCTACTGCCTTGCTTAATTCTGATGAAAAAGGGTATGCCTATATGAAGATGTCTGAATTGCCATCGCTTGATCGACAAGTATTGGTGGAGAAGCATCTTGTCAGTCCACAATTAACGGATCCGAAACGCCATGGTGCGGTACTTCTATCAGAAGACGAAACGTTGAGTATCATGGTAAACGAGGAAGATCACATTCGTATTCAGTGCATCTATCCGGGATTCCAGTTGGAAAATGCATACGAACATGCGGATTCGGTCGATGATTACCTTGAAAAAAAACTGCCCTACGCATTTGACGAGGATTTCGGTTATTTGACAAGCTGCCCTTCGAATACCGGAACTGGCATGCGTGCATCGGTAATGATGCATTTACCGGCGTTGACAATTACGAAGCAGATTGAGCGCATCATTCCTGCCATCACAAGACTTGGCATGGTAGTGAGGGGTAGTTACGGGGAAGGCAGTGAAGCGCCGGGAAATATTTATCAAGTATCAAACCAGACCACTTTGGGTAAACCGGAGAAGGAGATCTTGGCGGATTTAAAGAATATAGCGTTACGGCTAATCGCCCATGAACGTCGTTCACGTGAAATTTTACTTTCCAAGTCACAGGTTGCCCTTTCGAACAAGCTGTTCCGTTCTCTTGGCATTATCTCCTTCGCAAGATTACTACCTTCAGGGGAGGCCGCTCGTTGCCTATCGGATGTTCGTCTCGGTATTGACCTTGGTATTATTAAAGATGTTGATATGTCTATTTTGAACGAATTAATGATTTTCATGCAACCGGGATTCCTTCAACAATATGCCGGATCTGAGTTAACGGCGGAAGAAAGGGATATTTTCCGTGCAAATTTATTCCGTGAACGTCTAAAAATTGAAACACAATCCGAAGATAATAATAAAGAAAATTAGGCAATAATTTTGCACGCCGCTTTTCTATTTATTATACTTAAGTCAAAGATGGTCAAATTCAATTTCATGAAGATGGATTGTTTACAATCTATCAGAATAAAGTAAAGAGAGATCCCAATTCCACGCTTTCGTTAGTGGGGAAAATATAGATGGTAAACATTAAAACAGAAGGAGTGGAATGTATATGATGTTCAATCGTTTTACGCAGCGGGCGCAAAAGGTTTTACAGCTTGCACAAGAAGAAGCGATCAGGATGAAACATGAATCAATTGGTACTGAACATATTTTATTGGGACTGATCCGCGAAGGCGGCGGCATTGCAGCTAAGGCATTGGAAGCGATCGACGTCAGCTTCGATACAATCGAAAAAGGGGTGGAAAGCCTCGTTGGTTCAGGTTCAAAGGAAGTTGGTCCGATTGTCCACTATACGCCAAGGGCGAAGAAGGTTATCGAGTTATCTGTCGATGAATCCCGTAAATTAGGTCATTCATATATCGGGACGGAACATATCCTGTTGGCGCTAATCCGTGAAGGAGAAGGAGTTGCTGCACGCGTCCTAAATAACGTGGGTGTCAGCTTAAACCGTGCAAGACAACAAGTTCTTCAATTGCTTGGTAGCAATGATAGTTCCGTCAACGCGCAAGGGTCAACGTCATCCGCGTCAACGCCGACTCTCGACAGCCTCGCAAGGGATTTGACGGAAGTTGCACGCGAAGGATCATTAGACCCGGTTATCGGTCGTAGCAAGGAAATCACAAGAGTCATCGAAGTTCTTGCAAGAAGAACGAAAAACAACCCTGTCTTAATCGGGGAGCCAGGTGTCGGTAAAACTGCAATCGCAGAAGGTTTAGCATTGCAAATCGTTAATAATGAAGTGCCTGAAATCCTGCGGGATAAGCGCGTCATGACACTTGATATGGGAACGGTCGTAGCGGGAACGAAATACCGCGGTGAGTTCGAGGACCGTATGAAAAAAGTGATGGAGGAAATTCGTCAAGCAGGCAATATCATACTATTCATCGATGAATTGCATACGCTGATCGGAGCAGGTGGTGCGGAAGGTGCAATTGACGCATCTAATATCCTTAAACCATCCCTTGCACGTGGTGAATTGCAATGTATCGGTGCAACTACTCTTGATGAATACCGTAAATATATTGAAAAAGACGCGGCCCTTGAAAGACGTTTTCAACCAATCCAAGTCGATGAGCCGACAGTCGATGAAACAATTCAAATCATAATGGGCTTACGTGACCGTTATGAAGCGCATCACCGTGTGAAAATCACAGATGAAGCAATTGAGGCAGCTGCTAAGATGTCGGACCGGTATATTTCCGACCGTTTCTTGCCAGATAAGGCAATTGATTTAGTCGATGAAGCGGGTTCGAAAGTACGTCTCCGTTCGTATACAACGCCTCCGAATCTAAAAGAGCTTGAAGCGAAATTGGAAGCCATTCGACATGAAAAGAATGCTGCAGTGCAAAGCCAGGAATTCGAAAAGGCGGCATCATTCCGCGATAAAGAACAGAAGATGAAGGAAGAACTTGAAACGACGAAGACGGCATGGAAAGAGAAGCAAGGCAAGAAGGAATCCGAAGTGACCGTCAACGATATTGCTGAAGTTGTCGCAATGTGGACGGGAATTCCTGTTACGAAAATTGCAGAGACGGAAACTGCCAAGCTATTGAACATGGAAGAACTTCTACATGAACGAGTTATCGGACAAAAAGAAGCGGTAACAGCCATTTCAAGGGCAATCCGCAGAGCTCGTGCCGGCTTGAAAGATCCAAAGCGTCCAATTGGTTCATTCATTTTCCTTGGGCCAACGGGTGTCGGTAAGACTGAATTGGCAAGGGCGCTTGCAGAGGCCATGTTCGGAGATGAGGACGCAATGATCCGCATTGATATGTCCGAGTACATGGAAAAGCATGCAACTTCCCGTCTTGTCGGTTCGCCTCCGGGATATGTAGGTTATGATGAAGGCGGACAGTTAACTGAGAAGGTGCGCAGAAAACCATATTCAGTAGTTTTACTTGACGAAATTGAAAAGGCGCACCCGGATGTTTTCAACATCCTACTTCAAGTTCTTGAGGATGGAAGATTGACGGATTCGAAGGGCCGAACTGTCGATTTCCGCAACACGGTCGTCATCATGACGTCAAACGTCGGAGCGGACACATTGAAAAAGAACCGGTATGTCGGATTCAATTTGAATGATGGCGATCAGGATTACGAAGGCATGAAGTCAAATATGCTTGACGCGTTGAAAAAAGCGTTCCGTCCTGAGTTCCTAAACCGTGTGGATGAAATGATCGTGTTCCACTCACTTGAAAAGGATCACCTACGAGAAATCGTTTCGCTAATGTCTGATGAGTTGACAAAGCGTCTTGCAGAACAGGATATCACTTTGGAATTGACGGAAGCGACGAAATTGAAAATTGCTGAAGAAGGGTATGACCCTGAATATGGTGCACGTCCATTGCGCCGTGCGTTGCAAAAGCATGTCGAAGACCGCTTGTCTGAAGAGCTTTTAAGTGGAACTGTCCTTGTTGGCGGCAAAGTGATTGTAGACGTCGAGGATGATAAATTCGTCGTAAAGACTGAACAAGCAGCAGTAGTAGAAAAATAATAATAGGATGGCCCTCCCGTAGTGTTTGCTGTCTACTGGGGAGGGCTATCCTTTTCGCATATGGAGGTATATATGGCAAAAAGGAAAACGAAATTCATGTGTAGGGATTGTGGGTACGAGTCACCAAAATGGATGGGGAGATGCCCGGGTTGCGGTGAATGGAATACGATGGACGAGGAAGTTGAAATAATAAGTAAAGGTCCACGAGGCGCTTTCCAACATACAGAGACAACCCATCAAAAAGCGATGCCGATCGGCTCGATTCAAACAGCTGCAGAGCCAAGGGTCAAAACGGAGTTAGGCGAACTGAACCGCGTTCTTGGTGGCGGGATTGTTCCCGGGTCATTAATCCTGATCGGCGGCGATCCGGGAATCGGGAAATCGACCTTGTTACTACAAGTTTCGTCGCTTCTTGCTAACCAAAACCAACGTGTCCTTTACATATCAGGGGAAGAGTCAATCAGGCAGACGAAGCTTCGCGCCGAACGTCTTGGTGTCACTTCAGACGAGCTTTATATATATGCGGAGACCGATTTGGCCAAAATACATGAGACGATAAACGACGTGCAACCGAAATTTGTCATCGCCGACTCTATTCAGACAATCCATCACCCTGAAGTTACATCCGCTCCAGGCAGTGTATCTCAAGTGAGGGAATGTACCGCAGAATTGATGCGCATAGCAAAGACGCAAAATATTGCCATCTTTATTGTCGGTCATGTGACAAAAGATGGACAGATAGCAGGTCCGCGTCTCCTTGAGCATATGGTGGATACAGTGCTGTATTTTGAAGGTGAACGTCATCATACGTACCGAATATTACGCAGTGTGAAAAACCGCTTCGGTTCCACCAATGAGATTGCAATATTCGAAATGCTGCAGTCAGGGCTGAAGGAAGTGCTGAACCCTTCTGAGTTGTTCTTACGGGAGAGATCACAAGGAGGCGCGGGGTCCACGGTTGTGGCATCTATGGAGGGTACCCGCCCGATATTAGTCGAAATCCAAGCGCTTGTCACACCGTCAAGTTTCAATTACCCGAAACGGATGGCGACAGGGATTGATCAAAACCGGGTTTCTCTTCTAATGGCAGTCTTAGAGAAAAGAATGGGTATGCTTTTGCAAACACAGGATGCGTATATAAAGGTCGCGGGTGGTGTTAAGCTTGACGAACCAGCCATTGACCTAGCTGTCCTTGTAAGCATTGTCTCAAGTTTCCGTGATGCATCCGCGGGGGGGATGGACTGTTTTATCGGAGAAGTCGGACTGACTGGGGAAGTGCGTCGGGTTTCCCGTATTGAACAACGTGTCATCGAGGCAGCGAAATTAGGATTCGAACGGGTCTTCATTCCATCCTCCAATATCGGGGGCTGGGATTTTCCGGAAGGAATTCAGGTAGTTGGTGTCGAAACCGTAAAGGAAGCATTAACTATCGTGTTCTCTTGAGAAACTTTTGTACCTAAGGGAAAGTCCTACTTTTGACGGGAATACGCCGTTTTGGATGGTCCAGAACGGCGTAGGGAATGGAAAACGTGTATAGTTGACAGTAACGAAATGGAGGTGTTGTGTATGTTGAAAAGAGTAGTTCAAGTTGGATTTCTGCTCATAGGGGGCACTCTCGGCGTCTTATTCTTACCGTATTTATTTACTTTATCTTCTTATACTTCCAAGCCGATGATTGATAATCCTTATGTAGCGGCAATCTTAGGGGCGATATTATTTTATTTGCTAAGTCTATTTTTAGCAGAGCCGATTGTAAATTTCATTAAATGGATAGAGGATCGGTTATTGAAGGCCCCTATTTTCGATTTACTGTTCGGGACAATCGGTCTGATGGTCGGGTTAAGTGTCGCCTTTCTTGCCAGTTTCGGACTAAGTGGTTTGGAAATCCCGTTCATCACATCAATCTTGCCGGTAGTACTTTTCATTTTTCTTGGATACTTAGGATTTCAGGTCGGCTTCAAAAAGCGAGAAGAGTTTTCACATGCAATCTTTGCAGCGAGGAGCAATAATCCAAAGAAAAAGGATGGCATAGAGGCTGTCGGCAAACCTGTCAATAAAGTGCATAAAATCCTGGATACGAGCGTCATTATTGATGGGAGAATTGCAGATATTGCTGCCACAGGATTCCTTGAAGGCCTGCTTGTCGTCCCGCAATTTGTTTTAACGGAACTCCAGCATATTGCGGATTCCTCGGATTCATTGAAACGTACGAAGGGTAGACGAGGTCTTGATGTACTCAAACGCCTTCAAACCGACGATGGCCCGAATATTTTAATCACAGATGAAGACTTCAGCGATGTGGCAGAGGTCGATTTGAAGCTTGTCCGTCTTGCGAAAAGCATGAAAGGGATTGTAGTGACAAACGACTTCAATTTGAATAAAGTGGCGGATTTACATGGTGTGTCCGTATTGAACATTAATGATCTTGCGAATGCGGTGAAGCCGGTCGTAATTCCGGGCGAAGAGATGCATGTCGTCGTCATTAAGGATGGAAAAGAACATAATCAAGGGGTCGCCTATTTAGATGACGGAACAATGATCGTCATTGAAGATGGTAGATCGCATATCGGGAATGCAATTGACGTCATCGTTACGAGTGTATTGCAAACTTCTGCCGGCCGAATGATCTTCGCGAAGCCAAAAAATGGCAAAAGCGCTAAGTCCCACTAATGCCCCCTAATGTCCAACAAGAGAAAGTTGAGGAACGTTTAATGAAGAAGTATACTGTGATGCTCCCAGCGGCAGGGAGCGGACGGCGCATGGGTGCTGGATTCAATAAGTTGTTTCTGCAAATGGCAGAAAAGCCGATCCTTATTCACACATTGGAAGTATTTGAAAAGGATGAGCATTGTTCAGGGATGATTCTTTCGGTGAAAATTACAGAGAAGCAGAAAATCGAAAAGATGCTTGAACGTTTTGGTATAACGAAAGTGAAGGCGCTTGTTGAGGGTGGTGAGGAGCGGCAGCATAGTGTTGCTGCTTGCATCCGGGCCCATCAGTCTGGAGGGATTGTTCTTGTGCATGATGCGGCAAGACCTTTCATTGACCAGAACGTCATCCGCAAGCTTGTGGACGTCGCTGCAGAACACGGGGCCGCAATTGCCGGAGTCCAGGTGAAGGATACGATGAAATTTGCGCCCGATGGTATTGTCGAAGAAACGGTGGATCGTTCGAAGCTTTGGGCAATCCAGACACCGCAAGCGTTCAAGTATGAGTTATTAAAAGAGGCCACTGATAAGGCAGAAGTGGATGGTTTCTTAGGGACTGATGAGTCGATGATTGTCGAACGTCTTGGCCATCCCGTAAGAATTGTGGAAAGTACGTATGATAATGTTAAAATGACAACTAAGGAGGATCTGCTGTTTGGCGAGGTCCTCTTGAAACGTAGACAGTAGGAGGATTTCAGATGATTCGAATTGGACAAGGGTTTGATGTGCATCAGTTTGAGGAGGGTCGGCCTTTAATTATCGGCGGAATTACAATCCCTCACGATAAAGGATTAACGGGGCATTCCGATGCGGATGTACTTTTGCATACAGTAACCGATGCGGCGCTTGGGGCAATCGGAGAGGGAGATATCGGAAGACACTTCCCGGATACGGATGCGGCATTCAAGGACGCGGATTCAGCGGTCCTCCTTCAAAAGGTGTGGGAAATTGTTGAGGAAAAGGGCTATAAATTGGGTAATATTGATTGTACAATTATCGCGCAAAGACCAAAAATGGCGCCTCATATCGAAACAATTCGTGCCCGCATTGCAGAATTACTTCAGGCGGACATAACGCAGGTAAACGTTAAAGCAACGACTACTGAGAAATTAGGATTTACAGGAAGGGAAGAGGGGATTGCCTCAATGGCAACGATTCTTCTTCAAAAAGCCTGATCCTTTTAAAAAGTCTTTTTGAATGATAAAATTACAGAGCAATTAACGATGATCGGAGATGCACTCAAATGACAAAAGAAGTACGTGTACGTTATGCGCCAAGTCCAACTGGCCATTTACATATCGGCGGAGCTCGGACTGCATTGTTCAACTATCTATTCGCCCGGCACCATGGTGGAAAATTCATCGTTCGAATCGAAGATACCGATACGGTTCGGAATATCGAAGCAGGTGAACTATCCCAACTGGACAACTTGAAGTGGCTTGGAATCCATCATGATGAATCTGTCGATATTGGCGGGGAGTACGGACCTTATCGCCAAATGGAACGCCTTGATATTTATACGAAATATGCACAAGAGATGCTTGATAAAGGGCATGCCTATAAATGTTTCTGTACGCCTGAAGAACTGGAGGCGGAGCGTGAAAAACAGAAGGCTGCGGGTGTAGCGGCACCTATGTACGCAGGTACATGCCGCAATTTGACAGCTGAAGAAGTAGCTGAAAAGGAAGACGCGGGCATGCCTTACACAATACGCATGCGAGTACCTGAGAACGTTACATACACGGTCGACGATTTAGTGCGTGGAGAAGTCACTTTCGAATCTAAAGACGTTGGCGACTGGGTGCTTGTAAAAGCGAATGGCATCCCGACATACAATTTTGCAGTTGTCGTCGATGATCATCTTATGGAAATTTCACACGTCTTCCGTGGTGAAGAGCATTTGACGAATACACCTAAACAATTGATGGTCTACGATGTGTTCGGATGGGAATACCCACGTTTCGGACATATGACATTGATTGTTAACGAAGATCGTAAAAAGCTTTCGAAACGTGATGAGTCAATCATCCAATTCATCTCTCAATACAAGGACCTTGGTTACTTGCCTGAAGCGATGTTCAACTTCTTCGCGTTATTAGGATGGTCACCAGGCGGGGAAGAAGAAATCTTCTCCCATGATGAATTAGTTAAACTATTCGACGAAAGCCGACTATCCAAATCACCATCGATGTTCGATAAACAGAAACTAACGTGGATGAATAACCAGTATGTGAAAAAACTGAACTTGGATGAAGTAATCGATTTGACTTTACCGCATCTTCAAGCAGCTAACCGCGTTAGTGAAAATATGACAGAAGAAGAGCGTCAGTGGGTACACGACCTAATCGCCCTTTACCAAGCGCAATTAAGTTACGGTGCAGAGATCGTCGACCTGACCGCCCAATTCTTCAATGACCATATTGAATATGATGAACAATCCAAGGAAATACTTGCGGGTGAACAAGTTCCGGAAGTTATGGCATCCTTTAAACAACAATTGAGCGAACTTGAAACATTCGATCCGGCTTCAATTAAAGCCGCCATCAAAGCCGTTCAAAAGGAAACCGGCCATAAGGGGAAAAATCTATTCATGCCTATCCGTGTTGTCGCGACTGGCCAAGCACACGGACCTGAACTACCAGATTCCATTGCGTTAATCGGCAAAGAAAAAACAATCGAACGAGTTTCGAAATACGCCGGAGCTTAATATAGTTGACTTAATGCATAATCGTTGTACAATTGACGTACAATCATTGAAAACGACATAAAGTAAAAAGTAAAGCTTTGATAAGGAGAAGTACACAATGCACGCTCTACAGAGAGGATCATCACCGGCTGAAAGTGATCCGTGCCCCTGCATCGTGGAAATGCCCCTTTGAGCGCCGTGCCGAACACTACAGTAGGCCGGACGCATCGCCAGCGTTAAAGGCATCAAGCGGGTAGAAGATTCACGTATTCTGCCAAGCGGAGTGGAACCGCGCATATTGCGCCTCTGTCTATATATGGACAGGGGCGTTTTTGTGTTTTTGAGAAATATACAAGGGGAGGTCGAGAAAAGTGTTTCGTAGGATGAGAGAAGATATACAATGCATATTTGAACAGGATCCTGCAGCACGGAGTACGTTGGAAGTTGTACTAACGTATTCCGGCCTCCATGCAGTATGGGCACACAGAGTTGCCCACGCATTTTACAAGAAGAACATGTTGTTTTTGGCGAGAGTCATTTCACAGATCAGCCGGTTCTTCACAGGAATTGAAATTCATCCGGGGGCAACGATTGGCAGGCGTCTATTTATCGACCATGGTATGGGAATTGTCATCGGTGAGACTTGTGAAATAGGCGATGACGTTACGCTCTATCAAGGCGTTACGTTAGGAGGAACTGGCAAGGAGAAAGGGAAGCGACATCCGACTCTTGAAAATAATGTACTTGTCGCATCGGGCGCGAAAGTATTAGGTTCGATTACGATAGGTGAGAATAGCAAGGTTGGGGCGGGCTCTGTCGTTCTAAAAGATGTGCCGCCTGACTCGACGGTCGTCGGCATACCCGGTACAGTCGTCATATCGAATGGCGTTCGGGTGAAGGATAAACACGATCATCAAAATTTACCGGACCCTGTTTCAGATATTTGTAATCGACTTGAAAACGAAATTGCGGAATTGAAAAATCGGCTTAAAAAACTGGAAAAGAAGGAAGGGGAAACCGATGAGTATTCAAATTTATAATACACTTACACGCAAGAAGGAGCCTTTCATCCCAATGGAGGAAGGGAAAGTTAAAATGTATGTGTGCGGACCTACCGTTTACAACTACATTCATATCGGTAACGCAAGACCAGTCATTGTTTTCGATACAGTGCGACGCTATTTGGAATATCGTGGGTTTGACGTGAATTACGTCTCCAACTTCACGGATATCGACGACAAAATCATCAGGACGGCCAATGAGCTTGGAGAAGAAGTCGGCGAACTCACCGACCGATTCATCAACGCCTATTTCGAAGATGTCGGTGCACTTGGTTGCGCAAAGGCGGATGCACATCCGCGAGTAACAGAACATATCGGTGACATCATCGCATTCATCCAAGTGCTGATCGAAAAAGGTTTTGCCTATGAAGCACAGGGAGACGTCTATTACCGGACGCGAAAGTTTGATGGATACGGGAAATTGTCCCATCAGTCAATCGATGAGTTGAAAGTCGGGGCACGTATTGAGGAAAGCGAAATTAAAGAAAACTCGCTGGACTTCGCGTTATGGAAATCCGCAAAAGAAGGCGAGATTTCATGGGAAAGCCCATGGGGCCACGGGCGACCAGGTTGGCATATCGAATGTTCTGTAATGGCAAGGGAGCATTTGGGTGATACGATTGACATTCATGCAGGTGGTCAGGATTTAACATTCCCTCATCATGAGAATGAAATTGCGCAATCAGAAGCGATGACGGGCAAGCAATTCGCGCGTTTCTGGATGCATAATGGGTATATTAATATTGATAATGAAAAAATGTCTAAATCACTTGGAAACTTTGTCCTTGTCAACGACATACGTAAGCAGATTGACCCAAGAGTACTTCGCTTTTTCATACTCTCCGTCCATTACCGACACCCTGTCAATTTTGCGCAGGAACTTGTGGAAAGCGCTGCGAATGGATTGGACCGTATTCAAACGGCTTATACGAATTTGAAACACCGGTTGAAATCGTCAACGGAATTAGGTGACCAACAGGATATTTGGAAGAATAAAGTGGATGAAGCTGTACGTTTATTCGAAGTTGCGATGGATGATGACTTTAATACGGCAAATGGCATTGCAGCCATTTTCGAGCTTGTGAAGGTTGCGAATTTATATCAGTTAGAAAAGAATACGCAGACGGAAGTCCTTAATTCCTTCATATCCGCTTTCGAACACCTGATGGAAGTGTTAGGCTTGCCGTTCGCAGATGAAGATTTGTTGGATGACGAGATTGAAGCGCTCATCGAAGAACGTCTGACAGCACGCCGTGAAAGGAATTTCGGTCGTTCGGATGAAATCAGGGATCTATTGAAAGATAAGGGCATCATTCTTGAAGATACCGCACAAGGAACGCGGTGGAAGAGGGGATGACAGATGTGTACACGTTGCGTGATGCAGATGTAAAACAACTGAACGCGCTTGCGCTTGCCTATATGGGAGATGCGGTTTACGAGCAGGCGGTACGAGAGCATTTGCTGCGCTTGGGTCGGGTTAAGCCGAACATCCTTCATAAAGAAGCGACTCGTTATGTTTCCGCCAAAGCCCAGGCGTCAGCCGTCAAAATGATGCAGGATACCGGCTTCCTCTCTGAAGAAGAGGAAGCGGTCTTGCGCCGTGGCCGAAATGCGAAATCGGGATCCGTCCCTAAAAATACCGACGTTGTGACATACAATCATAGCTCGGGTTTCGAGGCGGTCCTTGGATATTTATATTTGCTTGGAAGAGATGATCGGGTAAAGGAATTCATTAGTGAAACGATACGCTTTATTGAAAACGGAAAGTCAGAAAACGGAAAATCCTAAAGAGGAGGGAATAACATGACGAATCAGGAATCGGAATTGATCGGCGGTAAAAACCCAGTCGCGGAGGCACTTCGCTCTGGTCGGGAACTGAACAAGATCTGGATTGCGGAAGGATTGAATAAAAAAGGCATCGGGGAAATCTTGTCCTTGGCGAAACAGTCAGGTGTTATTGTGCAAGCGGTACCGAAGCAGAAATTGGACGGCATGCTTGACGTCAATCACCAAGGTATCATCGCTTCTGTGGCGGCTTATTCATACGCTGAATTGGACGATTTATTTGCTAGTGCGAAAAATCGTGGTGAGGATCCATTTTTCCTTATTTTAGACGAACTTGAAGATCCGCATAATCTTGGTTCGATTCTTAGGACGGCTGATGCGACGGGAGTGCATGGAATCATTATACCGAAACGTCGGTCCGTCGGCTTGACGGGTGTTGTTGCAAAAGCATCAACAGGGGCAATTGAGCATATACCGGTCGTCCGTGTGAACAATCTCTCTCAAACAGTCGATGAATTAAAGAAATCGGGTGTCTGGATTGCGGGAACGGATGCGAAAGGCTCCAAGGACTACCGGTCGATGGACGCAACCCTTCCGTTAGCAATTGTCATTGGCAGTGAAGGCAAAGGAATGTCACGTATCCTGAAGGAGAAATGCGACTTTCTCTACCATTTGCCAATGGTTGGACATGTCACCTC
The DNA here is from genome assembly GCF_030433715.1 of Sporosarcina highlanderae. Classification (GTDB taxonomy): domain Bacteria; phylum Bacillota; class Bacilli; order Bacillales_A; family Planococcaceae; genus Sporosarcina; species Sporosarcina highlanderae. Next base: position 209,943 of record NZ_JAROCC010000002.1, on the reverse strand, counting down.
GTTGAACGCCTCCGTAGCAGCTTCCTTACTCATGTATGAAGTATTGCGTAAGCGCACCCCACAACTATCGGGGTCATGAAACAGGAGATTTTGTTAGTCGACGGGTATAACGTAATTGGGGCGTGGCCGGAACTTAGAAAGTTAAAGCTTGAAAGTCTCTCTGATGCCCGCGACAGGCTTATTGAACGGATGGCTGAGTACAAAGCGCATACGGGCTGGCGCGTCATTATTCTTTTTGATGCGCACCTTATGCCTGGGATAGAGAAGAAAAATAAGAAACACCAAGTTGAAATCGTCTTCACCCGTGAAAACGAAACTGCAGACGAACGAATTGAAAAAATGGTGTCTGAGCTTAGTGGACGTCGTGTTCAAATTCATGTTGCAACCTCGGATATGACTGAACAATGGGTCATATTTGCCCAAGGAGCCCTTAGAAAATCAGCCAGAGAACTTGAAATTGAAATGAATGAAATCGATAAATTGATTACAAATAATGTGAAGGTTATTCAGGAACAGCGTCCGTCTTCAAAGATTCAACTGTCTGACGAGGTGGCAGAAATATTTGAAAAATGGCGTCGTGGATTGAAATGAACGGTTGACTCAAAAATTTTCCATACGGTATACTGGTTGAAACGCAATGATGAATCGGGGTGTGGCGATTGGTGGGAAAGACTTACGTTCAGGGGGAAATAAAAGACTTCACAAAGCTTTCCGATGAAGAGCTTATAGTCCGTATTCAGGAAGGCGGTACGGATGCACTGGATTTCCTTATCACAAAATATCAACCATTCGTAAAAATGAAAGCGCGGTCATATTTCATGACGGGTGGGGATAGGGAAGACATCATCCAGGAAGGAATGATTGGTCTCTACAAAGCAATCCGGGACTTCCGAATGGATCGATTGAGTTCCTTCAGGGCATTTGCGGAACTGTGCATTACAAGGCAAATCATCACAGCTATCAAGACGGCAACAAGACAAAAGCATATCCCGTTGAACACCTCTGTATCATTGGACAAGCCTGTTTATGACGAAGATTCTGATCGCACGCTACTGGATGTAATTGGTGGCTCGGTGCTGGACGATCCGGAAGACTTGATAATTCATAAGGAGGACTTCATCCAAATGGAGGGGGAAATCAATAAAGTTCTCAGTGAGCTTGAAAAACAAGTACTTTCACTGTATTTGGAAGGACAATCTTATCAGGAAATATCAGACGAGTTGAACCGGCAAGTGAAATCAGTGGACAATGCTTTACAACGGATTAAACGGAAGCTTGAGCGACATATGCAGGTTGATGTCGTATTTTGAATACTTGTGTAATAGGTTGCCGAACAATTCCCGTCATGTTGACATCAGGAATGTTAGGTGGTACTCTTTAGCAAGACAATGACAAATTACTTAGACAGTTGACAAGCATTTTTTGCAACAATAGAAATTTCGGGTGAGATAATGTCTAAAAAGATGATCTTAAGCTGCAATGATTGTGGATCAAGAAACTATGTTGTCCCTGAGGGGAATAAGCAATCTACAATCCGGTTCGCAGTTAAGAAGTTTTGCAAACAATGTAATGCACATACAGAACATAAACAAACAATTTAGTGTTCGGAGGTTTATAAATGGGTAAGATTACCGGATTTTTAAAATCTGTTGTCTCTGAAATGCGGAAAGTAAGCTGGCCGAAAAAGAAAGAATTGACACGTTATACAATTGTCGTTATCTTTACAGTAGTTTTCATGGCAGTTTATTTCGGTCTTGTAGATTTGGGCATTTCTGAAGTAATGGAATGGTATGTTGGGTTATAATAAGTAATGCAGTATGAATATCCCTGTTGAAAATATCCCGTGCAGTATGAATATCCCTGTTGAAAATATCCCGTCTTGTTAAATGAACGGGTTTTTTCATTTCTCAAAAATACATCAAATTTTAGATAGCGTTAATAAAAAGGAGGGACGGACACACAGTCCTTGTCATTATGGAAATGGAGAAAAATTGGTACGTTGTCCATACGTATTCAGGTTATGAAAATAAGGTGAAAGCCAACCTTGAAAAACGTGTCGAGACAATGGGTATGCAAGATAAGATATTTCGAGTAGTAATCCCTGAAGAACAGGAAACAGACTTTAAAGACGGCAAAAAGCGGACGGTTATGAAAAAGACATTTCCTGGCTACGTCCTTGTGGAAATCATCATGACGGACGATTCTTGGTATGTCGTTAGAAATACACCGGGAGTTACAGGTTTCATAGGTTCTTCGGGCGGAGGCGCAAAACCGACTCCACTCCTACCGGAAGAAGTCGATTTCATCCTTAAGCAAATGGGTATGAAAGAACGCAAGGCTGAAGCTGATTTCGAAGTTGGCGAAATGATCGAAGTGCTTGACGGACCGTTTGCACACTTCCAAGGGAAAGTGGAAGAAATCGATATAGACAAAGGAAAAGTTCGTGTTTCTGTGGATATGTTCGGCAGAGAAACGATTATGGAACTTGACTTTGAGCAAGTTCAAAAATTATCATAAATATCACTTGCAAGACAAGCAAAATAGTGGTATCATTTCAAAGGTCAGACTGTAAACAAAACAGCCTGGGCGGATTAACCAAATTCTACCGGATGAAACCGGCAGACACATATTGAGTGGGAGGGGCAACCCAATTACCACATCACGGACTTAAGGAGGTGTGTCTCGTGGCTAAAAAAGTAACCAAAATTGTGAAATTGCAAATCCCTGCAGGTAAAGCTAACCCAGCTCCACCGGTTGGACCAGCACTAGGTCAAGCAGGTGTTAACATCATGGGATTCTGTAAAGATTTCAATGCACGCACAGCAGATCAAGCAGGTCTAATCATTCCTGTTGAAATAACTGTATTTGAGGACCGTTCATTCACATTCATTACAAAAACTCCACCAGCAGCAGTTTTGCTGAAAGTTGCAGCTAATCTTCAAAAAGGTTCAGGCGAACCTAACAAAAAGAAGGTAGCTACTGTAAAACGTGATAAAGTTCGCGAAATTGCAGAACAAAAAATGGAAGACCTAAACGCAGCATCGGTTGAAGCGGCGATGGCAATGGTTGAAGGTACTGCTCGCAGTATGGGAATCACAATCGAAGACTGATTCTGATCGCATGCGCGAATGTATCTTTGTAGTGGGGGTTGCGCTTGTTCTTAGGAACACGCAACCCTTATTCGTGGGAGGTTCAATCCGTTAAAACCACTAGAGGAGGAAATTTACAATGGCTAAAAGAGGTAAAAAATTCACTGAAGCGGCGAAGCTTGTAGATCGCACACAAGTGTATGACTTGAAAGAAGCGATTGAGCTTGCTAAGAAAACAAGCACAGTCAACTTTGACGCAACAGTTGAAGTGGCATTCCGTCTTGGGATCGACACTCGTAAAAACGACCAGCAAATCCGTGGAGCAGTTGTGCTTCCAAACGGAACTGGTAAAACTCAACGCGTTCTAGTTTTCGCGAAAGGCGAAAAATTGAAAGAAGCGGAAGCTGCTGGTGCAGACTATGCAGGAGATGCTGAATACATCACTAAAATCCAACAAGGCTGGTTCGATTTCGACGTAATCGTTGCAACTCCGGACATGATGGGCGAAGTTGGTAAAATTGGTCGTGTATTAGGACCGAAAGGCCTAATGCCGAACCCTAAAACAGGCACAGTGACATTTGATGTTGCTAAGGCTGTTGCAGAAATCAAAGCAGGTAAAGTTGAATACCGTGCGGACAAAGCTGGTATCATCCACGCGCCAATCGGAAAAGCTTCTTTCGACAACGAAAAGCTTGAAGAAAACTTTAAAACTGTATTTGAAACAATTCAAAAAGCTAAACCAGCTGCAGCGAAAGGGACTTACATGAAGTCTGTAAACGTTACGACTACTATGGGTCCTGCGGTGAAAATCGATCCATCGTCTGTAGTTATTAAATAAAAAACTGTTGACAAGCATGAAATCTTTATGATAAGATTTCGTTTGTTGCGAAACTTAATCATTTGTACCGTAGACAGCAGGGGCGTTAAACGCATAATCATCCTGCCGAGGACAAGACGCTCTTTTATTAAAGATGACGACTTTTCTGCCCTCGTGGTCTACAATGTGGACTGCGAGGGCTTTTCATATCGGTATAAGTGACATTCTTACAGGAGGTGTCAAGATGAGCAAAGTATTAGAGGCTAAACAAGCAGTAGTTGAAGAGATTTCAGGCAAATTGAAATCAGCAGTTTCTGTTGTCGTTGTAGACTATCGTGGTCTGAACGTCAGCCAAGTTACAGAACTTCGTAAACAGCTTCGTGATGCAGGTATCGACTTCAAAGTTTACAAAAACTCGATGTCACGTCGTGCTGCTGAATCAGCGGGTCTTGAAGGGTTGAACGAACATTTGACAGGACCGAATGCAATTGCATTCTCAACTGAAGATGTTGTAGCTCCGGCTAAAATCCTTAATGATTTCGCTAAAAAGAACGACAAACTTGAGATCAAAGCAGGTGTGATCGAAGGACAAATCGCTTCTGTTGAAGAAGTTAAAGCGTTGGCTGAACTTCCATCACGCGAAGGTCTTCTTTCCATGCTACTCAGCGTTCTTCAAGCTCCAATGCGCAACTTCGCGCTTGCAACAAAAGCAGTTGCAGAGCAAAAAGAGGAACAAGGCGCTTAATCTGGTGGCCTGAACAAAAATCTGCGGGGTAATTCCCGACAAAACAAAACCTATTTAGGAGGAAAATATAATGACTAAAGAACAAATCCTTGACGCGATTAAAGAAATGACAGTTCTTGAATTGAACGATCTTGTAAAAGCTATCGAAGAAGAATTCGGCGTAACTGCTGCAGCTCCAGTTGCAATGGTTGGCGGAGCAGGTGCTGGTGAAGCTGCTGCTGAGCAAACTGAATTCGACCTAATTCTTGCATCTGCAGGAGACCAAAAAATTAAGGTTATCAAAGTTGTTCGTGAACTTACTGGCCTAGGCTTGAAAGAAGCGAAAGAAGTAGTTGATAACGCTCCTAAAGCAATCAAAGAAGGCATCTCTAAAGAAGAAGCTGAAGAAATGAAAGCTAAACTTGAAGAAGTTGGCGCTGGCGTAGAAGTTAAGTAATTTCTTTATAGATGAAGGAAGGCTCGTCGAATTCGGACGGGCTTTTCTTCGTTTTTTTATCTTCAAAAAATGCAACCTTTCAAGTGAAGGGAGGATCGAGATGTCTGAACATTATTATTCAAAAAATCCTTCGGTGAAAAGTGATCCGAGAGAATGGCATGCTACGATACGTGATCAGAGGCTGCGTTTTAAGACAGATGCTGGCGTATTTAGTAAAGGTGAGGTGGATTTTGGCTCTCGCCTGTTAGCTGAATCCTTCATCATGCCTGAAATAGAAGGCGATCTGTTGGATGTCGGTTGCGGGTATGGACCGATTGGCTTGTCAATTGCCGTATCTTTTCCGGATCGGAATATCCAAATGGTCGATGTGAATGAACGGGCGATGTCGTTGGCAAAAGAGAATGCAGGATTAAACAATATAGAGAACGTGGAGATTTATCCAAGTGACGCATTGTCTGCTGTGGAATCGGAAGGATTCGCCGCAATATTGACGAACCCGCCTATCCGGGCAGGAAAAGAGACGGTATTCAAAATATACGATGGAGCATATTTGAAATTGGCAGCTAAAGGAGAGTTGTGGGTTGTCATTCAGAAGAAGCAAGGCGCTCCTTCGACAATGGCTCACTTGACAGAGCTCTTCGGAAACGTAGAAATAGTGGAGAAGAAAAAAGGGTATTTTATACTGAAAGCCCAAAAAAGCATTGACGCAATTGGTCTCTTGTGATAGTATTGTAAAATGCATAAATAATATAATGCGTTCGTGTGCCCTTTTGCATAAGTTTTGGAAATCTAAGGCATACTGGCAATGGATAAAAGATTGTTAAACCGAAAATGAGCTCTTGCCGGAACTCGTTTTCTTTTTGTTTTTCGATATCATACACCATTTTTATGATTTCGCAAAGACTAATATTGTTTTGAGGGGTGAAATAGTTGACAGGTCATTTAGTTCAGTATGGTCAACACCGTCAGCGCAGAAGTTTCGCGCGGATCAATGAAGTTCTCGAGCTGCCGAATTTGATTGAAATCCAGACGGCATCTTATGAGTGGTTCTTGGAAGAAGGATTACGGGAAATGTTCCGTGATATTTCTCCGATCCAGGATTTCACAGGTAATCTTTCGTTGGAATTCATTGATTATCAACTTGGTGAACCGAAATACCCTGTTGATGAATCAAAAGAGCGCGATGTAACTTACGCAGCACCGTTACGCGTAAAGGTGCGCTTGCATAACAAGGAAACAGAAGAAGTGAAAGAACAGGACGTTTTCATGGGCGACTTCCCGCTTATGACGGAAAACGGAACTTTCATTATCAACGGTGCGGAAAGGGTTATCGTATCCCAGTTAGTTCGATCCCCGAGTGTCTATTACAATGACAAGACGGATAAAAACGGAAAGCGCGGATTTGCAGCTACCGTAATTCCAAACCGTGGTGCTTGGTTGGAATATGAAACGGATGCTAAGGATGTCGTTCATGTCCGAATTGACCGCACAAGGAAATTGCCAATCACGGTCCTTCTACGTGCACTTGGTTTTTCTACAGATCAGGAAATCATCGATTTGATCGGTGAGAATGAATACTTACTAAATACGCTTGAAAAGGATAACACGGAAAACTCCGAAAAGGCTTTGCTTGAAATTTATGAACGCCTACGTCCTGGTGAGCCACCAACGTTAGACAGCGCGAAAAGCCTGTTATTCTCTCGTTTCTTCGACCCGAAAAGATATGACTTGGCGAATGTCGGACGATACAAGATGAACAAAAAGTTACATCTGCAAAACCGTCTCTTCAACCAGACAGTCGCAGAAACTCTTGTAGATCCTGAAACAGGTGAAATTCTTGTCGAAAAGGATCAGCTTATCGACCGTAGAACATTGGACCGTCTACTTCCTCACCTTGAAAAGGGAGTTGGGATTCAAGAAATCTCCCATGTAGGTGGAGTTCTTGAAGAAGACATCACAATTCAAACAATTAAGATCTACGCACCGAAAAGTGAAGAGAAGCAAGTAATCAATGTCATCTCCAATGCGAATATTGATGAAGCGGTGAAAAATGTAACGCCAGCAGATATTGTGGCATCCATCAGCTACTTCTTCAACTTGCTGCACGGGGTAGGAAATACGGACGATATCGACCATCTTGGAAATCGACGCCTTCGTTCTGTAGGTGAATTGCTTCAAAACCAATTCCGTATCGGGCTGTCCCGTATGGAACGTGTCGTAAAAGAACGTATGTCTATCAATGACACTCAGTCTATCGTGCCTCAGCAATTGATCAATATCAGACCGGTTATCGCATCGATTAAAGAGTTTTTCGGAAGTTCACAGCTCTCACAATTCATGGATCAGACGAACCCGCTTGCCGAGTTGACGCATAAGCGTAGACTATCCGCATTAGGGCCTGGTGGTTTGACAAGGGAACGTGCAGGCATGGAAGTGCGTGACGTCCACTACTCCCACTACGGACGTATGTGTCCAATTGAAACTCCAGAGGGTCCGAACATCGGTTTGATCAACTCCCTATCGACATTTGCGAGAGTGAATAAATTCGGATTCATTGAAACTCCTTATCGAAAGGTTGACCCGGAAACTAACCGCGTCACTGCTCGTATCGACTATTTGACTGCCGATATGGAAGATAACTATGTCGTTGCTCAAGCAAATGCTCCACTTAACGATGACGGTTCGTATGTCAATGAAGAAGTCGTTGGACGTTTCCAAGGTGACAACACAGTATTCAAACGTGAACAGATCGACTATATGGATGTATCTCCTAAACAGGTTGTGTCTGCCGCGACAGCATGTATTCCGTTCCTTGAAAACGACGACTCCAACCGTGCATTGATGGGTGCGAACATGCAACGTCAAGCGGTACCTTTATTGAACCCGGAAGCGCCATTTGTTGGAACTGGAATGGAGCATGTGTCAGCGCGTGATTCAGGTGCTGCAGTTCTTTCGAAATTCCATGGAATTGTTGAGCATGTAGAAGCAAGGGAAATCCGTGTCCGTCGCATCGAAACGGTGGATGGCAAAGAAGTTAAGGGTGACCTTACTATTTACAAGCTTGAGAACTTTATTCGCTCTAACCAAGGGACTTGCTATAACCAACGTCCGATTGTTAGTGTCGGAGATCGTGTAAAACCACGCGATATTATTGCGGACGGTTCTTCAATGGAACAAGGAGAGCTTGCGCTTGGTCGTAACGTTCTTGTTGCCTTCATGACATGGGATGGATACAACTACGAGGATGCCATCATTATGAGTGAACGTCTCGTGAAAGATGATGTATTCACATCGATTCACATCGAAGAATACGAATCGGAAGCACGGGATACGAAACTTGGACCTGAAGAAATCACAAGAGATATTCCGAATGTCGGGGAAGAGGCGCTTAGAAACCTTGATGACCGCGGCATCATCCGTATCGGAGCAGAAGTTCGCGATGGTGATATCTTAGTCGGTAAGGTAACGCCAAAAGGGGTTACTGAACTAACGGCTGAAGAAAGACTTCTTCATGCTATTTTCGGTGAAAAAGCACGTGAAGTAAGGGATACATCATTACGTGTTCCACACGGTGCGGGCGGGATTGTCCTTGACGTAAAAGTGTTCAACCGTGAAGACGGTGACGAATTGCCGCCTGGCGTAAACCAACTCGTCCGTGCGTATATCGTCCAAAAACGTAAGATCTCGGTTGGGGATAAAATGGCCGGTCGACATGGTAATAAAGGGGTTATCTCCCGTATCTTACCTGAATCTGACATGCCGTATCTTCCTGACGGAACTCCTGTAGATGTCATGTTGAACCCACAAGGTGTTCCATCCCGTATGAACATCGGACAGGTTCTTGAATTGCATTTAGGAATGGCCGCGCGGAATTTGGGCGTCCATATGGCTTCGCCAGTATTTGACGGTGCAAACGAAGAAGACGTTTGGTCGACAATGGAAGAAGCAGGGATGGACCGTGATGGTAAGACGATTCTATACGATGGCCGCTCTGGTGAGGCGTTTGATAGCCGTGTATCCGTTGGGGTCATGTACTTGATCAAACTTGCCCACATGGTCGATGATAAGCTACACGCTCGTTCTACAGGACCATACTCGCTTGTAACGCAACAGCCACTTGGAGGTAAAGCCCAATTCGGTGGACAGCGTTTCGGGGAGATGGAAGTGTGGGCACTTGAAGCATACGGTGCCGCTTATACACTACAAGAAATTCTTACTGTCAAATCCGATGACGTCGTTGGCCGTGTGAAAACATACGAAGCGATTGTCAAAGGTCAAAGCGTTCCGCAACCAGGTGTTCCTGAATCGTTCAAGGTATTGATCAAAGAACTTCAAAGCCTTGGGTTGGACGTTAAAATGCTGACTGAAGAGTTCGAGGAAATTGAAATGCGCGATCTTGATGATGACGATGATATGCAACCAACAGACGCATTGAATCTCATGACTGAAGATCAAACAGTTTGATTTAACGATAAAATGTTTGCAAGTGAATAGGGGAGCACCGAATGCTCCCCTATTTTTATACGATATTGATAAATGATGAGGATCCATCGTGGAGATAAGATAAGAGGGAGGTAGGCTCCTTGATAGATGTAAACAATTTTGAGTATATGAAAATCGGCCTTGCTTCACCGGATAAAATTCGTTCTTGGTCTTATGGTGAAGTGAAAAAACCTGAAACGATCAACTATCGTACGTTGAAGCCTGAGAAGGATGGTTTGTTCTGTGAAAGGATTTTCGGACCTACAAAGGACTGGGAATGTCATTGCGGAAAATATAAACGTGTACGTTACAAAGGTGTCGTTTGTGATCGATGCGGAGTTGAAGTAACGCGTCAAAAAGTGCGCCGTGAACGTATGGGGCATATCGAGCTTGCAGCACCTGTCACGCATATTTGGTATTTCAAAGGCATTCCAAGCAGAATGGGTCTTATTTTAGATATGACACCGCGTGCGTTGGAAGAAATCATTTATTTCGCATCTTACGTTGTCGTTGACCCTGCAGATACACCACTTGAAAGAAAGCAACTGCTTTCTGAAAAGGAATATAGACTGTATCGTGAAAAATACGGTTCTAAATTCCAAGCGTTGATGGGCGCAGAGGCAATCGAACAACTACTTAAAGCAATCGATCTTGATAAAGAAACTGAAATGCTGAAGGAAGAGCTGAAGACGGTTCAAGGACAACGTCGCACACGTGCGATCAGACGTCTTGAAGTTGTTGAATCCTTCCGTAATTCCGGAAACCGTCCTGAATGGATGGTTCTTGAAGTGCTACCGGTCATTCCTCCAGAATTGCGTCCAATGGTGCAATTGGATGGTGGTCGTTTCGCTACTTCCGACTTGAATGATCTGTACCGTAGGGTCATTAACCGGAACAATCGATTGAAGCGTCTACTTGACCTTGGAGCACCTGGCATCATCGTGCAAAACGAAAAAAGGATGTTGCAGGAGGCTGTCGATGCGCTTGTCGATAATGGTCGTCGTGGACGTCCAGTAACAGGTCCTGGGAATCGTCCGTTGAAATCCCTCTCCCATATGTTGAAAGGGAAGCAAGGGCGCTTCCGTCAAAACCTATTGGGTAAACGGGTGGACTATTCTGGTCGTTCAGTTATCGTTGTTGGTCCTAACTTGAAAATGTATCAATGTGGTCTTCCGAAGGAAATGGCAATCGAGTTATTCAAGCCATTTGTCATGAAGGAATTAGTTGAACGCGGACTTGCTCATAACATCAAGAGTGCGAAGCGTAAGATTGAACGTTTGCATTCTGAAGTGTGGGATGTCCTTGAAGATGTTATTAGGGAGCATCCAGTCTTACTAAACCGGGCCCCTACTCTTCATAGACTTGGGATCCAAGCGTTCGAGCCTATGTTGGTTGAAGGCCGCGCTATCCAACTTCATCCGCTCGTATGTACGGCCTACAACGCCGACTTTGACGGTGACCAAATGGCTGTTCACGTTCCGCTTTCGGCTGAAGCACAAGCAGAGGCGCGCCTGTTAATGCTTGCTGCACAAAACATTTTGAATCCTAAGGACGGAAAACCTGTCGTTACACCATCCCAAGACATGGTATTGGGTAACTACTACCTTACGCTCGAAAGGGCAGGATCTGTCGGAGAAGGATCTATTTTCAGCAGCATGAACGAAGCCTTGATTGCATATCAAACGGGGCATGTTCATCTTCATACAAGAATTGCCGTCCAGGCAAGCTCGTTGAATAATCCGACGTTCACTGAGGAACAGAACCGCAAGCTTTTATTAACGACGGTAGGGAAGCTAATCTTCAATGAAATCCTTCCTGAATCGTTCCCTTACATTAATGAACCGACGAATCACAACTTGCAGATTGAAACGCCGGATAAATATTTCATTGATGGTACTGTGAACATAAAAGAGCATATCCGAAATGCGGAATTAGTACTTCCGTTCCGTAAGAAAATCCTTGGTAATATCATCTCGGAAATCTTTAAGAAGTTCCACATCACGGAAACTTCAAGAATGCTTGACCGGATGAAAAATCTTGGTTTCAAGTATTCGACTCGAGCAGGTATTACGGTCGGTATTTCAGATATCGTCGTTTTGCCGAACAAAGACGAAATCTTACAGGATGCTCAAAGTAAAGTGGATAAGGTCATGCAGCAATTCCGTCGTGGACTTATTACGGAAGAAGAGCGTTATGACCGTGTTATCTCTTACTGGAGTAACGCGAAAGACATTATCCAAGATAAATTGATGGACTCACTTGAAAATACGAACCCGATTTATATGATGAGTGACTCAGGTGCCCGTGGTAACGCGTCCAACTTCACCCAACTTGCTGGTATGCGTGGATTGATGGCGAACCCGGCTGGTCGTATTATCGAATTACCAATTAAATCGTCATTCCGTGAAGGTCTGACAGTACTTGAGTACTTCATTTCTACGCATGGTGCCCGTAAAGGTCTTGCGGATACAGCGTTGAAAACGGCTGACTCCGGTTACTTGACACGTCGTCTTGTTGACGTTGCGCAGGATGTCATTGTACGTGAGGATGATTGCGGAACTGACCGCGGTCTGGAAATCAGCGCACTTAGGGAAGGCTCGGAAGTCATCGAGACATTGGATGAGCGTATCGAAGGACGTCACACGAAGAAAACAATCCGTCATCCTGAAACAGGTGAAGTGATTGTGCCGAAGGATGGCCTAATCACCGCGGATCTGGGTGCTGCAATTATCGAAGCTGGAATCGAAACAGTTACTATTCGTTCTGCATTCACATGTAATGCGAAACACGGTGTTTGTAAGAAGTGTTATGGCATCAACCTTGCGACAGGTGAAGCAGTTGAGGTCGGCGAAGCAGTCGGTATCATCGCTGCTCAATCTATCGGGGAGCCAGGAACACAGCTTACGATGCGTACATTCCATACAGGTGGGGTTGCCGGGGATGATATCACATCCGGTCTTCCACGTATCCAGGAAATCTTTGAAGCTCGAAATCCTAAAGGGCAAGCGGTCATCTCTGAGATCAAAGGTGAAGTAACTGAGATTGATGAAATCCGTGAAGGTCAGAAGGAAATCACAATTCAAGGAAATGTGGAGACGCGCAAGTATCTTGCTCCATACAACGCCCGATTGAAAGTGCAAGTCGGCGACTCGATTGAACGAGGAGATAGCATAACAGAAGGTTCTATCGACCCTAAAGAGTTGATTGTTGTAAAAGACGTTGCTACAGTCCAAGAATACCTTCTTAAAGAAGTTCAAAAAGTATACCGTATGCAAGGTGTTGAAATCGGTGATAAGCACGTTGAAGTTATGGTTCGCCAAATGCTTCGCAAAGTGCGTGTCATCGAAGCTGGAGACACTGACCTACTCCCAGGTTCGTTGCTTGACATCCATCAGTTCGCGGATGCAAATGCAGTAGTTCTAAAAAGTGGAAAAGTGCCAGCTACATCACGTCCGGTCATTCTCGGTATTACGAAAGCTTCACTTGAGACGGAATCATTCCTATCTGCAGCATCGTTCCAAGAAACGACTCGTGTCTTGACTGATGCAGCAATCAAAGGGAAAACTGATGAATTGTTAGGCTTGAAAGAGAATGTCATCATCGGTAAACTTGTACCAGCTGGAACGGGGATGCAACGCTATCGCCAGATTCAAATGGAAAAGGTCGAAGATACAAAAGCAGTAACTGCAGAATAAGTATTGGATTGTAATGGGGAGAGAAAAATCCTCTCCCCATTTTTTTATTTGTTGACATGTCTTCTTGTAAGTGGTAATATACAAAAGGTTGATAGTTGAATGTCTGTACTTTGGAGGATGTACGAATGTCTTACGAAAAAGTAGAGCAGGCAAAGAAGACAATCATCGGTACAAAGCAAACAGTGAAAGCGATAAGGTCAGGTGTAGTGAAAGAAGTTTTCATTGCCGAAGATGCTGATGAACGGTTAGTCGCTCCTGTAATTGGAGAAACGACGACACGTGGCATCAAAGTGAACTATGTCGATTCGAGGGAAAAGCTCGGTCGTGCATGCGGCATTCAAGTCGGTGCAGCTGTTGTCGCAATTACTGTATAATGGTTTTTGTGTTATATAAAACACAAAGACTTTGTTTTTACCCCAAAAATGAACCACCTGGATGTGTGGTCTTACTAAAAGCACAATGAAAGGAGGAAAATCCGATGCCTACAATTAACCAATTAGTCCGCAAACCTCGTAAATCGAAGTCGGACACTTCTAAGGCACCAGCACTTGGTAAAAGCTATAACAGCTTCAAAAAGTCAATGACTAACGTTAACTCGCCACAAAAAAGAGGTGTTTGTACTCGTGTTGGTACAATGACTCCGAAGAAACCAAACTCGGCTCTTCGTAAATATGCGCGTGTTCGTTTGACAAATACTTTGGAAGTTAACGCATATATCCCTGGTGAAGGTCACAACCTTCAAGAGCACAGCGTTGTTCTTATCCGCGGAGGACGTGTAAAAGACTTACCGGGTGTTCGTTACCATATCGTTCGTGGTGCGCTTGATACTGCTGGAGTTACTGGCCGTATGCAAAGCCGTTCACAATACGGTGCGAAAAAACCTAAAGCAAAGAAAAACTAATAACGGAATGATCATTTCGAAAGGAGGAAAACAATATGCCTCGTAAAGGTCCTGTTGCAAAACGCGACGTATTACCGGATCCAATTTACAATTCCAAGCTTGTAACACGTCTCATCAACAAAATGATGGTTGACGGTAAAAAAGGTACATCTCAAAAAATCCTCTATGGTGCGTTTGAACTTGTTAAAGAACGTTCTGGTAAGGATCCATTAGAAGTATTTGAAGCGGCATTGAACAACGTAATGCCTGTACTTGAAGTACGTGCTCGCCGTGTCGGTGGTGCAAACTATCAAGTTCCGGTTGAAGTTCGTCCTGAACGTCGTACAACTCTCGGATTACGTTACCTTGTGAACTACTCACGCACACGTGGTGAGAAAACAATGGAGGAACGTCTTGCGAATGAAATCCTTGACGCATCCAACAACACAGGTGCATCTGTAAAACGTCGTGAAGAAATGCATAAAATGGCTGAAGCCAACAAAGCATTCGCTCACTATCGTTGGTAAGATCGAAAGGTTTATCTTTATTCAGCGAAAGAATCTTGACATCTGTCTAACAGGTGTCCGAGTTCCAGCTGAATAAAGATAATAGCTACCGGCTATTGCCGGTACACGATAGATTGTCACCTTAATCCGAAACGGAAGGAGATATACAATATGGCTAGAGAGTTCTCCTTAGAGAATACTCGTAACATTGGTATCATGGCTCACATCGATGCTGGTAAAACAACGACGACTGAGCGGATCCTTTTTTACACAGGTAAAATCCATAAAATCGGAGAGACTCACGAAGGTGCTTCCCAAATGGACTGGATGGAGCAGGAGCAAGAGCGTGGAATCACGATCACATCTGCTGCGACAACAGCTGCATGGAAAGGCCATCGTGTAAACATCATCGACACACCGGGACACGTGGACTTCACAGTTGAGGTTGAACGTTCCCTACGTGTGCTTGACGGTGCTGTAACAGTTCTTGATGCTCAATCAGGTGTTGAGCCGCAAACTGAAACAGTTTGGCGTCAGGCTACTACTTATGGCGTACCACGTCTTGTATTCATCAACAAGATGGACAAGACAGGTGCAGATTTCCTTTATTCTGTAGGCACACTACATGACCGTCTTCAAGCGAACGCACATCCGATCCAATTGCCGATCGGTGCTGAAGATGCATTTAGCGGAATCATCGACTTAGTCGAGATGAAAGCTACAATGTACGGTAATGACCTTGGTACAGATACATCTGTCGAGGAAATTCCTGAAGAATATCGTGCACAAGCTGAAGAGTACCGTGAGAAACTAATCGAAGCTGTTGTTGATTTCGATGAAGATCTTATGGAGAAATACCTTGGCGGAGAAGAACTTACAGTTCAAGAAATCAAAACTGCTATCCGTAAAGCAACTCTTGCGGTAGAATTCTACCCAGTTGTTTGTGGTACTGCATTTAAAAACAAAGGTGTTCAGCTTGTACTTGACGCTGTCGTCGACTACTTGCCATCACCACTTGATATTGCAGCAATGACGGGTGTAAATCCGGACACTGAAGAAGAAGAAGAACGTCATTCCAGCGACGAAGAGCCGTTCTCTGCTCTTGCATTCAAAGTTATGACTGATCCTTACGTTGGTAAGCTTACATTCTTCCGTGTTTATTCTGGAGTCCTTCAATCGGGTTCATATGTCTTGAACTCTACAAAAGGCAAGCGTGAGCGTGTAGGACGTATCCTACAAATGCACGCGAACTCCCGTGAAGAAATTGCTGAAGTTCATTCTGGTGAAATTGCAGCTGCAGTCGGTTTGAAAGATACAGGAACAGGTGATACGCTTTGTGACGACAAAGCACCAATCATCCTTGAGTCCATGGAATTCCCAGAACCGGTTATCTCTGTTGCAATTGAACCAAAAACTAAAGGTGACCAAGATAAGATGGGTAACGCCCTTGCGAAATTGCAAGAGGAAGACCCGACTTTCCGTGCGCACACTGACCAAGAAACAGGCGAAGTCATCATCGCTGGTATGGGTGAACTTCACCTTGATATCATTGTTGACCGTCTACGTCGTGAGTTCAAGGTAGATGCAAACGTAGGTGCACCACAAGTTTCTTACCGTGAAACATTCCGTTCTTCTGCGGAAGTTGAAGGGAAGTTCGTCCGCCAATCAGGTGGTCGTGGTCAATATGGTCACGTTTGGATCGAGTTCTCTCCGAACGAAGAAGGAAAAGGATTCGAATTCATCAACGCTGTCGTTGGTGGAGTTGTTCCTCGTGAGTATATCGGATCCGTTGAAGCGGGTGTTCGTGACTCCCTGAACAACGGTGTTATTGCAGGCTATCCGTTGATCGACGTGAAGGCTCGTCTATTCGACGGTTCTTACCATGACGTTGACTCCAACGAGATGGCGTTCAAAATCGCTGCTTCTATGGCACTTAAAAATGCCGCTGCGAAATGTAACCCGGTACTTCTTGAGCCAATGATGAAAGTTGAAGTCATCATCCCTGAAGAATACATGGGTGACATCATGGGTGATATTACATCACGTCGTGGTCGCGTAGAAGGTATGGATGCACGCGGTAACGCACAAGTTGTCCGCGCGATGGTTCCACTTGCAGAAATGTTCGGTTACGCAACTTCACTTCGTTCGAATACACAAGGTCGCGGAGTATTCTCCATGACATTCGATCACTACGAAGACGTTCCGAAATCAATTTCAGAAGAAGTCATTAAGAAAAATAAAGGTGAATAATAAAATTCATCCTTGTTTACTTCAGTGATTACTTGTAAGATATGGTTAGTTGGGGGAATATTACCTCAGCTTCCATACCTATAAATAATAAAACATTCATATTTTAAGGAGGAATTCCACAATGGCTAAAGCAAAATTCGACCGCTCCAAGGAGCACGCTAACGTTGGTACAATCGGTCACGTTGACCATGGTAAAACAACTTTGACTGCTGCAATCGCAACAGTTCTTTCAAAAAGAATGGGTGGGGAAGCGAAATCTTACGCTGACGTAGATAACGCTCCAGAAGAAAAAGAGCGTGGAATCACGATCAATACTTCACACATCGAGTACGAAACTGACAAACGTCACTACGCACACGTTGACTGCCCAGGTCACGCGGACTACGTTAAAAACATGATCACTGGTGCTGCTCAAATGGACGGCGGTATCCTAGTTGTATCTGCAGCTGACGGCCCAATGCCACAAACTCGTGAGCACATCCTTCTTTCTCGTCAAGTAGGTGTTCCTTACCTAGTTGTATTCATGAACAAATGTGACATGGTTGACGACGAAGAACTTCTTGAACTAGTTGAAATGGAAATCCGTGACCTTCTTTCTGAGTACGAGTTCCCTGGCGACGACATTCCTGTCATCAAAGGTTCTGCTCTAAAAGCTCTTGAAGGTGAAGCTGAGTGGGAAGAGAAAATCGTTGAACTTATGAACGCTGTTGACGAGTACATCCCAACACCACCACGTGATACTGATAAACCATTCATGATGCCTGTTGAGGACGTATTCTCAATCACTGGCCGTGGTACTGTTGCTACTGGACGTGTTGAGCGTGGAGTAGTTAAAGTCGGTGACGTTGTAGACATCATCGGTTTGACTGAAGAGCCAAAATCTACAACTGTTACAGGTGTAGAAATGTTCCGTAAGCTTCTTGACTATGCAGAAGCTGGCGACAACATCGGTGCACTTCTTCGTGGGGTATCCCGTGAAGACATCGAGCGTGGTCAAGTACTTGCTAAACCAGGTACAATCACACCACACACAAGCTTCAAATCAGAAGTTTATGTTCTTTCAAAAGAAGAAGGTGGACGTCATACTCCATTCTTCTCAAACTACCGCCCACAGTTCTACTTCCGTACAACTGACGTAACTGGTATCATCCAACTTCCAGAAGGCGTGGAAATGGTTATGCCTGGCGACAACGTTGAAATGACTGTTGAACTTATCGCTCCAATCGCGATTGAAGAAGGTACTAAATTCTCAATCCGTGAAGGTGGCCGTACAGTAGGCGCTGGCGTTGTAGCAACAATCGTAAAATAATAACCTTTAAAATCCCGCACTCGTGCGGGATTTTTTTTATGGTTTGGGGGATATATTTTGTGATTGTGAGGGGATTTCCTTTGATTGCTTGTAGACTATCGACTAATGCGGGCACACTTTCTATCATTGAGGGTACGCTTTGCCAGTTTGCGGGTACACCCACGCGGTGTGAGGACACTTTGATGAATTGCGGGTAGATTTCCTGCAGATGCGGGCACACTTTCTATTATTGGGGGGACACTTTGCCAGTTTGCGGGGACACCTGTGCGGTGAGATGACACTTTGATGAATTGCGGGTAGACTTCCTGCGGATGCGAGCACACTTTGCCAGTTTGTGATGACACTCATCCAATTTGAGATGACATTGTCGACTGAGTTCCCATAGAAACCCTGAGAGTTCCCGTAGAATCATCCTGAGTTCCCATAAAACCGTAGAGACTTCCCGTAAAACTAATCTAACTTCCCGTAGAGCCACAAAGAGTTCCCGTAGACTTGCTGCGACTTCTCATAAAAGCACAAAGACTTCTCCTAAAGTCCCCATGTGTTCCCATGGAAGCATGATGAATACCCACAAACTCTCCGAGACTACCTATAAAAACATAAAGACTTCAATCAGAGGATTTCTATATCCCCACTATTGAACATAACTTATCATTCAAGTCTTCTAAATCGTCGCTATATTTATTTATTCACTTTCCCTCAACTTTTTTCTCGTTAATAGTTGAAATATAGGTAACATCACATTATAATAATAAAGCCGACAAAAAGAATTTCGCCAAAAGGGTTGCGGGATTCTTTTTCATTGTGTATAATGTTGAATGTTGGTCTTTGACTGCGATGAAGCGGGAGGTTGCCGACACACCCGGCCGCTTTGCCATGGCATGTGTGTGGGAAATTTCCGTGGAGAATGTCTAGAAAATAGGCGAAAAGGAGGGAAAATAATGGCAAAACAGAAGATTCGTATTCGTTTAAAAGCATATGATCACAGAATTCTTGATCAGTCAGCTGAAAAGATTGTTGAAACAGCAAAACGTTCGGGTGCAAGTGTATCGGGTCCGATACCTCTTCCAACTGAAAGATCTGTTTACACGATCCTTCGTGCGGTACATAAGTACAAAGATTCGCGCGAGCAGTTCGAAATGCGTACGCATAAACGTCTAATCGATATCGTCAACCCGACACCACAAACTGTCGATGCGTTGATGAAACTTGATTTACCATCTGGCGTTGACATTGAAATCAAACTTTAATCTATAAAATAAAACTATTAATTCAGGAGGTGTGACAAATGACCAAAGGAATCTTAGGGAGAAAAGTCGGCATGACGCAAATTTTTGCTGAAAACGGCGATCTCATTCCAGTAACTGTGATTGAAGCTGCTCCGAACGTAGTTCTTCAAAAGAAGACTGCTGAAACAGACGGCTACGAAGCAATCCAGCTTGGATTCGACGACAAACGTGAAAAGCTTGCAAACAAACCTGAAAAGGGACACGTTGCTAAAGCTGAAACGGCACCTAAGCGCTTCATTCGCGAATTCCGCGGAGACGTTGCTGGGTACGAGGTTGGTCAGGAAGTCAAAGTCGATACATTCGCAGAAGGCGATATCGTCGACATTACAGGAGTATCAAAAGGTAAAGGGTTCCAAGGTGTTATTAAACGCCACGGTTACTCACGCGGACCAATGAGTCACGGTTCCCGTTTCCACCGTGCGCCAGGTTCATTAGGTGCGGTTGACGGACAACGTGTATTCAAAGGTAAGAAATTGCCAGGACGTACTGGTGGAGACACTGTAACGATCCAAAACCTTGAAATCGTACGAGTTGACGCTGAGCGTAACTTGTTGTTAGTAAAAGGTAACATTCCTGGAGCGCGCAAATCACTTGTCACAGTGAAAAGTGCAATCAAAGGAAAGTAATTCTTAAAGGAAGGAGGAAACACAAATGCCAAAAGTATCCGTACTAAGTCAAACAGGATCTTCAGTTGGAGAAATCGAATTGAACGAAGCAATCTTCGGAATCGAACCAAATGAAGCAGTCCTTTTCGAAGCTTTGGTTCAACAACGTGCATCGTTGCGCCAAGGTAACCATAAAGTTAAAACTCGCGCGGAAGTTGCCGGCGGTGGCCGTAAACCATGGCGCCAAAAAGGAACAGGTCGTGCACGTCAAGGTTCAATCCGTTCACCACAATGGCGTGGAGGCGGTATCGTATTCGGACCGACTCAAAGAAGCTACAGCTACAAGCTTCCAAAGAAAGTTCGTCGTTTGGCACTTCTATCTGCTCTTTCTACGAAAGTGCGTGATGAAGAAATCATCGTATTGGATGGCCTAACATTCGATGCACCGAAGACAAAAGAGTTCACGAAAGTTCTTAAAGACCTTTCAATCGATAAAAAAGCATTGTTTGTAACAGCTGACCTTGATGAAGCAGTAGCATTGTCTGCTCGTAACATCCCTGGAATTAGCGTTGTTACAGCAAACGGCATTAACGTTCTTGACCTTATCGGCCATGACAAACTTGTCGTTACTAAAGATGCAGTTCAAAAAATTGAGGAGGTGCTTGGTTAATGGAAGCACGTGATGTACTAAAACGTCCGGTCATTACCGAGCGTTCTTCAGAACAAATGGAATTCAAAAAGTACACTTTCGAAGTTGACACTCGCGCGAACAAAACTCATGTGAAGCAAGCTGTCGAAGAAATCTTCGGAGTAAAAGTGGAAAAAGTCAACGTTCAGAACTACAAAGGTAAGTTCAAACGTATGGGCAAACATGCAGGTTACACAAACAAGCGTCGCAAAGCGATCGTAACGTTGACTGCAGACTCAAAAGACATCGAACTATTCGAGATCTAATTTATTCATAAATAACGAAGGAGGGAACACAAATGGCGATTAAGAAATATAAACCTACCTCCAACGGACGTCGTAACATGACTTCTTCAGACTTCTCTGCTATTACAACAGATAAGCCGGAAAAATCATTGCTTGAACCACTTAAGCGTAAAGGCGGACGTAACAACCAAGGTAGGACTACTGTTCGTCACCAAGGTGGAGGCCACAAGCGCCAATACCGTGTCATCGACTTCCAACGTCGGAAAGATGGCATTCCAGGACGCGTTGCTACGATCGAATACGATCCGAACCGTTCTGCTAACATTGCCCTTATCAACTATGCTGATGGGGAAAAACGTTATATCCTTGCACCAAAAGGTTTGGAAGTTGGAATGACTGTAATGTCAGGTCCAGAAGCGGATATCAGAGTAGGAAACTCACTTCCACTTGAAAATATCCCAATGGGTTCAACTATCCATAACATCGAGTTGAAACCAGGCAAAGGCGGACAATTAGTTCGTTCTGCAGGTACTTCTGCTCAACTACTTGGACGTGAAGGCAAATATGTCATCATTCGTCTACAATCCGGTGAGGTTCGTATGATCCTTTCAACTTGCCGCGCTACTATCGGTCAAGTTGGTAACGAACAACACGAATTGATCAACATCGGTAAAGCAGGTCGTTCACGCTGGTTGGGCAAACGTCCGACAGTACGTGGATCTGTAATGAACCCTAACGATCACCCACACGGTGGTGGTGAAGGACGTACACCAATCGGCCGTCCGAGCCCAGTTACACCTTGGGGTAAACCAACTCTTGGTTTCAAAACTCGTAAGAAAAACAACAAATCCGACAAACTTATCGTTCGTCGCCGTAAAAAATAATGTGATGACACTGCGGTTCTATGAATGGACCGTAGCAGAGTCATCACGGAAGGAGGATCCGACATGGGCCGCAGCTTGAAAAAAGGACCTTTCGCAGATGATCATCTTTTGAAAAAGGTCGACGCTCAAAAAGATGCACAAAAAAAGCAGGTCATTAAAACTTGGTCTCGCCGTTCTACAATCTTCCCGTCATTCATCGGTTTGACGATTGCTGTATACGACGGACGCAAACACGTACCGGTTTACGTGACTGAAGATATGGTTGGTCACAAACTTGGTGAGTTCGTACCTACGCGCACATACAAAGGTCATGGCGCAGACGATAAGAAAACAAGACGTTAATTGAGAGGAGGTTATTCTGATGCAACAAGCAAAAGCTACTGCCCGCACAGTCCGTATTGCTCCTCGCAAAGTCCGTTTGGTCGTTGATCTTATCCGGGGCAAGAAAATCGGTGAAGCTGTCGCGATTCTACGCCTGACGCCGAAAGCGGCATCTCCGGTTGTAGAAAAAGTTTTGAAGTCAGCTATCGCAAACGCTGAGCACAACTATGAAATGGATATTGAGAAT
Organism: Sporosarcina highlanderae; assembly: GCF_030433715.1. Classification (GTDB taxonomy): domain Bacteria; phylum Bacillota; class Bacilli; order Bacillales_A; family Planococcaceae; genus Sporosarcina; species Sporosarcina highlanderae. Next base: position 187,455 of record NZ_JAROCC010000002.1, on the reverse strand, counting down.
CTTGTAGTTAGCGAAGTATTCGTTGACGAAGGTCCAACAATGAAACGTTTCCGTCCACGTGCACAAGGTCGTGCAAGTGCGATTAACAAACGTACGAGCCACATCACTGTAGTGGTATCCGAAAAGAAGGAGGGGTAATTCGTGGGTCAAAAAGTACATCCTAATGGTTTGCGGGTTGGAATCATCCGTGACTGGGATTCGAAATGGTATGCAGAAAAAGACTATGCGAATCTTTTACACGAAGACTTGAAAATCCGTGAATTTGTCGAAAAACGCCTAGTGGACGCAGCAGTTTCCAAAGTGGAAATCGAGCGTGCTGCAAAGCGTGTAAATATTACAATTCACACTGCGAAGCCTGGTATGGTTATCGGTAAAGGCGGTTCCGAAGTCGAAGCACTTCGTAAGTCTCTTAACGATATTACTGGCAAGCGTGTACACATCAACATTGTGGAAATCAAGCGTGCTGACCTTGACGCGAAATTGGTTGCAGAATCAATCGCACGTCAACTTGAAAGCCGTGTATCTTTCCGTCGTGCACAAAAACAAGCAATCCAACGCACTATCCGTTCTGGTGCAAAAGGAATCAAAACACAAGTATCCGGACGTCTTGGCGGTGCAGACATCGCTCGTGCGGAACACTATAGTGAAGGTACTGTACCTCTTCATACATTACGTGCAGACATCGACTATGCACACGCAGAAGCTGACACAACATATGGTAAGCTCGGCGTTAAAGTATGGATTTACCGGGGAGAAGTCCTTCCAGTGAAGAAGAACTCTGAGGAAGGAGGCAACTAATTATGTTAATGCCTAAACGCGTTAAATATCGTCGTGTATTCCGTGGTAAAATGCGCGGAACTACAAAAGGCGGAGCATCTGTGCAATTTGGTCAATTCGGTTTACAAGCAACTGAATCAGGTTGGATCACAAACCGCCAAATCGAGTCCGCTCGTATCGCAATGACACGTTACATGAAACGTGGCGGTAAAGTTTGGATCAACATCTTCCCACATAAGCCTTATACGAAAAAGCCTCTTGAAGTCCGGATGGGTTCCGGTAAAGGTGCTGTAGAAGGCTGGGTAGCAGTAGTGAAACCAGGTCGTGTAATGTTTGAAATCGCAGGTGTGTCAGAAGAAGTTGCACGTGAAGCACTTCGCCTCGCATCTCACAAACTGCCTGTAAAGAGCAAGTTTGTTAAACGAGAAGAAATTGGTGGTGAGTCTAATGAAAGCTAAAGAAATCCGTGACTTGACAACTGCAGAAATCGAGCAAAAAGTGAAATCACTGAAAGAAGAGCTTTTCAACCTTCGCTTCCAATTAGCGACAGGACAATTAGAAAACACTGCACGCATCCGTGAAGTTCGCAAATCGATTGCGCGCATGAAAACTGTAATACGTCAAAGAGAGATCAGTGCAAATAACTGATGAAGGAGGTTGCAGCCATGACTGAGCGTAACCAGCGCAAAGTATATACAGGCCGTGTTGTATCCGACAAAATGGATAAAACGGTTACCGTAATGGTAGAGACACATAAAAAGCACTCTTTATACGGCAAACGTGTAAAGTATTCGAAGAAATTCAAGGCCCATGACGAACTAAATGAAGCGAAAATCGGCGATGTAGTACGTATTATGGAAACTCGTCCACTATCAGCTACAAAACGTTTCCGCCTCATCGAAGTAGTCGAAAAAGCGGTCATCATCTAATATCGTTCGGAAACTAAATTCCGAGAGGAGGTAGCCTCAATGATTCAACAAGAAAGCCGTATGAAAGTTGCCGATAACTCAGGCGCACGTGAAGTTCTAACAATTAAAGTACTTGGTGGAACAGGTCGTAAGACTGCAAATATCGGTGATGTAGTTGTTGTAACAGTGAAAAAAGCAACACCTGGTGGCGTTGTCAAGAAAGGTGACGTCGTTAAGGCTGTTATCGTTCGTACGAAGAGCGGAGTGCGCCGTAAAGATGGCTCCTACATTACGTTCGACGAAAACGCATGTGTTATCATCCGTGATGACAAGAGCCCACGTGGAACTCGTATTTTCGGACCAGTTGCACGCGAATTGCGCGACAACAACTTCATGAAAATCATTTCACTTGCTCCAGAAGTTCTTTAATCACATGACAGTGCCAATCAAGGAGGTGCGATAAAATGCACGTTAAAAAAGGCGATAAAGTTATGGTCATCACCGGAAAAGACAAAGGTAAGACCGGAGTTATCTTAGCTGCTTTCCCTAAGAAGGATCGTGTGCTTGTTGAAGGTGTTAACATCGTAAAGAAACATACGAAACCAAACCAAGCTAATCCTCAAGGCGGAATTATCAGCCAAGAAGCAGCTATCCATGTATCTAATGTCATGCCGATCGATCCTAAAACTGGCGAGCCGACTCGCGTAGGTTACAAAATCGAAAATGGCAAAAAGATTCGTATTGCAAAAAAATCCGGTGAAGCACTGGACAAATGAGTAATGGATGAAAGGAGGTCCAACTGATGAGCCGATTAAAAGAAAAGTTTTCAAAAGAAATCACACCTGCTCTTATGAGCAAGTTTGAATATACTTCAGTAATGCAAGTACCAAAAGTAGAAAAAATCGTCATCAATATGGGTGTTGGTGATGCTGTTCAAAACACTAAAGCGCTTGACGCGGCAGTAGAAGATTTAGCTACTATTTCCGGTCAAAAGCCAGTTGTTACAAAAGCGAAGAAATCAATCGCTGGATTCCGTCTTCGTGAAGGAATGCCGATTGGAGCGAAAGTAACACTACGTGGTGAGCGTATGTACGAGTTCCTGGACAAGCTGATCTCAATTTCACTTCCACGTGTTCGTGACTTCCGAGGTGTTTCGAAGAAAGCATTCGACGGTCGCGGTAACTACACATTAGGTGTGAAGGAACAGATTATTTTCCCTGAAATTGACTACGATAAAGTATCTAAAGTAAGAGGAATGGATATCGTCATCGTTACGACTGCTAACTCCGATGAAGAAGCGCGCGAGTTGTTAACGCAGTTCGGCATGCCGTTCCAAAAGTAAACTAAAGGGAGGCGAAAACGTGGCTAAGAAATCAATGATCGTTAAACAGAAACGTACGCCAAAGTTCAAAGTTCAAGAATATACACGTTGCGAGCGCTGTGGGCGTCCGCATTCCGTATATCGCAAATTCAAACTTTGCCGTATTTGTTTCCGAGAACTAGCATATAAGGGACAAATTCCTGGCGTTAAAAAAGCAAGCTGGTAATCCCCTAACTTGGGAAGGAGGTTAATGTAATGACAATGAGTGATCCGATTGCAGACATGCTTACACGCATCCGTAATGCGAACATGGTTCGCCACGAGAAGCTTGAGGTACCTGCTTCAAACATGAAAAAAGAAATCGCTGAAATCCTAAAGCGTGAAGGTTTCGTTCGCGATGTTGAATATGTGGAAGATAGCAAACAAGGCATTATCCGCATTTTCCTTAAATATGGTCAAAACAATGAGCGTGTTATCACTGGTCTTAAGCGTATCTCAAAACCTGGTCTTCGCGTTTATGCAAAAACGAACGAAGTACCTAAAGTTTTGAACGGCCTTGGTATCGCCCTCGTATCCACGTCAAACGGTCTCCTTACTGATAAGGAAGCACGTGCAAAACAAGTAGGCGGAGAAGTCGTAGCTTACGTTTGGTAATCTGTAACAATTGAATGGAGGTGCAATAGGATGTCCCGAATTGGTAAACGCCCGATCGAGGTACCTGAAAACGTAACAGTTACTATCGCTGATAACAACCACGTTACTGTTAAAGGTCCTAAAGGCGAACTTACAAATACATTTAATACTGATATTAAAATCGAGCAAGAAGGCAATGTTATCACATTGACTCGCCCGACAGAATCGAAAGAACACCGTTCAATCCACGGAACTACACGTTCTCTATTGGACAACATGGTGACTGGAGTTTCTAAAGGTTTCGAACGTACATTAGAATTAGTTGGGGTTGGGTACCGTGCTCAACTTCAAGGTAATAAACTAGTGTTGAACGTTGGATACTCTCATCCGGTTGAATTCACACCGGAAGAAGGAATCGAAGTTGAAGTTCCTGCTAACACGAAAATCATCGTTCGCGGTATCAACAAAGAACGTGTTGGTGCTTTAGCATCGAACATTCGTCAAGTACGTCCACCAGAGCCGTATAAAGGTAAAGGTATTAAGTACGAAGGCGAAATTATCCGTCGTAAAGAAGGAAAAACAGGTAAATAATGCCGCGTAAAGGCATTCGGAAGGAGTGACCACGATGATCACGAAACAAGATAAGAACGCTGTCCGTAAAAAACGTCACGCACGTGTGCGTACGAAAATTAGCGGAACTCCAGCGCGTCCACGCTTGAACGTATTCCGTTCAAACAAACATATCTATGCACAACTAATCGATGATGTAAATGGCGTTACGATTGCTAGTGCTTCCACTATGGATAAAGGGTTCGAATTGGACTCTAAGGCGAATGCCGAAGCAGCAGCTAAAATCGGCGAGTTGATCGCGAAGAAAGCCGTTGAAAAAGATGTCAAATCGGTTGTTTTCGACCGTGGCGGATACCTATTCCACGGCCGTGTGAAAGCTCTTGCTGACGCAGCACGCGAAAATGGACTGGAATTTTAATTAAGAAGGAGGGACATATTTCATGCGTCGTAATGATCAGAATAGAAGTGAATTCGAAGAACGCGTAGTAACGATCAACCGCGTAGCGAAAGTGGTAAAGGGTGGACGTCGTTTCCGCTTTACAGCACTTGTCGTTGTCGGAGATAAAAACGGCCGTGTTGGTTTCGGAACCGGTAAAGCGCAAGAGGTTCCAGATGCAATCCGTAAAGCGATTGAAGATGCGAAGAAGAACTTGATCGAAGTGCCAAGAGTTAAAGGAACGACTCCACATGAAGTTATTGGACGTTTCGGTGCAGGCCAAATCCTTATCAAACCTGCAGCGCCTGGTACAGGAGTTATCGCTGGCGGACCTGTCCGTGCGGTACTTGAACTTGCAGGAATCACGGATATCCTTTCAAAATCCTTGGGATCAAGCACACCAATCAACATGGTACGTGCAACAATTGAAGGGTTGAAGAATTTGAAACGCGCTGAAGAGGTTGCTAAATTGCGCGGTAAATCCGTCGAAGAACTGTTAGGTTAAGGGGGGAATAACAATGGCAAACAAACTTGAAATCACCCTTACGAAAAGTGTAATCGGTGCAAAACCGGCACAACGTAAAACAGTTGAGGCTCTTGGTTTACGCAAGTTGAATCAAACTGTCGAGCACCAAGACAACGTAGCAATCCGTGGCATGATCAACAAAGTTAGCCACTTAGTCACTGTTAAAGAACAATAATGCACATTTTCGAAATAAGGAGGTGCCGATAAGATGAAATTACACGATATGAAACCAGCTGAAGGCGCACGTAAAGCACGTAAACGCATTGGTCGTGGAATCGGTTCCGGTACAGGTAAAACTTCCGGTAAAGGTCATAAAGGACAAAACGCTCGTTCGGGCGGTGGCGTTCGTCTTGGATTTGAAGGTGGTCAAATTCCTCTTTTCCAAAGACTTCCGAAGCGTGGATTTACGAACATTAATCGTAAAGAATATGCAATCGTGAATTTAGACGTACTTAATCGTTTTGACGAAGGTACCGAAGTTACGCCTGAGTTGCTAATTGAAACTGGAATCGTGAGCAATGAAAAATCAGGAATTAAGATTCTTGGAAATGGGACTCTTGAGAAGAAGATTACTGTCAAAGCTCATAAATTCTCTGCTTCTGCTAAGGAAGCAATCGAGAAAGCGGGCGGGCAAGCCGAGGTGATTTAATGTTTCAGACAATCTCCAACTTTATGCGCGTTAGAGATATTAGGTCTAAAATCATTTTCACACTATTAGTGCTCATCGTTTTCAGACTAGGGGCTTTCATTCCTGTCCCGAACGTTGATGCAACAGCTTTGCAACAAACAAACAACCAATTCATCGGATTACTTAACACATTTGGCGGTGGAGCATTACAGCAGTTCTCCATTTTTGCAATGGGAATCATGCCTTATATCACCGCTTCCATCATTGTGCAATTATTGCAGATGGATGTTGTTCCGAAATTCTCTGAATGGTCAAAGCAAGGGGACGTTGGAAGACGGAAGCTTGCACAATTTACAAGATACTTCACAGTTATCCTCGCTTTTATTCAAGCGATTGCCATGTCATTCGGTTTTAACCAAATGTTTGGTGGAACGTTGATAAAGGACGAAGGGATCTCCACTTATGTGGTAATTGCGATTGTCTTAACTGCCGGTACATCATTTCTGCTATGGCTTGGTGAGCAGATCACTGCGAAAGGTGTCGGAAATGGTATTTCCATTATCATCTTCGCAGGTATTGTTTCAGCTATTCCAAACGCAGTAAACCAACTGTATGCATCACAAATTCAAGATGCAGGTGACGCTTTGTTCATTCGAATTGCAACGATGGTATTGTTGTTGATTGTCATTGTGGCAGTCATCGTCGGAGTTGTTTACGTACAAGAAGCACTTCGTAAAATCCCGATTCAGTATGCAAAACGTATGACTGGCCGTGGGCAAACAACGGCTGGACAACAAACACACTTGCCATTGAAATTGAATGCTGCAGGGGTAATCCCGGTAATCTTTGCAGTGGCGTTTTTCATAACACCACAGCAAATAGCTACATTCTTTGGCGAAAATAGTGTAACAAAGTTCATTACACGTACGTTTGATTACAATCAACCGGTCGGTATGATCCTTTATGTGTCACTAATCCTTGCTTTCACATATTTCTACGCTTTCATCCAGGTGAATCCGGAAAATATGGCAGATAATCTGAAAAAACAAGGCGCCTATATCCCGGGCATTCGTCCTGGACAAAACACACAAAATTATTTAACAAGCACTTTGTATAGATTGACATTCGTCGGCTCGATTTTCCTTGCTGTCGTTGCAATCATGCCAATCTTCTTCATCAATTTGGCGAATCTTCCACAGTCGCTTCAAATTGGAGGAACAAGCTTGCTTATCGTCGTCGGGGTTGCTCTTGAAACGATGAAACAGCTTGAATCACAGCTTGTGAAAAGGCATTACAAAGGGTTTATGAAATAAAATTCCTTAAAGGTGGGAAATTCCTTTTCGGAACAAGGATGGAGGGCAAGACGTATGAATATCGTATTAATGGGTCTGCCGGGTGCTGGTAAAGGCACACAAGCAGATAAAATTGTCGAAAAGTACGAAATCCCTCATATTTCTACAGGCGATATGTTCCGTGCTGCGATTTCGGAAGGCACGGAACTTGGAGTCAAAGCAAAATCGTTCATGGATCAAGGCGCACTTGTTCCTGATGAGGTTACAATTGGCATTGTTCGTGAACGACTAAGCAAATCCGATTGTGATAATGGATTCCTACTTGATGGTTTTCCTCGTACAGTTCCTCAAGCTGAAGCACTTGATGCATTGCTTTTGGATATGGGGCGGAAAATTGAGCATGTCCTCAACATCAAAGTGGAAAAAGATGAACTTATTGCAAGATTGACCGGTCGCAGAATTTGCAAAGTATGCGGCACATCCTACCATTTGCAATTCAACCCACCTAAGGTCGAAGGCATCTGCGATAAGGATGGCGGGGAACTTTATCAGCGAGCGGATGACAATCCGGAAACTGTCACGAACCGTCTGGAAGTAAATATGAATCAAACAGCACCGCTCTTGGCTTTCTACGATGCGAAAGGCGTGCTGACGAACATAGATGGGCAAAAAGACATCAATGATGTTTTCAAAGATCTGGACGCTATCTTACAAGAGAGTGCTCAGTGATCCTTTCCGGACGCAATTCATGCACGCCATATAGTGGGCAGCATCGCATTATTGCACGGAAAGAGCGTATAATTAACGAGCTGCAAAAGCATATGGTGCCCGGTATAGGAACTGGTGATAATCCACAAGTGGCACTGTTTCGGGACGTCAGAAATGCATATGCTCGCTTCGGTGAGTATAATGTATATGGTGTCCGGAACCGTGTAGCCAGTATGGAATGTAACAACGGCAAACCTGTCGTTTGTGTCTTTTCCGATACGATTTTCCACAACAAAAGTCGGGGACTGACTTACGGGAAACGAAGTGTGACAGACGTCTTTCGAACATCACTCATGCAATCCGGACATATGTTGAAGGAAGCTTTGAAGGCGACTGCTGCCGCTCGAGGGTTAAAACCTTTATTGGATATAGAAGGGAGACAGGATTGATGGCGAAGGACGACGTAATTGAAGTTGAAGGTACTGTAGTCGAAACGTTGCCGAACGCAATGTTCAAGGTGGAGTTGGAAAATGGTCATACGATTCTTGCGCATGTTTCTGGCAAGATCCGCATGCACTTTATCCGTATCCTGCCTGGTGACAAAGTGACGATGGAACTCTCACCTTATGATTTAACACGCGGTCGTATCACATACCGTTTCAAATGAAACTTTTGCAACTCCGGAATATTGAAGGAGGTTGGGTAAGATGAAAGTAAGACCATCTGTAAAACCGATCTGTGAAAAATGTAAAGTTATTCGCAGACGCGGCCGAGTAATGGTAATCTGTGAAAATCCAAAACATAAACAAAGACAAGGCTAATACAAAGGGAGGTGCACTATCTATATGGCACGTATTGCTGGTGTAGACGTACCGCGCGATAAGCGCGTAGTCATTTCATTGACATACATTTTTGGAATCGGTAAAACAACTGCACAAAAGGTTCTTGCTAATGCTGGTGTTTCTGAAGAAACTCGCGTTCGCGATCTAACTGATGCAGAACTTGATAAAATCCGTGAGCAAATGGACGGCTTGAAAGTTGAAGGGGATCTTCGTCGTGAAACTTCCCTTAACATCAAACGTTTGATGGAAATCGGAAGTAACCGAGGAATCCGTCATCGCCGTGGGTTGCCTGTTCGTGGTCAAAACACGAAAAACAACGCACGTACACGTAAAGGTCCTAAACGGACAGTTGCTAACAAGAAGAAATAATAGGTAAAGGAGGTTTTTCGTAGACATGGCACGTAAACAACAAACTCGTAAACGTCGTGTGAAAAAGAATATTGAAACTGGTATTGCACATATCCGTTCGACGTTCAACAATACAATCGTAACGATCACTGATAGTCATGGTAATGCACTTTCATGGTCAAGTGCTGGTGCACTAGGATTTAGAGGTTCTCGTAAATCGACTCCGTTTGCTGCACAAATGGCTGCTGAAACAGCTGCTAAAGCAGCTATGGAGCACGGCTTAAAGTCTTTGGAAGTTACTGTTAAAGGACCGGGTGCTGGTCGTGAGGCTGCTATTCGTTCACTACAAGCTGCAGGTCTTGAAGTGACTGCAATCAGAGACGTAACTCCGGTTCCACATAACGGATGCCGCCCACCAAAACGCCGCCGTGTATAATGGTTTGTTCTCCAATTGATTGAAAAGCACAATTTTTGGTAAAAATGAATTGTGTGATTGTTTTATGCTATCAACTTGATAATCGATTTCAATATGGAACGGCCTATATACTAGACGTTTTGAAGGAGGGTAAATGAATGATCGAGATTGAGAAACCGAAGATTGAAACAGTTATGATCAGTGAAGATTCCAAATTCGGTAAGTTTATTATCGAACCGTTGGAGCGTGGATATGGAAATACTTTAGGGAATTCCTTGCGCCGCATTCTTCTTTCCTCGTTGCCAGGAGCTGCCGTGACATCTATCCAGATCGATGGAGTACTTCATGAATTCTCAACAATTGAAGGTGTCGTCGAAGACGTAGCAACAATTATTTTGAACGTGAAGAAACTTGCTCTCAAAATCTATTCAGATGATGAGAAAGTGATTGAAATAGATGTGAAGGGTGAAGGTACAGTCACTGCTGCTGATATTACTCATGATAGTGATGTCGAAGTATTGAACCCAGAACTTCAAATCGCCACACTTGGCAAAAACGGCCATTTACGCATGCGCATGTATGCTGTCCGTGGTAGAGGATATGCACCTTCTGATCAGAACAAACGTGAGGATCTTGCGATTGGTGTTATTCCGATCGACTCTATTTACACTCCAGTTTCACGCGTCAATTTCCAAGTCGAGAATACTCGTGTTGGTCAAAGTACAAACTTTGATAAGTTGACGTTTGATATTTGGACAGATGGTAGCATCGGTCCGAAAGAAGCTGTTTCGCTCGGAGCAAAAATCCTGACGGAGCATCTGAATATTTTCGTAGGCATGACTGACGAGGCACAAACTGCTGAAATAATGGTAGAAAAAGAAGAAGACCAGAAAGAGAAAGTTCTTGAGATGACTATCGAAGAACTTGATCTATCAGTCAGATCTTATAACTGCCTAAAACGCGCAGGCATCAACACTGTACTTGAACTTGCAAACAAGTCCGAGGATGAAATGATGAAAGTGCGCAACCTTGGCCGTAAATCACTTGAAGAAGTGAAGGCGAAATTGGACGAGTTGAACCTTGAGTTGCGCTCGGAAGATTAAACAACTAGATTGAAGGAGGGAAACTTCTATGGGTTACAGAAAACTTGGACGTACAAGTTCACAACGTAAAGCAATGCTTCGCGACTTAGCGACAGACCTTATCGTGCATGAGCGTATCCAAACTACTGAAGCGCGTGCGAAAGAATTGCGTTCTGTTGTTGAAAAGATGATTACTCTTGGTAAGCGCGGTGACTTGCATGCACGTCGTCAAGCTGCTGAATTCATTCGTCGTGAGTTAGTTACTACTGCTGATGAAGAAGGCAACGAGAAGGAAATCTTTGCTATTCAAAAACTATTTGATAACGTTGCACCACGTTACGCGGATCGCCAAGGCGGTTACACACGTATCTTGAAAATGGGACCTCGTCGCGGAGACGGAGCACCTGTTGTCGTTATCGAATTAGTTTAATTAAACACAACAATTGAGGGTGTGTCTGGCATACGCACAGCCACACCCTTTTCATTTATACGACAAATATTAAAAGCTGAGTGTTACGATCGACGGTTTAGCCGCTCGGTCTAGCTCTACGCATCTCATCCGCTGATCCGGATTGAGCACCCGGCATCAGAATAGATTTGAGCGCATTTCTTCGGATGAGGTGCGCGCTTTTTTTATTTATACTCACGAATTATTGTAGTATTCATGATTTTTATACATAATAGTAGCATTCTGGAGGTGAATGATGTGAAAGAAATTTTATCATTGGATCATGTTTCCTATACATATGAATCTGAAGAGGGAGAGCCCCGAAAAGCGGTTGATGAAGTGAGCTTCACCGTTTGGGAAGGGGAGTGGATTGCGATTGTTGGACACAACGGTTCAGGAAAATCGACGTTAGCGAAGTTGATGATTGGCCTACTATTTCCGGAAAACGGAAAGTTGAATGTTTTTCTTGAAGAGCTGAACGTCGATAACTTATGGGATATTCGTTCCCGAATCGGAATCGTCTTTCAAAATCCGGATAATCAGTTCGTCGGGTCGACCGTTCAGGACGATGTTGCATTCGCACTCGAGAATAACGGCGTTCCGTATGACCAGATGGTGCCACGGGTCCATGAATCACTCGCTCAGGTAAATATGGAAGGATTTCTGGATCATGAACCCCATCACCTCTCAGGTGGTCAGAAACAGCGTGTAGCAATTGCTGGCGCGCTGGCTATGCGACCAAAACTTCTTATTTTAGACGAGGCGACATCGATGCTTGATCCGCAGGGCCGGGATGAAGTGATTAAGGTCGTTGATGAATTAAAACGTACAACTGGACTCACGGTTATTTCGATAACACATGATCTTGAAGAAGTGCTGTTGGCTGACAAGGTCATTGTCATGAATGATGGAAAGATGATGATGAGTGGGAAGCCCGAAGCAATCTTTGCTCATGGCGATGAGCTTGAGGCAATTGGGTTGGACTTGCCTTTCGCATCAAGGCTGTCCCGGTTCCTGCGTGAGGAAGGCATTGCGATACAAGGTGAACATACGACTGAAGAAGAGTTGGTGAATGAACTATGGACATTTCACTGCAACAAGTAGGATATTCATATGCACTTGGAACACCATTTGAAAAGCGGGCGTTGAAGGAAGTGAATGCCTCTATTAAATCCGGCTCCTATACAGCTGTTATAGGACACACAGGGTCAGGTAAATCGACATTGCTTCTTCACTTAAATGGCCTTCTTAAACCAAGCGAGGGAACAGTTCGTATTGGAGATGTAAACATTACAGCTAGTACGAAGGCAAAAGAATTGAAAGAAATACGCAAACACGTCGGTATCGTTTTTCAATTCCCTGAGCATCAACTTTTTGAGGAAACGGTTGAGAAAGATATAATGTTTGGTCCGATGAACTTTGGGGTTCCTGCTGAAGAGGCAAAACGTCGTGCTCATGAATTGATCAAATTACTTGGATTGCCTGAGGATGTTGCGCAAAAGTCGCCGTTTGACCTATCAGGTGGACAGATGCGTAGAGTTGCGATTGCGGGAGTCCTTGCTTTTAAACCATCCATATTAATCTTGGATGAACCAACGGCAGGACTTGACCCGCGCGGACGGAAGGAAATTATGGAGCTGTTCAATAAATTACATGAGGAAGAAGGTCTGACAACAATACTTGTCACGCATAGTATGGAGGATGCGGCAAGGTATGCGGATCAGATACTTGTCATGCATGAGGGACGCTCTGTGATGGCTGGGACGCCAGCAGATGTGTTCAGTGATGCTGAGCGATTGAAGACCTTCCGACTTGGGTTGCCGCGTTCTGTGGCGTTCCAGCGTGATTTTGAGAAGCTGATCGGCCAGCCGTTAGACAAATTAGCGTTAACCGAGGAACAACTTGCTTTTGAAATTGCTGCCGCCCTGAAGGATGGTGAGCGATAATGTTAGAAAAGATGATTTTCGGAAGATATGTACCTGGAGATTCATTTGTTCATAAATTGGATCCAAGGTCTAAGCTCCTATTCGTTTTTCTGTTTATCATAGCAGTCTTTATGGCGAATAATACAATTACCTATGCATTATTATTAGGTTTTACGTTGCTTGTTATTTTCATCTCACGCATTAGACTTTATTTTTTATTGAATGGGTTAAAACCGATCCTCTTCTTGATTATTTTCACATTTCTCATGCACTTCATTTTCACGAAGGAAGGCCCAGTGCTTGTGGACTTGAAATTCTTGAAAATCCATGAAGAAGGTGTTCGACAAGGTATTTTCATTTCAATCCGCTTCCTTGTCCTTGTGCTTATGACAACGATCTTAACGTTGACGACATCACCTATATCGATAACGGACGGAATGGAGACTTTATTGAATCCTTTAAAGCGTATAAAAGTTCCCGTCCACGAGTTGGCGTTAATGATGTCGATTTCATTACGCTTCATTCCTACTTTGATGGATGAAACGGATAAAATCTTGAAGGCACAGTTAGCGCGTGGATCAGATTTGACGAGTGGGACGATAAAGGAGAGAATCCGGGCTGTCGTACCTCTCCTTGTTCCTTTATTCGTCAGCGCGTTCAAAAGGGCGGAAGATCTTGCGATTGCGATGGAAGTGCGTGGATATCGCGGTGGAGAAGGAAGGACGAGGTATCGCCAGTTGAATTGGCAAGGACGCGATACATTGGTTATTATCATTTTTCTTGTTTTGGTTACCGCTCTCGTTTGGCTGAGAGGAGGAAGCTGATATGAATCGGGTAAAAGCTACGGTTGCTTATGATGGTACAAATTTTGCAGGTTACCAATTCCAACCGAATATGCGGACTGTACAATCTGTAATCGACAAAGCGCTCGTAAAACTGCACAAGGACGATTCCATCTATTCAGTTGCAAGTGGACGCACTGATGCCGGTGTACATGCATGGGGACAAGTAATTCACTTTGATACGCCATTAGAGTTGGCTCCGGACCGTTGGCGAATGGCCCTGAATGTTCTTTTACCGAAGGATGTAAGGGTTGTTGATGTGGAATTTGTGGATGATGAGTTCCACGCCCGGTATTCCGCTACAGGAAAGACATATATGTACAAATGGTCTTCGAGTGAGATTCAAAGTCCATTCGAACGGAATTATGTCGTTCACCTTGGTAAGTGGAGCCCGGATATTGAAAGAATGAAAGAAGCTGCAAAGTATTTTATCGGGACGCATGATTTCACAAGCTTTTGCTCTTCAAAAACAGCGACTGCAAGTAAAGTTCGAACTGTACGTGAACTAACAGTCGTTGAGCAGGGTGAAGAGCTGATCATGACGATTGAAGGCGATGGATTTCTTTACAATATGGTACGTACGATTGCAGGCATGCTTTTCGCAGTTGGCATCGGATGGAACGAGCCATCGGATATGGAGAAAATGCTTGAGGCGAAGGACCGGAAAAAAGTCGGCAAAACAGCGCCAGCACACGGTTTGTACTTGATGAACGTCACGTATGATGACTGAGCCAACTTTTCCAGGTGTTTTTTAGGAAAGTGCTTGACTTGCGAGCGTATTCGGTGTAAGATGATTAATGGTATTTCAATAACCCCACAATAAGCCCCGGAAAGTTTATTTGTGTTTAGGGATAGAGAAAACAACGGAACAGATTGATATTTTTAGGAGGAAACAATACATGCGTACAACATTCATGGCTAAAGGTCACGAAGTAGAGCGTAAATGGCTCGTTGTCGACGCTGAAGGACAGACGCTTGGTCGTCTTGCTTCTGAAGTTGCAGCGATTTTGCGCGGCAAACATAAACCTACGTTCACACCACACGTTGACACTGGTGACCACGTCATCATCATCAACGCTGAAAAAATCCAATTGTCTGGGAATAAATTAAAAGATAAAATCTACTATCGCCACTCAGGCTATACAGGTAGTCTTAAACAACGTACTGCTCTTGAAATGCGTACAAACTACCCAACTAAAATGTTGGAACTTGCGATTAAAGGGATGCTTCCAAAAGGCCCTCTTGGTCGTCAAACTATCAAGAAACTTCATGTCTATGCTGGAGCGGAACATCCACATACGGCACAAAAACCAGAAGCATACGAGCTTCGTGGATAATTAAGAGGAGGAAACACCTTTGGCACAAGTACAATATATCGGCACTGGCCGTCGTAAAAGCTCAGTAGCTCGTGTACGTCTCGTTCCTGGCGAAGGCAAAATCGTCGTCAACAACCGTGACGTAGAAGACTACGTACCATTCGAAACACTTCGCGAAGTGATCAAACAACCACTTGTAGCGACTCAAACACTTGGCAGCTATGACATCCATGTAAACGTCCACGGTGGCGGATACACAGGACAAGCAGGCGCAATCCGTCACGGCGTAGCTCGTGCTCTACTTAACGTAGACCCTGACTTCCGTGCACCATTGAAAGCTGCAGGCTTGCTAACACGTGACTCTCGCATGAAAGAACGTAAAAAATACGGTCTTAAAGGCGCACGTCGTGCACCTCAGTTCTCAAAACGTTAATATACCTACGTTTCAAGGCTCTTTCCACTTATGTGGAAAGGGCCTTTTTAATTTTAAGGGTGGCAGATGTTTATAGTTCATCCACTAATTACAAATTTATTGATACTATTATACCTATGGTTTTATTTAAAACTCCTCAAAAAGTCTATATCTACTACTCAGACTAAAATTCCTCTTCAGCCTGTTCTGTTAAGTCCTTCCAACTTCTACCCTAAAGTTTACCTCAACAATAATCCATCGTTTGTTTGGTTCGTTGAATCACTTTATTTACAATTTTATTGAAACTTAAGATAAAATTTAGGATTTTAATTAAAACTTTGTAAGCGAATTCATATGCTTAAATACAGGGATAGTTCCACCTATCCAGTTTTTTAACAATATTTATGTTACTGAAATTGTTAAAAAACTCGTTGACAACAAATAAATTTTGCACATATAATTAACCCTAACATTTGTTAGGTGGTGATAAGCATCCGTAAGAATTTGATAAATGCAGCAATAAAACAATACGCTTTACATGGGTATCATGGAGCAACGATGAGGAAAATTGCTGATGAAGTTGGGATAAAGCCACCTTCAATTTATTTTTTCTTCAAAAATAAGGAAGAGTTATTTGTAGCTGCATTTAAACAATTATTAGATAATCACTTTGAGAAAATGGAGCTGATATTAAAAGATAATTGGGACAGGCCTGTTGAGCAAATTTTTACAGCGATGATACAGGGAATTATTTCTCACCATAAAGGCGATATGGAAGGAACGGATGCATATATCTCACTCGTTACATCTCCAGTAGTGGAAATCTCTAAGTATTTGAATAACCACATGCTTCGTTATAACGAATGGCTTGTGAACATACTTGGATCACTTCTAAAAAGCGAATATCCAAATATATCATCATCGGATATGGATCGTATCGTAGAAAAATTCATTCTAATTGGTAATGGTGTTTTTTGGGGAATTAAGTTATACGATAATGAAAATCTAAAGGGACAGGAAGTACTCGCAAATCAAATAATTCATGTACTATTCGAAGAACTGAATGAAAAATACATTCGGTAGTATCAAGCATGATGAGGAATACAGTAAACACTTCTATTTACAAGTGTCAGAATAAAAAAACTCTTCAAGGCACATAACTTTCTTTTGCTTTTAACCCGAACAAAAGTTTATCGGCATATAATAATCATCCAAATTTAGGAGGTAAGAAAATGGAAAGCACAACAAAAGCGAAAGCAACTATTGGAGATGATTATTCTTTAACAAGGGTGCCGATGACAGCACGACAATCCCTATGGAGCATTACCATTGTACGAGTTGGTGCATTAGCAACCATTAGCCAGTTTATGTTAGGTGCAACCTTGGGGTATGGCATGACATTTTGGCAAGCATTCTGGGCAACAGTGTTAGGTAGTATCATCCTACAAATCATTAGTTTTCTTCTAGGCTATGCTGGTGCACGTGAAGGACTTTCAACAAGTCTGTTGTCAAGGTATACAGGTTTTGGGCGATATGGATCCAGTATTATCGGAGCTGTTATAGCGATTGCTTGTATTGGCTGGTTTGGCGTTCAGAATTCAGTTTTTGCAGAAGGGATTGTGCAGGCAACTGAAGGTAAATTATCACTTCCTTTAGCTGCAACAATTACAGGATTAGGTGTTACGCTACTGGTTATCTTTGGATTTAAGTTATTGAGTATTACCGCAACAATTACAGTCCCTGCATTCCTATTAGCAGTAGGATTTGGTATCTATCACGTATTGAGTGACTACTCGTTTACTGATTTGTTAACTGCTGCCCCAGCTGGTGATGTGTTAACAATGGGAGCTGCTGCAACGATGATTGCAGGAGGATTTATTATTGGTGCTGTCATTACACCGGACTTTAGTCGGTTTGCTAAAAGTAGTAAAGACGTTTTTTGGATGGCGACAATAGGTATTCTCGTTGGTGAACTTGGTATTAATATGATTGCAGTATTACTTGCACTCGCCGCTAGAACAAACGACATTGTTAATATTATGGTGCAAACTGCTGGTTGGTTTGGAGCATTTGTAGTTGTATTATCCACGGTGAAAATTAATAATTTAAATCTTTATTCTTCCTCATTAGGATTTACAAATATTTTTGACTCTCTATTCAACTTGAAACTTAACCGAGGAAAAGTAACTCTTGTTATAGGAGTAATTGGTACAGTGTTATCGATTATTGGGATTATAGACTACTTTGTAAGTTTCCTTATTTTCCTTGGTGTACTTGTTCCACCAATCGCAGGAATTATGGTAGTCGAGTATTTCATCTTGAAAACGAACCGAAAAGAATTAGATGAAACACGTGAAAAAGGTGAATTGCCAGCGATTGGGAAGATGAACCCGATTACGATGATTGCCTGGATAGCTGGTTTTGCTGCTGGTTATACAATAAACATAGGTATTCCATCCATTAATTCACTTTTAGTTAGTGGAGTTGTTTATTATATTGGCGCATTACTAATAAAGAATTCTTCTAATATCAGAAAGAACGAAGGAAAAACTGTATAGGTAATACAATTAATGGAGGTTTGGTGAAATGAGGATAATTGGAAAACAGGAGATTGAAGATATCGCAGTTGGTGCAGCTCTACTTGGAACGGGTGGGGGCGGCGACCCTTATATTGGAAAGCTTATGGCGTTACAAGCGATCGAAGAGTTCGGTCCAGTAACGGTATTAGATCCGGATGAAGTTCCTGATGACGCTTTAGTTGTACCTTCCTCCATGATGGGAGCACCTACCGTAATGCTTGAGAAAATTCCTAGTGGTGAAGAGGCGATAGAGGCCTTTCTAAAACTGGAAGAATATTTAGGAGAAAAGGTTTATGCGACATTTCCAATTGAAGCTGGTGGGCTAAACTCCATGCTTCCTTTCGCGCTTGCTGCAAGATTAGGATTGCCCGTTGTAGATGCAGATGGGATGGGCAGGGCTTTTCCAGAATTGCAGATGGTCACTTTTTATTTAGATGGTATATCAGCGACACCTGCTGTCATTGCTGATGAAAAAGGAAATACAGCGTTGTTATCAACCATAGATAATGTTTGGACAGAACGAATTGCTCGTGCTGCTACAATTCAAATGGGTGGATCCGTTATGAATGCCATGTATTCCATGAGGGGGAAAAATTTAAAAGAAAGTGGTATCCCTCACATCTTAAGGCTGGAAGAAGAGATTGGAAAAACAATTCGCCTTGCGAAAGTGAATAATGTAAATGCTATTCATGAAGTACTAAAAACAGTCGGTGGATTTGAACTGTTTCAAGGGAAAGTAACTGATATTAATCGTAAAACGGAAAAAGGATTTGCAAAAGGGGTAGCGGTATTTGAAGGAATAAACGAATATAAGGATGAAACTCTAAAGCTACGTTTCCAAAATGAACATTTACTTGCACAAACAGACAAACAGCTACTTTGCGTGACACCGGATTTAATTGCTGTATTAGATTCAGAGACTGGCATTCCAATTACAACAGAAGGAATCCGTTATGGTTCAAGATGTGTTGTTATCGGAATTCCGTCCCATCCGAAATGGCGTACAGAAAAGGGTCTTGAAACGGTTGGTCCAAGATACTTTGGCTATGATGTTGATTATATTCCAGTTGAAGAACTTGCAAATAAAGGAGGGGAGAAATAATGGGGACGTATCGGATCGGAATTGATGTAGGTGGAACACACACAGACGCTGTAATATTAGATGAAAATAATCAGGTGATTTCAGAAACGAAATCATCTACAACGGTCGATGTCGCAACAGGTATTTATAATGCAATGCATAAAGTAATTGCAAGTGCAGATGTTCCAAGGGAAGAGATTCACTATGCCATGCTTGGAACTACACACTGTACGAATGCCATTGTTGAGAGAAAAGGTTTGAATGAAATTGCGGTTATCCGCATAGGTGCTCCTGCTACTTTAGCAGTAAAACCATTGACTGGTGTGCAAGATGAGCTTCGTGAAGCACTCGGAAAATATGTATATCTTGTACGTGGTGGGCATGAATTTGATGGGCGTGAAATTGTTTCTTTAGATGAAGAACATTTGTATCAAATTGCAAATGAAATAAAAGGAAAAGTAGACTCCATTGCGATTACATCAGTCTTTTCACCAGTTTCTAGAGAACATGAAGAACGGGCAAGAAAGATATGTACGGAAATACTAGGTGACGAAATTTCAATTTCGTTATCTTCAGAAATCGGTTCTGTCGGATTATTAGAAAGAGAAAATGCCACCATCTTGAATGCTTCTGTTATAAAAGTAGCGAAAACAGCCGCAGATGGGTTTATTCAAGCACTAAAAAATGAAGGAATCCATGCGAAGGTATTCTTCGGTCAAAATGACGGTACATTAATGTCTGTAGAATATGCAGTAAAGTATCCGATTTTCACCATTGCTTGTGGCCCAACGAATTCTTTGCGAGGTGCATCCTATTTAAGTGATTTAACAGATGCAATTGTTGTCGATGTCGGAGGGACAACTTCAGATGTAGGAATTTTAGTGAATTCATTCCCACGAGAGTCTTCTTTAGCTGTTGAGATTGGTGGGGCGCGTACAAATTTCCGTATGCCTGATTTAGTTTCAATTGGTTTAGGTGGGGGGACAATTGTCCGAATCGAAGAAAATGGAGAATTTACAATTGGACCAGATAGCGTAGGCTATCGCTTACCTGAAGAGGCGATGATTTTTGGTGGAAATACTTTAACGACAACAGATGTAGCAGTTGCATTAGGAAAAGTCGAACTTGGTGACCAATCTAATGTAGCGCATTTGGATAAGGAATTACTTCAACGAGTGTATAACAAAATGGTGGAAATGGTTGAAGAAGCAATTGATAAGATGAAGGTAAGTGCAAACCCTATGCCGGTTATTTTAGTTGGTGGGGGAAGTGTACTCTTTCCAAAAGAATTAAAAGGTGCTTCCGGGGTATTTCGTCCTGAGAATTCTGGTGTTGCAAATGCTATTGGATCTGCAATTTCTCAAGTTAGCGGTCAGATTGAAAAAATCTACTTAATAGATGAAATTGGTAGGGAAAATGCTTTGAAAGCAGCCAAGGAAGAAGCAATGGATGTAGCGATAAATGCAGGTGCGAATAAAGAAAGCCTTATTATTGTTGACATCGAAGACGTACCACTTGCATACCTTCCAGGAAACGCAACAAGGGTGCGTGTCAAAGCGGCTGGAGAATTAGTTTAATCAGGTCATCGTACCTTAAATGTTTAAGTAAAATAGACGTTGACTAAATAAAAGTTAACGTCTATTTTACATGTGTTTCACAAGGGGAACAGCTAATTAGTAGTTTGATAATAATTAAAAGACTTGTTATGATAATGAATGATAATCAGTCATATTAAGGGGGCTCTACTATCGTGGATAAAAGAGAAAGAATTATTCAAGCAGCGATTGATGTGTTCTCCGATAAAGGCATTGAAAAAGCGACTATCTCTGAAATTGTTAAGAAGGCAGGCATTGCTCAAGGTACATTTTATTTGTATTTTAATTCTAAGTTAGCCGTTATGCCAGATATTGCAGAATTGATGGTTCGTAAAATTTTAGAGGGTTTAACAAGTGAGGTTAAGGATGGTCCGATTGATCAGCAAATTGGAGACATTATTCATGTAATATTTAAAATAACAAATGAATATAAAGTGCTTACGAAGTTAATTTACACAGGACTAACCCAAACGCAGTATGTAGGTAGCTGGGAAGAAATCTATGCACCTTTATATAATTGGGTGGAGAATTTGTTGCAGAGAGGAAAGGAAGCACAAGCAATTAATTCCGATGTGAACACTAAATTTACTGCGAAGATTATTATAGGGTCAGTTGAATCGGTAGCAGAGCAAGTTTATCTATACGATCATTTAGATGAAGACTCCATAATTAGGTATAAAAATGAGTTACATAAATTTGTAGCTAACGCTATAGGAGCTTACCGGTAGCGTTTCTTTTTCCCTTTTTAATGACTGACATTCATTCATAATATAAAATTTCAATACTAAACTTAGAAGGACGGTATTCAATATGAATAGAGCTTGGATGTATGTACTAATGACTTGTTTATTCGAATTACTATGGATTTATGGTTTCAATGTTGCCGATGCTTGGTGGCACTGGGCTATTATTGTCACGATTATTATCGTAGACTTTTTTGTTCTTTCAAAAGCATGTGAGAACTTACAAACAGGTACTGTTTATGCAATCTTTGCAGCAGCTGGTACAGTGGGTACTACTCTTATGGATATTTTTATTTTTGGGGAAGTATTTAGTGCGAAAAAAGGATTCTTTATCGTATTACTCGTTTTTGGTGTTATCGCTTTGAATCTTGCGGATAATACGTCGAATACAGATGTAAAATCAGAAGAAGGAGTCGCTTAATATGGGCTGGATATATGTTTTTATTGCTGCGATACTTGAATTGATTGGTGTTATTGGTATAAATAGATTCAATGAAAGGAAATCGATTATTAATACTTCACTATTTTTCGGAGGATTTGGGGGGGCTTTTGTTTTTCTTTATGCCTCCTTTAATTATCTCCAAGTAAGTGTTGCGTATGCTGTTTGGATTGGTGTAGGAACGGCTGCAGCTGTAATAGTAAATATGATCTTTTTCAATGAGTCAAAGAGCTTGTGGCGTATAATAAGCTTGATGGTTATAATTATTGGTGTAACAGGGTTAAAAGCTGTTTCTTAATTGAGACGTTCCATCTTTTAGCGCAAAGATCAGTTGGGGGAATTGAAGTTGCTATTGCATTGATTTTGCAATAGCAACTTCTTTTTTTAAGATAAATATGTTCGATAGGAAAGAAACACCGAATTTAAATGAATATCCATCCACTAATAACGGGAGACTATCCAATATCAATTCAAATATATTTTGGCACAAAGGATGATTGTGATAATGACAAAGAAACCGATTTATTTTAATCATGACGGCGGAGTAGACGATCTTGTATCGTTATTCATATTGCTTCGTATGGATAATGTCGAAGTGACGGGTGTTTCTGTAATTCCAGCGGATTGTTATTTAGAGCCAGCTGTTTTTGCAAGTCGGAAAATTATTGATCGCTTCGGGAATGGTGTCAATCTTGATGTCGCTGCATCAAATTCGCGTGGGAAAAATCCATTTCCAAAAGACTGGAGAATGCATGCGTTTTTGGTTGATGCCCTGCCGATTTTAAATGAGTCCGGGAATGTTGTTACACCAGTAGCAGAAAAGCCGGCACATCTACATATGATCGATGCAATTCGAAACACTTCAGAAAAGACGACTTTACTTTTCACTGGTCCGCTTACGGACCTTGCCCGTGCATTGGACGAAGCACCGGATATTGAAGATAAAATTGAAAGACTTGTTTTTATGGGCGGCACTTTCCGAGAGGATGGAAATGTTCATGAGCCTGAGCACGATGGAACAGCGGAGTGGAATGTGTTTTGGGATCCGGAAGCAGCGGCAAAGGTATGGAAGACGAATATCGAAATTGATTTAGTCGCGCTTGAAAGTACAAACCAGGTGCCTTTAACGTTGGACGTGCGCGAACGGTGGGCGATGGATCGTAGCTATATCGGTGTAGATTTTATTGGTCAATGTTATGCGATGGTACCACCGCTCGTTCACTTTAAAACAAATTCCACGTACTATTTATGGGATGTTTTAACGACTGCTTTCATTGGGAAAACAGAACTTGTAAAAGTGAAAACAGTCAATAGCATCGTAGTTCCAGATGGGCCAAGTCAGGGACGTACCGTAGAAACTTCTGATGGACGACCGGTCAATGTTGTTTACGATGTGGATCGCAACGCCTTCTTCGATTACATTACGGAATTGGCGAAGCAAGTGAGCGGAGAAAACTCGAAGTAATGTAATGTGTGAAAGTCTTCATTCATTAACGATAGGAGAGATACTATGCAATACATCTGGGGAATTTGCGGCATCATTGGGATTTTAGCGATTGCATGGTGCTTATCAACAGCTCGTAAATCCATTAATCCAAGAACTGTTTTTGGCGCATTAGCGATTCAAATCATTTTTGGTTTTATGGTGTTGAAATGGGAGTTCGGAAGAAAAATCTTGGAATTCGTTTCAGGAATTGTTCAAAAAGTGATCGACTCTTCCAATGCGGGGATTCAGTTCTTATTTGGAGGAATCCTTGGTGTAGAAGGTGTAGGATTTACCTTCGCGTTCCAAGTGCTACCAATCATCATTTTCTTTGCTTCCTTAATAGCGGTGCTCTACTATTTAGGAATTATGCAGTTTGCGACGAAAATGGTCGGCGGACTTTTGGCAAAAGCCCTTAAGACAAGTGAGACCGAATCGATGTCAGCAGCTGCCAATATCTTTTTAGGACCGACAGAAGCCCCATTAGTCGTCAAGCCTTATATTGAAAAAATGACTAAATCAGAGTTATTTGCAGTAATGGTAGGGGGGATGGCCTGCGTTTCGGGTGCTGTGTTAGGCGGGTATGCCTTGTTAGGCGTTCCTATAGAATATTTGTTAGCTGCGGCTTTCATGGGTGCGCCAGCGGGCTTATTATTTGCGAAGATCATCGTACCTCAAACAGAACCATTGAACATAGCTGAAGATGTTCAAATGGTGAAAGACGAGGAGTCCAGAAATGTTATCGATGCAGCATCTCGCGGGGCGATGGATGGATTAAAAATCGCGGTTGGCGTAGGTGCACTGTTACTCGCATTTATTTCACTCATCTATTTAGCCAATTTGATAATCGGGTCGATTGGTGGAGTTTTCGGATACGCTTCACTCACAATTGAACAGATATTAGGTTATCTTTTCTTCCCGCTTGCCTTCCTAATCGGAGTTCCTTGGGATGAAGCATTACAAGCAGGTTCGTTTATTGGGCAGAAATTTGTATTGAATGAATTCGTTGCCTACACTTCCTTTGCGCCTGAAATAGGAAATCTCTCACATAAAAGCGTTGCAATGATCACCTTTGCACTATGCGGCTTTGCCAATCTATCGGCGCTGGCTATGTTGGTCGGCGGTTTAGGCGGAATGGCTCCTTCAAGAAGAAAAGATATTGCAGAATTGGGATTGCGTGCAATCATCGGGGGAACCCTCGCTAATCTTCTAAGTGCAGCTGTTGCGGGGATGTTGATTGGCTGAGAGGGGACTTTCTTAAGTGATACAAGGCAAAATCAAAGTGCTGGACTATACCCTACGCTCTTATTTAAGATGGGATAAGCGAGTACAAGGAGGAGTTCACATGAAAGAACTAACAACAGATGAATTACAGGAACAATTGGAAAATGGCGCGGATCTTAACATGATTGACGTTCGTGAAGATGATGAAGTGGCGCAAGGCATGATTCAAGGGGCTGTCCATATCCCGCTTGGTGAGTTGCCGGAACGTATGGACGAAATCGATAAATCAAAGTCGTATATTATGATTTGTAGGTCAGGCGGACGTAGCGGTCGGGCATGTGAGTTTTTAGAGGCACAAGGTTACGACGTTACTAACATGATCGGCGGCATGCTGGACTGGCACGGAGAAGTTGAATAAGCTTTGGATAGTAGGGAGCCTTGGTGGCTTCCTTTTTTTATTAGTTCACGTCTAGACTCCGGGTGGCAACAGCTCGGGTCATAAGTCATATCTGCTACACGGCAAAAAGCGCCGTTTCGTGCCCGCAAGGATGCGGGTATGCAGTCGTTGCCACAGGAGGTGGCGAACTTAGACTGCCTTCCTTGAATGCCTTATGCCTGTCGCTGTTAACCGCCACCCTCCGCTTTTGTATTCATATCTTGGCCCACTTCTGCGTATAGTGTGGAAAAAGGCGGTGTGGAATTTGAAGCGTTGGCTAATCATCGGATTATTATTTGCAACCTCATTGCTTGTAGTTATTTACGGGGTAAAGGCTTCGGACCGTGGGTTTTTCATGCCCGAGCAGTTAGGCGGCTTGAAAATCGTAATTGATCCGGGTCATGGTGGGTTAGATGGGGGAGCATCTGTCGGCGATGTAATTGAAAGGGATATCACATTGAAAATTGCGCATGAGTTAAAAAAGAAACTTGAAAAGAAGGGTGCAATGGTTGTGATGACGCGTGAAAAGGAAGGGGATGCGTTGGCTGAACACGCACCGGGTGAAAAGTTCGGTTCGATCCGGCAACGCAAGCTTGCAGATTTAAAGCTTCGGGAAACCATTGCAATTGAGGAAGACCCAGATATGTTCCTGAGCGTACATGTAAATGCGATTCCACAAGAAAAATGGAGAGGCTCACAAGTGTTCTACCATGCTGAAGGGCACCCCGGCGGAGAACTGTTAGCTAAATCAATTCAAGGCTCCTTCCGAAATAATTTAAAGAACACGGACCGCGAAGCGTTGGCGATAAAAGGAGTATATTTACTGAAGAAGGTGCCGATGCCTTCTGTTCTCATCGAAACTGGATTTATCTCAAATCCGGAGGAACGTTCGCTTTTAACTGATCCGGCCTACCAGTTGAAAGTAGCAGATGCTATCGTTGAGGGGATAATCCAATTTCACCTATCCGATGAAAATTGAAATCGTATACTGTCTTTGTGAAGTGCTCACTATGGTATACTTAGAGGAGATCGAATAAACCTCTAAGGAGTGGCCAAATTGATAAATGAACAAATTGTCCGTGACGTTGTAGGCGAGTTAAAGGATCCGTTTTTACATAGAACACTTGCGGAAACTGATGGTGTTATCAGCGTATCGGTTAAACCGGAGAAGAAGCATGTCAGTGTAAAATTGGCCATCGCCAAAGTCAACACGGCGGAGCAAATGAGTTTACAGATGAAAGTGGTTGAAGTCATCAAAGCTGCAGGCGCTGAATCGGTTGGTATCCGTTTTGAACAGCTACCACCTACAGCACTTGAGAAATTCCGTGGAACCGCAACTGAAGCGGAGGCACAGGATCTGCTCTCACCATTGAATAATATTGAATTCATATCCATTGCATCAGGGAAGGGTGGCGTTGGTAAATCCACCGTTTCCGTCAATTTAGCAGTATCACTTGCCCGTCTTGGTAAAAAGGTTGGTTTGATTGACGCAGATATCTATGGCTTTAGTGTGCCGGATATGATGGGTATCACCGAGTTGCCTGTCATAAAAGAAAACCGAATTATACCGGTCGAGCGTTTTGGTGTAAAAGTAATTTCCATGGGATTCTTCGTGGAAGACAATGCACCTGTTGTATGGCGTGGACCTATGTTAGGGAAAGTGCTTGACCAATTCTTCCGTGATGTAGATTGGGGCCCGCTTGACTATTTAATTCTTGACTTGCCGCCAGGAACGGGGGACGTTGCACTTGATATCCATCAAATGATTCCTTCTTCAAAAGAAGTTGTTGTTACGACTCCGCATCCAACTGCTGCTTTCGTAGCCGCACGTGCTGGAGCGATGGCGTTACAAACAGATCATTCGATTTTAGGCGTCATCGAAAACATGGCTTGGTTCGAGTCGAAAACGACTGGAGAGAAGGAATATGTTTTCGGTCAAGGCGGAGGAACACGTCTTGCCGAGGAATTACGTACTGAACTATTAGGGCAAATCCCACTTGGTCAACCGGATTGGAGTGAAACTGATTTCGCACCTTCGGTCTATGCGCAGGACCATCCGATCGGGCAGACCTATGCGGAAATTGCACAAGCGATTATAGATAAAACACAAAAATAAAAGCGGAGATGGAGGTCATTTGCCTCCGCCTCCGCTTTCGTTTCCTCCTTTTCCGCCACCGCCACCACCGCCGCCACCGCCGCCACCGCCACCGGATTCCCCACCTTTTTTCTCCGTAGGGGCAACCTCTCCGGCTTTAAGGATCAATTCCTGCCATTTTGCTTTTAGTAACGGACTGTTAATGGTCTCTTCAATAGATTTCTCCATCTGCTTTTTCATTGTTGCTGATTGCAAGATTGTCTCGAGTTGCTTTTGCATATCGGGTTGGCCGAAAAACTCCACCATTTCATGTTGAAATGAAGAATCGTTTATTAATTTTTTCATAATATCTTGTTGTTGATCTTTCATGCTTTTTGCAAGTGTCTCCGAAAATTTCGGGTCTTCAAAAGCATGCTTCCAAAATTCCTGGCCCTTGTCCGATAATAAAGTATCCTCAATTGACTTCTTCACTTCGGGCTGTTCCAACACAATTAATTCACGAAATTCTGTTTCACCAAGCATTTTTCGAATAGCCTTTTTCCCATCCTCGGTCTGCAATGCATCTGTCATCATTTTCTTCATTTCATCATAATTCGGACTTTGTTGCTGCATGCTACAACCCGATAAGAGTATGGCAACTAATAGTAAATGAACCCATTTTTTTGTCATGGAATCAATTTCCCTTCCGATTGCATTTTCAATTATTGTTCACAAAATAGGGTAGAATATGCATTGGATGCTCAACTAAATAGATTTTTCAACAAAACGTTGTTACACTATAAAAAGCAATTGAAAACGGGGGAACACTATCGTGACCATACGAAATTGGGTAAAATTCTTTTTTAATGCATTGTTAATCGGAGGAATTGTCACGGGTATCATTGGGTTGATAGTTCGTTGGGAATTTTTCTCGCAATATTTATCCAACGGAGAGTACTTGGAGTTTTTAGGTGCTTTTATTTGGATGATCTTTCTTGGATTTACAATGAGTGTCGTTGCACAAATGGGCTTCTTCGCTTATTTGACAGTACACCAATTTGGGGTCAATTTGTTTAAATCGTTGACGTTATGGAATTGGGTCCAGCTATTAATTATTGCAGTTGTTCTTTTCGACCTCGTATTTTTCAGATTCAAGTTGTCTGCAGGTGATACAGGACGTACTCTTCTATATCTGACATTGTTAGGTTCGTTACTTGTAGTCTCTATTCTGACTGCTTATTTCAAAGCGAAATGGACGAAAAAGCACACGTTGATTTCAGCATTATTTTTTATGATTGTCATAACAACTCTCGAATGGTTACCGGCATTGATGGTGCGTTCAGGAAACATTGATTCGTGGGTGACAATTCTATTATTCCCGCTTCTTGCAGTAAATGCCTATCAAATTTTAATGTTGCCTAAATACAACCGTCAATCGGACGAGGATAAAGCAAAGCTTGATTCCCGAAAGAAAGCAAGAAAGCGAATATGAAAACTGCGAAAGCAAAATGACAAAAGCACAGTTTCCCTTTGTTTAGGGAAGCTGTGCTTTTGAAAATTCATCGTATAGCTTCGGTCGTTAGGCGCTCTCCGCTTTTGGTCATTCTGGTATCTTTTTTGTCTTGATCGACATATTAAACAGAACGTCCTCCAAGGATTTATACTGTCGGGTTTCATTGAGCCTGTTTAAATTCGCTAAAGTTATACGCTCTTCACGGAAATGCGGTATTGAAAGGATCTCTCCCTCAAGGACAGGCGGAGGTTCACCGGTGCTCCATTGCACAGTTGAACCAAGTGCATTCACTTCCGTGTCCCAAAGTGCATTACGTAAGGATTGGGGGAAAAACTCATCCGAAGTCCTAAACCATAATGGCTTTGAACCAAATAATTCCTCGTATTTCTCTAACTGCTTAATGAGAAGAGGGATGTTTTGTTCATATTCCAACCCTTCATGTCCCAATAGGCCGGTTGGAATATTACGTTTCTTGATCATTTGTACAATTTCTGGAAAGCGATCTGCCCAATCCATATCAAGAAGAAGTAAAGGATAAGGAGCCTTCAATTCACTTATCAGCTGCTCCACTTCCTTATCGCCGAAGGAAATATTGATGGTCAATGCTGAACCTGACATCCCCCTAACGATGACTTCATGAGGCTCGTCCGTCAACCTGAAAACTGATTTCAAGGAATCAGAGCCGGGTATGCTTGGAAAGATCAAGGCGGCGGCAGTGCAAACGAAAATGAGTAGTAGTAGTTTAGCTCTCAAGTCACATCCCCTTTGAAACGCAATCTATAAAGTACTTTATGATAAAGGCTTGACCAATATGAGTGGAACATGCTACTATAAAAAAGTCGCTAAGACATAGTTTGAAAAAACATTTGATTTGAAGTGGATTTAAAGTTATACTATGTTTTGTCGTTGGAATATAAAAATACTATTACGATTCCGCAGTAGCTCAGTGGTAGAGCAATCGGCTGTTAACCGATCGGTCGTAGGTTCGAGTCCTACCTGCGGAGCCATTTTTATGCTTCCATAGCTCAGTAGGTAGAGTGCTTCCATGGTAAGGAAGAGGTCACCGGTTCGAATCCGGTTGGAAGCTCCAGTGATCTTAGTGGTTCCTATTCCAAGGAACACGCTTTTTTTATGCCTTATCTTTTAAAAGATTTAAAGAATAAATTTAAAAATAGGGTTGCATACTTACTTCAAATTTGTTAATATAACATTTGTGCGATTCACACAGTGAATATTTTCTTATTAACGGCCCCTTGGTCAAGCGGTTAAGACACCGCCCTTTCACGGCGGTAACACGGGTTCGAATCCCGTAGGGGTCACCATGTTTGTTCCTTTTTTGTTGAATATTTAGCTGACATATAAATATGCAGCTTATCACAATCATTCTTTTAAAATTGTGAGAAGCTGACAAAGAGATGCGCAGCTTTTCACAATTTTAACCTGGTGGGGTAGCGAAGTGGCTAAACGCGGCGGACTGTAAATCCGCTCCCTCAGGGTTCGGCGGTTCGAATCCGTCCCCCACCACCATTTATACATACACATCTGGGAAGCAGCTTATCACGATTTTATCATTGGGGTATAGCCAAGCGGTAAGGCAACGGACTTTGACTCCGTCATTCGTTGGTTCGAATCCAGCTACCCCAGCTTATAGTTAAACAATTAAAACATATTACAACCAAATATATTAAAAATTACGCAAACCTTCATACTGATGAAAGGTTTTTTTATTTCTCCAAAAACCCTTAAGTTCATAAATTACATCTATCCATCTATCAATTACAAAGTATACGGGTATGATAAAAAATATTGTATAATAGAAATACTTATCGAGTCGGTAAAACGGGAGGAAATTGATATCCTATGCATGATTATATTGAAATGATGCGGAAAATGACAGGCACGGGGAATCAGCGAGATTTGGAGGAAATGTTAGGTGACATTGCTTTCGCATTAGACAAATCTGCCATCGTCGCAATCACCGACCGTACCGGGAAAATCACTTATGTAAATGAATTATTTATAAAAGTGTCAAAATATGAAGCTCATGAACTGATTGGCTCCACACATAAACTTATAAATTCTGGCCTTCATCCAAAAAAGTTCTTTCAAGACATGTGGGCAACAATCGGCCGTGGTGAAATTTGGTCCGGTGAAATTCGAAATCGTGCAAAGGATGGCAACTATTATTGGGTTGATACGAAAATTGTTCCCTTTCTGAATGAAAAAGGAATCCCAAACCGTTACATCTCGATTCGCTACGATATTACAGAACGAATGCTCATGAAAGAGAAGATACGTGAGCTGGCTTATCAGGATCAGTTAACCTCTTTGCTGAACCGTAATGCATTCAGCGAAAAGCTTTACGTGGTATTGCAGTCGGCTAAAAAAAGAGGATCCAAATTAGGCTTAGTATATTTGAACATCGACCGACTCCGACATGTAAATGATTCCTTCGGGCACAAAACTGGTGATTATGCACTTTCTGTCATTTCAGAACGACTAAAGACAATTCTTGGAAGCGAAGATATTATTGGTAGAATTTCGGGCGATGAGTTCGCCTTCACATTAAAGGATGTAGATAATGAGGAGGAAGCAGAGCGGTTAACGAATGAAATAAAATCCAGCTTGGAAATGCCGATTCAGATTGACGAAGAAACCTTTAGCATTTCCACAAGCTGCGGAATTGCACTTTTCCCCAAGCACGCCAAAACGCCATCGGAGCTTATTATGAACGCCGGAAAGGCACTTCATTATGTGAAGGAGCAAGGCGGAGGAAGTTATCAAATGTATGAGCCGGGAACTGCGGCAAAAACATTGGAGCGGATCCTTTTGGAAAACGAATTACGGAAAAGTGTACATTTGGGATATTTCACGCTTGAATATCAACCGAAAATGAATTTGGTGCACGGTGAATTATCTGGCGTTGAGGCTTTGGTGCGTTGGAATCATCCGGATCTTGGTCAAATTCCACCCGATAAATTCATTCCTCTTGCGGAGGAAACCAAGATCATACTGCCTTTAGGCGAGTGGATCTTGCGGAAAGCATGTAACCAAGCGGCACAATGGAAACGTCAAGGATACGACCCAATACGCATTGCGGTCAATATGTCCACAATCCAACTGGAAGACCCGGAAATTGTAGAGACAATTGAAAGAATCATGATGGAAGAGGGAGTCGGTCCTGAAATGATAGGGATTGAACTAACCGAAAGCTCTTTCGCCGATCGTCATGAAATGAGATATACCATTCAACGGATCCGTGATTTAGGAATCGTTGTCGCCATAGATGATTTTGGAACCGGGTATAGTACTTTCAGCTACATTAAGGAATTGCCAGCAGATACATTGAAGATTGACATGTCATTCATCCGGGATATCGATGTGAATGAAAACAGCCAAGCAATTGTCAAAGCGATAATAACACTGGCTGATACTGCAGGCTTGAATGTTATTGCGGAAGGAATCGAAACTACTGAACAAGCAGGGATTCTTCAATTACTTGGCTGCAGGGAAGGACAAGGTTATTTGTATAGTAAACCTCTCCCACCCGAAGCGATTGAATCCACGTTTTCAAAAGTAGAAAAATGAATAAATATCCGAAAACTTGTCGAGTTGAGCCATTCCCTTTAACGACCTATTATATGTTGTAGGGGGGTTGGTAAAAATGAGAACTTTAGATATATCAATAATTGGTGTTCCACTGGACTACGGGCAAAGCCGCAGAGGTGTAGATATGGGGCCAAGTGCCATCCGTTACGCTGGTGCAATAAAAAGACTTGGGGCGATTGGACATCGTCTTCAAGATGAAGGCGATATCCGAGTAAGTGCCATCGAAAATAAAGATTACGGGGAAACAAATTTAAAAAACTTAGAAGAAGTTGTTCAGGCAACAAGTGAACTTGCCAATCGAGTAGCAAAAGTTGTCGAAAATGGTAGGTTTCCACTTGTATTTGGCGGGGATCACAGCATTGCTATTGGAACATTGGCAGGATTGACTTCAAAATATAAAAACTTAGGTGTTATCTGGTACGATGCCCATGCAGACTTGAATACTGCAGAAACATCTCCTTCGGGCAATATCCACGGCATGCCACTCGCGGTATCGATGGGACTTGGTCATGAAAAACTTGTTAATATATTCAGTGTTGGCCAAAAAGTGAGGCCGGAAAACATTGTCATTATTGGAGCCCGTTCAGTTGACCAAGGAGAACGTGCGTTAATTAAAGAAAAAGGCATCAAAGTATTCACGATGCATGAAATCGATCGTGATGGGATGACGTCTGTTATGAAGGAAGCACTTGCCTATTTGAAATCCAAAAACTTAGATGGGGTTCATCTGTCATTGGATCTCGACGGTTTGGATCCACTTTATACACCGGGCGTCGGTACACCGGTTCCAGGCGGAATCAGTTACCGTGAAAGCCATTTGGCAATGGAAATGCTTGAGGATTCTGGACTTATCACTTCAGCGGAATTTGTTGAGGTAAATCCGATTCTTGATGAAAAAAATAAAACTGCCGATGTTGCGGTTGGCCTGATGGGCTCGCTTTTCGGTGAAAAACTACTATAAAAGGGACTGCTTGGATTTTTCCAAGCGGTTTTTTATTGAAGATATAAGGAAATAATTATCAATCTTTGGTAAAATGAAAAATAACGATTAAAAAATGAAACCTGTTGAACCCTTCAAACGTATAGAAGGAACAGCCGCATAGAGCGGAGGATGAAAGTCATTGGATGAATTGGTCAATAAACGAATAAATGAAGTGATCAAAGGCAATCAGGATGCATTCGAAGAAATTGTTACTTTATTTCAACATCGGCTGTATCACGTTTGTTATCGAATGCTTGGCAATCCACAGGAAGCGGAAGATATTGCCCAAGAAGCTTTTGTACGTGCGTATGTAAATATACATACGTTTGATCAGAAGCGTAAGTTTTCCACATGGTTGTTTCGGATTGCAACAAATTTATGCATCGACCGCATTCGAAAGAAAAAGCCGGATTATTATCTGGATGCGACTGTACCAGGAACTGACGGCCTTAATATGTATTCTCAGATTGCAGCATCAGGAGATTTACCTGAAGAAGAAGTTGAGCGTATGGAAGCCCAGGAACGGGTTCAATACGAAATTGGCCGACTGCCTGAGAAATACCGCACCGTCATCATATTGCGCTATTTGGAAGAATTGCCGTTGCAGGATATTAGTGATATTTTAGAACTACCATTAGGAACTGTAAAAACCCGTGTGCACCGTGGACGCGAAGCGCTCCGGAAACAGATGGGTAATATGTAGGAGGGAATTAAGTATGAATACGTGTCAGGAACCAGTTATCCAATTAATGCACGCGTATTTAGACGGAGACATTAGCCGCCAAGATGAGCAACAGTTGAAAGAGCATCTATTTGCATGCCAGCATTGCAGGGAAATGATGGATGAATTGAAAATGTCGGCTTTATTCCTTCAAGGTGCGGCTCCCTTAAAAGCACCCGATGGATTTGTCTCAGGCGTGATGGCACGTCTCCCGAAAGAAAAATCGCAAGCAGGTTTACAACGACAGTTACGCAGGCACCCATTATTAGCTGCCGCTGCTCTCTTTTTCATATTAATGAGCGCGACATTCTTTTCTAGCTTCGGTGACAACCAGCAATTTTCATTTACGAAACAGCCGAATCTTGTCATCGAAGGTGAGACGGTTATTGTACCTGCCGGTGAGATTGTGAAAGGCGATCTGGTTGTGGAAAATGGGAACCTCCGTATCGAAGGGGAAGTAGATGGCAACGTAACCGTCATCCGCGGATCAAAATACATGGCATCCACAGCCGTAGTGACAGGAAAAAGCGAAGAAATCGATCGAGCTTTTGATTGGCTATGGTATAAAATTAAAACAACAGTAAAAGATATCTTCCCTGCCTCGAAGAGTGAGCCGGTGGAGGAATAGGAAAGTGACCGTGTTCCCGACAAGTGGGAGCGCGGTCGTTTTTTGATTCGGATAACTGATGATCTAACAGCCGCGCTCAAGAAGACCGCTGTCGCGTTCAAGCATGACACTTCCGCGCTCAAACAAGCCACCCGCCCTCCGTCTAACGCACTCCCCACGCAACCAAACTCATCCAAATTCGTCCAATTTCAGCAGTATGGTATACACCAAAAACAACTGCCTAATAAATCCAATTCCCGTACGTTTACGGGAGCATTGGACCAGGGCTGTGTGATATACTATTGTATAAGAATTTGGGATGAAGGTGGGGAAGCGCATGCCTGTTTGGGATATTATAACTAATATGAGTCCAATTGAAATACTTAAAAATATAGTGGATGTGCTTCTCGTTTGGTACGTCTTCTATAAATTGATCGCAATTATAAAAGGTACAAAAGCAGTACAGCTGCTAAAAGGGATTTTTGTCATCATCTTCGCGCGTATCCTGACCGAGTACCTTGAGTTGAACACATTTAAATGGATGCTGGATCAGGTGCTGATTTTCGGTTTTCTTGCGGTGATCATCATCTTCCAGCCGGAAGTGAGGCGTGCGTTGGAGCAGTTGGGGCGCGGCCGTCTTTTTGCGCGTTCAGCGATGCAGGAAGAGGAAGAGCGCGACCGCTTAATCGAAGCTTTCAGCAAGTCAGTTAGCTATATGGCGAAGCGGCGCATAGGGGCGCTCATCTCAATTGAGCGGGAAACAGGGTTAAGTGAGTATATTGAAACCGGAACCCAAATGAATTCAAATGTCAGCTCAGAATTGCTAATCAATATCTTTATCCCGAACACCCCATTGCATGATGGAGCTGTCATTTTGCAAAAAAATCGGATTGCTGCGGCAGGTTGTTATTTACCACTTTCTGAAAATCCTTTCATATCAAAGGAATTAGGGACGCGTCACAGGGCGGCTCTTGGAATAAGTGAAGTAACCGATGCCATCACGATTGTCGTTTCGGAGGAGACGGGTGGCATCAGCTTGACTGCAAATGGTGATATTAACCGAAATCTATCGATGGAGGAATTCGAAAAGCAGTTGCGACAAATTTGGTTTGGAGAAGAGAACGAAATGTCGCAAACTTCTTTCTGGAAATGGGGGAAACGGAAAAATGGATAAGTTTATGGACCGCCCATGGTTTCTCCGGTTCACTGCATTGGCTCTTGCCATTATCCTGTTCTTTTCCGTCAAAGCGGAGGATGAAAAAACGAATAGGTCTGGCATAGGCGACGCCGTTGATATAATCAAAGATGTTCCACTTGAGGTTTACTATGATAAAGATAATTATGTTGTAACGGGAGCTCCTGAAACAGTGGATGTTACAATTCAAGGTCCTTCAAGCCTTGTCCAATCGGCAAAACTGCTAAAAGACTTTACATTGAAAGTCGATTTAAGAGAAGAGACATTAGGTCGGCACACATTAAAAATTCAAACAGAGAACCTTTCCGATAAGTTAGATGTAAAATTGGAACCGGCAACAGTGGATGTACTTTACGAAGAAAAAATCACCCAAACCTTCAGGGTGGACCCGGAATTGAATGAGCGTCTGCTTGCTGAAGATTTTAATGTCGTTAAAATGGAAGTTGAACCAGCTAAAATTGAAGTTACAGGCGCTAAAAGCGTTATTGAGGCAATCAGTTTTGTTAAAGTCTCAGTAACAGGAGATAAAGGTATTAACAAATCCTTTAATCAAAAAGCCCGGGTTCGTGTCCTTGACCGTGATCTAAATAAATTAAATGTAAAAATCGTTCCTGAAGAAGTAACTGTAAAAGTGGAAGTTGAAGAATACAATACCGAGGTACCGATTGTTTTAAGGCAAAGGGGAGTCGCAAGTGAAAATGTGACGATTGACTCCATATATACGGATACGAAGACCATTAGGCTACATGGGCCGAAAAAGGTATTGGATTCCATCAGGGAAATCGTTGTGGATGTAGATATTTCCAACGTGAAAGAATCCGGTTCAGTGGAATTGAACATCCAGAAGCCAAAAGGGGTCTCGCAAATTTCTTTAGATAAAATAAAAGTGAGCGTATCCGCCACGGTAAAAAGTCTGGAGGATCCTCCTGAAGTTTCGATGGATCCAGCAGATGTGGAAAATGTAACAAAGGAATTTAAAGGTATACCGGTAGATGTGACAGGGCTGGATAATCAATTCAAAAGTTTTTTCCGTAAACCGGAAAATGGCAAAGTCAATCTAACCGTCACTGCGAAGCCGGAAGTGATAAATACGCTTAGTAACTCAGATTTCAAAATTAGTGTTGATGCTTCCAAAACGGATAGTGAGGGTGAGTACATCTATCCGTTGGTTGTGGAAGCACCGGATAATATTGCATGGAAGCTTTCAGAAGATGAAGTAACTATGGAAGTAAAGCTTGCTTAACGATGAAGAAGCTGTTAGACATCATTGAAAGGGAGTATGAATAATGACAAAGTATTTCGGGACGGATGGCGTCCGTGGGATTGCAAATAAAGAACTAACACCTGAGCTGGCTTTTAAACTTGGAAGAATCGGCGGCTATGTGTTGACGAAGGATGCTCAGGAGCCATCCCAAGTGCTTGTTGGCCGGG
Source organism: Sporosarcina highlanderae (assembly GCF_030433715.1). Taxonomy (GTDB): domain Bacteria; phylum Bacillota; class Bacilli; order Bacillales_A; family Planococcaceae; genus Sporosarcina; species Sporosarcina highlanderae. The sequence continues at coordinate 150,314 of NZ_JAROCC010000002.1, read as the reverse complement.
ATACCCGTATTTCAGGTCATATGCTGGAAAATGCATTGATTGCAGGGCTTTTATCAATGGGAATTGAGGTAATGAGACTTGGTGTGATCAGTACGCCAGGTGTTGCATATTTGACCCGTGCAATGAATGCAGAGGCGGGTGTCATGATATCAGCATCCCATAATCCGGTTGAGGATAACGGCATTAAGTTCTTCGGCGCTGATGGATTTAAACTGACGGACGAGCAGGAAGAGGAGATTGAAAACCTCTTACATGCGGATGAAGATCATTTACCACGTCCGGTTGGGTCCGAAGTGGGCACGGTAACGGATTACTTTGAGGGTGGACATAAATATATCCAGTATTTAAAGCAGACAGTTGACGAGGAATTCACTGATCTTCACGTTGCATTGGATTGTGCGCACGGCGCAACTTCTTCATTGGCAACGCATGTTTTTGCGGATTTGGATGCGGATTTGACAACGATGGGTGCTTCCCCTAATGGATTGAACATTAATGATGGTGTAGGTTCGACACATCCGGAAGTCCTTGCTGGACTCGTAGTTGAAAAAGGCGCGGACATCGGTCTAGCATTTGATGGTGATGGAGACCGTCTAATCGCAGTCGATGAATTGGGGCGGATTGTCGATGGCGATCAGATCATGTTCATTATTGGTCGTCATCTTCACTCGAAAGGACGCCTTAAGTCGGATACAATCGTTTCAACAATTATGAGTAACCTTGGTTTTTACAAGGCGTTGGAACAGAACGGCATGATGAGTGTCAAATCAGCTGTTGGTGACCGGTATGTTGTAGAAGAAATGAAAAAAGGGAATTACAATCTTGGAGGAGAGCAATCAGGTCATATAATCCTTCTCGATTACAATACAACGGGCGATGGACTATTGACTGCCTTGCAACTTGTTAACATCATGAAAAGAACAGGCAAGAAGCTGTCAGAATTAGCAAGTGCAATGACGATTTATCCACAGGAACTTGTCAATGTGCGCGTAACGGATAAAAACAAGGTAACTGAGAATGACCGTGTTGCAGCTGCAATTAAGGAAGTTGAAAAGGAGATGGCAGGAAACGGTAGGGTACTTGTCCGTCCGTCGGGTACGGAGCCACTTGTCCGGGTTATGGTTGAAGCGCCAGATCATGATGCATGTGAACGGTATGTAAACCAAATTGCACAAGTCGTACGCGAAGAAATGGGTATAGAGGAATGACTAAAAGGCTGGAAACTCTCATAGGAGACGTTTCCAGCCTTTTTTCTACTATCTACAATTATAGTCATTCCACTTTCCCAAACTTATTGCGGATGATAATTGCGGTTGAGTTAAGGATGAATAATGTAACTAATAGGACGATGATGGTGGCGGCGGCAAGATTGGCGTATTCCGCAACTAACGAAGCATCAAGTGTCCAGTAATAAATTTGCATCGGTAAAACTGTAAAACGGTCCATGATGCTCCCTGGGAAGGGGATGAGGAGGGCCGGGATTCCGATGACGACCAATGGTGCGGTTTCCCCGATGGCTCGCGACAACGAAAGGATAGCACCTGTCAAAATACCGGGAAGTGCAGAAGGTAGGATGACCCGTTGAATCGTTTGCCATTTTGTTGCTCCAAGCCCGTAAGAAGCCTCGCTTAAATGAAACGGAATCGAGCGGATCGCTTCCTGGCTTGCAACGATCACGATCGGTAAAATAAGCAGTGACATCGTCAGCCCACCAGCCAACACGACATTGCCTAAGTTCAAGGTCCTTACAAATACCGTCAATCCAAGTATCCCGTACACAATCGATGGCACTCCTGCCAAGTTGGAAATATTCGTTTGAATGAAACTGACGAGGCGACCCTTTTTCGCATACATTTCCAAGTAGATTGCCGTCCCCACGCCAACAAACATTGTCACTGGAGCTACAACAAGCATGAGCCAAAGTGTCCCAAGAATGGCCCCCATAATTCCAGCCCGTTCCGGCTGAGTCGATAGTTTTCCTGTCAGGAAGCTGAAATTGATTGACCCGATGCCTTCAGAAACAACACGGTATAGCAAAACGGCCAAAACGAATAGTCCAAAAAAGGCTGAAAGCATGAAGATTACTTTGGATAGTTGATTCGTGAACAAACGAACTTTCATCCATCGCATATGTTGCTGTTGACTAAGATGGTTCATCTCAATACTCCTCTCTGAACTTCTTCGATACAAACCTTGCAAGTAAATTCATAAGCAAAGTGAAAACGAAAAGCGTCATTGCAACTGCATACAGGCTGTAGTAGACAGTGGACCCGGTTGCTGCATCGCCACCTGTCACTTCAACAATATAGGCAGTCATCGTTTGCATCGATTGTGTTATATCGAACGAAAAATTTTTCGTACTACCGCTCGCAATCGTAACAATCATCGTTTCACCGATTGCGCGGGATATGCCTAACACAAAGGAAGAAATGATACCCGACAATGCTGCGGGTATAACTACACGCCGTGTAACTTCAAGTTTGGTGGCACCCAAACCATACGCTCCTTCACGCATCGACCGGGGAACCGAGCTCATTGCGTCTTCGGATAAAGAGGCAATCATCGGGATGATCATTATTCCCATTACAATGCCTGGGCTAAGGATATTCGTTGCTTGAAGATTAGGGATGAACTCCCGTAAAAGAGGTGTAACAAAAGTAAAAGCGAAAAAGCCATAGACGATTGTTGGTACCCCTGCAAGCAACTCAAGCGTGGGTTTCACGACTTTTCGCACCTTCGGGGATGCGTATTCACTCAAATATATGGCAGCCATCAATCCGATTGGTGCAGCGACTATCATTGCAATCAATGAAGATGTAACTGTTCCCATCAATAAAGGCAGCACCCCAAATTCAGGGTTCTGGCTAAGTGGCTTTAAGACAGTTCCTGTATAAAAATCAACGAGTGGCACCCGTTTGAAAAACTCAACCGTCTCGGAAAGTAAGGTCCAAATAATGCCGATTGTCGTAATTATGGAAAGTGAAGCAAGAAGCATGAGAAAAATGGGAATCAAACGCTCCACTTTTCGCCGTAGCAAATTGCTTTTTTGGTTTTGCTCAATCATCTCACGGATGTTAGATTTATCCTTTATAGTTATCATAAGAGAATTCCCTCCGAAAAGTTGCAAGAAGATGAAAGCCTAATAGCCCCCATCTTCTTGCGCGTATAAATTACTTAAGGCCTTCTAAGAAGCTGATGTTCTCTTTTGCTTCATTTTCAGGAATCGGTGCAAAGCCTGTTTCGCCTGCGAATTTATTAATATTGTTCATGACGTAAATTGCAAAGTCTTTCACTTGCGGCTTCTCTTTAGCGTGGTTCACATTCAAGTATGTGAAGACTGGACGCGTGAAGTCTGCATAAGCTCCATCTTCAGCGATTGTATCCAATGCGGGCTCTACAGCTCCGTTCCCGAAGTCCACCGCAACAGCCTGCAATTTGTCACCGTTATTTACGTAGTAGCCGAAACCGAAAAACGCGATTCCGTTTTTATCTTCTGATACCAAGTTTACAAGCGTCGAATACTCTTGTTGTAAATTGACTGTACTTTTCATATCTTGTTTATCCAAAATCTTTTCATAGAAGAATTCATACGTTCCATGGTTTTCATTTGGGCCCATCGCATTGATTTTTTCATTCGGCCAGTCAGGGTTAATATCAGACCACTTTTCAACTGTGCCGTCTGCAAGGAAAATGCTGATCAATTGTTCAGGCGTCATTTCAGTCGCCCAATCATTATCTTTATTAATGACAAAAGTTAGACCGTCCAGCGCAACCTTCAATTCTTTCACTTCAATTCCAAGCTTATCAGCTTCCGCAGCCTCTTCGTCTTTAATTTGTCGGGAAGCGTCATTGAAGTCTGTTCCGTTATCAACCAAGAATTTCTTGAATCCTGCACTTGTACCTGCGCGGCTCACCTCTACGGAAACATTCTCTTGTTCATTCACCATATACTCTTCAGCAAGGCGTGCCATTAGCGGGTAAACTGTTCCAGAACCATCGATGACAACGCTACCTTTTAGATCTGCACTAACTTTCGCCGAAGCATTGTTTTTCTTCGAACCGTTTTCCTCCCCAGCGTCTGTTCTGCATGCAGCAAGTACGACTGCGAATGTCGCAATGATCATGAATAAAAGAAATTTGTTGAACTTCATTTGATAAGTCCTCCCCTTGATAATCTGATTTAGATGAAGGAATTCCCCTTCACAACTAATATGATAACGGGTGAATGTTAAGATGGTATTGTTAAATTGTAAAGGATTTGTAAATACTTGTTTTATTAATAAATTAAAACCCGCTCCAAAGAACGGAGCGGGTTAGGTGATTATTTGGTTCAGATCATCCGAATCTTCCATTAATATAGTCATCCGTTAACTTGTCGGATGGATTCGTGAAAATTGTCGTCGTTCGATCTTCCTCAACCACTTCTCCGTTCAGGAAAAAGGCTGTACGATCGGAAATTCGTGAAGCTTGTTGCATATTATGCGTAACGATCGCAATCGTAACGTCATTTTTAATCGAATGAATCAATTCTTCAATCTTGTGTGTGGAAACTGGATCAAGAGCCGATGTCGGTTCATCCATGAGAATCACTTCTGGGTCAATGGCAAGGCATCTTGCAATGCATAGCCTTTGTTGCTGTCCGCCGGAAAGGCCATACGCATTTTTATGAAGCCGATCCTTCACTTCATCCCATATGGCAGCTTTCTTTAAACTTTCTTCAACGATGGCGTCAAGTGTTGCCTTATTGCGGATTCCGTGTACTCTCGGTCCAAATGCGACGTTTTCATAAATCGATTTAGGGAAAGGATTTGGTTTTTGGAATACCATGCCGACTTTTGAACGTAGGATTTCAACAGGCATCGCCTTGCCTAAAATGTTATTCCCTTTGAATGTTACGTTGCCTGAAATGGTGACATCTGTTGCCGTTTCGACCATTCGATTAAGTGTCTTAAGGTAAGTCGATTTCCCACAACCGGATGGACCGATAATGGCTGTTACTTCGCGTTCATTGATTGCCAAATCTATATTCTTTAAAGCATGCGAGGTGCCATACCAGAGATTCAGGCCGTTTGTTTCATAAATCGGCTTTTTCCAGTTTTCGTTTCGCACGACTGATAACGGTTTTTCCTTAATACGTTCTTGAAATGTAATTGTCAATTGAAATCCTCCTTGTTGGATTGAGGCTTACGTATAGTGTACGGGAGGATTATTGAGTGAGTATGAAGGGGATGTAAAGGTTTTGTAAACGAAGTAAAAAGGCCATCCTCATGGATAGCCATTCATTCAGTCGAAAATATACTTCAGTGCTTTCACCGCCTGGTCGACATTTTCGACCGTGGCGTGAGCTTTGCGGGAAAGTTCCTTAAGTGGATGATGGTGCTGTTCGGAACGGATGAGGATGAGCGGCTTTCCATATGCAACTGCTGCGCTTGCATCCATTGCCGTATTCCATTGCTTGTACTGCTCTCCGAACAATGCGATGACGAGGTCCGCTTTCTTCATTAAGAGTTCAGTCCTTAAGTTATTGAAGTTGGAAGCGGCGGCGTCTTTGAAAATGGCGTTTGGCTGCTTGCCTAAAATCTCTTCACCGATGTTATCTGAACGGTCGTGGTCTTCCATAGGTCCAACAAAATCGATTGGCAATTTTAGAGCCGCTGCCTTCTGTTTCACCTCTTCACGCCATGAAGTATGGATTTCACCTGCAAGATAAACGGTCAATCTCATAAAAACCCCTCCTCTATATGATAGACCCATTATAGCATTCATTCCCAAATAAGATTGCCCGCAACTGCCTGAAAGATTAGAATAAAGGAAAGGGGGCGTCAAGATGAAAACGATTTGGCATAATGGAAAGCTATATACAATGGATAAAGTAGGGGAAACGGTAGAAGCAATTCTTACTGAAGATGGAAAAATTATTGCTGTCGGCAATTATGATGACTTGAAGGTTCAAGCGGAGGAAGCGGTTGACCTCGAAGGGGCAGTCCTTTATCCGGGGTTCATTGACAATCATATGCATATGATTGGGCATGGTCAGAAACTGCTTAGCCTCGATTTGTCAAAGTCGAAGTCAGCAGATGAGATGATGGATATGCTCATGAATGCCCATAGAGATCTGAAAGAGGATGAGTGGTTCATAGGCGAGGGTTGGAATGAAAACAATTTTGATGATAAAAAGATTTTTACGCGTTACGAACTGGACAAGGTGACAAATTCACCGATGTTCCTAAAACGGACATGCAGGCATGCGGCGCTTGTCAATTCGAAGGCGTTGGAGCTTGCCGGCATTACGAAGGACACGCCGAATCCGAATGACGGTGTCATTGGACGGGATGAGAATGGAGAGCCGAACGGTTTGCTGAAAGAAGGCCCGATGAATCGCCTGTTGCAGCTTATTCCGGAGCCAACGGAGGAAATGCTGACGAAGGCACTTGAAAAATCGGTAGATGATCTGCTGTCGCTTGGATTGACGGGTGCTGTGACGGATGATCTTGGTTATTACGGGGATTATCGTAATCCGTTGCAGGCATTCAGAAATGTAATTGGGGAAAAGAAGAAGTTCCGTGCGCATTTATTGCGGAGGTCGACGGTGTTTACACAATTGATAGAAGATGAGGCTACCTATGATGAACCGTGGATTGAGCCTGGTGAAATGAAGTTCTTCATCGACGGTGCACTTGGTGGGAGTACAGCTTTGTTGAGCGAACCGTATGCGGATAATCCGTCCACTTCCGGTACAGCAGTGTTGACGGATGAGGAGATTGATGAACTTGTGGCGACTGCCCGGAAATATGGACAAGCCGTTGCAATGCATATGATCGGGGACGGAGCGGTTGAAAAAGGGTTGGATGCAATTGAGCGCCATCCAGCGCCTGAAGGGAAGCGCGATCGGCTCATCCATGTGAATGTGTTGCGTGATGATTTGGTGGAGCGGATGAAGAAACTTCCTGTCGTGCTTGATATTCAGCCTGTTTTTGTATCATCCGATTTTCCTTGGGTGATGGATCGTTTGGGGGAAGAGCGCTTCGATTGGGCGTATGCTTGGAAACGTCTTCTTGACGAAGGGTTCATTTGTGGAGCAGGGTCGGATGCACCGATAGAAGAAGTAGATCCGCGGTTTGGAATTTATGCGGCGGTGACAAGGAGAAAACCTGGCCAGACGCATGAGGGGTATTTGCCGAAGGAGAAATTGAGCCGTTTTGAGGCAATCGGCTTATTTACTTCAGGCAGTGCAGCGACAATCGGAAAGGCGGATTCACGCGGAAAATTAGCTGTCGGTTTCGACGCAGACTTCACGATTCTTGATAAGGATCTGTTTGAAGTGGAAGAAGAGGAAATCCTTGATGCGGCAGTTGTGATGACGGTTGTGGCGGGGGAAATTATGTATCGGAAATGAATTGTACAGTAACCATAAGAGGTGGGGAAATGCGTGGGCTGTTTTTTGAAATAAAAAACGTGTTTGGTAAACAGTTGTCAAATATATTAAAAGGCATTGTCGACCCATCCTGGTTTTGGTCCATCGATCTCGTGGAGTCCTATCGTGTAGAAAATGGTAAACTGACCGTCCCGCTTTTTGATGAAACGATTATGGATGGCCAATCATTCCTGAATCATATTTCCGACGTTGAATCTTATCTTATTTTTACGGATATAAAAGCCTTTCCGACAAAAGAAAGCATTGTGGAAGTAAAAGTCTATGAAGATTTCAAGAACAGTTCTTGCCAGCTTTCACTCATTGTGGTTGATCAAGTGTATGTTTGGATACTTGCAAAAGACCAGCAGTTGATTCAAAATCTGATTAAGTGTGCGGAAGCCAATGGCTATACAAACATAAAGGCCATATCTGATGGCGATGATGATAATACAATCTTGAATGTATGGGGTTGAATTACAGCAAAGTGAGAGGGAAGTGTAACTATGGACGGACGCAATCGAAGTGATGTGAAACCGGGAATGAAAGTTGCTGTCATTCTAAAAAAAGATCAGCGCACAGGTGCTAAGACGGAAGGAATCGTCAAGGATTTATTGACCAACTCAAGCTTCCACCCGCATGGTATCAAAGTCCGACTGGAAGACGGGCAAGTCGGAAGGGTCAGCGATATTTTATAGTGAGTTTTTTATGTGCCGGATGGATTATTCCATTCGGCATTTTTTATTTCTTTCGCATCAACCAAAAGTTTCCATAATATTGTATACTGTTTGAAAGAGAGAGAGTTAGGAGGAACCACCTTGAAAACTGTTTGGGGAATACTGTCAGTTTTATTCATTTGGGCGTTAGTTTTTCCGATTGCGGGTATCGCCGCGTTTTTTCTATATGTTTCAAACCAGGGGTATTTTGTACCGCTTGTTATCGCGGCGTATTTATCATTCGGTGCAATGCTCGTCATGGCTCGTTTTGAACTATTCGCGTATAAGAAATATTTTTGGTTCGGCACAGCGGCTGCCATAGCCTTATCACTTGTCTTCACAATACCAAGCGTCTATGAGAAAACTCGGCCCACAATAACAGACGTTCAAGTCGATCTCACTGAATACCAGCCATTTGAAAAAAGTACAAAGGCTGTATTTTTAGAGGGACCTGCATCTTTACACATTCAAGATGACTTGCCAATTATCGACGGGGCAACGGCGCTTTATCCGATTTATGCTGCATTTGTGCAATCAGTTTATCCTGAAAAAGAGTACCCGCCTTATGACAGTGAGGTAATGTCCAATCGGACCGGTGCTGCCTATACGAACTTGATTGACGGCAAAGTGGATATCATTTTTGTTTCGGGGCCATCTACTACGCAGCTGAACCAGGCGGAAAACGCAGGAAAAGAATTGAAGCTTACTCCGATTGGGAAAGAGGCCTTCGTCTTCTTCGTCAATTCCAAGAATCCGGTGACAAGCCTGACGGAGGAGGAAATCAAAGGGATTTATTCTGGGAAAATAACAAATTGGAAAGATGTCGGTGGGAAAGACGTGGAAATCCGTGCATTCCAACGTCCTGAAAATAGCGGCAGTCAAACTGCATTGCAACAATTCATGGGTCTCACACCAATCATGAAGCCGCCGACAGAGGATGTCATGTCGCTAATGGGAGGAATAATCGGGGAAGTGTCTGACTATAAAAATCATAAAAATGCAATCGGCTATACGTTCAGGTACTACTCGACTCAGATGGTGAAAAATAATAAAATCCGCCTGCTTAGTGTGAACGGGGTTGAACCGACAGTGGATACAATCCGTTCGGGGGAATATCCAATTACGAGTGAGTTCTATGCCGTGACGGCGGGCAGTGATAATCCGCATGTCGAAGCGTTTATTGAATGGATATTGTCGGATGAAGGGCAAGAAATCATAGAAAAGACGGGGTATGTGCCGGTCGGGAAGTGATGATCAAGGGAGAGCTGAACTATGAGTTTTACAGATACTTTGGGAATTAAGTTTCCAATCATTCAGGCACCAATGGCGGGGGTGTCGACACCGGTATTCGTGGCAGCTGCTGCAGAGGCTAATATCCTTGGATCTATTGGAGCAGGTTATCTATCCGGGGAGGCAACAAGGGAATTCATCCAAGAAGTGAAGAAGCTTACGAATAAGCCGTTTGCCGTCAATTTATTCGTGCCGGAAGACGTAGAAATGGACCAAGAACTTATTCGCCAGGCGTATTTAGGATTACAACCGGTCGGAAAGAAACTTGGCATGCCTTTTTGGAAGGCGCCTTTGTCGGCGTCATCTTTTGTGGAACAGGTTGCCGTCATCATTGAAGAAGACGTTAAAATCTGTTCGTTCACATTCGGATTGCCGGATGAAGCGGTAGTTCGGAAGTTGAAAGAGCATGATGTCTTTTTGATCGGTACCGCAACAACAGTAGAAGAAGCGGTAATGGCAGAGAAAGTCGGAATGGACGCTCTTGTCGCACAAGGAAAGGAAGCAGGAGGTCATCGTGGGTCATTCCTTGACAAAATACTTGTGCCGCTTGATGAATTATTGCCTTCAATCGTCGAAGTCGTTAGCATTCCAGTCATAGCGGCTGGTGGAATCGCTAATAAGGAGCATTTAGACCAGCAAATTGCCCAAGGAGCCGTAGCGGTTCAAATTGGCACAGCATTACTTGCAACTGAGGAAAGCGGAGCCCATCCGCTTTATAAAGAAGCGATCTTAGGAGCAACCGAAAACAGCACAGATCTGACGAAAGCTTTCTCGGGAAAACCTGCAAGAGGTATCCGAAATCAGTTTATCGAGATGATGAAAGATATACCGATTGCCCCGTATCCATACCAAAACGACTTGACGAAAAAGATTCGCAGTGAGGCGGCAGCTAAAGGTCGTCCCGAATTCATGTCGTTATGGGCCGGAGAAAGTGTACATGAAACGGTTGGTGGAACGGTGAAAGAAATAGTTGAGAGGTTCATTTAATAGAAGGGAAGTCTGAAATGAAAAGAATTCTATTAGCACTATTTTTCTGCGTTCTATTGGTTGGCTGTTCAAAAGAAAATGGCGAGTCGGATCCAATTTTAACTAAAGAATTTATTGAGACCCATGCGGAAGTAGGGCTATCCAAAACCGAGGTCGAAGAAATATTCGGCAAGGATTATTTCTCTGGTGAAGGTGAATTTGAGACAAATGAAGTATGGGTCTACGACAGGGTTAGTGATGATTATAAATATGAAATAAGCACTCAAATCGTACCGTTCGATGCAATACGAAAAGAACATGTAGATTACCAGTTATATGTGAATTTTGTCGAAGAGAGTGCATTTATGTACCTATTTATTTATAAAGGCAGTGACGGTGAACTTTGGCAATACCAGGTTAATCCTGATGGAACAGACCAAGAGCGTAAAATGTAAGGATTAGATCCAAATTTATAAGAAAAGAGGCGGTTCTCCCGCCTCTTTTTACATATACCATAACAATTCATAATCCATCTTTTTCCCTTTTTCACTTCCCTGTTCGACGACATTCCAAATTCCGTTCTCTTTCTGTACTTTGTAATAGAAATTTGTCCCGTCGGCTTTTTTGAAAAGGATAAAGCCTTCATCGTCTTTTACGAACGTTACTGGGTCAATGACGTTTTTGTAAGGGGGTTGAATTTCGGGGCTAAGGATGTTCATGACGATTTCCTCTGCGATATGTGCAAGGGAATCGTATTCATTATTCTTTTCTGCTTTGTATCGCAGCTGATTGTAATTGTATTGTTCGTATGGCAATAAATTTAAGCGGAGCGATTTTTTAATATCAATTATCACCTCTTTATAAAATTGTTTTAATTTCTTTTCTTCCTCATCACCAACATGGTTGAATTCTAACAGTTTAGTCCCCTTGGAATTAATGCCAAATCGCATTGTTTCATCTCCGTAAGGTGGATTTTCAGCAGCTTCAAACGTTTTCACTCGAACCTCCACGATGAACGCAAAACTGCCTTTTTTCTCCCGCGTGATCTTCACCACTTCAGCGTCGTGCATCCTATAAGGTTTATCGTATCCGTAAAAATCGATAATTCCTTGTGAGATAAAGGGTTGAAGTGTGACCAACAGTGCATCTTCAAGGGAGTCCGGATCATCTATAGACACGTTTGCTTTCGGTATAAGAGGTTGGAGGAGTAGTGTTAGAACAAGTAAAATGCTTAAGAAATAAATTTTTTTCAAACTAAATACCTCCTTGTCCGAGTTTATACTTAGCGTTTCCAATGCGAATGAAACAATACGCTATTCAAATTCGAAAACAAGTAGTAGCGGATTCACGATGTTGCGATATAATGGAAAAAATGAAAAGTCTGTATCGGGGGATTATATGAAGAAATATATTGGTGAAATCGGGTTGATGCTAACCGCAATTATTTGGGGAAGTGGATTTGTCGGTAGTGCGGTTGCGCTCGATTCATATACGCCATATCAAATCTTGGCTGGAAGGTTTTTAATTGGCGCGGTTTTACTATGCGCCGTTTTTTATAAGAAATTAAAATTCATCTCAAAAAGCGTACTAATTAAAGGGGCAATATTGGGGATATTTTTGTATATCGCTTTTGCGTTACAAACAGTCGGCCTTCAATTTACAACTCCATCCAAGAACGCATTTTTAACAGCGGTGAATGTTGTTGTCGTACCATTTATCGGTCTTGCGATTTACAAAAAGAAGCTTGACGCTTTCGAATTGACTGGCGCTTTTCTCGCAATGTTCGGTGTCGCGGTCCTGTCGCTTCAATGGTCTGCAGGGGTGAATTTTGGCGACTTCCTATCGTTATGTTGTGCGTTCGGCTTTGCTTTCCATATATTTTATACGGCACAATTCGTAAAACAAGAGCATCCGATCGTTTTAACGATCGTCCAAATGGCAACAGCCAGTATAATCGGAATCATCGTTGTGTTGCTAAAAGGTGAAATGGCATTCAGTATGCAGCCGGAAGGGCTGACATCATTACTTTATTTAGGTGTTTTCTCGACAACGATTGCATTTTTATTGCAAACAGTTTCACAGAAATTTATCACGGAAACGAAAGCAGCGATTATCCTCTCGACAGAATCGTTATGGGGAATGGTCTTTTCAGTAATTTTATTGAGTGAGATCATTACGCTTAAAATGGGCATCGGTGCTGTTTTAATACTTGCAGCAATCGTTTTATCGGAAACGAAGTTAGGATTTATTAATAGGAAAAAAGCGGGTTTAATCAAAGTCGAGTGAAAATGGGGTGGGGTTTTGTTTAGTGTTGGAGAAAGGGAGCATTGTTTTAAGAGAATCGTTGATAAGTTCGAATCGAATAATCTAATTGAAGGAGTTGTCCAATTAGGGTCCGGAGTGAAAGGGTACACCGATGCATACTCTGACATCGATTTAATGGTTTCTACATATAAAAAGGAAGACATGGAAGATGCTAAACATGCAATTTACAAGTTTCTTAAAGAGTTCAATCCTGTTTATATAAAGGAAAAGCAATTCACACAACATATCTTCCTTTTCATAGTATTCATGGAAAACTCACTTGAGTTCAATATCTCCGTCCTACCAAGTGAGTTGTTGAATGTGAAATCCCCTCTGTGGAAAGTCGTTGTTGATAAAAATGGGTTAGTAACTGAGAAAATGCGTGGAGAAAATGAAATCTTTCAAAACAAGCCTGTCAAATATGAGGTGAACATCGATATACAATTTGAATTTGCTTATAGTGCATTGAGTGTAAAGAAAGAGCTGAAAAGAAATAATCTTATCTATGCACTGAAGATGCTTGAAAATATGAGAGAGTACATTTTACTTGTACAGGCTATGAATGAAAAGAAAAAGCTACACCAGTTTAAGGCGTATGACAGTTTGGATTCTTCCTTCATTGACGCGTATCTTTCCACTTATCCGGATGAAATAACAGTGGAGAAATTGACGACCTCGGCTGATCAATTAAAAGAACTGTTTGTGGAAATTGCAAGGCAAACCCCTTCTATGATAATAGATGAAAATTTGTATGATTTGCTGAAATAATTGATTGACCTCTCCCTTGGGGACGGGTTTAAAGTATACGTAGAGGGGGAGGGAGGGTATGCTATCAATCGGAAAAACAGCCTATCTTGTCGGGTTGACGGTTAAGGCGATCAAGCATTATGAGGAAATTGGACTTATCCAACCTGCTTATGTAAATCCCGAATCGGGATACCGGTTTTATTCACAAAAGGAACAGCAACAACTAATACGAATCAGAACAATGAGGAGTTTTGGAGTATCCCTTTCCGACATTTTACGAGAGGGGGATGAACAGATGGACCGGTTGTTGCTCCACCGAAAGAGGGAAATTGAGCAGGAGATCAATGAGCTACAAGGGAAGATGGAAGGAATTGATCAATTATTAAACAAAGGGGAGAATGACATGGAAACACGTATCGTTGAAAGCGAAAGGTTTACAGTAAAAGGATATGAGGTGGTGGGGCCTGTATCAGCAATTCCAGCAGAATGGGATCGGTTGATTAAAGAAATCAATGAGAACGATGTTGTCGTAGAGGAATCATTTGGCGTCTGCCTGAAGATGGAGAATGACATTATCCATTACATTGCGGGGCTGAAATCTGAGTTAACAGAAGGGTTTCCGGATACGAAAGAAGTCATCATTCCAGCGGGCAAATTCATCGTTGCAACAGTGGAAGGCGGAATTCCAGGAATCCCTGCTGCGTATGATTACATTATTCAAATGGAAGATATTAAACTAAGAGATTGCTATGATTTTGAGCGCTATGTCCATCCGGCAGGAGTTTCAGAGGACGTAATCGAAATTTGGATGCCAATTGAATAAGGTAAGTTCAGAAAGGGATGGAACCAATGGGGACACGCATTAAAAAAGTTGAACAATTCACGGTAAAAGGGTATGAAGTGAATGGGCCAGTTACACAAATTCCGAAGCTATGGGATGAATTGAACAGGGTTATTCAGGAAAAAGGAGCTATGCCTGAGGAGTCATTTGGAATCACGTTAGGAATGGGCAATGGAAATTATCACTACATGGCGGGTGTTAAATCGGAGTTAGCAGAAGGGTTTACGAATACAAAGGAATTAATCATTCCAAGCGGAAACTTCATTGTCGCGACAGTCGAAGGTGGAATTGAAGCAATTCCAGCTGCTTTTAATGAATTGTTGCGCAATCCGGATGTGAAACTTAGACATAGCTACGGATTTGAACGATACGTCCATCCTTCAGGTTCTAAAGGATACGAGATAGAAGTTTGGGTGGCGATTGAGTAAGACGGGATCTGGCTTGTAGCCGGGTCTTTTTTTGTTTCAGACGACATAAAAAGACCCACCAGATTGTGGTGGGAAAAATATATTAAAACTGTATGAGTAACAAAATAATCGAAGATAAAGATAGACATGCACTTGCCAAAAACAAAAAGGCTAGTACTTGCTTAGGCTTCAGACCGGCACGCAACAGCCGATAGTGAATTTGGCTAGCGTCCGCTTGGTAAATTGACTTACCTTGCATATATCTTTTTACTACAACAAAGAGATTATCGAAGATCGGCACTCCCAATGCCAAAATGGGAATGAACAATGATAGAACAGTTGCTTGTTTAAAGGCTCCATCCAAGGCGATAACTGCAAGCATAAACCCAAGGAAGCTGGCACCTGCATCTCCCATAAATATTTTGGCCGGTGGCTTATTAAAGCGTAAATAGGCAACTGTAATGCCAACAAGCACAATGGCCATCATGGCGGAATTGGGCTGATTTTTGGCAATGGCTACAATGAAAAGAGTAACAGCAGATATCGAGACTAATCCTCCCGCCAGTCCATCCATGCCATCCGAAAAATTAATTACCGTCGTTACCCCAAATATCCATAAAATTGTCAGTATAAACTGAAGGATGAATGGGAGGGTGACATATTCACCTGATAGTGGATTTACAAATCCATTAAATGTTATGCCCGACGCAAAAACTAAGATTGCTGCGGATACTTGTACTATGAATTTGGGGAATGCCGGGAAATCTTTCCCCTTTGTCTTGAACCAGTCGTCGACAGTCCCGATAGTTAAAAGCAACACACCGCCCACAAATATTGCGCCGGTTTCCCAAGTAAACTCCTTAGTGAATAGTAGATAGACGGAAAAAAAACCAATGAATAGTGCATAACTTGCTGTTAGTGGAATTGGTTTTCGGTGCAATTTTCGTTCGACATTTTCCTGCGGCTTGTCCACAAAATCAAGATGGAAAGCAAGCTTTCGTAGTGGAGGGATTAACCCATATACAAGAAGAAGTGATGTTATAAATGCCAATAGGTAAAAGATCTTTCTCACCACCATTTTATTAATTCCCTATTAGTATACGGAATTTTAATAATATTGTCGATATATGTCTATGTTTAATA
Source organism: Sporosarcina highlanderae (assembly GCF_030433715.1). Taxonomy (GTDB): domain Bacteria; phylum Bacillota; class Bacilli; order Bacillales_A; family Planococcaceae; genus Sporosarcina; species Sporosarcina highlanderae. The sequence goes on along the minus strand of NZ_JAROCC010000002.1, from coordinate 134,489 downwards.
GATGGACGTTTTACTAAAAGTAAGGTTGCTTCATACATTAGTATTGACTCTCACGTTACGTCATGCTCTATAGTCAATAGTGAAGGGAGGCGGGGAGTATGAAAGTGAAAGAAGTTGCAGATTTGACCGGTGTGAGTGTGCGTACGCTTCATCATTATGATGAAATCGGTTTACTTGTACCGGACGAAGTGACGGAGGCGGGTTATCGGGTTTATTCTAATGAGAACTTGACAACCCTCCAGCAAATTTTATTCTTTCGTGAAGTTGGCTTCCCTTTGAAGAAAATTAAGGAGCTATTGGATAGTCCTTCGTTTAACCGCTTGGAGGCGTTCGAGCTGCAACGCGACATGTTAGTGGCGAAACGCAAGCAATTGGAGACGATGATTGAGACGATTGACAACACGCTCCAATCTGAGAGAGGAGAAAGGACAATGACAAACGAAGAGAAATTTAAAGGGTTCGACTTCAGTTCGAATCCATATGAGCAAGAAGCGCGGGATCGGTGGGGGGATGAAGCGGTCGACAAGGCGAACAAAAACGTTGCCCAGTTTGGCGAGAAAGAACAACAGGAGATGAACCGAATTTATTCCGTCTTAGCGGCACTGCGTGGTACTAATCCAGCTTCAGTCGAAGCACAGGCAGCAATTGCCGATTGGTACACATTTTTGAATAAAATTGCCGACTATTCATTGGAGGCATTTGCTGGTTTAGGTGAAATGTATGTCGCAGACGAGCGATTCATGAAGAATATTGACCAATTCGGGGAAGGATTGTCCGTTTTCATGCGAGACGCGATGAAAGTATATGCGGAGAAGAATTAACCGATAAAAATGCCGTAGGAAGCTATTCTTACGGTGTTTTTATTTTTTTAAAAAAACAGGAGATTGTTTTCACGATAAGTAGTATAATAGGAAAACCACTAACAGGTCAGCAGCTTTTTATCTCACATCATTTGCGTTTAAGAATTGAAAATCTTCAGTGAAGTGAAACTCCAAGTGGGGTTCAAACGTATAATAGATATAGATAAGCATAACTGTCCGCTCAAGCATCATGCCTACATACAACTTTAGTCTTAGGATGTTTCCTACTGCAGACGGTTTAGCTTCCGGAAAAAATTGTACATACTTGTAGACAGAGATGAGTTAGGGGTTGGGGAGATGGAAAAAACAATATATATAGTACTTACTGACACAGGGACATTGTTGTCAAAGGCAATAGGTATGTATACACGTAAGGATTTGAATCATGCCTCAATCGCATTTGACGAGCAATTGATGGAAATATACAGTTTCGGACGGAAACAGCAATATAATCCGTTCATCGGTGGATTCGTACGAGAAAATGTGGCAGAAGGCATTTTTCAGGATGCTGATTGCGCTGTGTATCGGTGTGAAGTATCAGCTGATGCATATACACGAATTCGTGACAAAATCGTTCAGTTTGAGTTGAATCAAAGCAATTATAAATATAATTTTATCGGCTTGTTCGGAGTGGCTTTGAATAGAGAAATCCGTCGTGAAAGAGCATTCTTTTGTTCGCAATTCGTGGCAACAGTCATGCAGGAGAGTGAAACGCACCGTCTCCTGACAACACCTTACCTGACGATGCCGCATCATTTGACATGCCTGCCGCATTTAGAGCTAATTTATGAAGGCGATTTAAAGACTTATTTAGATAAAGTAAGAGAGCCGCAAGTGGAACGTCCAATACGCATGGGACTTTTGAAAAGTTTAGCGTTTCGTCTGCTTGCTTGAATGAAAGCTTCTCCATTATGGGAAGCTTTTTTTACATCCAGCTACTGGCGCCAGGGGCTCGGGGTCATAAGTCAAAGCTGTTCTGTGGCAAAGATCGCCACGCCTCATCTTTGCCTTATGCCTGTCGCCCCTAAGCAGGCGCCATTCGCTTTTGCACAATTTTAGTGCGATAATGAAAAAAAGACGAAAAAAAGGATGACACGATGACGAAAACAATAGATGTACAAGTAAATGCACAAAGTATAGCGGCGTTTAAGAAAGGATATCCACTCATTTTAAAAGACGCTGTGGTGAATCCGGAAGTGTTGAAAGAGGAAGGCACGCTCATCCGCTTGGTCGATAAATACCGAAAGTTTGTCGCGAAAGGCTATTATGGCAATCAAAACAAAGGGGTCGGCTGGGTATTGACAAGGGATGACGACGAGGAGATTGACTTTGCATTTTTCGAGTCGAAGATTTCAGCGGCTTTGTCAAGACGTGAATCATTCTTCGAAGATAGTGAGACGACTGCATACCGTGTCTTTAACGGTGAAGGTGATGGTATCGGTGGTTTAACGATTGATTTCTTTGACGGCTATTACATGGTTAGCTGGTACAGTGAAGGAATTTATTCCATGAAGCATCATGTGTATGGTGTACTGGACAAGCTTGTTGGCTATAAGGCGATCTATGAGAAAAAGCGATTCGATACGAAAGGTCAATACATCGAGCAGGATGACTTCGTGAAGGGGACTCCTGGCGATTTCCCGATCATCGTAAAGGAAAACGGCATGAACTTTGCTGTCGATTTGAATGATGGCGCAATGACCGGGATTTTCCTTGACCAACGCGATGTTCGGAAAGCGTTGCGCGACAACTACTCAGAAGGCAAGCATGTGTTGAATACATTTTCATACACTGGTGCATTTTCGGTCGCAGCGGTCCTTGGCGGTGCACGCGAGACGACGAGCGTCGATTTAGCAAAGCGCAGTTTGCCGAAGACGATTGAGCAATTCAGCGTAAACGGTATTGATTACGAAGCACAAAACATCCAAGTGATGGATGTGTTCGAATATTTCCGTTATGCGAAACGCCATGAGTTGAAGTTTGATGTGGTCGTACTTGATCCGCCAAGCTTTGCAAGATCAAAGAAATACACATTCAGTACAGCGAAGGATTATCCTGCATTGATAATGGACGCTGTTGCGCTCACAGAAAAGAACGGTATCATTATCGCTTCGACGAATAACGCAAGCTTCAGCATGAAGAAGTTCAAGTCGTTTATCGATAAAGGTTTTGCGGATGCTAATTCACGCTATAAGATACTTGAGGAGTCTTCATTGCCGAAGGATTTCCGTACTAACCGTGATTTCCCTGAATTCAATTATTTGAAAGTCGTTATTTTACAGAAGTTGAAATAAGGACAAAACCATCTCCCACGCGGAGGTGGTTTTTTTGCAAATCACGGAAGAAAACCGTTCAATAGATAGAAAGAGAGAGAAAAGGGGGAGAGTGGATGATCGAGGCTGTTTTGCATGGCGCCGTCTTGGCCTTGGGGCTAATTTTACCATTGGGTGCTCAAAATGTGTTTGTGTTCAATCAAGGTGCATTGCAACCGAGGTTAGTAAGAGCACTTCCAGTCGTAGTTACCGCGGGAATTTGCGATACGATTTTGATAGTGGCGGCTGTATCGGGAGTATCTTTGCTCATCTTGACATTCCACTGGCTGGAAACGATTATTTTTGCGGTAGGAATCCTATTTTTAATTTTTATCGGAATTTCCCTTTGGAGAAGTACTCCACCCTCGGCAACACCGGAAGGGGAACGGTTTTCTCCTAAAAAGCAAATCATGTTCGCTGCCTCGGTGTCTTTATTGAACCCTCATGCAATCCTTGATACGATCGGTGTCATCGGATCGAACGCATTGAGTTATTCAGGGGATGCTCGTTTCGCGTTCACGTTGACGACAATCATCATTTCATGGTGTTGGTTTTTCGGGCTCGCACTTGCAGGAAGGCTACTTGGTAAGATGGATACAGGTGGAAGATTCATAGGTGTTTTGAATAAAGTCTCCGCATTCGTCGTTTGGGGAGTTGCGGTCTATATGGCGGTCCGGTTAATCGGCGGGTTTGGATAAAAATGGGAGCGAGGGATTACAACCCCCTTAGCTCCTCATTCAATTTCTCTGCCTGTTTCTTGAAATACATGTAAAAGGCGAACCAAATGATGGCATAGAACGCAATGAAAATACCGAGCATACCAAGGAATCCTTTCACTGTGAACGGAATCCATCCGATAACAAACGCGACGATGAAATACAAAACGGTGACGCTGAGGAAATGCAAGGTTGTTTGCACTATTAATGTCAGTTTTTCATTCTCAAACAGTAATGGGGTCACTGAGAAAAACCAGCCGCAGAACACAGTGCCGAGCATGTTTTTCGCAAGGATTGCTGCATCTAACGTTTCGTTTCTGCCAATATAAACAACAGCCAAGATTGTAACTATCCCTAAGAATGATCCGAAAAAGATGCCTAATATGCTTCTCGTCATAAACGACTTCATCCGTTTTTCCTCCTGTTCATTTTCAATGCTTCCTTTATGCCACTCACATACGTCCTTGATACATATTCCTTCGTCCCTGATTTGAAATGGACGACCAATGTCCCGTTAAAAGAGGCTTCAAAACGGCTTAGTTCATGCAAGTTAGCGATGACCGATTTCGATAACCTGATGAATTTCGCAGCAGGCAGCATTTCCTCCAGTTCATACAATTTCTCTTTCAATGAATAGGAGCCGGAAGCCGTGACGGCCATGACGCCTTCCTTTTCCGTATGGAAATAGTAAATCTCATCGGGTTTCAGAATATGCTGCATCTCGCCATCCCGCCCAACGAGAAACTCTGTTTTCTTTCCCTTCAAAAAATCTAGGATATCCTTTATCGAATCATCCACTTCATTGCACTGGATGGTCACTTTCGTCTCTTCATAATCACTGTCGATGTCCAATGTAACTTTCATTTCGTCCATCCCCCCTGACCATATAATACCATTCGGGAGAACTTATTTTCTTACTTTATTAACTAAGCGAAGCACACCGAGCGATGCAACTACACAGCCGATAATAAAACCACTTGATAGAAGAGAGCTGTTATCGACTTGGAACTGTCCATTCCAGACGGCAATGAATAATTGATTCATATGATAGACAGGATTAAAATCCGCAATGACTTGCACGAATTTTGGCATCATGTCGATTGGCATCGTGAATCCGCCAGTGAACATGACGACTTGAAAAATGACGATGGAGAATACGAGCGCACCATTCATGCTTGTGAATAAAGAATAGATTGCTGAAGAAATGATGAGCAATGCCGCATTGAATAACATGAACGTCATGAATGCTATTATGAAATTTGCAGGTTGAAATGAAAGGTCATACGCAATCATTCCAATGAAGAAAATTAGGAAATACCCGAAGCTTGTAATGATGATGGATCTAATTATGTTTGAAACAAGCAATGTTCTTTTTGAGACGGGCGTTAAATTAATTCGCTTTTCAACTCCAGTCGTACGGTTCATCACTTGGTCGAATCCGAAAGCGAAAAAGACCACCCCGAATGTGATTAGAAGAATGAAAGAAGGGGTGTACGTTTCGGCATAACTAAGATTCCCTGCATACATGGCGTCCCCGAAAAGCTGCCCCATGAATAGGTAAGTGACCGGGGGTATGATGATTGTGAATACCATATAAAAGATCTCGCGTGTAAACATGAGTAAGTCGTATTTCAATTGAGTCGCTAACATATGAATTCCTCCTTAAATGGATACCTTTGAAAGGTAAAAGTCATTGATTGATTTATAGCCGGTGGATAAAATCCATTCCGTCGTATCGAACATTTCATTAATGCCGTCATTCAGTAGCATCACCTTGTCGCAATACAGTTCGACTTCATCCATATTATGTGTCGTCAAAATGACCGTCCCGCCTGTACGTTTGTTGTAATCAGTAATATACAACCAAAGCATATTTCGCATATGCGGGTCGAGCCCGGTAGTCGGTTCATCTAAAATTAGCATTTTCGGTTCGGATAAAAAAGCGATTGCCAAGCTGACGATTTGCTTCCATCCGCCGGATAGTTTATCAAAGTATTTCTTCCGGTGCGGTTGAAGTTTGAAATCTGTGATGATCTGTTCGATATCAACCGGTGATTTGTAATATGCTTTGAACAACTTCAGCAGTTCGACAACTTTTAAAGTCTTGTAAAACTGTGTTGGCTGCAAAACAGCCGAAATGTCTTTTCTTATATGCTCAAGCTGATTAGTGGATAAACCGTTAAGTTCTTTACCAAACAATAAAACATTCCCTGAGTCGTACGGCTTCAGTGTCATCAGGATTTCAAGAAATGTCGATTTGCCAGCCCCGTTTTTACCGATGACTCCAATAACTTCTCCTGCATTTGCTTTAAAATCGATTCCCCTTAACACTTTGTTATCCCCATACGCTTTTTTCAAATTGTTGACGCGCACAATTTCCATTCCGAATCCCTCCGTTGTTGTTCTTCGTAAACTTACTATATACGGAAGCTCCGGATTCGTATGCCGGTTTTCGATGACCGGCAATATTTCTACTGTCAGTTGCAGAAAAACGGCGGTCAGTTGCATTCGGTTTCAAGGTCCATTATTTCGTACAAAGGCCCATTCTTTTCAGTTCAAGGTCCATTCTCTCGCACAAGGGTCCATTCATTTCAGTTCAAGGTCTATTCTCTCGCACAAGGGTCCATTCATTCCATTTCAGGGTCCATTCTCTCGTACAAGAGGCCAGTAATGAAGGAGAATAGAGAATACTTGTTGAATTAAAGGTAGATTGGGTTACAAGTGAACCATTATTTACATATGAGGGAGGACAGGAAATGATTGTGATGATCAATGGAGCGTTCGGGGTAGGGAAGACGTCTGTGGCGAATGAATTGCTGCGCAAGCTCGACGGGGCGATGCTGTTTGATCCGGAAGAAGTCGGCTTCATGTTAAGGCATATCATATCGGAAGATGTGAGATTGGAACATGAGCAGACCGGAGATTTTCAGGACTTAGACATGTGGAAACCGTTGACTGTTGGAGTGGCAAGACAGCTACAAGGAACATATGGCAAGGATTTGATCGTGCCGATGACGATTTATAATAAAGAGTATTTCAACACGATTCACGATGGGTTTTTACAAATTGATCCGAAAACCTACCATTTCTGTTTAACTGCGCAAAAGGAAACGATTCATCAGAGGCTTATCGAACGCGGTGAAGAGCAAGGAAATTGGTGCTTTGAACAAACGGATAAATGCCTCGCAGGATTTGAAGATCCGCATTTCGGTCAATTTATACCGACTGAAGATATTGGGATAGATAAGGTTGTGGAATTCATTTGCAAAGAAATCGGAAAAGGAGAGATGAATTGAGTGCAGGTTACAAATCGAGGGATCTCTTTAGGCAAAAAAGAAGGTCGAGTATAGGGGGAATTAATAATGAAAGCAATTATATTTGATTTTGATGGGACATTGGCGAATACATTACCGATTTGTTATTACGCATTTCAAAGCGTCTTTAAGAAATACGATAATAGGGAAATTACGCCAAATGAAATTATAGGTATGTTTGGTCCTTCCGAAGTTGGCATTCTTAGAAAGAATCTTTTAAGCGCTCGTAAAGAAGAGGCAATCGAATATTTCTACCAACAATATTCAGAGTTTCATATGGACTTGGTGGAAGCTAATCAAGACATACATAAAATGGTTACTTTTCTAAAAGGAATGGATATAAAGTTGGGGATTTTCACAGGTAAGGCAAAAAGAAGCTTAGACATCTCCTTGGAAAAATTAGATATGGAAGGGTTATTCGATGTAATCATTACGGGCGATGATGTATGTAAGCCTAAACCTGATCCAGAAGGGCTTATGACAGCCTTATCTTTACTAAAAGTGGATAGTTCTGAAGCGATCTTTGTTGGGGATAGCGACGCGGATATAATTGCCGGTGTGCAAGCTAATGTTTTTACAATTGGTGTACAGTGGCTCCCTGAATATCAAACTGTGTCATTTGGTGAACAACCAAATTTGCTGATAAGTAGCGTGGCGGAATTTGAGAATTATGTAAAGGCGGGAGTCAAATGAGTACGCAGTGGTTGAATTGGGCCAAAAGAATTCAGGCATTGTCTCAGTCTGGGTTAGCCTTTTCAAAGGATATTTATGATATAGAGCGTTACGAGGAGTTACGAAAAATTAGTGTTGAGATAATAGCGGAGTATACCAATCTTGAAATGAATAAAATTGAAGGCTTATTTACGAATGAAACGGGCTATCAAACACCAAAAGTTGATGTTCGAGGTGTCGTTTTTAAAAATGATCAGCTCTTAATGGTGAGAGAAAAGATAGATGATAAATGGGCTTTGCCGGGCGGATTTTGCGACATTGAATTGTCACCTACAGAGAATGTAGTAAAGGAGATTAAAGAGGAATCTGGATATGATGTAATCCCAGTAAAATTAATTGCCTTATTAGATAAAAACAAGCATCCTCATCCTCCAGAACCATACCATTATTATAAGGTTTTCATTTTGTGTGAAATTATTGGAGGGGAGCCTGCTGTAGGACCGGAAACGAATCAAGTTAAGTTCTTTTCTAAGAACAATTTACCTCCGCTTTCTATAAATCGAAATACCGAGTCTCAAATCACAACTATGTTTGAATTCTTAAGGGATCCTGAAAAGGAAACTGTTTTTGATTGATTCTATTCCACCACAAGTAGAATCTAACATTCAACCAATAGTTGATAGGCGGTTTGGGAGCAATATGCTACGCTGAAGTTAACAGTGCGCGCTGAAAATTATTGGGGAGGTTGGTTTGGATGTTGGATACACGAAAGATTGGGAGTTATATTTCAAAACTACGAAAAGAGCAGGATTGGACGCAGGTGGAGATGGCGGATCGGTTGAATGTGAGTCATCAGGCTGTTTCTAAATGGGAACGCGGAGAATCATTGCCGGACCTTGGGACATTGATGAACATCGGACAGGCTTTTGGAGTGTCGGTGGATGAGTTGATGAATGGGGGTGCCGAGAAGGAGGATTCGGTGTATGTCCATAATCTTGGCCGTATCATGAAGGGGTTTTCTGAAGACCGACGGGAAGAAGTCGCGGAAATGATTAATACGGGAGAAGCAGAAATAGATGAATTAATTGAAGTAGCTCCTTTATTAAAAGCGAGTGAGTTAGCCGCAGTGACGGAAAAAGTTGATAAAAGCTTATTCAATCAGGATATGATTGTGAGGCTGGCACCTTTTGTGGAAACTGAGTTGTTGGATGGACTTGTGCTTCAAGCGGCGGAGGAAAGTGTTGAAATAGAGTTGATCGGCAAATTAGCTCCATTTATCAGCAGTGAAGCGTTGGGGCAATTGTTGGAAAAGGCTATTACGGACGGGGTGGATTTTAATGCCTTAGTTCGGCTGGCTCCGTTTGTGAGAAGGGAATCATTGGATAGGCTCGTGATTCAGGCGATGGATGATGGCGTTGAATTGGAGCAGATTGGGAAATTGGCCCCTTTTGTTAGCAGAGAAGCCTTAGGGGATTTACTTGATAAGGCTGTTACGGATAATGTGGATTATGATGCCGTTATCAAGTTAGCTCCGTTTATCGGAAGAGAAAGTGTAGATAAATTGATTGAGAGGGCTGTAAATGAGGATTTGGAATGGGCATTTGTCGTCAGATTAGCTCCATTTTGCAGCCGAGCAATGTTGAATCGATTAGCTGAACAAATTAAAGAGGGTGAATTGGACTCAAGTCGCCTAATTTCCCTTGCACCTTTCATTGACAGGGAAGTTTTGAGCAGGATTGTGGATCGGATGGATATGAGCAAATTTGCTCCGGAAACTATTGCGGAATTAGCGCCGTTTGTGGATAAAGGGACGTTAAGTAGATGGATTCAAGGTCTGTTGGCAAAGTGATTGGGAAGCAGCACTGTAAAAACGGTGCTGTTTTTTTGTTGCATTAATTATTATCCCTCAAGTGTGAATTATTTGGTAATCAGGAACGTGCGTATGGTATAATGCGAGACTAATAGCATAGTTTTCAAAATTACAAAGTCCATTGATTGAAAAAAATCAAGAGGTGTATAGATGTTAACAAAACACAGTCGTGTGGCGATTCGGGAATTGGTTCATGAAGATAAAATCCTTTTGGTCAAATGGTTGTCCGATCCGGAGGTATTGCAATATTATGAGGGGCGGGATCGGCCGTTGGACCTCGCCCAAGTAGAAGAGGGTTTTTACGGGGAAGCGGATGGTGAAACAAGATGCCTCATTTTATACGATGAGGAGCCGATTGGATTTGTGCAGTTTTATCCAGTCGGAGATAAAGAAAGATTTATTTATGGATATGCCGATACGTTGGAAATCCTTTACGGGATGGACCAGTTCATTGGCGAACCAGCTTATTGGAATAAAGGAATTGGAACGCAACTTGTCGAAATGATAGTTACATATTTGTTGCATGAAAAAAATGCAGACCGAATTGTCATGGATCCGCAAGTTTGGAATGAGCGGGCAATTCGTTGTTATGAAAAGTGCGGATTCAAGAAGGTGAAGCTCCTGCCGAAGCATGAATGGCATGAGGGAGAGTACCGGGATTGCTGGTTGATTGAGTATGTGAGGAAGTGACGTTTTGAAACTGAGAAATCGAGGAACTGCTGTAATTATTAAAGAAGATATGGTGGCAGTCATTCAGAGGATTCGCGATGGAACGGAATATTACGTTTTTCCTGGCGGTGGAATTGAGGACGGGGAAAGCCCTGAGGAAGCAACCGTCCGGGAGGCGATGGAAGAGTTAGGTGTACAAATTGAAATACAGACGCTTATTGGAACTGTGAATAATAATGGGACTCAGCATTTTTTTCTTTCAACGATTGTCGGAGGGACATTTGGTGCGGGAAAAGGTGAGGAATATGAGGCAGATCGGAATAGGGGAATTTATAAGCCGATGTGGATACCTATTGACAAGCTTGAAATGTTGGATGTTCGCCCTATGGAAATTGTAAAGAGATTGATTAAATAAAGACTCGAAAATGGTTGGAGGAACCAAGATGAAAAGGATGGAAGCACTATTTGCAGCAAACCGGTTTGTCGATGAATATTACCCTCAGTGTCAAGCTGCAGTCCTTGCGGGAAGCGTTGTGAGGGGAGAAGAGACGCCTACATCCGATTTGGATATCGTAATTTTTGATAATCAAATTCAGAATGCCTATCGCGAATCCCGCATTGAATACAACTGGCCAATTGAAGTATTCGTACATACTTTGACCTCCTATAAAACCTACTTTCAAACAGACGCAGAAAGAGCGCGTCCCACCTTGCCGCGAATGGTGGCGGAAGGAATTGTTTTAGTGGATGCAGGAATTCTATCGAACATCAAAAATGAAGCAGCGGTGCTGTTAAATAATGGACCAGCCCCCTGGTCTGAACAGACCTTGTTAACAAAGAGATATATGCTAACGGACGCACTCGGCGATTTATTAGGCACGCAAAATGAGGCGGAAGCGCTTTTCATCGCTAATACACTTGGTGAAGCAATTCATGAATTTGTACTCCGGACGAATGGTAAATGGATCGGTGCGTCCAAGTGGATTATCCGTGCATTGAAACAATACGACGAGGATTTTGCCAATCGGTTTGTAAGTGCGTTTCATTCATTTTATAAGACCGGTGATCGGGAAGGAATTATCAATATCACCGACGAAGTGCTTGCCCCGTACGGGGGAAGGCTATTTGAAGGTTATTCTTTGGGGAAATGAGGGATTCCTGGTGACGGGAATATATGTCGATTGGGGCGGACATAAACTGAAGCTCATGTGGATGAAAGATTTGATGCCGCAAAGGGAATTGATCACAAGTGTCCATGCTTTTTGTTTTTATGAGGGGCAGCTGCTCTTGGTTAATTTGAATGATCGTGGTTGGGATTTTCCAGGAGGACATATCGAAGATGGCGAGACTGTGGAAGCATGTGTCATTCGTGAAGTAATGGAGGAGGCTTATGTGACGGGGGACTGGACACTTTTGGGCGCAATAGAAGTGAATCATGAGGAAAATCCATTATGGAATCCATCCAGTCCTTATCCAAAAGTGGGTTACCAAGTGTTTTATAGGATGGATATAACGGAATTATTGCCGTTTGATGCAGGTTTTGAATCGTCGGAACGTATGCTGATCAGGCCGGAAGAGGCTGCTCACTATCATAAGGGATGGCAGAAGGGCTTTGATGAAATTATGGATGCAGCATTAGGAGTAAAAAAGAGAAGAACTGGATTATGTGACAATGAACTATTTAATAGGAGGTTAGGATTATGAAAATTAAAGGTTTCGGTGGTGTCTTTTGGAGAACAAAAGACGTTAATGTACTGGGAAGATGGTATAAAGAAACCCTTGGTTTATCGATGGAAGAGTGGAATGGTACGATTCTAAAACCAGAAGTAGACAACGAAACAATCTTTTCTTTGTTTAAAGAAGATAGTGATTATTTTCCAAAGGAACAATCTGTAATGCTGAATTTTCAAGTGGAAGATATCGAATCTTGGCTAAAACATTTCGAGAAAATTGGAATCCCACTTTTAAAACAACCAGAAAAAAGCGAATATGGGACATTTGTTTGGATTGCTGATCCAGAAGGAAGATGGATTGAACTATGGGAGAAATAATCGAAAACAAACTGTCCAGTTAAAGATTCATGTTGTCACAATTTCGTCGAGTGACAAACGGTAACTTTCCTATTACTCTAAAGGTAACAGATGTGAAGTCCGTGAGGGGGTTGCCGTGGTGAGGCAAATATTGATACCGATACTGCTTGTTGCCGCTGTGATAATGACTGGTTGTGCGTATGAATACACGGAAGAAGATGGCTATCGGATGGCGGTCATCAATGAAGGATTTCCAGTTCCGAAAAATGCCTATGAAGTGAAACCGGAAGATTGCACGACGAAAATTGCGAAGTCCGCGAAGTATAAGTTGAAGGGCATCGGGGATGAAGAGGGTACTCCGCCTGAAGACTATTTGGAGGAAATTCAAAAATGGGGCTGGACGGAGCTTGAAGAAAAGCGGGTCGGCCACGTTCATTATTTTGAGAAAAAGGGCAAAATCATGTCGCTGATCATACAGAAAAATGTTTTTGATGTGTTTGAGATGAGTGATAATATCGAGTTGTGAATAGTAATAAGGGGCAAAGAATGTCTGTACAAGATTGAATTTCAGATTCAATCTTGCGCAGGCATTCTTTTATTTTATCATTTATCATCTGTATACCATCCATATGGATGGTAAATGTGCTATAATATTCATACCAAAGGAAGGGGATGGTAAGGATGGCTGAATCGGAAAAAATCACAATCAACATGAACGTTGTCGATTTGGGGAAAGTTGATTTATTGGTCGACCAAGGATTCTATTCCAACAGAACGGATTTCATTCGAACTGCAATTCGAAGTCAGTTGGAAACGCATTCGGATGAAGTTAAAGACATCGTGATCAGGAAGTCGTATGTCGTTGGGGTAGTCCGATATGGAAAGAAAGAGTTAGAAAAACTTCGTGACTCAAGGACGAAGATTGATGTGAAAGTTGCGGGATTGTTAGTGTTTGCAGATGATGTAGATGCGGACCTTGTAAAACAGACATTGGCTTCAGTGCAGGTTAGAGGTGTGCTGAAAGCGAATGCTGAAGTGAAAATAGCTTTACAGGAATTATGAAAGAAACGCCTCCCGGTGATGAATATGCCGGGAGGCTTTATAAACAAATTTAATCAAACAACGCGACTTCAGGATCTTTCCTAACACAATGCACGAGCATGGCATGAAGCTGTCCGCGGTGATGATAAAGATGGGAAGAGATTTCTAATAGCCATTCAAACCGTGTGTAGTATACGCCCCAATAAGAAGCCATCTTTTGCATTAGCTCTTCCTCTGTATAACTGAGATATCGGTTTTCCAATAAAGCAAAGTTAGAAAGCAGAGCCTCTTTCATTTCAGCTATTGAGTGAAGGGCATTTGAAGAATAAAAGTTCCTCATCTCTTCCTCGCTAGCCTCGGCCGAAATAAGCAAGTCTGCTTTACAAATTAGCGATATGTGGGCTATCAGCTGCCCAATGGAAAACTTGTTTTCTGTAGGTCTTATTTCTAAATCTCTTGTGTCTAACTTGTCCATTATTTCAATTGTTGACTTTACAGCAATATGGATTTGATGTAACACAGTTTCTATATATTGATTCCGTTCTACTTCCTTACTCAAATGCTCTCAACACCCTCAAATTATCAAGTGTAAGTACACCGCTCCATTCCTGCTTTGCGATTTCCCACACATCTTCGAACCGTCCCCATTCCCAAGCCGGTTTCCAGCTGCCATCTTCCGCTTGAGTGTCAAGGAGATGCTTGATGTTTGCAGGAATGATGTCTTTGAATTCCTCATATAAGAATGACTTTGAAGAAGGTACGACCTGAAGAGGGAGAAGGCAGTAGCCATGCCATTTTTCTGGGTCGGTCGTTACGCTTTTTTGTGCAGTCTCGCGTACCCTAACTGAAATCTTCTCTGCATCTTCAGAAGGTAATGCTCTCATCAATTTCACCAAACATTGCAATTCATGATGATCATCTGTCTCTAATTGGTTGATGTATGAAAAAGCGTGAGCCGTTAGTTTATCCAAAAAGGTAGATGGGACAAGCCCTTTATAATGGTGAAGTAAACCAGTCATTTCAGCGTTAGGATTTCCCCAGGGCCAATCACCGCCGTAATTCCACCAAATGGCGCGTGGTGCGGTCTCCACTTCCTCCGGTACGATTTCCCAACCCATCTTTTCCTCGTTAAATGTATGGAGCACATATTGAATAGCCTTTTGCACCATCGGATCCGATTCATCTGCCCCAACTCGAGCCAAAAGCTGCAATCCGATTGTTGTCGCCAATGCTGAAGAAGCGTCGCATCGGAAGTCGGGTTCAAGTCCCTTGCCGAAACCGCCATCTTCATTTTGATAAACCTTAAGCTCCTCTAAAACCTGCTCGCGACTACCATTTTCGAATTCAAATTCATAAAGGGCTTTTTCCAATGGCCGGGCCTTCGTTTTTAGAAATGTTACGGCATGTTGATAGTGGTCATTTAATAATTGTTCCAATTGATTCCCTCCTTCAAAAGTATGATATAGACGTATTCGCTATTTGAAATAGGGAATCCTTCAAGCAACAATGAAAACAATGGAGGGAATATAGTTGAAGCTGCTAAGAGATATCCTTATCTTCTTCATTTTTGGAGCTCTAATAGGTGTACAACAAATTGTTAATTCAAATTCGGTGGAACCTGAGATCGTAGAATACAAAACCATTCCTTTTGAGGTTAAAGACGGATGGGTATGCATTCCGGAAGGCGAACACGAACTTACTGTTGGAGTTCAAGCGAAAAACACTAAGAAAATGTATTTTTATCTGACACCAACGGGGACAAATACTGCCTCACAGAAGGTTTTAATCGGGGAGAGTGAAGGGAGGAAAGGCATTTTCACAGTTAACCATATATTTAAGGAAAATGAGAGCATCCTGTATCATTTTTCAGTGGACTATGAAAATCAAAAGTATAAGGAAACCGATCATTTATTCAATATTGTGAGGTGCGAATGAATATTGACGCATAAATTCGTTGAAAGAAGCATAAATCCTCCTAAACACGCATAAATTATTTTTATGCGTTTTTGGGAGAATTTATGCGTGAATCGCAAGTGTTTATGCGCATTTCGGGACTTTTATGCGTGATTGCGAACAAAAAAGTGAAAATAGAATGGGACTGCATGGAGCGGCTTATGCAGTCCTTTTTTTAATCAAAATTCATATTCCGCAAGCGCTGATACAATCGCATCTTCAATTGGCGAAACCGGTCCGGAGATGTAATTATTGATCAAAATCGAAAAAATTAATTCTGTACCGTCTTTTGCAGTGACGTAGCCGGAAAGGGTTGAGACTCCTGTTATGGTACCGGTTTTTGCTTTGACATTTACTGCGGTCATTCCCTCTCCCATGCGATTGCGTAGCGTGCCGCCGATCATTCGTTCAGGGATACCGGCAATTGGCAACGATGTTTCAAAGGCAGGGAACCAGCTTTTTGCTTGTATGTTGTACAACATTGTTGAGAGTTCATCTGCTGAAATAAGGTTCTTATGCGACATGCCGGAGCCGTCCCGCAGCATGACAGAATCTGTGTTGACGCCAAATTCCTTCAGTTTCTCTTTCATTACAGAGAGACCCGCATTCCAGCTGCCTTCCCCGCTCTGAACTTTCCCCATTTCCTTCACCAATGTTTCCCCGTGTCCGTTGTTGCTTAACTTCATGAATGGAATAAATAGCTCTTCAAGTGGCATTGATTTTTTTGAAGCAAGAATGGTTGCATTTTCAGGTGTAACTCCGGTTTTCATTCCCCCCACATACTGGATGCCTTCCGCTTCAAGTGATTTTTGAAATACATCCAATGCGTACATAGTTGGTTCCCATACAGCTGCCCAGGATCGGGACATTGTACCACCAAGCGGCATATTTCCTTCAATAAAGATTCGATTTGTACCATGCTCACGCTCGATTGAGATGCTTTTCGCCTGCCCTTTTGAGACAGTGGTAGCCTTGTTGACGATTTCAACGTGACTATTATTCGGGTTGAGTGTCACCTTTGGTGGACTGCCGATTTTAGTGTTAGGGTGCACCTCGATAATCACAGTACCCGCGTCATAGTCTTCGTTCGGTGAAAGTGTCAAAGCAGAAACTTGTGCCCCGACATAGCTATGTTCATCCGACCAGTTCAGGTCCTGCGAATAGCGGATATCATCATACCAGCTGTCATCGGCGATCAGGCTGCCGTTGATATTGGTTATGCCTTTCGCCTTTAATTCTTTTGCGAACTGATCTAAATCCATCTTCATCAATGTGGGGTCACCCTTTCCTTTTAGGTAAAGGTTTCCGTGGAGAACTACTCCTTTTACTTGTCCGTCTGTAAGTACTTCTGTCGAGAATTGATAGTCCGGTCCCAAGATATCCAATGCCGCCGCACCTGTCAGTAATTTCATATTGGATGCGGGGCGGAGGCGGATGTCACTGAAATGTGAATATAGGATTTCCCCGTCTACAGCTTTTCGTATACTTACCCCTGTAATAGCACCTTGTAGCTTCGGATCTTGCAGTATCGCATTTATTTTCTGACTGAGGTCTTCGTCGATAGTGGTTTTTTCAATGGATGCTACGTAAATCATTTCTGTGGATGCAGCGATAGGCTGATTTGGTATTTTATGTGTGACTGGGAACAATGCAATAAACGCAACTGCCAATGCGAGGTACGACCTTTTTAGTATGTAGTTCTTTTTCATCTTTGCTTACATCCCTTCATCCATTTGTTTGATTGTACTTCATATTTTTTAGATTGGACATATCTAAATACAGATAATTTAGAATTTCTTTGTTTGTTGTTCATTCAAATAGTAAGAAGCAAGAAAATTACATAGGTTACTAATCCGATAGTATAAGGTAAAATAATGTATATTCATAAGACTCAGTCAGGATGTGTCGGAAATATGGAATATACCTTTTCACCACTTGGTGATCAAGCGGTGATGATAGCAGTCGAGGCAGCCATCAGCAACTTGTCGCAACGTAAAGTGAATGCGATTGTTGCTCGATTGGATGAAGTTGCGCCTTCTTGGATGGTCGAATATATACCAGCTTATACAACGGTCACGGTTATTTATGAACTTGGAGAGTTCATTGGAAAGCACCCGCCTTTTGAACAGGTTTGCCTTCGGATACAAGAAATACTCATTGGTGTGCAAGATGTTGCAGATACTGAACAACGGATTGTAAGCATTCCGGTCTTATATGGAGGATCGTATGGTCCGGACCTCGATTTTGTTGCTGAGTATAACGGTTTGACGCCGTGTGAAGTAATCGAAATCCATACTTCGGGTGATTATACAGTACATATGATAGGCTTCGCACCGGGTTTTCCATTCATTGGCGGAATGTCAGAGAAAATCAGCGCACCTCGGAAGGAGACTCCGAGGTTAAAGATTCCTGCAAGGTCGGTTGGCATAGCCGGAATGCAGACTGGAGTTTATCCAATTGAAACACCTGGGGGCTGGCAATTGATGGGGCGGACGCCACTTGAGCTTTTCCTTCCGAATGAACATCCACCAAGCTTGCTTGCACCCGGGGATAAAATACGTTTTTACGAGATAACAATCGAGGAGTACAAGGACTTGCGAGGTGATGATGAATGATAACGGTCATCAAACAAGGTCTTCATGATACGGTTCAGGATTTGGGAAGGTATGGCTATCAGAGATTTGGAGTTGTGGCGGGCGGAGCCATGGATCCTTTCTCACATCGGGTTACAAACATGCTTGTTGGGAATGAAGAGGCGGTTGCAACTTTAGAATTGACGCTTGTTGGTCCACATCTATTGTTTGAGGAAGATGCATTGATCACAATAGGTGGTGGAGATTTAACACCAATGGTTGCGGACGAGCCTGTGCCGATGTGGAAGCCGGTGTTAATTCGCAAAGGTAGTGAACTACGGTTCGGGGCAGCAAGGGCCGGATGCCGGGCATATTTGGCGGTTGCCGGCGGGTTTGATATACCGGAAGTGCTTGGTAGCAGGTCAACGTATGTGAAGGCCGGGCTTGGCGGGTTGGATGGAAGGGCATTGCGGAAAGAGGACATCCTTCGTTTTAATTCGTCATCAAGGTTGGCGGAAGTGATGAAAGGAAAACTTGTATCCGGCCTGCCTTTACGTGCGGCGGACTGGCAGATCACGCCGAAACTTCTACCTAATCTATCGGGGCATTATGAAATTTTAGTCATGCGAGGCATGCAGTACGAATTGTTCGATGAAGAGAGTCGACACCATTTTTGGAATGAATCATTCACTGTCAGCTCTCAATCGGACCGGATGGGCTACCGCATTAACGGACCGACATTGCGATTAAGGGAATCTATTGAAATGGTTTCAGAGGCAGTTACATATGGTTCCATCCAAGTCCCTGCGGATGGGAATCCAATCATTTTGGCGGCAGATCGACAGACGACGGGTGGTTATCCGAAAGTCGGGCAGATATCATCAGTTGATTTCGCGAAGTTAGCGCAGGCAAAGGCAGGGGACCAGCTTTCATTCAAGGAAGTGACAATCGAGGAATCGCAAAGGCTTTTCATTAAGCAGGAAATGGATTTGAGGGTACTGCGTGCTGCAATACGCAATAGACTTAGATAGGAGTGGGCGGATTGGGATTTGTTGTCGATTTGAATTGTGATATGGGTGAAAGCTTTGGTGCGTATGTGATGGGGAATGATGAGGCGATCTTGGAGACGATTACGTCAGCGAATATTGCTTGTGGCTTCCATGCGGGCGATCCCGCGACGATGCGGAGGACGGTGCGGATGGCTTTAGCGAAAAACGTTGGTATCGGTGTTCATCCGGGATTGCAGGATTTAGTTGGGTTCGGTCGGCGTGAAATGGCGATTTCACCCGAGGAAGCGTTTGATTTAGTTGTTTATCAAATAGGTGCATTGTCTGGATTTGTAAAGGCGGAGGGGGGGCGACTTCAGCATGTGAAGCCGCATGGCGCGCTCTATAATATGGCTTCCGTGAACCGTGGATTATCCGAAGCGATAGCGGAGGCGGTTTACAAAGTCGATCCCGAACTAATTCTCTTCGGACTATCGGGCAGCGAGTTAGTCAAGGCGGGGGAGCGGATTGGATTGAAGGTAGCGAATGAAGTGTTTGCGGACCGGACTTATCAGGCGGATGGGACATTGACGTCTCGTCGGGAAGCGAACGCATTAATTACCGACCATGATGTCGCCATTGAGCAAATTATCCGGATGGTCAAGGAAGGGAAAGTGTGCGCGACCGATGGGACCGATGTGGCAATTAAGGCCGATACCATTTGTATTCATGGGGATGGGAAGACGGCTGTGGAATTTGCGAGAGTGATACCGGGTGCGTTGGAGAGGGAAGGAATTTTGGTTACGAAGATTGTAATACGGTGAATCAGCCTTATAAAACCAAGTTTTTTCGGGAGAAGGAGAAGGGAAAATGAAGATTTATAATACAGTTCCGTACTTTTTGGAAAACTACAAGCCAACAGAACAATTTTTAAAACAATACTTCCAAAAATTCACACCGCATTTTGAAGAGTATTTTTTGTATCATTGTAATAATTTCGAAGAGAAGATTAGAGCTGCAATTCAAAAATACCCAGAGAAGTTAAATGATATTAAAGAAACAAACAAAAAAATTGAACAGTTAATTCATCAGATTGTATCCACCTATGAACGGAAATATAATGTTGAGTTTATAAAGGATGTACATCTCATTGTAGGGGCATATGGGTCCAATGCTTATACACATCGTCAAATAATTCCAGAAGTAACGTTTTGTTTGGAAAGGTTGTCCTCAGAGGATGAGCAATTAAAAGTGATAATCGCACATGAATTTGGACATGCCCTTCACAATATGCTTTCAGATAAAGCTAAGATGGATTGGTCGAAGCTTCAATGGTTTCATCCATATACCTGGTTATTGCAAGAGGGGTGCGCTACGTATTTTTCAAGACAGGTTACAGCTGCAGGCGAAGCTGTTTATTTCTCCTACGATGGGAGTGGAGAGGAATGGTTGGAATTTGCGAAGGTAAACAAACAAAAAATCATAACTACTTTTATTGAGGATATAAAAAGACATTCACCAACCGAAATTTTTCGTGAGTGGTTTTCAATTAATGGGGGCACACACTTTGGTTTTACACGTTTTGGATATTTTATAGGTTTCAATATTTTACTTCGCTTGATAGAAAAGTATCAAGAGATAAATGCTGTAACGATTTGGAAAGAATCTAACTTCTTCGATGAAATAGAGAATGTACTTTTTGAACTACGATAAAATAAAAACAGCGATTCATTCCTCGATGAAAGGAAATAAATCGCTGTTTTTAATTATTTATTCGCTTAAATCGACATTGTGATAAACTTGTTGAACGTCTTCCAAGTCTTCTAATGCATCGATCATTTTCTCGAATTGCGCTTGAGCATCGGCGTCCAACTCTACGTCATTATGCGCAAGCATCGTAAGTTCAGCTACGGAGAATTCCGTAATGCCCGCATTTTTCAACGCTTCTTGCACTGCGTGGAATTGATCCGGTTCTGCATAAACGATGACTGTGTTTTCTTCTTCAAGGATATCGCGGACTTCAACGTCTTCTTCCATTAGAAGTTCCAACACTTCATCCGCAGTTTTACCTTCCAAACCGAATACAGCAGTCGCGTCGAACATGTACGCAACTGAACCGCTGACACCCATGTTGCCGCCATTTTTCCCGAATGCTGCGCGCACCTCGGAAGCAGTACGGTTGACGTTATTTGTCAGTGCATCGACAATGACCATTGATCCATTCGGGCCGAAGCCTTCATAACGGAGCTCGTCATAGTTTTCCTCTGCACCGCCTTTTGCTTTCTCGATTGCGCGGTCAATGATCGCTTTCGGCACATTGTACGTTTTCGCGCGTTCAACGACCACTTTCAATGTTTGGTTCAGCTCGGGATCCGGCTCACCTTGTTTTGCAGCTACATATAATTCACGGCCGAATTTTGCGTAAATACGACTCGTATTCGCATCCTTCGAAGCCTTTTTCTCTTTAATGTTATTCCATTTACGGCCCATTCTCATTCACTCGCTTTCAGTATGAGCATTGATTTCATCAAGCAATTATACACCCATTGCAGGAATGCTGACAAGTAAAAATCCTGAAAATGGAATGGGTGAAGGAGTTCTCGTTAATCCCGAAGGAGTTCTCATTCCTATGCAAAAGTTCTCCTTTCTTACCTAATTCCCGGCACAAGTAATAGACCTGTTAACGTCATAAGGCGTTTTTCGGAATGAAACCTTGACTCCCATCAAGTTTTGGCTTTTGTATGAGGGGAAAGTGCTTTATACTATAAGTGAACAAAGGCTGCCTTAATTTCTGCAAAAAACGCAGAAATACGGCAAATCGAACTCTGCGTGGTTCGATTCACTACATTTTCGAATAGAGAGGAAACGTGGGCATGGAACTTGTTTATAAAGGAAAGACAAAAGACGTTTATAAATTGGAAGATGGAAATGTTTTATTGACATTTAAAGACGATGTAACCGGGGAAGACGGTGTATTCGATCCGGGTGCAAATACAGTTGGATTAACGATTGAAGGCGCGGGGCAATCGGGCTTGCGCATGACGAAATTCTTTTTTGAGAAATTAGCCGATCAAGAAATCCCTACGCATTATATCGATGCGAATATCGAGGACGCGACAATGACCGTTAAGTCGGCGACTGTATTCGGGAAGGGTCTCGAAGTCATTTGCCGTTTCCGTGCAGTCGGAAGTTTCTTGCGTCGTTACGGGGCTTATTGCGAAGAAGGACAACCTTTGGATGCGTTTGTTGAAGTGACGATTAAAGATGACGACCGCAATGACCCGCCGATTACAAAAGACGCATTGGCGCAGCTTGGTATTTTGACAGAGGACGAGTATGTCGTTTTAGAGAAGTTGACGAAGGAAATCTCAATCGTCGTAAAAGAGGAGCTTGCGGAGAAAGGGCTTGAGTTATACGATATTAAGCTTGAATTCGGACGTGATCCAGAAGGAAATATCATGCTGATCGATGAAATTTCCGGTGGCAATATGCGTGTTTATAAAAATGGTGTTTACATAGCGCCGCTTGATCTTGAGAAATTGATGTTAGCATAAAAAAAGAAAACCGCTGTTCATTCCAACGTATCGGAATGTGCAGCGGTTTTGTCATTCTATTTATCAACGCACGATAACGGGAAAAATTACCATACATAATATCCCTTCAGTTGGGCATCCTTGGCAGGAGTATATCTGAAGGAGGATTTTATGTGAGGAAAAAAATGATAATCGTACTACTCATGACCGCCATCCTTTTCGTGGCAGGATGTGGGAAATCGAAGAAAGCAATGCCTGTAAGCGGGGAAAAGATGGAGACCATCATAGCCCCTCTGATAAATACGGAAGGCAAAAAAATCGGTGAAGTGACATTGGTACAGGAGAAGGAAGGCGTCATGATTAATGTTGAAGCAAAGGGCCTGAAACCCGGTTTGCATGGCATCCATATCCATGAAACGGGAGTCTGTACAGCGCCTGATTTCAAATCTTCCGGTGCTCACTTTAATCCAACAGGGAAAGAACATGGATTTGATAATCCAAAAGGGTGGCATCTTGGAGACTTGCCGAATATTGAAGTTCCGGATGATGGGAAAGTGTCTATGCAACTGACAAATGGGGAAATCACCTTGAAGCCGGGACAGGAAAATTCCATCTTGGATGGGGATGGTAGCGCACTTGTCATTCATGCAGACCCTGATGATAATAAGACAGATCCATCTGGAAATTCAGGGGATCGCATAGCTTGTGCAGCTCTCACTTCAAAGAAATAAATGAAACCGGCTCAGAGTTGGGCCGGTTTTCATATTTCTGGACATACATAGTTATGGGAGTTTCATTTCAAAAAGAAATTCTCCGTATAATACGGCTGCGATTTTTCGTTGAACGCAACGCCGATGCCAAGGTGACTATAATCATCTATTAAGATATTCTCCCGGTGCCCTTTTGAATTCATCAGCCCCTCATGCGCGAAAATGCTGCTTGACTGGCCGTACGCTAAATTTTCACCAGCCCTCCGGAACTTGATATGATCCTCTTTCATCCGGTCGAAAGGCGACTGCCCCTCCAAATTATCATGACTGAAATAATCATTGATCGCCATATCGAGGCTATGCTTGCGAGCTGTTTCCGCGATTCTATCATCCCATCGCAAAATTGAGCGGCCGTGTCGGACGCGCGCGGCATTCGTCAAATCGAAAAGTTGCTGCTCGAACCCGTTTCGTAATGAAACATCACCGCCTGCGTACATCCCGGATTTTCGATGTTCGAGTGCAGTTGTTATGAGTTGAACCGCCGTCACTGTCGTATTTTGATGAATATCATAAAACACATACATATAAATATCACCGACTTTAAATAAATCCATCCCTTCGCCATCTTGCAGAATGTATATATTCAAGCCTTTTCGAATCTCTTTTAATGGTTCTCCATACGCTTTTCGGACTTCAGCCTTCTCAGAACCATACTGGATTCCGGCTTTCGATGAAATGAGGTCATCATTCGTATAGATTGCATTCACTTTCCATTTTTCATCAAAAGAAATCATGACAAAGTTCTGGTAATTCTCATGGTACGTGAACCATTCAGTACCATATTCGTTCAATGAATGGCTTTGTGGTTCACCAAGTTCAGCCTTTACCTGTGCTTCTGTGGCGCCAAGCTCTATATTGTGAATGGACATTGCGGAATGGTCGGGTGTGGCAAGTTTCGGTTTCGCGACCTTCTCAGGAATCAAACGTTCCATTTCGGATGATTTTGATGAGATGAAAAAGAAGAATTTATCAGCAGTGTTACGGATGGAACTCATGGCTGATGTGACTGAATCATTTTCAAGTACGGTTTCAATCTTTTCATCGACAGGATTAAGAAAGGAAAGGTCAATGTATCTCGAAACAGGCTCTTCCCATAAAGGTTTTGCAAGATAGAGTGCAACTATGAAAATAATGAATAGAAAAATCCGCTTCACGGAAATCGCCTCCTTTCTATTATTGTACCCGCTGAAGGGGAGATAGATACAGTGGAAACTGTTCATAGTTTGAGTAGAGACTGAAAGTCGGTATACTAATAGAACAACATTAGATCGGAGCAATGAAAATGAAATTATCAAAGAAAATGCAAAGCGCGCAGTTGTTGGACATGAATGAGGAACTATTCAAATGTCCGATATGTTCATCCGGAATTGAAATGGTGGACCATAAGCAGCTCGTCTGCAATAACATGCACACTTTTGACTTGGCAAAAACGGGCTATGTCAATTTGGCCCCACAAGCACATACGACAAAGTATGATAGGTCTCTTTTTGAAGCTCGGGCGGAAGTGATGGGCAGTGGGTTTTTCAGTCCTGTTCTTGATAAACTTTGCTCCATTGTGGCTGACCACGTCGAGAGTATTAAGCAACCTGTAATTTTAGATGCCGGGTGCGGAGAAGGTACACATTTATCAGCAATTCATTCACAGATGAAGCCGGAAAGTGTCGGGATTGGGCTTGATCTTGCGAAAGAAGGTATTGCCGCTGCATCGAAGGCCTATCCGGGTATCATTTGGAATGTGGCGGATTTGGCTGCAATGCCGTTTCAGGATGCGCAGATTGACGTAATCCTGAATGTTTTATCTCCTGCCAATTATGGGGAATTCAACCGTTTGCTGAAGCAGGGTGGCAAAGTTGTAAAAGTCGTGCCGGAAACCGGATACTTGCAGGAGCTGCGTGAGGCATTCTATGAAGGTAAGCCGCAAAAAGAAGAGACCGATCCGGTTGACCGCTTCAGTGAACACTTTGAGGACGTTGAGACGGAACGGATAACCTATAAGTTTGCTTTACCGGAAGGATTGCTTGCACCTTTGATCCGAATGACTCCATTGACTTGGAATGCGGGCGATGAACGAGTTCGTGAGGTGCTGTCAGTAGGAATGAACGAGATTACGATTGATTTACGTGCGATTGTTGGTACGCGACGATGAAATCGGGTTCATCTAATAATATAAGTTTGGATATGAAGATTAAGTATTGTTGATAACTTTGACTAACATGTTCGAAATGTGGTTTTATTGTTGGTAAATCCATAATGTATGTTGATAATGTTGTTATTAATGTTAGTAACTTAGAGTCTATTGTTGATAAATTTTGTTTTTATTGTTGATAAATTTTGTTTTTATTGTTGATAACTTTTATTTAAGCCTTCTACTATCTTCATTTTTATAAAGAAAGGGGAGACTGGGGATGTTTGGTGGAATTAGTGTAATTCCAAGTTGGTTTTATATTTTTGCAATCGTTGTGGTTGTAGTGCTTGTCATTGTCATTGAGTGGAAGACGCGATAGGGGGGATTTAAATGGCGAAGAAAAAAGACAAGCGGGTGAAGCCGAAATTATCGGTGGAGCATGGGTTAATGCGGCCTGCGGATATTTGGAGCTATGACGGGTTCATTGCAAAAGCTAAATTTGAAGGTGGTTTGCTGCCTGGGACGGATGGGGAGCGCATCGTGTTCGATGATTGCGTGTTCAAAGATATGTCATTTGCGAACAGTGATTGGAAAGGCGTGGAATTTGTCGATGTTGTATTCATGGCATGTGACTTTTCGAATGCTCAAATGGAAAATGTTATGATGCATCGCTGTGAAATCATTAATTCTAAACTTACAGGGGCCGATCTGGCGAATGCCAAGTTAGGCCATTTACTCGTGAAGGAAAGTGATGTCCGCTATGCCAACTTCAATTTCGCTGGTATGAAGGAAGTTGAGTTTACGGAATGCAATTTGATGGATAGTGATTTTTACGAATGCGATTTCAAGCAAGTTCGCTTTGAAAAAAGTAAGATGGATAACATCAATTTCTCCGAAACTGATCTGAATGGTGTCGATTTATCCAACAATACATATGATCGGATTGAAGTGACGTTACCGAAGATTGCGGGCTGTATCGTTTCAAAGGAGCAGGCAGTCGGCTTTGCACGTGTACTCGGCTTAACTGTGAATGAGGAATAATGTTATACTGAAATGACATTTGAAACAGAAAGAGTGGCAAAAAAATGCTTACATTCGAAGAAAAACAACTAATTATTGAGAAGACGTTCCCTGATCTAACCCGAAAAGAAGTGTCGATGAAACGGTTGAATTATCATTATGAAAACAGTGTGTATGAAAAGACAGTTGTCGTGCAGCATCTTCACCCGAACGGCAATGGATTTGTCTATGTAGAAGGGGTCCCTGGATATCAGACCGATGACCGCGGGCTTGTCAACATCCGTGAAGCGACTGAGGCAGAGTTGGTTGCAACGATTCGTGATGCAATCCGGGCGTTATCGACAGAAGAGGTTGAAGAAGTAGAAGAGCCGATTGAAGAAGTGTGGGTGAACAAAGAGGGCCAGAAGTTGTCGTTGCAAGAAGAGGACGGATTCTTCAATGTTTACCATGTCTATAATCTGGAGGATGGATTCGGTGATTATGAGGAAGCCACGGCTTATTTGAAAGAGGAGGGCTTCAAACGCAGCGGGGGTGAATCGAAGTGAAGGGGAGGACGCTCGTCATCGGGCTCGTGGTGTTCGTTTTAGTGATAGTTGCTATCATCTACTTTGCTATGACTGCACAGTTTGAAAAAGATCGACAAAAAGGTCCGCAAGTGGAGATTATAGATAAAAAATAAAAGCTGCATGGACAAATGAGGAATTCATTGTCCATGCAGCTTTTGATATCGTAGAATTAATGCCAATTTCCGGCTTTATATTCACCTTTTCTAAAAGGCATCCACCAGTTCCACTTACCAAACAGTTTCATCAAGCTTGGGACAAGTAACAAACGAATTATTGTCGCGTCAATGGCTACTGCAATGGCAATTCCGACGCCGATTTGTTTCACCGGCATGACATCTGTGAATGCAAATGCGCCGGTAAGAACAATCATGATCAGTGCAGCTGACGTAATAATTTTGCTCGTTGTCGCAAGTCCCTCAACCGTCGAATGATCATTATCAAATGTCTTTGCATATTCCTCCTGCATCCGGGAAATCAGGAATACTTCATAGTCCATGCTCAATCCGAAGACAAGACTGAATACGATGACTGGGATAATGAGTGCAATCGTACCAGGATGCAATCCGAAATGACCGTATTGGAAAATATAAACGAGAATACCAAACGTCGCGGAAAGCCCCACGATGTTCATTAAAATCGCCTTTAATGGAATCAAGATCGAACGGAACGCAATCATTAGGATAATAAATGTTGATACAAGGATTATTGTTAGCGCAATGCCGATATTATCGGAAATCTCATCGAAGATTTCCTGATTGAACTTCGGTTGGCCGCCAACAAGTAGATTCCATTCTGTTTGTTCTGACCAATCCCTTGCCCATTGCTGGGCTTCATCGGATGTTCCTCTTGCTTGAAGCGTAACGGGGATCAATAATTGATGATCTTTTACAAATGAATCGAGTAGTGGTTCAAGCTTTGCTTTCATTTCAGGAACTTGTATAACTTGTTCCCACTCTTCAGGAGAACCGACACCACTTGTAGTGAAAATAGTCGTTAACCCATTGACTAAAGGATCACTGGACAAGTCATTCTCCAACTCTTTCATCGCCTTTAACCCGTCTGCATCCGACCAACCACCTGCGCGTTCGGCAACAATGTATGCATTCGACTGCTTGCCAAGTCCGAAAGTTTCATCCATCAATTCGTAAGAGGCGCGTGTATCATATGATGCAGGCAATGAATCAATTTGTGGAATCGTCAAATCCATATTTTTCACGGGAATTACAGCGATGCCTAACAAAACAAGCGCGACAATCGTAATAAGAACAGGTCGTTTAATAACGCCATTCGCGAATTGTCGCCAACGGTCGGACCCGTTTTCTTTCAATTTGAGCACTCGACCTTTATTCAATCGATCACCAAGGACGATCAAAATGGCAGGCAACAATGTAATTGAACTGAGTACCGCCATAGCAACGACGATCATGCCGCCGATTGCGATGTTCTGGAAAATCTCGACCCTTATGACAAACATCGCGCCGAGACCGATGAATACACAAAATGCCGAGAAAATGACAGAACGACCTGCTGTACGGATTGTAGTTGCAGCAGCTTTTAGTACATCGCTCTTCAATCGTTCTTCGCGATAGCGGCTAATAAAAAGCAAAGAAAAATCGATACTTAAAGCAAGCCCTAACATAGGCACGATATTTAGTACAAAAATTGACAAATCTATTTGACCGCCAACCAACGCCATTACGCCAAATGCGGAAATGACTGTAGCGACACCCACAAGCAATGGCACCAAAGAAGCCACTATTGTCCCGAAGGCAAGTAGAAGAATGATGATGGCAATTGGTAAACCGATTGCCTCCGCTTTCATCAGATCCCGCTGGCTTGCGGTATTAATGTCTTTTGTAATAGCAGATTGTCCTGTTAACACAATCCCTTTTTCGTCACCAATTGCATTACGTATATCTGTAACAGCTTTTGATTTGTCCATATCGTTTTCTTCAAAGTGAAGCATTGCGTACGAGACATCATTTGTATATTGTTTTTCATTGTCAAGCGGGGAAACGATTTCCGAAGCGAGTCCAAGATCCTCAATCTTTGCCAAGGTGGATGAAATCGTTTCATCGTTCACCTTATCGAACACGACAAACATTGTTTCAGACGGCAAGTAGAATTTCTCAGATGCGATTTTCATCACACGTTCATGCTCAGCATCCATTCTAAAGCCATCGCCTGCAAGTAAATTAGGCAAGCGTACGGCGAAAATAGCCATGACAATAAATAGTGCTATCCAACTAATGATAATCGCTTTATAACCTTTTGTAACAAGTCGCGCTAGTGTGCGCATAACATCGTCCTCCCGCTATATTCTCTATGTTTCTATCATAACGGAAGTGCGGGGAGATGTCTTATTTGATGAAATCTGTGGTGGCGCGCTCAAGAAGGTGACATCTGCGCTCAAGCAAGTCACATCCGCGCTCAAGATTCGTATTCCGCGCTCAAGCAAGTGACATCCGCGCTCAAGCAAGTGACTTCAGCGCTCAAGATTCACATTTCACGCTCAAGCAAGTGACTTCAGCGCTCAAGATCGGCATTCCCCGTCCCAAGTAGCTGCCCCTATGCCTAATACGTATTGCAACAAGTTGCATAAATGCGAAAAAAACCACTCCCCGAAGGAAGTGGTTTTGAAAGGTTAGATTAAATTAGTTTTTTTCAACGTTAGTTGCTTGAAGTCCACGTTGACCTTGTTCGATTTCGAAAGTCACGTCTTGGCCTTCTTCAAGAGTCTTGAAGCCGTCGCCTTGGATAGCGGAGAAGTGTACGAATACATCGTCGCCATCTTCACGTTCGATGAAGCCATAACCTTTTTCTGCGTTAAACCATTTTACTTTACCATGTTCCATGTTTGTTTCCTCCTCGTGTGCTAAGCACACATTGTGTTACTATCCTTGCTCAAGTCTTGAAGCGGTCAAGCAAAAACTGTGACCATCATGCCGAACAAAAATAATTCTCCTTTATCATAACAGAGCTTTTTAGGCAATGCAAGTGAAAATATTTTATTTAAAAGAACAAGTTTAAAATTTGGTAAACAATTGCAGCTAATGCTGCAGAGATTGGCAACGTGATAATCCATGTCATGACGATTTTTTTTGCGACTCCCCATTTCACACCTTTGACACGCTGAGCAGATCCCACTCCCATGATGGAGGATGAAATAACATGTGTTGTACTTACAGGCAAGTGGATGAGCGTCGCACCAAAAATGATAATGGCGGAGTTCAAGTCGGCAGCAATCCCATTGACAGGGCGGATTTTCATGATTTTTCCACCAACGGTCTTGATGATTTTATAGCCACCAATTGAAGTACCAAGACCCATTGCAGTGGCAGCAGCAATTCGCACCCATAATTGGATGTCGTCGCCTGTTTGCAAATTAGCTGCAATCAGTGCCATCGTAATGATTCCCATTGCTTTTTGTGCATCATTCGTTCCGTGTGTGAATGATTGCAATGCGGCTGTCCCGATTTGCATGTAACGAATCCGTTTATTCGCTTTGAAAAGATTCCGGTTTTTCAATAAAACTTTGAAAAGCAACATGAAAAGGAATCCACCCGCTATGGCGATGAAAGGGGAAAGAATGAGCGCCTCCATAATTTTGAGGAACCCACTGTAATTCAAAATGCCGAATCCCGCCGCGGAAATGGCAGCTCCAGCAATTGATCCGATCAGTGCATGGGACGAACTTGAAGGAATGCCGTAATACCAAGTGATCAAGTTCCAGGCAATAGCGGCAATAAGTGCCGCCAATATGACGACAGAGCCTTTTTCCAGCATGAACGGATCAACAATATCCTTCGAAATCGTCTTCGCAACGCCCGTGAAGGTCAATGCTCCAATGAAATTCATTACTGCGGCCATGTAAACAGCGGTCCGCGGCTTTAATGCACGTGTCGATACTGAAGTTGCAATCGCATTGGCTGTGTCGTGAAATCCATTGATGAAGTCGAATGCCAAGGCGAAAACAACGACTGCTATAGTTAGAACTAATACAATTTCCATATTTGTACCCCTTAAGCGTTGCGCATGATTATTGTTTCGATTGTATTAGCAACGTCTTGGCAATGATCCGCGATATCTTCCAACAACTCATAAATATCCTTAAATTGAATAATACGAATTGGATCTTTTTCACGCAGGAACAACTGCTTGATCGATGTACGAAGCACCTCATCGCAAATCCGTTCATATTCTTTGATTAAAACAGCGTGATCTCGCATTTGGACAAGTTTCTTTCTCGATAACAGCTCCATCGCTTTCACGATTTCATCAGAGCTTTTCACGATATTGTCCATGAACTTTTGGACGTACTCGTCAATTTCCGTAAGAGAGAACATTTCAAGATTGGCAGAGAAATGTTCAATACCGTCCAAAATATCATCCATTTTAATGGCCAATTGCAAAATATCCTCACGTTCAATCGGTGTCATGAACGAGGTGTTAAGTTTTGCAATAAGCTCATGAATCATATCATCGCCTTCTGTTTCGAATTCCTTTAACTTGATGCTAACTTCTTTTAAGTCCCCAATGGAAGTAACTTTAAAGTCGTGTGCATAATGCATCGCTTTTTGTACATGCTCAGCAATCTCCAATAGGGCTGAGAAAAAAGGATCTGTTTTACGTGGACCAAACATCTTTGCGCCTCCATCCGTTACCGGAATCATTTTTTAGTATTCCTATCATAACAAAAATCATTTGATTTAGTACAAAAAAATACATTGTTTACTACAAAATGTGACAAATATATTTTATTTTTTGTGTTTGAATAGGTAAGATACCTATTTTAAGTGAGAAAAACATTTACGGGAATTTTGAAACTTCATCGTTGGTCGTCCGTATATATAGTAGAATTCAACAAGGAGATGGGGAGGTGAGAGAATGGAATTGTTCGGAATGCCTGTTATCAATGTCTATTTGACTGTGTTGATCATTGCGGGTCTTGCAACAGTATTATATCTTTTTTTCAGTGATATAGCGGAAGGAATCGGTGAAGCAAGCCCGTTATTGGATCCAGCCGTTATCCTTGCGTTCATTACATTCACATCTGCAGTCGGCTATATATTGGAGTTGATGACAGATTGGAATCACTTATTTATATTACTCATATCGCTTGCAGCGGCTACCGCACTGGACTTCCTACTATACTTTTTCGTACTCCTTCCATTGAAATCTGCGGAAGTGTCGCTTGCCTATACAGATGAATCGCTCACAGGTCAGGTAGGTAAAGTGATTGTTCCGGTGCCAGTCGACGGTTTTGGAGAAATTGTTATCGAATCAGTGAACGGGATCATTTCAAAAAGGGCAGCCGGATATGAAAACCAACCGATCGACTATGGGAAAGAGGTTTTAATCATTGAAGTGAAGGAAGGAACATTTATCGTTAAAGAATATGAGCCTTTTCGCTTCAAGTGAAACAATAAATAATGAGGGGGAATCAAAATGCCAGGAATTTCAGGTATGTTAATTGTCATTGGGATTGTCGTGTTCATCCTACTTGCTGTCATTCTCGTCTACATTTCGAAGTATAAGACAGTTGGCCCGGATGAGGCGCTGATCGTGACGGGTAGTTATTTAGGATCAAAAAATGTACATACGGATGACTCGGGCAACCGGATCAAAATCATCCGTGGAGGGGGAACATTCGTCTTCCCAGTGTTCCAGCAATCGGAGCCGCTCAGCTTGCTTTCAAGCAAATTGGAAGTAACGACACCAGAAGTTTACACAGAGCAAGGCGTTCCAGTTATGGCGGATGGAACTGCGATCATTAAGATCGGGGGATCGATTTCGGAAATCGCGACGGCTGCGGAGCAATTTTTAGGGAAATCGAAAGCCGACCGCGAAAATGAAGCGAAGGAAGTATTAGAAGGACATTTGCGTTCCATTTTAGGATCTATGACGGTGGAAGAGATTTATAAAAACCGTGATAAGTTCTCCCAGGAAGTGCAGCGTGTTGCATCACAAGACTTGGCTAAAATGGGGCTTGTCATCGTCTCATTCACAATTAAAGATGTTCGTGATAAAAACGGATACTTGGATTCACTTGGTAAACCACGTATCGCACAGGTGAAACGCGATGCCGATATTGCCACAATGGAAGCTGAAAAAGAAACACGTATCAAGAATGCTGAAGCATCGAAGGAAGCCCAAAAAGCGGAAATCGAGCGTGCGACTGAAATCGCGGAAGCGGAGAAGGAAAATCAATTGAAAGTTGCTGACTACCGCCGCGAGCAAGATGTAGCGAAAGCACGCGCCGACCAAGCGTATGAATTAGAATCCGCACGTGCGAAGCAGGAAGTTACGGAGCAGGAGATGCAAGTTAAAATCATCGAGCGTCAAAAGCAGATCGAATTGGAAGAGAAAGAGATTCTGCGCCGTGAGAAACAATATGATTCAGAAGTTAAGAAGAAAGCAGATGCGGATCGGTATGCAATCGAGCAGAACGCAGCCGCAGAAAAATCACGTCAAATGGCAGAGGCGGAAGCAGAGAAGTACCGTATTGAAGCACGTGCTGCTGCGGAAGCTGAAAAAATTCGTCTTGACGGATTGGCAAAAGCTGATGCTCAAAGGGCGCAAGGTGAATCGGAAGCAGATGTCATCCGCCTGAAAGGTCTTGCAGAGGCGGAAGCAAAACGCAAAATCGCAGAAGCGTTCGAACAATATGGTCAGGCAGCTGTGCTTGACATGATTGTCCGTATGATCCCTGAATACGCGAAACAAGTTGCAAGCCCACTTTCGAATATCGACAAAATTACTGTTGTCGATACGGGTGGCGGTGAAGGTGGCGGTGCCAATAGAGTGACATCATATGCAACGAATCTTATGTCCACTTTGCAAGAATCATTGAAAGCTTCATCAGGCATCGACGTGAAAGAAATGATAGAAAGCTATGTCGGAAAGAACAATCTACGACCAAGCATTGATAATTTGACAGAAGAAATCCGCTCTGCAAAGCCGGCGGTTGTTAAATCCGCTGACGAGGAATAAAAAATAAATCGAAAACATCCAGACCGCTTGTTAAGGGATTGGATGTTTTTATTATATAGTGGAAATAGATAGATTTCTCTGTAAATAATTGTTATAATTTTAGGGAGTGAAAGAAAAAAGTCGGAACCTACACGGAGGACGCCAATGGAAAAAAATCCAAACCGTACGTATCGGCAGAGTACAGATTGCCAATACCCAGTTTTACGCATGGCTTCTGGATGGATAACGCTTTATGGGCGATGGAATGGCTTGGCGGAAGCCCTATTTTCATTGCATGAAGATGGTTCTTTTTGCGCCCAATATAACATAGATAATACGATTGCTGAAACGTATACTCTATTGGATGGAGAAGTTGAAATCGATGAATTAGGTGTAAGAAGGAAGATGGAAATAGGAGAAACGATTGATGCGTCTCTATTCGAAGGCGTTTTGACCTTTTACGCGATTTCGAACGCTGAAATCCTTATGAAAATGGACGCGGATTTCTATGAACAGCTGTTCTTCGAAACGAAGATGCTGCAAATTGAAATGGATGCGGTCGCACGAGTTGACGGCTATACATACCATCATTGTGATCGAATCAGGCAATATTCCATAGAAGTTTGGAAACGGATGAATCGACCGAAACGTACTTTGAAACTGATGCGATGGGGCGCCTTCTTCCACGACATTGGGAAACTCGCGATACCTATGGAAATCTTGAATAAGCCTGGGAAACTCACGGAGGAAGAGTGGGAAACGATGAAATCGCATTCCCGAATTGGTGCCAACATCATGCGCGCTCATCCAGTAGAATGGCTGAAGGATGCCGCATTCATTGTCGAGCAACATCATGAATGGTATGACGGTAGTGGGTATCCCTATGGGCTGAAAGGGGATGAAATATCCATCGAAGCGGCAATCGTTTCTGTCGTGGATGCGTACGATGCCATGACAACAGAGCGCGTCTACAAGGAAGCATTATCAAGAGAAGAGGCAATCGCTGAGTTGGAGAAATGCAAAGGTACTCAATTCCATCCTGCCGTCGTCGATTGTTTTATAGATGTGCTTGGTGCAAAAATAACGTATGTATAACCTTCAGCACCTTAATGAATTTGTACAAGACACGGGAAACCGGGTCTTTTTATTTTATTTCATCATGGAAAAGGTGCATGATAGAAGATGAGGTATTATTATTCATTTGTGAAAGGCGGAGGGAATATGAATTATCGTATTGAGCATGACACATTTGGAGAAATACAAGTTCCTGCAGATAAGTTGTGGGGGGCACAGACACAGCGAAGCAAGCAGAACTTCAAAATCGGTGAAGAACGGGTACCGTTAGGCGTCATTCGCGCATTTGCCCATTTGAAGAAATCGGCAGCTATCGCAAGCAACTTTTTTGGTAATCTATCTGACGCGAAAATGAAAGCGATTATTGCGGCTGCGGAAGAAGTGATCGAAGGAAAATGGGACGATCATTTCCCGCTTGTCGTCTGGCAAACTGGCAGCGGCACGCAATCGAATATGAATATGAACGAAGTATTGGCAAACCGCGGCAATCAGCTACTTGAGCAATGGGGAGAGGAAGAGCGCCTGCATCCGAACGATGATGTGAATAAATCACAAAGCTCCAACGACACATTCCCGACAGCATTGCATGTCGCTGGCGTTATCGCAGTGGAACGCGAATTGCTACCATCCCTTCAAGAATTGAAAAAAACGCTTGGTGATAAATCCGAAGCGTTCATGGACATCATCAAGATTGGACGTACGCACCTACAAGACGCTACGCCTCTTACATTAGGACAGGAAATTAGCGGATGGCACCGGATGCTTGAAAAGACTGAGAAGATGTTGAATGAAAGCGTCCAGTCAATGAAGGAACTTGCAATTGGCGGTACTGCGGTTGGTACTGGACTGAATGCGCCGAAAGGATTCGGTGAGAAAGTCGCGGAAGAAATCTCTAAATCAGTAGGCATTAATTTTACATCTGCCGATAATAAATTCCATGCGCTCACAAGCTACGATGAAGTCGTCTATACGCATGGTGCGATGAAAGCCCTTGCTGCCGATTTGATGAAAATCGCGAATGACGTCAGATGGTTGGCGAGCGGGCCGCGTTCAGGAATTGGCGAAATCACCATTCCTGAAAACGAACCAGGAAGCTCCATCATGCCAGGTAAGGTGAACCCAACACAAAGTGAAGCACTTACAATGGTGGTGGCGCAAGTGATGGGGAATGACGCGGCAATCGGATTTGCGGCAAGCCAAGGGAATTTTGAGTTGAACGTCTTCAAGCCAGTCATCATCTACAATTTTCTTCAATCCGCAAAACTACTTGCGGACGGCATGCGTAGCTTCAATGAAAATTGTGCAGTCGGCATCGAACCGAATCGTGAGGAAATCGATAATAAAGTGAAGAACTCTCTCATGCTTGTAACTGCATTGAACCCGTATATCGGTTATGAGAACGCTGCGAAAATCGCGAAGACGGCACATAAAGAAGGTACGACGCTAAAAGAAGCCGCATTAAAAACTGGTTTACTGACAGAAGAACAATTCGATGAATATGTCAATCCTTCCAAGATGATCGGACGATAAACGATAATTCTAATGTCCACAAAGTTGTAACCCGATTTCGTTTCGTTATCCGCTATGATGAAAGGACAATGACAAATAAAGGAGTAGACATGAATGATGAAGAAACTCATGCCTATCATGCTTATATTGATGCTTGTCCTTTCCGCATGCGGAGACAAGGCGCAACACCATGATGAAAAAGAAAAACATTTAGCCGTTGGTCACGAAAGGCACTTACCGAACGGTGACTTGCAAGAAGCGACTGAATCGGCAACGGTTTTGCCAAAGTTTTTAGAGGGCAAACCTGAAGAAATGCGCCTTGTATACCAAGTGGCGGCTTCAGCCTCAGACATTTTAGAGTATATGCCATGTTACTGCGGCTGTGGTGAAAGTGCAGGACACGGCAATAACTTAAACTGCTTCGTCGACGAAATCCGTGAAGACGGTTCCGTCATTTGGGACGACCACGGCACCCGCTGCCTCGTCTGTTTGGAGATTGCGGTTCAATCTGTACAGATGAAACAAGAAGGAAAGTCAATGAAAGAAATCCGTGAATTTATCGATGAAATGTACAAAGAGGGCTACGCTGAACCAACAGATACACCGATGCCAGCTTAATCAGTAATTATAGATAGCAGATAAACTTGAAGAAAGTTTATCTGCTGTTTTTTATTCTAAAATTTCCTTTCAACAACAGTTTTACCACAAACAATATTTTTCTTTTCTGAATATGTATATAGGGCTTTAAATTTTCATTGAAAGAGCGTATGCTGTGAAATTGATAGGACTATCCATATTTCGCTCAATGAAATAAAGGAGAATAAATAAAATGGTTTTTGAAAGCAATAATAAAATCCGAAGAAAGATTTATCAAGTGATTGATGGACTTACGGATGAGGAATTCAATAGTAAACCGTCAATGCATGGTTGGTCCCCGAAGCAAATTTTGGAGCATCTTGCCTTGATGGAAACATATATAGCTGCAAAAATAGCAGCAGAGTTGAAGAATAAGTCTAGTCAGCGGGCGTCGAAGAAAATCATTTTCCTAACTGGAAGTCTAATGATGAAGGACGATCTGCCTGAAGCGACGAAGCCAACAGATAGCTTCAAGACAGTTTCAGAAATAAAAGAGGAACTTCACAATTCGCGGATTTACTTGCTTGATGTCTATGACGGAAGCCGCAAAGAACTGCTGAGCGAGAAATCGTTAGCACATCCGAATTTAGGTTTGATGCCACTTGAGCAATGGTTCCCTGTTGTTGGCATGTATGAGAAATGCCATTTGAAAGTATTGAAGAAAACAATTGGCGAATTGAGAATTCAAGGTCTCGCTTCTGAAATAAAAACGGACGCACAGTAAAATCCCCAAGCCCTGCGCATGGGGATTTTCTTTTTTCCATAACAAAACCCCGCAGGTCATGTACGGGGTTCAATTCATTCAACGTATATAAACATCACTTACCAATAAATCCTCCACGACCTCCGTCGGAATTTCAAATGTCACCACACCCATATAACCTGGTGCAACATCATATTTATCAAAGGAAATGACAAGCTTTTGATCATTCGTGATATAGAAATTCTGATCAGGGCGAATCGATGTGAAGCCTTCCGTGTATTCATCATTGATGAAATAAGAGATCATTTCATCTTCCGCCATTTGACGCTCCATCTCATTTTCAATGTAAGCATTGATGACTTCGATATATGATTCATCTTTGAAAAGGCTTGGCAATGTAATCAGCACATTGTCGACTTTATCGATTGTGTCGTACTTCATCGTTGTGGAAGATGAAGCGACTGTATTCACTTGATAGCGCATTATCGATAGGATTCGATCATTGTCGGTCAACACTTCGAAGCCAGCATCCACTCCTAAATGTCCGCCACCTGCTTTTTTCAGTTCCGCAATCTCACTCTCGAATTGCTCAAACAGTTCCTTGTTCTCTGCTATATATTTTTCATTCAATGCAGCTTGCAGGTTTTCATCTTCAAGGCCCGTGATACCTGGCGTGGAAACGTCGGCTTGATACGTACCTTCATTGACTTTCATTTGTTGGATAGTCAATACTTCGACGAGAGACCCTAAAATTGGTACATTCACCATCGTATTGGCGAATGCTGGGCTGACATTAATGCTGCCAATGAAAATCGCAGCGGCTGCAGCGAAGCCTATTATGCTGTTTCTAAAAACAGGACGCTTCTTTCGTTGCTCCATCTCCGCTTTACGAATGGTTGCTCTCACAACTTCGTCCAATTCATGGGGAATCTCGGTATTCTCATAGTCCTTCTTTAATTTATCCATTTGACTCATTCCATTACTCCTCTCGCATTTCAACTCGTAATTTCCTTAACGCTGCATATAATCTTGTTTTTACCGTATTGACATTATCACCAGTGATTTCAGCAATCTCGTCAATCTTCAAATCCTCGAAAAAGCGGAGTATGATAATTATTTTATAATTTGGAGGTAGTTGGTCGACCGCTTCTTGCAGATCAAAATCGGTTACTTCATCCTCCGAAGTCGGCAAATGACTTTCCAAAATTTCATCGTCCATGATAGACATCCGCTGATGTTTGCGGATGAAATCAATTGCTGTATTGACAATGATTCTGTAAAACCATGTTTTCATATAGTTCACTTCATCGAGCCGATCAATGGAACGAAGCGCCTTCAGGATGGATTCCTGAACGATATCAAGTGCATTTTCTTTATTTTTAACGTAACTAAATGCGAGCCGATAATAGGCTTGCTGATTTTCAATAATGAATTTTTCCACCAACTTAAATTTATCGTCTCTTGTCATGACAATCGGGTCACCTTCTCTTTTAATAACGTCTCGCGAACACGTCTCATAAGTATGGACGGACTGATTCCCTAAAAAGTTTTGAGGCTTTGGAAAGGATATGAAATGTTTGTGATATGCTTTATTCAAAATATGAGGATAGGGTGTGTGAATAAATGAATAACCAACCTTTCGTTGCTTCCTGGAGCGGCGGTAAAGATTCAGCATTGGCTTATTACCGTGCTTTTCAGTCGGGAGGAATTCCAAAGCGGTTATGGACGATGTTTGAAGAGGATAAAGAACGTTCGAAGTCTCATGCCTTGCCCTTGGAGATCATCCAAGCACAAGCTGACAGCCTCGGCGTTCCGTTGATGATTCGCGGGGCTGACTGGAATGGCTATGAAGAGAAATTTTTAGATGCTATGAAGGAATGCGTTGAAGCCGGAATTCCAAATGGTGTTTTCGGTGATATCGACTTGGAGGATCATTTGACATGGGTGCAGACAACATGCGCTAAAGTTGAAATGAAAGCCGTCCACCCGATATGGATGGAACCGCGCCGGAAGCTTTTGGAGGAATTCGTAAACTCCTACTTTGAGGCATATATCGTTGTCATTAATACCAAGATGATGCCTGCTGAGTTCATTGGGCGTAAATTCACGATTGAATTGATGAATGAATTGGAGTCGCTTGGTATTGATTCATGTGGGGAATCTGGGGAGTTCCACACTGTTGTCATCGATGGGCCGATTTTTAAAAAACGTATTCCGCTTGTATTTAAGGAGCAACATGAACGTGATGGGTATGTGTTTTTATCTGTTGGGTTGGAAGAGGAACCTTTGGAGAAAGTAGTTAGGGCGCCGTATCTATGAGGAAATGGCTAACCGGCTTCCTTTGCCTTGTTCTTCTCGGTGGTTGTACAAAGCCATTAACGTTAGAAGTTAAGGACACGACGAAAACAAAAGACAGGTTTAGCGCGGTATTCGTTCAAAAGGGCTTAGTCACTGAGGATTACGATGTGCTTTTTTCTGTTGAAAAGTATTTGGATGGGACTCAGTCGATAATCGATGAAGATTTTACGAACCCGACAAGTAGGAAGAATGTTATCTTGTTCAGGGTCGATTCTGACAGAAAATCCGATGAGACAGTGGTAAACTTTGGAACGAGTGATCTTATTTATCGTGTCAAGGATGAACCTATTCGCGGCCCTATCTTCAGCGGAGTCCTCATCGATTCATTGAAGCTTGAACCTGGGAAACCACAGCCAATCGCTTATTGGTATACAAACTCGTTAACGGTGGAGCAGCAAAAAATGTTCGAAGAAGGCTCAATTGACATGGAGAAATTAAAACAGGACGGATTGCTTTATATGTTAGTCGTTGAGGTTGTTGAAAAGCCGGAATGAGTCCAAGTTAGCAAGTTGGCGGACTTTTGACAATTCCGTGGATTTTAGGAAAAATACATTGTGTTTTCTTCATTATTTTTCTATAATAAAAAAGTTGTGTGAAATATTGGGTTGACTCTATATAAGAACCCTATTCGGTGATTGCGACTATATAAATAGTGAAGGGTGTTAGGGGAAGAGAATGAAAGCTACTATGACCGAATCGCAGATTGAAGCTTTAATCGAATTAACTATTTGTGACGTAAATATGGACGTTGAGCTGAAGCAGGAGCGCACTGGAGTTAACATGATGTATGACTTCATTAAAAATGAAGTGATTGTCGATATCAAACGTGTGCAAAAAGCCTGCAACGAGTTGCCTGAACCGATGCCGCTCGAAACGTATCTTCGTGTATTGACAATCCATGAATTGGGGCACGCGATGGATCGCAAAGCACTCCTTGTATCGCTGGACCGAACGAAAGAAATCATCACGATGAAAAAACAAGCAGCTGCTGAAAAGAGACCAACGGATTTGCCTTTCATGAAGATGGTCATTGAAGAACATAAGTCGGACATCGCCTTCGAAGAAACCGCATGGGCTAACGCTGGAATTTTAAACAGCTTTTTTGGGATTGTAGATGGGGATAGCTTTGAGAAGGTGAAATCGCATAGCCTTGAGACGTATTGGAAGTTGTATGAGAATGACTTGGCAATCTATCAAGGATTGCAAGAAGAAACTTTACTTGTATAATCAATGGACTTATTTATTCATATAAAAACCGCCCCCGAAGAGAATTCGAGTGCGGTTTTATTTTTGTTGAGCCCAAATTAGTTTAAATACCCCGCTTCTTTCAACTCACGTTCCAAAAACGGTTTTGCATTCAGTAAATCACGGAACGCTTTATACTTTTCAACAGCTTCCGCGGACGGTTTCTTGCCAGTCTTAAAGCTGCGTATCAAAATGTTTTTCGGCGTATGCTCCATATCGATGAATTCAAGAAGCTGTGCATCATAACCAACAAGTTTCAGCAACTCCGCCCGGATTGAGTCGGTTGCAAGTGCTGAAAAGCGTTCTTTTATTAACCCATGTTGCAGCATGATGTCTAATGCAGGTGATTGGATTTGTGAAAACAGTTCGTGTTGGCAGCAAGGAACGCTCAAAATTACTTCCGCTCCCCATTTGACGGCGCGCGCCAACGCCATATCCGTTGCAACGTCACAAGCATGCAGCGTAACGACCATGTCAACAGCGGTTTCTTCATTGTAATCGTTGATGTCACCGACAAGGAACTCCAGTTGTTCGTAACCGAGATCCTTAGCGATTACGTTACATTCTTCAATGACTTCCTTTTTCAAATCAAGTCCAGTAACCCGAATATCCAGTCCCTTTTCGATATGCAAATAGTGGTATAGCGCAAATGTTAAATAGGATTTTCCGGATCCGAAATCCAATATGCGTACAGGGCGATCCTTCGGCAGATGGACAAGCGCATCATCGATGAACTCAACAAAGCGGTTGATCTGACGGAACTTATCGTATTTCTGCTTTTTCACTTTGCCTTCCGGAGATTGTACACCAAGACGAATCAGGAAAGGGTAGGGGGTCGAATCATCCAATAAATAATTCTTTTTCCGATTATGCGATAAATCGACTGTTTTCGTGGAAGCTGTCTTCTCGCTTTTCCAGGCTACTTTGAATTTCTTCGTTAGCTGGATATGGACTTTCTCATCGCTGAACTCCGCCTGCATCTGCTTGAACTGCTCCAATAATTGCTTGAGAGAAGGCTGAATGTCAGCTGCTTTTATATTTTCATGTTTCAAAATGCGTTCATAGTGATATTCAAATTGAATATAGACTTCTTTCTTGATTTCCACCGGCTTCAG
Organism: Sporosarcina highlanderae; assembly: GCF_030433715.1. GTDB lineage: Bacteria > Bacillota > Bacilli > Bacillales_A > Planococcaceae > Sporosarcina > Sporosarcina highlanderae. The sequence continues at coordinate 91,867 of NZ_JAROCC010000002.1, read as the reverse complement.
TTTCACTTTTTGCAGACCGGTCGACTTGTAACGGGGCTGGCTAATCGTCCCTTGAATGAATGCGCCCTCTTGCATCCTTTGGACGAGTTTCTCTACAAGTTCTTCAAATTGCATAGTGTTGGACCTCTTTTCGGGCAAGTTTGTATATATAAGAATACTACAAGGGACTCAGTAGATGTGCTTCTAATGCTTCGTTCGTGCATGCAAAAAGCCGTTATTCAAAACGGCTTTGGTCATTCCTGAAGTTATGCGTGTATATTTGCATTTATGCGTGCTTATCCTGATTTATGAGGTTCTTGGCGGAGTTATGCGTTTTTCGCTAACTTTATGCGCATCTGTCCAAGTTTATGAGCTTTTGGGCTTAATTAAACTCAAATCCTTGTTTTGTCAGGTAATCCTTCATATGTGTACGTCTTGGTTCTGCCAAGAAGTCAGCCATCTGTTCAGACCATGCTGTATCTTTTTGGTTTGAACCACGATTAAGGTAATAATCATGCATCGTTTGGTCGTAGTCTAAAAGGAGCTCATTATATTTCGCCGAATCATAGCTGTTTTCATGGATGATCGCTTCAACCGGCAATCTTGGCTTCACTTCATTCGCCTCGTCGGGAACACCAATCGACATTGCGAACATTGGTGCAACGCCGTTCGGGAGCCCTAATAGTTCACTGATTTCAGTAGGTGCATTACGGATACCTCCGATATAACAGATTCCATATCCTTTCGATTCGGCTGCGATTGCGACGTTTTGAGCGAAGAGTGCAACATCGATTGCACCGACGAGCATATTTTCAGCATATGAGTAATCAATTTCCTTCCCGTTTAGCTCGGCAGCTTTACCTAACCTGCAGTAGTCAGCGCAGAAGATGAGGACAGAGGCTGCAGTTAAAAACTGCCTTTTATTACTTGCCAATTCGGCAAGTCGCTCCCGTTTGCCCTGATCAGTTACATGGATGACGGAATATGCTTGCACGAAATGGGAGCTTGCTGCGTGTTGGCCTGCGCGAATGAGGTCATAGACGTCTTCCTTCGAAAGTGGGATGTCCTTGTATTTTCTTACGGATGCGTGTGATTTCAATAATTCAATAACCATATGTATACCTCCAGAATATTCTATAATTCTATATTGATTGAATATAACCATGTTACACTACAATTAATGCCAAGAAAAGGGGTGCCGGGATGAGTTGGTTAGATAGCCTTTCGTTGACGACGACATTGATTATCATTATTTTAGTGGTCATTCCCATATCAATTGCCATTTATCTTTACTTTTATGACAGAAGGCAAAAGCAGCATGCCATCCTTCGAAACTATCCGATATTGGGGCGGATGCGTTATGTGCTCGAAAAGACTGGACCTGAGTTGCGCCAGTACTTGTTCAACGCTGATCACGAAGGGAAACCGTTTAATCGTGAAGAATATTTGCATATGGTCTTACCCGGAAAGTACTTGAATAGTATTATCGGTTTTGGATCAAAACGTAATTTTGAGGAGCCGGGTTATTACATTCGGAATGCGTTGTTCACAAAACAGAACGAAGAAATGCGGGTCGACAATGATGAGTTGGTCAACACGATGCGCTATCGGGTCGATGAAGATAACCTTTTTTCTCGGAAAGAGCATCGTGAAGAAATACCTGCATTGCCTTGGCTGTTGCCTGAAGAGGATGCGGTAATCATTGGACCGAATTGTCAGCATCCATTTCACGTCCGTAGTTTATTGGGGCAGTCGGGCATGAGTTATGGGGCCCTTGGAGAAAATGCCATCACGGCGTTGTCTAAGGGGATTGGCATGGCGAAAGAGGCATGGATGAATACCGGCGAAGGTGGGCTGTCACCTTATCATCTTGCTGGAGATGCACATATTATCGCTCAAATCGGTTCGGGGCTCTTCGGTTTTCGTACCGAAGATGGAGAATTCAGTTGGGAACGTCTTAGCGAGAAGGCGGAAATACCACAGGTGAAGGCGTTTGAAATTAAGATGGCGCAAGGGGCGAAAATGCGAGGCGGGCATGTTGAAGGTGAAAAGGTGACAGAGGAAATTGCCAAAATCCGAAACGTCGTGCCATTTACGACCATTAATAGTCCGAATCGATTTAAGCAGTTCTCGGATTATCCTACCCTATTTGACTTCATTGAAAAGATACGGGATCACAGCGGAAAACCTGTTGGGATAAAGATCGTCATTGGGAGCAAGGAAGACGCAGAGGAGCTTGCTTCCTTCATGAATGAAAGCGGAAAAGGACCTGATTTCATCTCATTGGATGGCGCAGAAGGCGGATCAGGGGCAACCTATCAGGACTTGGCCGATAGTGTAGGACTGCCACTTAAATCAGCACTTGTCTTATTGGATGATGCCCTTCAGAAGTATGGAGTACGTGATCAGGTGAAAATTATAGCATCTGGAAAAATTACAACACCTGACAAAGCGGCAATTGCATTGGCTATGGGAGCGGATCTTGTCCAGATTGCCCGTGGATTCATGATTTCGGTCGGATGTATAATGGCTGAACGATGCCACACAAATGAGTGCCCAGCAGGAGTTGCTACAACAGATAAGAACTTACAAAGGGGTCTCGTTGTAGAGGAGAAGAAATTCCGCGTAACCAACTATATTTTGACGATGCGTGAAGGGCTGTATCGGATTGCGGCTGCTGCTGGTATTGATTCTCCAACAAAATTCGACAGGCATCATGTTGTCTATAAAGATGAACGCGGCCGAGTTTTCCCAATTGAATAAACATTTCATGCCATTTTACCTGTTAGGTAGAATGGCATTTTGATTAGGAATGCCTAAGACTACTTCTGAATTTTGTGATAACATATAAGTAACCAAAGAATCATAGAAAGGGGTTAGGTGGATGTCTTTGTTAGAGAAAACAGTTGGCGAGATCGTAAGGGATTGGGCGAAATTGATACCTGAGAATGAGGCATATGTTTATCCTGAGCATGGAATTAGGAAAACATATCAAGAGTTTGATCGTGAGACAGATGAGTTGGCAAAGGCATTCATCGGGATGGGGATAGAGCAAGGGGAGCATGTCGCCATCTGGTCGGATAATAAACCTCAATGGTTGTTAAGTCAATTTGCCACTGGGAAAATGGGGGCTGTTCTTGTTACAGTGAACACGAACTACCAGGCAAATGAACTTGAATACCTCCTGAAACAATCGGATGCTACAACACTGATACTCGACGAAGGCTATAAAGGGACGAGCTATATCGACATTATCCGTTCAATTTATCCCGAACTGCAAAATAGTGAGAACGGTATCGTAAATTGTGAAAAGTTACCTAAATTGAAACGGATTATTCTAATGACAGACCGTGAAGAAATGGGGATATATAAATGGTCTGAATTCCTTCATCACGCGGAAGGGATTACTGACGAGGTTTTGGCTGAACGTCAACGGACAATGACACCGGATGATGTTATCAATATTCAATATACGTCTGGTACAACGGGGTTCCCGAAAGGGGTCATGTTAACACATCGTAATGTTGTAAACAATGGGAAACTAATAGGGGATTACATGAAACTAACTGAAGAAGATCGCGTCTGCATACCCGTGCCGTTTTTCCATTGCTTTGGATGTGTACTTGGCAACTTGGCAGCAGTGACTCATGGTTCGACAATGGTCGTCATCGAGCAGTTCGATCCTCTACGTGTATTGGAGGCTGTTCAAGATGAAAAATGCACAGCGCTTCATGGCGTACCAACAATGTTCATTGCCGAATTGAATCATCCTGATTTCAAAAAGTTCAATACATCCTCATTGCGAACAGGTATTATGGCTGGCTCTACATGCCCGATTGAAGTGATGAAACAAGTGATTCACGAAATGGGTGCAGAGGAGATTACGATTTGTTACGGGCAAACAGAATCATCACCTGTCATTACTCAAACAACGACTGATGATCCGATTGAAAAGCGTGTCTCCACTGTTGGAAAACCTCATCCTTATGTAGAGGTGAAGATCATTGATCCGCTGACGGGAGAGGAGGCACCTGTGGGAGTGCCGGGTGAACTTTGTACAAGGGGCTACCATGTCATGAAAGGGTATTATAATAACGAAGAGGCGACGCGCGAGGCAATCGATGAAGAAGGCTGGCTCCACACCGGCGATATCGCAATTATGGACGAGGATGGATACATCGATATTACCGGACGTATTAAGGATGTTATTATTCGTGGAGGTGAAAATATTTATCCCCGAGAAGTTGAGGAATTCCTGTATACACATCCTGCAATTTCTGATGTCCAAATTGTTGGCGTGCCGGATCCTAAGTATGGGGAAGAATTGATGGCCTGGATAATTCCAAAGAAGGACAAAATCATCGATGAAGAAGCTGTACGATCGTTTTGCCATGGTAATATCTCTTATCATAAAATTCCGAGGTATATTAGATTCACTGACGCGTACCCAATGACCGCCTCGGGAAAAATCCAGAAATTCAAGCTTCGAGAACTATCGATTGAAGAGACGCTTAGTCAAAAAATATAAGCTTGTAGACTGCAACCTTCATTGAAAGGGACGCAGTCAATTTTTTTGCTCATTTTCTTTGCTTATATGAATTCCATTTGTCGAAGTTTGTTCATTCCCCGGGAAATGTGGCGGATGTAGGATAAACATGTCATCTTGCCTGGAATATTTTAAGTACTTCCAAATCATTTGAAAAATGTTATTATTGAACTGTACTTATTTAGAAGGAGGGGAAACTATGACTGGTAGTATGTATCAATTGATCGCTATTATTTTGTACATGGCCGCGATGCTTTTCATCGGGTGGTATGCATTCAGGAAGACCTCCAACTTAACTGACTACATGTTGGGCGGGCGCTCTCTTGGACCGGCAGTAACGGCATTAAGTGCTGGTGCTGCGGATATGTCAGGATGGTTACTTATGGGACTCCCGGGTGCCATTTATGCAGTAGGTATGACCGAAGCATGGATTGCAATCGGATTAACGGTTGGTGCGTATTTGAACTGGCTTCTTGTTGCACCAAGGCTTCGCGTCTATACGCAAGTATCGAATGATTCCATTACTATACCGAGTTACTTGGAAAACCGATTAAAGGACAAATCAAGATTCCTACGTATTGCCTCAGGTATAATAATTCTTGTATTCTTCACATTTTATGTTTCTTCAGGTATGGTTGCAGGCGGTAAATTCTTTTTAAGTTCTTTTGGTCTTAATTATCACGCTGGGTTACTTATTGTTTCTGCAGTTGTTATCGCTTACACGCTTTTTGGAGGTTTCTTGGCAGTAAGCTATACTGACTTCGTTCAAGGCCTTATCATGTTTTTAGCTTTGCTTTTAGTTCCGATTGTAGGCTTGACGCTTACGGGTGGGTTCGCGGAAACTGCTGCAAGTATCAAGGAAGTGAATCCTGAGATGCTTAGTCTGGTGAAAGGGGCGACCGTAGCAGGTGTCATATCCTCCATCGCTTGGGGACTTGGCTATTTCGGACAGCCGCATATTATCGTCCGCTTCATGGCTATCAAATCAGTGAAGGAGACGAAAAGTGCAAGACGGATCGGTATCGGCTGGATGATGTTAAGCCTGTTTGGTGCGATAGCGACAGCTTTGGTAGGAGTTGCTTATTATCACCAAAATCCAAGTGCTGAGCTTGTCGATCCGGAAACTGTTTTCATCGCACTTGGACAAATTATTTTCCATCCGTTCATAGCGGGAATCATGCTTGCTGCTGTACTTGCTGCTGTCATGAGTACGATTTCATCGCAGTTGATCGTGACTTCTTCTGCCCTGATTGAGGACTTGTATAAAGCGGTCATTAAATCGGATGCTTCAGATAAGCAATATGTCTTTTTAGGACGGATGGCGGTTCTTGTAGTTTCCTTAATTGCGATGGCGCTTGCTTGGCCAAATAAAGAATCGATCTTGAAACTTGTATCCTTTGCATGGGCCGGCTTCGGCGGTGCATTCGGACCAATTATCCTTTTATCGCTATACTGGCGTAAGCTTACTGCGACTGGCGCACTATGGGGAATGGTGACAGGTGCAATTACTGTAGGTGTGTGGGGGAATATTGAATTTTTATCGAAGAGCCTTTATGAGATTGTCCCTGGATTCCTCGTTTGTTTAGTTGTAACTTATGTAGTGAGTATGATGACTTATCGTCCGAATGCGGAAATTGATAAGGAATTCTACGATGCGCAAGTATTACTTGAAAAGGAAAGATAAGATTAGATAAAGCGACCTTCGATGAAGCAATCGAGGGTCGTTTTTTCTTATTGTATGGTACGCTAATCGAAATAGGGTTTTAAAAGGGGGACGTAAATGATGAAGCTTGATCATGTTGTTTATTTTACATCGAAAAGCCCTAACGAAGTCGTTCAGGAGCAAAAGGAAAAAGGCAACCACGCCGTAATTGGGGGCAGGCATGAAAAATGGGGGACGCATAATGCACTTATGTATGTGAAAAATGCATATGTGGAATGGCTTTCCGTCGAAAAGCCTGAATTAGCGAGGGAAGTCGATCATCCGTTGACTCGCTTGCTTTTGCATGATGTTACGGATGGAGATGGATGGGGTACCATTTGTTTATCTGTCACGAATATTGAGCAATTTAATGATGATATTAAAAACAAAGGTTTTGCCACTTCTGGTGTATTGGATGCGGAACGACTGACTGAAAGTGGCGTGCTGAGGAAGTGGAAGATGCTGTTTGTCGATCAACCAGTAACTGCTGAACTTCCATATCCTTTTTTCATTGAATGGGAAGAACCTGAAGATGTCCGTTTTGCCCAATTACGGAAGGATGGGACATTGATTGAAGAAAATGATGCTAAGGAAATTCAAGAATGCATCTTTGGAGTAGAAGACCCCTTGCGCGATACAGGAGAGTGGGCTGTACTTCTTTCACAAAAGGTTGGCGATTCGAATGATATCTCATTGGAAAATGTTCGGTTGAGATTTATTCAGCAAGAAGGGGGAAAAGATAGGTTAAGTGATGTTGTCATTGGAAAGAGGGAAGGATGAAGTGGATTTATGGAGATTTTAGTTGAATACGCAGTTCTTGTCGGTGTGCATGAACAAAATGATGAGCATTTTGAATATGAAATGGAAGAATTACAGAACTTGGCGGAAGCAATTGACGTACAGGTCGTTGGAAGAGTGACTCAGAATTTGGAACGCAGACATTCAACCCATTATGTCGGCAAAGGGAAGGTTGCAGAGGTCAAACGGCTTTATGAAGAGACGGGGGCGAACCTTGTCATTTTCAATGATGAGCTTTCACCGTCGCAAATCCGTAACTTAGAGCAGGAGCTTGAAGTGAAGGTCATTGACAGGACGATGCTCATCCTTGATATCTTCGCAAGAAGAGCCCGGACTCATGAAGCACGGATGCAAGTTGAATTGGCACAATTGCAATACACACTTCCAAGACTTGTCGGGTTGCGCGCTTCATTGAGCAGGCAAGGGGGCGGTACTGGCGGTGGATTCCAGAACAAAGGTGCCGGTGAAACGAAGCTTGAACTTGACCGCCGTAAAATTGAGGACCAGATTGCGAAACTGCGAAAGGATCTTGAACATGTGCGTGATCGCCGTGAAACGCAGAGGAAGCAGCGAAAGAAAAGCGGGATACCCGTCGTGTCCATTGTCGGTTATACGAATGCAGGAAAATCGACATTAATGAATGGGCTTTTGCGCAAAGTAGATGAGGAAACAGAAAAGCAAGTGTATGAGGAAAACATGCTTTTCGCGACATTAGATACATCTGTGCGCCATTTGAAATTTGCCGACAATAAAGAGTTCCTTTTGACGGATACGGTTGGATTCGTTTCAAAACTGCCTCACCATTTGGTCAAGGCTTTCCGTTCCACGCTTGAAGAAGCGCGCGGTGCTGATCTTCTTCTGCATGTTGTCGATGTTTCGAATCCTGAATACCGCTATATGATGGAAGTGACGAATGATACGCTACATGATGTTGGAGTGGAAAATATAAAGACTATAAATATATTCAATAAATCGGACTTGGCGGGTGTGCCGTATCCAAGGTTGACCGACGATAATATTTGGATATCAGCTTATGAATCGGCGGGTTTGGATGATTTAATTGATTTGATTAAGAAGAAGATTTTTGAGCAATACATTACTTGCAAACTGCTTGTTCCATTCGATCGAGGAGATGTCGTGTCCTATTTGAATGACAAGGCCAATGTGAAAAAGACGGAATACGAGGAAGATGGCACATTGATGACAGTGGAGATGGACGGTTCGGAACGGGTTAAGTTTGAAGAGTTTATCATAAGCCATTAACGAAAGCGAAGGCGCCTGCTTAGGGGCGACAAGCATAAGGCGAAGATACGGCGTGGCGTTCTTTGCCACAAAGTATCATCGACTTATGACCTCGAGCCCCTGGCGCCTGAAGCTGGACATAACGAAAAAACTGCACTCGGACTATAAAGTCCACAGTGCAGTTTTTTATCTATAAAGAGAAAGGGGGGTGGGATGATAATAGTATCCCCGTTTCTTCAAATGTTAAACCTCTTGGAATTGAATATTATGCAGACGGGCAAAAATTCCACCCTTCCTAACCAAATCATCGTATTTTCCATCTTCTACAATGCCGTCTTCCGTAACGACAATGACTCTATCGGCATCTCGTATTGTCGCTAAACGGTGTGCAATGATGAGTGTTGTACGATTTTCCGAAAGCTCATTAAGTGATTGTTGGATGATGCGCTCCGTCTCAGTATCTAATGCGGACGTTGCTTCATCTAAAATTAGGATTGGCGGATTTTTTAGGAACATGCGCGCAATCGCAAGCCGTTGTTTCTGTCCACCTGATAACTTTAGGCCACGCTCTCCGATTTGTGTCTCATAGCCGTCAGGAAGAGAAGCGATGAAATCTTCCAAATGCGCCTTTTGCGCAGCAGTTATTACCTCTTCATCCGTCGCATTCAAATTCCCATAGGCAATATTTTCTTTAATCGTACCTGTGAATAAAAACACGTCTTGCTGTACAATTCCGATCTGGGAACGCAGAGACTGCTGGGTCATATTACGGATATCGATACCGTCAATTGAAATGGCACCCGCATCAACATCGTAAAAACGGGGTATAAGTGAACAGATTGTCGTTTTTCCGGCACCGGATGGGCCTACAAATGCAATCGTCTCACCAGCTTTAATTGATAAATCGATTCCATTCAAGACATTTTTATTATCATCATATTTGAAATGGACGTCATCAAAAAGTATATCGCCATGTAAGTGGCCAACAGATTCCGCTCCGGGTCGGTCTTTAATTTCCGGTTCTTGTTCAAGCAAATCAAGGAATCTCCGGAAACCTGCCATCCCCTTCGGATAAAGTTCCAGTAACGCGCTGATTTTGTCGACAGGCTTGATAAGGATATTAACAAAAAGGATAAAGCCGACAAGCTCTCCAGGAGTAAGTCGGTCGTTATATGTAAACCAAGCTCCGACCACAAGTACGACCAACGTTACAAGCCTCGTCATCATATACATGCTGGAATGCGTCCAGGCCATGACATTATATGCAACAAGTTTTGCCAATCGGAAGCTGCCATTGTCCTTCTTGAATCGTGAAATTTCGAATTCCTCATTCGTGAACGATTTAACGACGCGAGCACCAGATACCGAATCTTCTACCCTTGCATTTACGTCGGCAATCTTACCGTACATATTCTGCCATGCGGCATTCATTTTTATATTACAGAACGTTACAAGAACGACAAGGAGTGGCACCATACAAATCGCGATTACTGCAAGTTCGGGATTGATGGAAAACATAAGAATGAACGCGCCAATAATTGTCATGACCGCGATAAATGCGTCTTCCGGTCCGTGATGGGCAAGTTCACCGATATCGAATAAATCATTCGTAATCCGGCTCATAACATGCCCAGTCTTCGTGTTATCGAAAAAACGGAATGATTGTCGATGGACATGGTTGAATAGTTGCTGCCTCATATCCGTTTCGATATTAATCCCTAATTTATGCCCCAAATAGCTGACAATGTATTGAAGGAATGTACTGAGAACGTATACAAGCAGCAAGAGGATGCTGATTGTCACGATTTTGCCCCATTCCCCGGATGGCAAAAGAGTGTCGATAAACCATTGAACAGCCATTGGAAAAGCTAATTCTAACAATGCTACGAAAATGGCACTTGAAAAGTCGATAATAAATAGCCGTTTATGTGGTTTATAGTAAGAAAAGAATTTTTTTAGCATAGGTGTTTGATGTCCTTTCTATTTGTCTCGATTATTATAACGGATTTGATAATGAAGGAACATGAAAAAGTTTCAATTACCGAAATAAATCGAAAGGTGAGCAATGGTCCCGCAAGCAATAGATAGTAGTAAAGATTCAATTAAGAAAAAAACTGGAACCCTTTTCCGTCCATGCCGTATGATTAGGTGTAGTAAAAATAGAAACAAAGAAGGGAAGCGAATTATATGAAAAAATTGATAAAGGGTTTAGGCGTCGGCTTGCTTGCACTTGGCCTCTCAGCTTGCGGATCCGCTGCAGAACCGAAAACAGATCCCGATACCGGAAAAAAGGTCGAAGTGACAAACAAAAGTAAGATGACGGCACAAGAAGTATATAGCAAAGCAATGGAAGTTTCAGAAGAACAAAAGAGCATGCATGCAGTTATGGATATCAATCAAAAAATGTCCATGCCGGGCCAGGGACTTGATATGGATTCGAAAATCAAAATGGATATGGATATGATTATTGATCCTTTGGCAATGTACCAAGTAATGAGTATGGATATGGGTCCGGAAATTGGCGCGATGGACATGGAAATTTATATGACTGAATCCGGTTTTTATATGCTTGATCCGGAATCTGCTCAATGGATTAAGATGCCGAAAGAGATGTATGATGAAATGATGGCGCAAATGGGTGGGGAAACAGATCCTACATTGGATATGAAGATGTTCAAGGAATTTAAGGATGATTTTAAATTTGAGCAGACTGATGACGAGTATATTTTGACGTTGAATGCTTCCGGAGATAAGTTTAGCGGCCTTATGAAAGAATTGATGGGTTCAACTTTCCCGGCAGATATGGAAATGACTGAAGAAGAAGCTGATCTGTTGAATAATATGGATTTAAAAAGTTTGGACATTACGATTTACATCGACAAGGAAACATTCTATACAAATGCGTTTGATATGAAAATGGATATGACGATGAAGATTGAAGACGAAGAGATGCATATTGTGCAAGAGATGAAATCTGTCATTACGAAAATCAATGAGATTGATGAAATCGTAGTTCCGCAAGAAGTAATTGATAGCGCTGTTGACTTGGAAGAGTTGATGGGCCAAGAATAAGTATGCATGAACGATTATGGACAACTTTATGTTCTCCATAATCGTTTTTTTATTCCGCATCAGAAGCGCTATACCCTCAAGGATACCCCTTACATAAAACCTGTAAAAATACCGCCACAATTGCAATGAACCGTATTACAGCGGCTTGCTTGGTATAGTGAGTTCTACTAGTCTTCTTGTAATTGATAATCATTTTCAATTATAAGTTGACACTATATTCATACCTGATATAATTGGATTTGCAGGCTAATTGATAATCATTTTCACTAAAGATGATTCTCAATTGGAGCAAATAATTGATATCGGAGTTCAATCTTCATGAAGAAACGCTATTTGTTTATTGCACTTATATTACTATCATTCCTTTCGTTATTCGTTGGAGTGAGCTCAATATCACCAATGGACCTCCTCGATTTCCAGTCGGAGAAAACCGAAATTTTCCTCATAAGCCGTTTGCCAAGACTAGTAGCGATTCTTCTTGCGGGTGCGGGGATGAGTATTGCGGGTCTCATTATGCAACAGCTGAGTCGGAATAAATTCGTATCGCCGACAACTGCGGGAACATTGGATGCCACTCGTCTTGGAATATTGGTTTCGATGTTGCTTTTTACGAACGCATCTACGATTGAGAAAATGATAGTTGCCTTTGTATTTGCACTTGCTGGAACATTATTGTTCATGCAAATCTTGGACCGCATTAAATTCAAGGACGCAATCTTCATTCCGCTCGTCGGGCTCATGTTCGGAAATATCCTCTCTTCCATTACGACCTTTTTCGCTTACAAATCAAATGTCATCCAAAACATGGCGTCTTGGTTGCAAGGTGATTTTTCGATGATTATGGTCGGTCGGTACGAGCTTTTGTACATAAGCATCCCTGTTCTGATTATCACTTATTTATACGCCAACCGCTTTACGGTTGCGGGAATGGGTGAGGACTTTTCCAAAAACTTGGGACTTGCTTATAAAAGGATTGTCAATATCGGCCTAATATTGGTGGCTCTTGTAACGACCACGGTCATCTTGACTGTCGGGATGATTCCATTTTTAGGGTTGATCATTCCAAATATCGTGTCTATTTTCCACGGAGATCATTTGAAGAAAACGTTACCGCACACCGCGTTGTTAGGTGCGATCTTCCTTTTGATCTGTGATATTTTAGGCAGGGTTCTCATCTATCCTTACGAAATTTCGATCAGTTTAATGGTCGGCGTCATTGGAAGCGGTATATTCCTCTATTTGTTATTTAGGAGGAAAGCATATGCGTGATTCGACTAAAATGATCATTCTATCGGCTCTAGCAGTTGTTTTTTGCTCGTTGTATTTGTTTCATGATTTAAATGGTAGTTTTGATTATGCGCTACCCCGCCGTGCTATTAAAGTGTTAGCGATGGTGTTGACTGGAGTTGCAATTGCATATTCGACAGTCATCTTCCAGACGATTACGCATAATCGCATCTTAACCCCAAGTATAATGGGGTTGGATTCTTTGTATTTATTGCTACAGACGGTCGTCATTTTTTTCCTTGGCTCCAGCCATATTACAATCGTTAACAGACATGTGAACTTCATCTTATCGGTTTCGACAATGATCGTTTTTGCGCTCATTTTATACCGTTTGCTCTTCAAGAGGGGTGGCCAGCCGATTTACTTCCTATTACTTGTCGGGATTATCGTTGGTACGTTCTTTGAAAGCATCTCGACTTTCCTACAAGTGCTGATTGATCCAAATGAATTTCTGAAAGTGCAGGACAAAATGTTCGCGAGCTTCAATAATGTGAGTGGTGAACTGGTATGGTGGGCACTCGGGATTGTCATCCTGACGTTTTTGGTCGGATGGAAATCATTCAATGACCTTGATGTACTATCCCTTGGTAGGGATACGGCAATAAACCTTGGTGTTTCTTACGACCAGGTAGTCAAGCTAATGCTTGTCATTTCTGCGGTATTGATATCTGTATCGACTGCTCTTGTTGGTCCGATTACATTTTTCGGATTGATTGTTGCAAACTTATCCTATCAGTTTTTTAAATCATATAAACACAAGATCCTTATCGCGGGTGCCTCGGTAATGAGTATTATTGCACTTGTCGGTGGTCAATGGGTCGTGGAGCGGATATTCACCTTCTCGACTACGTTGAGTGTCATTATCAATTTCATCGGCGGTGTGTATTTCATCTATTTACTATTAAAGGAGAGTCGATCCTCATGATCCAAGTTCGAGAGTTGTCTAAGTTCTATGGGAAAAAGGCAGTCGTTGAAAAGGTGAATGTTAATATCCATCGAGGTAAAATTACATCTTTCATCGGTCCGAACGGAGCTGGGAAGTCGACACTTCTTTCAATGGTCAGTCGTCTTATTGACGCAGATACCGGCGAAGTGCTTGTGGATAATGATCATGTTCAAAAAATGAAATCAAATGAGTTCTCGAAGCGCGTTTCGATTCTGAAACAATCGAACTTCATGAATGTACGATTGACGATTCGTGAGTTGGTGTCATTTGGCCGCTTTCCTTATTCAAGAGGCAAGCTTAATGCGGAGGATATCCGGATTATCGAGCAGGCAATGGATTATATGGGCCTGATGGAAATGCAGAATGATTATATGGATGAATTATCAGGAGGTCAACGCCAGCGCGCTTTTATCGCAATGACGATTGCACAGGACACGGATTATGTTCTGCTTGACGAACCGCTCAACAACTTGGATATGAAACATTCCGTTCAAATCATGAAAATTCTGCGTAGATTAGTTGACGAACTTGGAAAGACTGTTGTTATCGTACTTCACGACATTAACTTTGCATCCGTCTATTCTGATCGGATTGTCGCCTTAAAAAATGGCAGGGTCGTCCGCGATGGCCCGACAGAAGAAATCATCAATTCGGATGCATTGAAGGAAATTTACGATATGGATATACCGATTAAAAAGATGAATAACTGTAATATCTGCGTCTATTTCAATTCATAAACAAAGGATGGTAGTAAATGAAAAAGTTAACAATGATGCTCTTGCTTGCTTCTCTCATGATTGTACTCGCAGCATGCGGCACTAAAAATAAAGATGAAGATAAAACATCAGGTTCTGAAGCGAACGACGTTAGCGAAACCATTTCTGTTGAACATGAACTTAGTGACAAACCTGTAGAAGTTAAGAAAAACCCTGAAAAAGTTGTTGTATTCGATTTTGGAACACTTGATACGTTGGATGATTTAGGCGTTGAAGTTGCAGCTTTGCCAAGAGCAAATGTGCCCACATATCTCTCGAAATATGATGACGATAAATACACTAACGTCGGAAGTTTGAAAGAACCTGACTTTGAAGCGATTCATGCTATGAAACCGGATCTTATCATCATTTCAACACGACAAGCTGAACTTTATGATCAATTCGCGGAAATCGCTCCAACTATTTACGTTGGTATCGACTATGCTCATTATATGGATTCATTTAAGCATAATGCTGAATTGATCGGTGAAATTTTTGGGAAAGAAGAAGAGGTTCAAAAAGAACTTGATGACATAGACGCTAAAATCGCAGCAATAAAAGAAAAAACAAAAGTGAGTGACGAAACCGCTCTTATCGTTTTAGCAAGCGAAGGAAAAGTGAGTGCCTATGGGCCAAACTCTCGTTTCGGTCTCATCCACGATGTATTGGGTTATAAAGCAGCTGATGAAAAAATTGAAGTATCTACCCATGGACAGAACATTTCATTTGAGTACATTTTCGAGAAAAATCCTGATGTCCTATTCGTCATCGACCGTGATGCAGCAATCGGTAACGGTGCAAGCGCAAAAAAATCTGTGGAAAATGAACTTGTTAAGAAAACCAACGCATATAAAAATGGGAAAATCGTTTACTTGAACGGGGAGTACTGGTACTTATCAGGTGGCGGATTGCTCTCTATGAAAGAAATGATTGAAGAAATTGAAGCATCATTATAATTAATTTCAAGGGTTTGCTCACACTAAGTGAGCAGGCCTTTTTTTATTGGTACCTATACTAAAAATTAACTCTTGTAACAATATCTATCTAAACGTATAATGACAAGTGTCAAGACAGTACATTAATCTAAGACGAGAGGCAGACAACTTATGAAAACTAACAAAAAAGGAATTTCCCGCAATAAATTATTAGTTATCTCAGGCACGGGCTGGATGTTCGATGCAATGGACGTCGGAATTCTTTCATTCGTCATCGCGGCCGTTGCAGTCGAGTGGTCTCTATCACCAGCTGAGATGGGTTGGATCGGCAGCATGAATTCAATCGGTATGGCTATTGGAGCATTTGGCTTCGGGCTGTTGGCAGATCGTATTGGTAGGAAAAACGTTTTTATGATGACACTTGTACTCTTTTCATTAGCAAGCGGATTGTCGGCACTGACGACGACGTTGACGGTATTCCTCATTTTACGTTTCTTCGTCGGGGCAGGACTCGGAGGGGAACTGCCCGTTGCATCCACGCTTGTTTCAGAAAGCGTCTCCGCGAAAGAGCGTGGACGGGTTGTTGTATTATTGGAAAGCTTCTGGGCGGCGGGCTGGCTTGTGGCTGCATTAATAGCATATTTCATCATTCCAGAGTATGGCTGGCGGATAGCGCTTATCCTAACAGCACTTCCAGCGTTTTATGCAATCTACTTGCGACGGAACTTGCCTGACTCCCCAAAATTTAAACAGGAGGGGAAACCAAAGCAATCACTTGGTATGAAAATGAAACTCATCTGGTCGAAAGAATATGCACGCAGGACGACAATGCTTTGGATTGTCTGGTTTACGGTCGTATTCTCCTATTATGGTATGTTCCTTTGGCTCCCAAGCGTCATGGTCATGAAAGGGTTCGACATGATTCACAGCTTCAAATACGTCCTTATCATGACATTGGCGCAGTTGCCAGGCTATTTCACCGCGGCATGGCTCATCGAGAGGGCAGGCCGTAAATTTGTCTTATCGACCTATTTAATCGGAACAGCCATCAGTGCCCTTCTATTCGGTAATGCGGAGGGGCTCACGATGCTTCTTGTTTCAGGAGCATTCCTTTCATTTTTCAACTTAGGAGCATGGGGAGCACTCTACGCCTATTCGCCGGAACAATATCCGACAGCGGTACGGGCAACCGGCTCCGGTACAGCAGCGGCAGTCGGCCGGATTGGCGGCATTTTCGGTCCGTTGTTGGTTGGTTCACTTTTGACAGCAGGCTACGGTTTCGGGCTTATTTTCGGCATATTCTGTTGTGCAATTATCATTGGTGTCCTTGCAGTAATCTTTTTAGGAACAGAAACAAAACAATTGGAACTGGAATGATTTTGGACCGACGTCTCTCATAAAGGCGTCGGTCTTTTTTTGTCCAATAAATTGAAACTTCCATTTGCCCCCAATCGTATTAGAACTAAAGAGGGGGATGATGAAATGTCAGTCAAGGAGTTTACAGTGAAAATCTCTCCGGCAGAAGCGGCAAACACGATTGAATCTGAAATTCTTCGAGGAAGTATTAGCGGGACATTGGTCGATCATTATGTGAGGACGACTGGATCTGCGGAAGTGCACGTATTAATTATGGAGAAATACTATATGCGCTCAAACAACCGGGCGTCGGTCACGGCGACGATTGATAATTTTGATGGAAGCACGCGCGTCCATGTCGTGGCGGCAGGTAGTTCGGAAGGTGTTTTCTTCAGATTTGATTGGGGAGCCGGAAACAGTTTTGCGACAAGTGTTGAACGTTCGTTGGAACAATATATCATTGGTGAATAATGAAATTCGCAATTATCGATCCGTTTCGATATGATCGGATATACTAAGGAACCAAGTAGAACAAACAAGGCTTTGAGAAAAGCAATATTAATTGAAACAATTAGGCTGTTGCAAGGCTGAAAGGGAGTGTGCCGATGTTTCGAATACCTGAATCGATTGCAGAACTTGGACGTGAACGGCTAAAAGGATTTCCGGTGGAGGGCTTTGTCTATGGAGAAGGCCCCCAGAAGCCTGAGCTTTTGCTGATTGGTGAAGCGCCTGGGGAATTCGAGGCAGTGGACGGAATCCCTTTCATCGGTAGGGCAGGCAAGGAATTGATGAAGTCGCTCGATTCAATTGGATTGACGCGTGAGGATGTCTATATAACGAGTACTGTTCGTAGCCGGCCATACAAATGGGGCGAAAAACGTGAGCGAGACGGCACGATGACGAAGCGGAAATACAATAGGCCGCCGACTGCGAAAGAGATTTTGGCGCATGCACCGGTGCTCGATTATGAGATTGCAAATATCGAGCCGAAGCTGATCGTGGCGCTTGGGAATGTCGGATTGCAAAGGCTCTTAGGCAAAGACGCGAAAGTGACAGAGCTACATGGGCAATTGTTGGAAAGGCCGGTTCAATTTCTTCCGGATCTCGATAGCACCAAGTTCGAGTGGACAAATAAAGTATATCGAATCGTTCCGACATTTCATCCGGCAGCCGTTTTCTATCGTCCATCACACAGGCCGGATTTGGAGGCGGATTGGTTGGCGATTGGCGAGATGCTGAAGAGAATTGGGGATGGGGATAATGAAATATAATCGGATTTTGGTCATTGGCTGCAGCGGTGCGGGGAAATCGACGTTGTCGATTGAGCTTGCGGATCGATTGCATTTGCCCGTCCTTCATTTAGATGCACTATTTTGGAATGAAGGATGGGTGCCAACACCGAAACAAGAATTTAGGGAGAAACTGCAAACTGAATTGGAGAAGCCCGCATGGATCATCGATGGTAATTTCAACTCCACGATTGAGATGCGGGCTCAATATGCTGATTTAATTATCTTCCTCGATTTCCCGAATTGGTTATGTTTGTCGCGGATTTTAAAGCGACGGTGGATGTATCGGGGGAAGACAAGGCCTGATATGGCGGAGGGTTGCGAGGAGAAGGTAGATTGGGAGTTTGTAAAGTTCATATGGACGTATCCGAAAAAGAAGCGGCCGGGTGTTTTTGAAATGCTATGGCGCAGCGGGGCGGAAGTAATTGTATTGAAGTCGCCGCGTGAAGTGGAGAATTGGTTGAGGATGTTGGATATGGGGGAATCGAATTGAAGAAGAAATTCTTGATAATGTCAAGTATTGCTCTGTTCATATTTTTGATGACGGTTCTCTTTCCGCATTCGCCTTTAAGTGCCTATCAGTCCGTTGGATTCGATGCGGATCTTCCTTATTTGCAAGATTATAAGAAAAAACTGCATGAATTCAAGCAGGTGCATGACGGGAATACAGTTAAAGAGTGGAATCGGGTGAACTATGATACTGACTTGATATTGGATTTGTACGGGATGGATTTTATGACGTCTGCTAGAGTGAAAGTGGGCAAGGGAGATTTGAATTGGATGTTGGTTGACGTTCGAATGTTGCGTGATAGGCTTTTAGATATAGCTTTTCAGGAAAAGCATTCGTCGGAATCAAGAAAGTATCTTGAAGCAAGTGTGAGGAAGATTCTTAAGGCAGAGGAAGATATATTATGGTTGAAAGACCAACCGTTCTATTCGAGATTTCTGTTGATCAAGCATTTGAAGAACATTCAGGAAGATATTAAGATGAGTTTCGATATGTATAAGCATTTTTATGAGGCTTACGATTGGTATGATGGTGAATGAGAAGCGGGCTATACGCATGTGGATGCATTTATGAGCTTTTATCCCCTTTTATGCGTGCCTATTCTTGTTTATGCGTATCTATCGGAGGTTATGAGCTTTTTTGGGTTTTTATGAGTGATTAGGCAGATTTATGCGTATTTGGGGAGAAAAGAGGAATGATGATGGAAAAAGAGTTGAAGACGAAAGGGTCGATGAAGGAATTCGTTGTTTTATTGCGGCAACTGAAATGGCCGAAGGGGATTACGGTGATTGCGCTTGTTCTTGCTTTATTTTCTACGGCGGCGAGTTTGGCAATACCGTTAGTGACACGGCAGCTTGTGGATTCGTTGACGGCGGCTGCTTTTAACTGGCAGACTGCTGTGTTCTTGTTTACGGTTTTTGTTTTGCAGGCTGTATTGGGTGGGGTTTCGTATTATTTACTTGCTTACATCGGTGAGACGATTGTGGCGGATTTGAGGACTAAGTTATGGGATAAGGTGCTACGACTTCCCGTACCGTATTACGATGAGAATGAAACTGGGGAGACTATGAGCAGGATTACGCAGGATACGACGATTCTAAAGCAGTTGGTGTCGGATCATCTTGTATCGTTCATTACAGGAATCATTTCCGTAATCGGAGCTGTTGCAATCCTATTGTATCTTGACTGGAAGATGACGCTCATTATGTTAATCAGCATTCCTGTTAGTATGGCGATTATCTTACCACTTGGTAGAATTATGCACAAAATAGCGAAGGCAACACAAGGGGAGATGGCGAAATTCTCGGGGCATCTTGGGCGGGTGCTTGGCGATATCCGGTTGGTGAAGGCGTATCGTGCGGAGCCGGCTGAAGGAGAGAAGGGTAGAATGGCGATAAGCTCGCTGTTTTCATTCGGCTTGAAAGAGGCTAAAATACAGGCTATCATCTCGCCTGTCATGACTCTTATAATGATGAGTATCTTAGTGGTGATCTTGGGATACGGTGGTGCGCAGGTGGCCAATGAGACGCTATCCGCCGGAACGCTTGTAGCAATCATTTTTCTAATGTTCCAGATTATCATTCCGTTTGCGCGTATGGCACAGGTGTTTACGATTTTCCAGAAGGCAGTCGGTGCAACCGAGCGTATTCAACAGATTTTAGGGATGGATGGAGAGAATGCCAAGGGGCTTCGTGTAGTGCCAACTAGCGGTATTCAATTCGAGTCAGTCGATTTTTCGTATGAAAGCGGTAAGGATGTTCTTCGTGAGGTTTCATTCAAGGCAGAACCCGGAACAGTGACTGCGTTTGTCGGACCAAGCGGTGGTGGGAAAACGACGATTTTCTCACTTATTGAGCGGTTTTATTTACCGACGGATGGTACGATTTCAATCGGTGATACGCCGATTTCAGAAATCGCTTTGTCCGAATGGCGTGAACGAATCGGTTATGTATCGCAGGAAAGTCCGTTGTTGAGTGGGACGATTTTAGATAATATCGCATACGGTTTAGAGAAACGCCCTACTATGGATGAGGTGCGAAAGGCTTCGGAGGCGGCGAATGCGCTAGACTTCATTGTAGCGATGGAGGACGGGTTTGAAACGCTTGTCGGAGAAAGAGGCATGAAGCTTTCGGGCGGCCAACGCCAACGAATTGCAATTGCCAGAGCTCTTTTGCATGACCCGGAGATTTTACTGCTTGACGAGGCGACTTCGAATTTGGATAGCGGTTCTGAAACTCATGTACAGGAGGCGCTACAACGGTTGATGGAGGGGCGAACGACTTTGATTATCGCTCATCGATTGTCGACTGTAATTGACGCGGACCAACTTATCTTCCTTGAAGCGGGGCGGATTACGGGAATAGGCACGCATGATGAATTAATCAACTCCCATCCACTGTATCGTGAATTTGCGGAAGGACAGGGGTTGAAATAGGGGGAGTTCATGGTGGCTGAATTCATTGTATGTTTCATTATTAGCATACCGCTATATCTGATTCTTATATGGCAGGTATTTAATCCTGAAGACGCGGTGTTGTGGGGGAAGCGCTGGATGTATAAGGATCAGCCCGAGGTTTCGGATGAAGCGATAAAGTATGTAAAGATCATGTCGATTGTCGCGATATTCGTGCTGACTTTCATTTTTGTTGTTTTCTTAATTAAGCTAATATGAAAATGCGTATCCGATACTTTTCGGATACGTTTTTTAATAGGATTCATTTCATCATAATACGGCTATCCTAAGAAAGAGGGAATTGGCATGGACGGAGGGATTCTTTTGTACGTACCGATTGATAAGGATTTTTTCGAGAGACCAGTTCTTGAGCTTGCACGGAATCTGGTCGGTCAATATATAGTACATGAGCTGCCTGAGGGGATCATGGCTGCACGAATAGTAGAGACGGAAGCCTACCATGGGCCTGAGGATCGAGCAGCCCATAGCTTTGGGAACCGTCGGACGAAGCGGACGGAGATCATGTTTGGCGCGCCTGGGCTCGTATATACCTACCAGATGCATACACATACATTGATGAATGTCGTCTGTGGGCCTGTCGGAACTCCCCATGCAGTACTGATTCGTGCAGCCGAGCCGGTCGATGGACTCGAGCTGATGCGCGACAATCGCGGATTGAAATTGAAGATGAAAGACTGGACGAATGGGCCGGGGAAGCTTTCAAAAGCGCTTGGTGTAACGATGAAGTATTACGGGCATCATTGGTCGGACAAGCCGCTTTTCATTGCCAAGGGGCCAGGTGCAGAGAAAATTGAAACTGGTCCACGTGTCGGAATTGGCAATACGGGTGAGGCCGTCCATTATCCATGGAGATTCTTCGAAAAGGATAATCCTTATGTCTCAAAGTACCGCCTTTAAGTTTAGCACCCTATAGAAGTGGAATAGAAGTAGGGATAGCATAATTTGAAAGGATGGATGGACTATTGGCTAAAATAGCTACTGTTATCACAAATCTGTTCGAGGACTCGGAGTATACTGAACCGGCGAAAGCCTTTCAGGAGGCGGGGCATGAAGTCGTCACAATCGAGAAGGAAGCTGGGAAAGAAGTGAAAGGAAAAAAAGGTGATTCCACTGTAACGATTGATGTTGGAATTGCGGATGCTTCTCCTGAAGACTATGATGCCCTTTTCATCCCTGGAGGATTTTCACCTGACCAGCTAAGGGCGGATGACCGATTCGTGGAATTCGCAAAAAAGTTCATGGATGATAAAAAGCCTGTTTTTGCAATCTGCCACGGACCACAGCTGCTAATTACCGCAAAAACATTGGAGGGAAGGGACGCAACAGGTTATAAGTCCATCAAAGTGGATATGGAATATGCTGGAGCGAAATATGCGGATAAGGAAGTTGTCGTATGCCAAAATCAGTTGGTGACGAGCCGAACGCCGGATGATTTGCCTGCTTTCATACGTGAATCGAATAAACTTTTAGGTTGAGTGCAATCATGAGGGAGGGGGGATTTTACAATCCTGCCCTCCCTTTTTTATATTGAAATCCGGAATGACCTTGTCCATAATTACATAACGTACTAATACGATAAGGGTTGAATTTATTGGTCAAGAGGAGGGCAAGGTGCAGTTGAAAAAGGTACTTAAAATAGGTAGCGCATTTATAGGAATAATCGTCGGTGCAGGCTTTGCATCCGGGCAGGAGATTCTGCAATACTTTACCAGCTTCGGAATGATGGGAATAGCAGCTGCGCTTTTATCCACAGCTTTGTTTGCGTATTTAGGAATGGTTTTGACAAGGCTTGGAAGCAGGATGCGGGCAACTTCACACAAGGACGTCATTTATAAAATTAGTGGCCGATTTTTAGGCGTCATAATTGACTACATCATCATATTCACTTTGTTTGGTGTTGGCGTTGTCATGATTGCCGGGGCAGGCTCCAATTTGGAGCAACAATTTGGCGTACCATCTGTCATAGGAAGCCTGTTGATGGTTGCGCTGATTTTCATTTCCATTCTAATGAATATTGATGAAGTAGTTGCTGTTATTGGAAGTATTACGCCATTTCTTATCCTATCCATCATCATTGTTTCAGTCTTTAGTCTACTGACGATGGATCAACCCTTTGCTGAGCTTGATGTTGTAGCTAAAGAAGTACCAACTACATTGCCGAACTGGTTCATCTCCGCCATCAATTACGTATCGTTTAACATTGCGGTAGGTGCCTCAATGTCATTAGTGATGGGTGGAGAGGAGAAGGATGAAAAGACCGCAGCTTTAGGCGGGCTTGTCGGAGGTTTCGGTTTAGGAATCCTGATTCTACTTAGCGACTTGGCGATTTTCTCAAAAGTGGAGACAATCGCGGATGTGGATTTGCCGATGTTAGCAATCATCAATGAAATCTCTCCGATTTTCGCCATATTCATGGCATTCATTTTATATGGAATGATTTTCAATACGGCTGTCAGTATGTTCTACGCATTTGGGGCACGATTTACCAAAGTAGGAACAAGGAATTTCAAGATGTTTGTATTCATCACGTTACTTGTCGGATTCGGACTAAGCTTCTTACGCTTTAAACTGTTAGTTGCTTACTTCTATCCATGGATCGGCTATTTGGGATTACTCCTATCAGTCATTTTGATCGTTACTTCATTTAGAATGCCGAAAAAAGTAAGACGATGAAAAGGGGCCCCGCGATGGAGCCCCTTTTTACATTTATCAGTTAGTAGCCAAATCCCATTGCAATTCTTCAGCTGGCTCAAAGAACTCGAAGTGAATTTTATCTTCCGTTGCTCCGTTTGCGACCAATCCGGAAATGACAGCTTGCATGAAAGGCGTTGGACCACAGACGTAAATATCGCTTCCTTCCGATACATGCTTCGCAAGGAATTCACGGTTGATGAATCCATCGCCTTCTTCAGAATATAGCACTTCGTATTTAGCGTTTTGTAGTGATTCAGTCATTGCCTGCAACTCTTTATGGAATGCTTGGTGACCGCGAGTACGAGCTGAATGCAGGAATGTAACCGGGCGTTCAGGTGTCGTCTTAGCGATTGTCTGATACATCGCCATCATTGGCGTAATCCCGACACCACCGCTAATCAATGTGACAGGTGTAGTGCTTTCTGTATCCAGATAGAAATCACCAGCTGGCGCACTGATTTCGATTTTATCGCCGATATTCAAGCTTCTATGAAGGTACACAGAAGCCTTACCGTTCGGATTGCACTCGTCTTCACGTTTTACCGAAATACGTAATGTATCGTTGCCTGTTGCTTGTGACAAGCTATATTGACGGTTAATCGTGAATTCGTCTCCAGGAATTTGAAAGCGTACTGTAATGTATTGACCTGGTTTATAAGTTGGCAATTTTTGACCGTCAACTGGTTTGAAGTAGAAAGAAGTGATGACTTCGCTTTCAGGAACCTTTTTGACGAGTTCAAATTCCTTGAACGTTCTCCAGCCGCCTTCAGCTTCTTCCGCATTGTCGTACATTTCGTTTTCAATACCGATAAATGCGTCCGCGATCACTTGGTATGCTTCTCCCCAAGCTGCAATGATTTCAGGAGTTGCTGCATCACCAAGAACTTCTTTGATCGCTCCAAGAAGATGGTATCCGACAATTGGGTAATGTTCTTTTTGGATTCCTAATGAACGGTGCTTATGCGCGATTTGGACAACAGCTGGAATGATAGCACCTAAGTTGTCGATATGTGCTGCAGCTGCGTAGACTGTATTGGCAAGTGCGGTTTGTTGACGACCTTTCGATTGGTTTGCGTGGTTAAAAATGTTTAAAAGCTCTGGATGAGCAGCGAACATATTTTTATAAAAAACGGTTGTAATTGTTTTTCCATGTTGTTCAAGTACTGGTACTGTGGATTTTACGATATCAATTGTTTCTTGTGATAACATTGAATGCACAACCTTTCTTGTATTAATAATTCTACAATAAACGATTAGCTGCTCTAAAGCTATATCTAAAATACACCTTAAAGAGTGATGTAGGATTTTAGACACATTTCTTTCACGATACAGACATAATCGTTATAATAGGTTGGAGAATGGCGGTGAAATTATGCGGTTAACCTTATATACAGATTTTTCATTACGTGTACTTATATACCTTGGAGCCAAGGATCAGAATGAATTATCAACCATTCAGGAGATCTCAGATAAGTACCGGATATCAAAAAACCATCTGACGAAAGTCGTCCATGAATTGGGGAAGATGGGACTAATTGAAACAGTACGTGGGCGCGGAGGTGGTATCCGCATGAAGTTGAGACCTGAAGAGATTAATGTGGGTCAGCTTGTACGAAAAACGGAAGATGATTTTTATCTGGTGGAATGCTTCAGTGCCGATGGAAATCGATGTATACTCTCGCCTGTTTGCCGGTTAAAAGGTGCACTCCAAGAAGCTCTTCTTGCTTATTTTGCAGTTTTAGACAAGTATACGATTGCAGATTTTATTGTGAATAAAGATGAGCTTGCCGCAATTCTGTTCGGCAAACCTTTATGATAGAATAAGAAAGAAATTATATATAAATATGTAGGAGGATTTAAATGGGAAAAGTATTAGTATTTGGACATAAAAACCCTGACACCGATTCCATAACGGCTGCAATCAGCTTGGCTTATTTAAAACAGCAGCTTGGAATGGACGCGGAAGCAGTTCGTCTTGGCTCCATTTCGGGTGAAACAGCTTATGCTTTAAGCCAGTTCGGTTTCGAAGCTCCACGCTTAATAGAAAAGGCTGCACCGGAAGCGCAACAAGTCATTCTTGTTGACCATAATGAAAAACAACAGAGCGTCGATGATCTCGATGATGTACAAGTTATTGAAGTTGTCGATCACCATCGAATCGCCAACTTCCAAACGGCTGATCCGCTTTATTACCGCGCTGAACCAGTTGGTTGCACAGCTACAATTTTGAATAAATTGTACAAAGAGCATGGTGTCGAAATTCCGAAAAACATTGCAGGACTTATGCTTTCGGCAATCATTTCCGATTCGCTATTATTCAAATCACCGACGTTTACAGAACAGGATCGTGTTGCTGCTGAAGAGTTGGCTGCAATTGCGGATGTAGACGCGCATGTATATGGTCTTGAAATGTTGAAAGCAGGTGCGGATTTAAGCGGGAAATCGCTTGAAGAGCTTGTATCATTGGATGCGAAAGAGTTCACAATGGGCGGAGCGAAAGTTGAGATTGCCCAAGTGAATGCGATTGATGTGAATGACGTTATGAGCCGTCAAGCAGAGCTTGAAGTTCTATTGAACAGCGTCATTGAAGAAAAAGGATTGTCTCTATTCCTGTTCGCTGTGACAGATATCCTGAATAATGATTCAACAGTTATCGCATTGGGTACGGCGGCTGAACGCGCATGTGCCGCATTCAATGTCGCATTGACGAACAATACGGCAATCCTAAAAGGCGTTGTATCAAGAAAGAAACAAATCGTTCCAGTGTTGACTGAAGCGTTAAAATGAAATTAGGGTTGTGCTCTTTCTAATTGGAGAGCACAACCTTTTTATATTGGTAATGTAGTTAATTCAGTGCCCTTTGGTACATCTACTTTTACATCATCCCAAATCCAAAGGCTTTGTCGCAGGCCCTTCCAAAATAGAGCCGTCTTTTCGGAAACGGGATCCATGGCAAGGACAATCCCATGTCTCGTCCGCTTCATTCCATTTTGTCCTACACCCCATATGAGTGCATATCGGTGTTCCGGTTCGTCTAATATACCCGCCCGTGAATTCCTTAAGCACAAGACCGGTATTCTTCAAAGCCTGTACAAGAAATGAACCGAACCCAGTTCTATCTGGAGCGTATAACGAACTCGCCTTATTGTCCCGGCCGATAATCTGATCACTTATGATCCTTGCGCAAGCAAGCGAATTAGATAGCCCCCATTTTCTGAAACCTGTGTTTAAGTAAACATACGGCATGCTTTTTGAAATCGGACCGGCATATGGAATAAGATCGGGTGTGGACGGATCCTGTGCCGACCACTTATACTGCAGCGGGTCAAGATGGTAGACGTATTTCAATTCCGAGTCTAAGGTTCGGTAGTGTATTCGCGTTTCCTTTTCCACATTAGCAGGATGTCCCTCTCCGGATAGTAGGAAGTGAGCTTGTCCATCGATGAAAGCCGTCCGTACAGAACGCTTTGGTGAATCAACTGAAATGTATTGCCCTTGCAAAGGCATATTGGCAGAGGTGGATACTACGTACGATCTCCCGACAGTCAATTTAAGGATTTGCAATCCTTGTAAAGCTGCTATTGGATAATGAGTACATAATATGAGTTTGTTAAATTGAATTTCATTATTAGAGTTTGTGTTGAGGATTCTTTTCTTCAAATCCATCAAGCGGATTTGCGTTTTTTCGAATATGCGGGCGCCTGCTTTAACTGATAGTTGAGCTAAATGCTGGCCGAATCGTACAGGATGGATTTGAGCTTCATCTTTAATCGTGAGCGTGGCTTCAGTTTTTAATGGAAGTTCGCTATCTCTTCCTAACACGGCTGCTATGCCAATCTCGTCATATGCCCTTTTTTCATCCTGAAGCAGTTTTGTCCCAAACTTTGATTGTGAAAAGAGTATTGAGTTTGCATCCCAAAGCTCATCTCCTATCGCAAAACCCTTTCCGAATAAAACAGCTTCACGGTTTGCGTCAAAATAAGTCTTTGCATTATCGCGTCCAAATTGCTTAATCAGATTAGCATAAACAAGATCATGCTGTAATGTTAGCTTGCCAGTTGAATTGCCCGTTGCTCCGCTCAAGATCTCGTCCTTTTCCAACAAGACGACGTCCAATCCTTCTTTTGCTAAAAAGTAGGCATTTGCGATTCCACTTAATCCTCCTCCGATTATGCAGACATCACACGATATATCTTTATCTAAAGCGGGGTAGGAATCCCGCGTATAGGCGGTTTTCAGCCAAAGTGAATTATTCATGCTCAGTCCTCCAATAGATTCTTCACTAACAACATCAGTAGGCATATTCATTGTTGCCAGATTAAATGAATTCTAAAATAAGAAAAGAAAGGTGGTTTAAATCTTGAAGATAGAGATCTGGTCAGATTATGTTTGCCCGTTTTGCTATATAGGAAAACGAAGATTGGAAGAGGCGATAGAGTCTACAAACTTAGGCGGTCAAACTGAAGTGGTGTTCAAAGCGTTTCAATTGGATCCGAATACACCGGAATCAGCAAATGGTTCAGCGGTGGAAGGCTTGATGAAGAAATTCAGAGTCAGTTTAACAGAGGCACGACAAATGATGGAAAATGTTGCGGAACAAGCCGAGACAGTTGGACTGAATTTCGATGTTGACGCAATGAAAGTGGCAAACACGTATAATGCCCACCGCCTAACAAAGTTAGCTGAGCAGGAAGGTAAAGCCACTGCTGTTTCCGAGCGCATATTGGAAGGCCATTTCGTAAAAGGTGAAGCCCTTGGCGATGAGGCTACATTATTGGCAATAGCGGAAGAGATAGGCATTTCAAAAGAACGGGTACAACAGATGCTTGAATCAGATGAGTTTTCCGACGAAGTGAAGAAAGACATTTCCGAAGCAGGGCAAATTGGAGTTCAAGGCGTGCCGTTCTTCGTCATTAACCGGAAATACGCAATTTCGGGAGCCCAGACGACACAAGCTTTCGAAGAAGCGATAAGAAAAGTGGCAGCAGAGGAAGGAATCCAACCGCAATTTAAAGTATTAGGCGGAGAAGGCCAGGGCATTTGCACCGATGATAACTGTAGTAGTTGATATATGAAAAACGACGGTACTAGCTTTTGTCGCTAGAACCGTCGTTTTCTGTTTCATTCGTGTATAAAACTTCATGCAATGCATCTTCCGTCGATATATCCGCAAGCTTCACTTTCGACCGGTACGCAGCCCTTACAAGAAGATGGCCTGCTACCGGAGCAGTAAGAAAGACGAAAACAATACCAAGCAGAACACGAACACTAACAAATTGTTCACGGAACAAAAAATATAAAAAAGTTCCTGAAAGTGTCAGCAAGACAGCAAGCGTCGAGCTCTTTGTCGCCGCGTGTGAGCGCGTATACACATCCGGCAGTCGAATGAGACCGAACACGCTAATGACACTCGCAATTCCGCCCAATAAAATCAATAGAGCCCCTATAAATTCACCCATCACGTTTACGCTCAACGATGACCCCCCTCTCAATCGCTTTCGAAAAGGCGATTGTTCCGATGAAAGAAAGAATCCCTAATATCAAAATGACTTCCAAAAAGGCTTTTGTTTTCAAGATGATTGAGACAACTGCAATCGTGGCAATCAAATTGACACCAATCATATCAAGCGCAAGGACTCGATCGGGCATTGAAGGGCCAAGGATGATCCGAATGATCGCAATGGAAATAGTGATTGAAAATAGGACGAGTGATACCATAAGCATCGTTTCAATCATCGTGTCACCTCCATGATCGCTTTTTCAAAGTTCTTCAGCTGTTTGATCAAACCTGCCTTGGACTCCTCGACATCCATTGCATGGATATACAGCGTATCGCCTTCAGGAGACACTTCCATAACAACGGATCCCGGAGTCAATGTGAGGAGAAGGGACAACATCGTGACCTCTACATCACTTTTAAGGACGGTTTCGTATTTAAAGATGCCTGGCTTTATCTTCAATTTAGGGCTTAAAATCTGTCCTAAGACGACGATACTTGACTGGGTCAATTCAGATATGAAAATGAAAAGTAATTTAATTGTTTTAACTAACCGCCGCAAATAAAATTGTGTGCCGAAAAAACGGTGCATGAAAAAGATAATTCCAATTCCGACAAGGAAACCGGCAAAGAAAGTCGTGAACTTCAATTCATCTTCATCCATCAACGTCATCCACAAAAAAGCGATGAACAGATTCAGTAATAACTGGGCTGGCATCAAACTCCACCTCAACTTTCCGCTTAACGATTTCCTTGTAAGACTGCTTCTATATAAATGTCAGGATTCATAAGTGTACGTGCGGCATCGCTGACATAGGGTACTAGACCCTCGACCCCAATTCCTATTGCAACTGTCATGATTGCTAAGAGGACACAAGGAACGAGCATCCCTTTTTTCAATGGGACATCGTCATCCTCACTGATGATCGTCTCGCCCCAGAAGCAGTTCAGGAAGATTCGCAGTAATGAGTACAGTACGAAAATACCCGACATAAAGGCCACTGCCAATAACAGATAGGAGCCTGTTTCAATTGCCCCTTGTCCTAAGAACACTTTGCTGATGAACCCGCTTAACGGAGGAATACCCGTCAAAGATAGCATCGTGATGAAAAACAGCCAACCAAGCATCGGATAGTTGCGGATTAGACCGCTCATCTCCTCAATCTTGGCTTTCCCTGTCAAATAGATCATCGTTCCTGCAATGAGGAACAGCAAAGCCTTCACAATCATGTCATGTATTAAATAATAGATGGCTCCCTGGAATGCAACTTCAGATGACATCGCAAGACCCGCCAAGATAAAACCGACGGCAATCACTACGTTATACGAAACGATTTTACGAATATCATTATACGCAAGGGCGCCGATACTTCCACCAATCATGGTCAGGATGGCCATGATTCCGATCGCGGTATGCGTAATAGCCGTTTCGTGATAAAAGATGAGTGTGAAAATGCGGAACATCGCATAGATCCCGACTTTAGTGAGCAAGGCGCCAAATAATGCCGCAACGACAGTCGGCGGAGCGCTGTAAGAGCCTGGCAGCCAAAAATAAAGAAGGAGTCCGGCCTTCAAGCTGAATACAATCAGGAACATCAAGCTAATGACTGTTAATAGCGGCCCTTGTCCAACTTCTGCAACTCTGACAGATAAATGGGCCATATTCAACGTCCCGACAGTTCCGTATAAATACGCAATCCCAATTAAAAAGAACCACGAGGAAAGGACATTAATCGTCACATATTTGATCGATTCGACTAACTGAATCCTCCTGCCCCCCATTGTGATAAGTACATAAGAGGAAAGCAGCATGACTTCAAAACAGACAAACATATTGAACAGATCACCTGTCAGGAAGGAGCCGTTGACTCCGGCAACAAGGAAAAAAATGAATGGATAAAAAAACATGTTTTCATGCTGTTTCCCGATGGATGAAAAAGCGTAAATGAGGAGAATACCTGTCACGATCGACGTCGTTACAACAAGCAGCATGGAAAATGAATCCGCTACAAATAAAATTCCATATGGCGGCAGCCATCCTCCGAAATCAAGTCGCAAAATTCCTTCATGCTGAATTCTGTTTAAAATAACTAAGCTGACTGCAATTGTAGCAATACTTGACAAAATGCTTAAGATACGTTGTGAATTCACGCGCGTTCGCAAGAATATCAAGATGATTCCCGTCATTAAAGGAATGATCATCGGCATAACTATAATATTATTCATCATCAAACCCTCTCAATGCATAGAGGTCGTCAGTCCCCGTCTTTTTATATGTACGATACGCCAACACTAACAAAAATGCCGTCACGGCAAAACTGATCACAATCGCCGTTAGAATAAGAGCTTGCGGCAAAGCATCCACATAGCTTGCTGCATTCTCGCCTAACAATGGAGCGCTTCCTTTTTTCAATCCGCTGCCCATCGTCATTAAAAGCAGATGCGCGGCATGTGATAAGACAGCAGACCCTAAGATGACACGGATCAGATTACGGGACAGTAGCAAATAGACAGCTACTGTCACAAGTAGGCCGACTAGTACTGTAATTAATGTTTCCATCTGCTACACATCCTCACTTATCGTTAAAATAATCGTCACGACAACGCCGACTACAGTCAATGCAACCCCTGCTTCGAACAGGACGACTGTTGACAGTTCAGTAACTCCGAATATCGGCAAATCGAAATGGCCGAAAGCTTGGGTCAGAAAATTCTCACCGAATAGGACGGAACCAACGCCCGAACCGACTGCAAGAAACACCCCGATAGCTGCAATCTTTTTGAAGTCGAACGGGATACCCTTACGAACGGTTTCGATATCATTCACTAAGTAAAGTAAAACAAATGCGGAGGAGAGGACGAGACCGCCGATGAAGCCGCCGCCAGGATTGTTATGACCCGACAGAAAAAGCTCAACGCCGAACGTCAATATGATGAACACGACGATTCTCGTCACTGTTTTCAAAATGACATCATTGATCTTCAATATCCTGTTCCTCCTTTTTAGACTTTAATTTAATGAGTGTGAATACGCCGATTCCGGCAATGAAAAGAACGACGACTTCAAGCATCGTGTCAAACGCGCGAAAATCTCCCAAAATCGTATTGACAATGTTTTTACCCCCGGCGAGGCGATAAGAATCCTCGAAATATACTGAAATTGATTCGAACATCTTATTGCCTTGCACGGCAAGGCCTAAAACTGTCACAACTATTCCAGCTGAAATTGCGATGATGCCATTGAAGATTTTCGTCTTCTTACCTGAACGTTCTTTCTTCCACTCAGGTAAGAAGTAGAAACAAAGAAGGAACAGGGCAGTTGTCACCGTTTCAACGATGGTTTGAGTCAAGGCCAGATCCGGGGCACGGAAGACGACGAAGAGAAGGGCAATCGAATAACCAAGAACACCATTTAATATGATTGCTGTCATTCTGGACTTTACGAAGATCATCGCGAGTCCGGCACCAGCCATTGCGAGCACAATTAGAAATTCATTTATTGCAATTGAACTGTCATCAGAGAAGTCGAACGAATAGGATCCAGTAAATAGGATCGAACCTCCTACTGCGATGATGAAGAATACGAAAATATAGACGAGATAGTCTTTCAAATAGCCTTTCATATATAGCCGCGTCAGGAAATGGGATCCGTTTTCAAGCCATGTCAAACCGGCGTTAAATGCAGTATCTAAATTCCATTTCAACGGGGCAATTGTATAGATGCCTCTCCAATATCGCATGAATCTATATAGGATCGTACCAAGAACTACGACACCAATCGTCATCCATAAGGCCGGATTGAATCCATGCCATGCCTTAATATGTGGTGTCAGACGTTCAGCTCCCGCGAAAGTTGGGTAAATTGCTATCATCGCAGGACGCAACAGGTAGTTTCCTACAACATTTGGGAAGAAAAAGATGACGATGACTAATGTTGCCAAAATGGATGGAGCAATGAGCATTCCCTTAGATGCTTCGTTGATTGGCTTCTCAACACGCTCTTGGTGGAATTCCCCGAAAAACGTTTGGAAAACAATGATCATGCTATAGACAAATGTAAATACACTTGCAATCCATGCCGCTACAAGGACCAGCGTACCTATCGAATTTGTAGTAAAAACTTCAAGGTTTCGAGCATTCAATAACGCTTCAAAGAACATTTCTTTACTCAGGAAACCATTGAAAGGGGGGAGACCTGCCATCGAGAAGCTTCCGATTAGAGCGATAGTGAACGTCACAGGCATGAATGCCATGAGTCCGCCTAACCTCCGTATATCACGAGTACCTAACTCATGGTCAACGATACCAATGACCATGAAGAGTGCCCCTTTGAATGTGGAATGGTTAACAAGATGGAATAATGCCGCGAATGTCGCTTGCGTATAGATGACCGAATCCGTGCTATATCCTTGCTGCAGTGCCACTGATCCGAGGCCGAATAAGCTCATGACTAAGCCTAATTGGCTAATTGTTGAATAAGCGAGTAACGCTTTCAAATCGGTCTGCTTCACTGCGTTCAGTGAACCTAATAATAATGTGAAGACCCCAACGCCGCTTACTGCGTAGAGCCATACTGTCTCACCTCCGAAAATGGGAGTGAAACGAGCAACCAAGTAAATGCCCGCCTTTACCATCGTGGCTGAGTGCAAATAGGCACTGACCGGTGTTGGTGCTTCCATCGCATCTGGCAACCAAATATGAAACGGAAATTGTGCAGACTTTGTAAATGCGCCCAATAATACTAACAGCATAGCGAATATAAAAAGAGGCTCGTCCGTATATTGTCCGATAGTCGCCACTATTTCACGTACACTGAAAGACCCAGTCATGGACTGTAACATGATGAATCCTGCAAGCATCGCAATACCGCCCGATACTGTGATGAGCATGGATTTCTGAGCACCATACCTTGACTTTTTTCGGTGATACCAAAAGGCGATTAATAGGAAGGATGAAATACTCGTCAATTCCCAAAAGACATAGAGTACCATAAGGTTGTCTGACAAAACGACTCCAAGCATGGCGCCCATAAATAGTAAGAGATACACGTAAAAGCGCCCTAATGATTCACGTTCGGACAAATAGTATATAGAGTAAAGGATGACCAAACTGCCGACACCTGTAATAAGAAGGCCGAATATTAAACTAAGTCCATCTAAATACGTAGTAAAATGGATTCCGACAGACTCGACCCACCGAATCGTATGTATATACGTACTTCCATTTGCTATGGAAGGAATATAGCTTGCAAGAAAAACGAATAGCGCGATTGGAACGATAATGACAAACCAGCCGATATGCCGGCTTTTAATCCGTTGATAAATTAATGGGATGAAAATCGCTGCTAAAAAGGGGATGAATATGGATAATGTAATCGTCAACAACAGAAAACCTCCTAGGGGACAACCGCTGATTTAGGTTAAACAGGGTTTTCAACTTCCTATGTAAATTTTTTCTTAATTATCGAGGATAGACTTGACTACTTGCAAAACTGGGGACATAATAAGTAGCTACAAGTTCATATTTGAATTATACACTAAAGTTTTTATAATCGCCGATGATGCGATTATAACTTGTCAGTCTACCGAGACTCATGTATAATGTTGTGGTTTTCATATTTAGATTCGTTTTACGAAACGAAAATAATTGTAAGAGGTGACTACGGTCATGGGCAAAGTAAAAGGACGTATGGACGAAAGCATTCTTGTTTGTGTCTACTACGGTCCAAATGGTGAACGTCTCATTAGACGTGGGCATAAAATGGCATCCATCATGGATTGTCCACTATATATTTTAACGATTGACCCATTGCCATTCGATGAATTTGACGCCGAAAAATCCGACTATATCCAAAGATGGCAAGAACTTGCTGATGAGCTTGATGTTGAAGAGTTTATCATTCTGGATAATGAGAAACGACCAGTTGCAAAGGCGATCAAAGAAGTAGCTCACAAACATAATATTACGCAAATTATTATCGGTCAAACTGCTCAAAGCAGATGGGAAGAAATCACAAAGGGTTCATTTATGAACGTGCTTTTAAGAGAAATAACATTTGTTGATTTCCATGTTGTATCCGTCGACCGTGCCATCAAAGATGAAATTGAGGGCATGTTTGAAAAAGGCGTACGGGCTTACTTAGTCGAAGAAGGCGAAGGCTTTCAAATCAGTTTTACGCACTCCAAAGAGGCGCGTTTCGAAGGAATCTTCTTCAAAGAAATCGGAACGGATTTCAATAATGGGATCTTCAAATTTATGAATAATAATAAAATGTGCCAAGTGCAGATTACAGATGACAGTGTCACCGAAGCAACTCAATTTGTCTGCAAAACGGAACAATGATAGAAAACAGCGAACTTAAATATAAGCGGATGGCCGGTTCAAGGTCATCCGCTTTTTAATATGTTTAAGGGTCCTACGTTTTTGTTATCATCCAGCTACGGGCGGCAGCGAACGTCGCCACGAAGAGCGGCGTTTGCGAGTAAAAGCGAAGCGTTACGAGCACATCGTTACCGTAACTGTACCAGCTAACCGCCGCCCTCCGCTTTAGGTTTCTTCTCCAACTATTTTAACTTCGAGCTCCAACTCCACGTCGAACTGCTTCTTTACTTCAGACCTTACCATATTGATCGTGGCGATGTAATCGGATGCGGTTGCACGGTTTTTATTTATAATGAAACCCGCATGCTTCGTTGACACTTCTGCACCGCCGCAACCCTTTCCCTGCAATCCGCAATCTTGGATCAATTTACCTGCAAAGTAGCCTGGTGGCCTTTTGAATACACTTCCTGCAGAAGGGAATTCCAATGGTTGCTTGGATTCACGTTGGTATGTCAAGTCCGCCACTTTCGCACGAATCGCTTCCTGGTCACCTTCCGCCAATGTGAAATCTGCAGATAATACATAGTAGCCCTCAGCCGCAATAATGCTCTTCCGGTAGCCAAGCTCCAATTCATCCTTGGATAAAACAAGCCGCTCCCCGGATTTCGTTAAGACGGTACATTGCAAGATGATATCTTTGATCTCCCCGCCGTAGGCACCTGCATTCATAGCCATTGCCCCGCCGATTGAACCAGGGATTCCACAAGCGAATTCAAGTCCAGTCAATGATTCTTCAGTTGCCCGCTTTGATACATCAATGATAAGAGCTCCAGCTTCCGCATGGATTCGGTTTCCATCCACTTGAATTCCGTCCAATTTGGATAAATGAAGAACGATCCCCCGGACTCCACCGTCCCGAACGACCATATTCGACCCGTTACCTAATAATAAAAGCGGAATTTCTTTTTCGTATGCATAACGCACAATTGCTTCCGTTTCTTCGATTGTTCCCGGAATGGCGAGTATATCCGCAACGCCGCCAAGTTTTGTCATTGTATATTTATTTAATGGTTCATCTATTAGTATAATGCCCTCTGTAATTAATCCACGTAATTCCTCAAACCACTGATGCTTTGACATCAACATCCAATCCCTTCAATTCTAATGCTTTAAAACTTACTTCCCGATGAAAAATATAGGCTTCACCATTATATAAGTATGCTGGGTATTGGTTGTTTTGACAAGAAATAATAATCGAGTTCTCTTAAAAAAGGAAATGAATGTCTGTTCATCGAATAATATAGCGGGAGGGATGAAATGTGAAAAAGAAAAGAATGGGGACGTGGACAAAGGTATTGTTATCCGCCATTGTCGGGCTAATTGCAATACTGATTGTCGGGCTGATTGGCATCAATATGTACATAGGTAAATCGAAGCCCATTATTGATGGGGAAGTTAGCGTTAATTTTTTAGAGAAAGATGTTGAAGTCGTAAGGGATGCAAATGGTGTGCCTCATATTAAGGCGGATTCGGACGCTGATATGTATCGGGCCCAAGGCTATGTTCAGGCGCAGGATCGTTTATTCCAAATGGATTTGGCACGGAGGCAGGCAAGCGGACGGTTAGCTGAAGTAGTTGGTGCGGCGGCTGTTGACACGGATAAGACATTCCGTACATTCAGTTTGCGCAATGCTGCGGAAGCATCTTATGACGGATATGGTGAGGAAGCGAAGAAGGTTTTAGGGTGGTTCGCGGAGGGGGTCAATGCTTATATCGAGCAGGCGAAGGAAGAAGGGAAGCTGCCTTATGAGTTCAAGGTTTTGGCCTATGAACCGGAACTTTGGACACCAATCGACTCACTGACAATCGGAAAGTATATGGCCTACGACTTGGGGGGGAACTGGGATAGCCTTGCGGTCAGACATTGGGCTCTGAACAATTTTCCAGAGGAAAAGGCACGTGAATTATTCGTAAGCTATCCGGAAAACGCACCTTCAATTATTGAAGCGAATTTGAAAACACCTGTAGAAGTGGCAGGCCGCTTCAATCCAGATTTGGTACCGCATGAATTCAATGGCAGTAATAACTGGGTCGTTTCGGGCGATAAAACGGCATCAGGTAAGCCGCTTTTAGCGGATGATCCACATCTTGGGTTGAATACGCCATCCATCTGGTATCAAATGCATTTGCAGTCACCCGAACAAAATGTCAGTGGGGTTATTTTCGCAGGCGTTCCGGGTATCATCCTTGGCCATAACGAGAATATCGCATGGGGTGTTACGAATGTCGGACCGGACGTGCAGGATTTATACATCGAAATTCCGAATCCGGAAGACCCTACTCAATTCCGCTATGACGGAAAGTGGGAGCAGGCTGAGGTGAGAGATGAGACAATTAAAGTCAAAGGAGAAGAAGATGTCCCGTTTGAAGTGATCGTCACAAGACATGGACCTATCATGTCGAATATTTTGTACAAATCGGAGGATCCAGGTGCGTTATTCTCCATGCAGTGGACGGCACTTGAACCGACGAAAGAACTTGAGGCGATCATGCGAATGAATAAAGCCGCTGATTGGAAAACGTTTGAAGCGGCTTTAGAAGACTTCCACGCACCCGCACAAAACTTTGTGTTTGCCGCGAAGGATGGCACAATTGCTTATAAGGCAAACGGCCGGATTCCGATTCGTAAAAAAGGGGATGCGCAACTGCCGGTACCCGGCGATTCATCCGAATATGGATGGGTGGGATACGTCCCTTATGACGAACTTCCGAGGGTCGTCAATCCGAAGGAAGGCTTCATCGCCACTGCAAACAATGAAGTCGTGGATAACACGTACCCATACCATATAACGAAATTCTGGTCACAACCTTATCGATATATGAGAATTGCTGAAGTGTTAAGTGATGGAGGTAACTTCACGGCACAAGACATGATGGATTTGCAAATGGATCAAGTAAATCTGTACGCGCGGGAGTTTTTGCAAGACTTGATTGGCTCTATAAAGGTTATGGATAGTGAAGGGGACTATATCGATGTTATCGAGATGCTTGAAGAGTGGAATCAGGTTGATTCATTAAATGTAGGGGCGCCTCTCGTTTTCCATAAGTTAATGAAGCAATTGCCGAAAACGATGTTTAGCGGTGAAATGCCTGAGGATGTCTATAAACTCATGCCAGGAAAAGGCCAGATTGTGGACCAAATGTTGAGGGATGCATATAGTGGGAAGTCCGGGGTTTGGGTAACCAACTACGGCGGTGTTAACAAATGGGTCTATGATTCATTTGGAATAGTCATTGAAGAAATTGAAAAGCAGTTTGGAAATGATCCGACGAAATGGAAGTGGGGGGATTTCCACCAATTGGCCTTCCCGCATTCCCTATCGGCAGCCTCACCGATTTTCGCCTATTTCCTGAATCCGGATAAACAGGCAATTGGCGGCTCGAACGTAACTGTGCAGGCAGCGGCATTCAAAGATGATGGAACTGTCAATCACGGTGCATCATGGCGTTTCGTGGCGGACTTATCAGATCTATCGACAGCTCACCACATTGTCGGACCTGGTCAAAGCGGACATATGAAATCGAAATGGTTCCACGACCAAGCCAAGGATTGGGCAAAAGGCATTTATCATGAAACCGTCTTAGACGGTGAAATTGGAAAAGGCCATACATTGAAATTGAAAGCGAAGTAATAAATGAGACGCTCTTGTAAAAAGGGCGTCTCATTTAGGTTTTATCAGCTACGATTAAAAATGCTACTAACTATTCAACCAAACTATCTTGACTTCGAGATAATTTAGCGTTACTATGAATATACACCTTGAATTCGAGGTATTAGTATGACGATCTTGGTTGGAGTAGGGAATAAGGAAATTTAGTATATATAATCTAAAAATAGAAAGGTTGGATTTGACAATGGCAACATGGAAAGTAGACGCATCACATACGAGTGTAGGTTTTTCGGTAAAACATATGATGGTTTCAAAAGTAAAAGGCAGCTTTTCGGGAGTAGAGGGTACAATTGAAGGGGACATAGAAGACTTGACTGGAGCTTCAATTAGTTTCACAATCGATGCTTCAACTATTAATACAAATAGCGTTGATCGTGACAATCACTTACGTTCAGCTGACTTTTTTGACGTAGAAAACTTCCCTTCTATCACTTTTGTTTCTACAGACATCGTGAAAAAAGGTGAAGGCGAATACGATATCACTGGTGATTTGACGATGAGAGGCGTATCTAAGAAAGTTACGTTGGAGGCAGAGTACGAAGGAACTGGGGTAAATCCTTGGGGTGTACAGGTAGCAGCCTTTGAAGTGGAAGGTAAAGTTTCACGTAAAGAATTCGAACTAACTTGGAACCAAGCACTTGAAGCAGGCGGAGTTCTTGTCGGCGACGACATCAAAATTTCAATTGATCTTCAAGCAAATCCAGCACAATAAATAAAAAACGCCATGCATGAATGAAAATTCAAGCGTGGCGTTTTGCTTTTTGGGGGGGAATTCCAAAATAGCTCATCGCTTATTAATATGGCTTGACTATAACTTTTTAAACACAACGCAATTTATTTATTTTGTATTGCACCTGATTCCACATCAAATAGCCAGCGCTCAACAACACGGCCCTTTCTGCCAACTGTCGTTTGTGCATGGATCATTGATTGATAAACCGCTTCTTCCGTTGCCTCGATGGCTGCTTTGAAAAGTTTGTTCATGATTGGAGCGTCATCGCGCAAAACAGTATAGTTATTCGTAACGTCTTCACTTTTATGCGGAATTGTGTAGGCGTTGGAAAAAGCAATTATAATGTCACCGCTTCCGTTATGTACAGTAGAGCCGGTTCTGCCAAGGCCGATAGAAGCACGTTTCGCGAGTCTCTTCAATTGCCTGTCATTCAGGGGAGCATCCGTCGCAACAATTATCATGATGGAGCCATCTGGTTTTTCATGCTCCATTTCTTCCGATATCTTCAACGGCCTTGAAGCTGATTTAATTTCCGTTGAATTTCTTGCAAGCCATTCATCAATCCTGCACTCATCAGCCCTTCCGAAGTTGGTCAAAGTCAGCACACCGACCGTGAGTACTTCTTCACCTTCGTTGGGAACGGTCCGTGAAGAGGAACCGATTCCACCTTTCCTGCCAAAACAGACCATTCCTTTCCCTGCACCTACAGCCCCTTGTTCAAAAGGGCCTTCCTCTGCGTTACGGATGGCTTCAATGGCATGGTTTGCTCGAACCTTCAACTCTCGCATGGAATTCAAATAGCTGTCATTGCATTCACCTACAACGATGTTCAAGGAACTCGTGGAGTCGCCGATTGCAGGGTTTTCTGCAAGCATATGTTGCAAAGTCCCCTCAAGCACAGCCCCTACGCTAAATGTATTTGATAGCATAATAGGGGATTCAATAACACCTAATTCCTCTACTTGGATAAGTCCTACTGATTTTCCGAACCCGTTCAAGACAAAACTTGCAGCCGGAACCTTTTCTTCGAATAAATTCCTATCATGCGGTAATAGGGCGGTTACGCCTGTACAAGCACTTCCCATACCGCTTTCATCATATAAGGTTACATGGCCGACTTTCACCCCGGGTACATCTGTTATGGCATTCCATTTTCCACGTTGCAATTCAATCTACTCCTTTCCTTACGACCTATAACTTCAATAAAAAATCCGATAATCCTTTATTTTCAACATGAAAAATTCATTCAAATACCTGTTTGAATATCCTTGCTTTCGGGAAATGAGTTGCATATACTGAACTTACAATCAAACGACTATTTGAATGAGGTGAATACGGTGAAGTTGAAGGATACATGCGAAATAACAGTTGTCCATGAAGATATCGTAGAACAAGTGCAAAAAAACTTGCCGGATGTCAGTGGAATGGTCCAAATATTCAAGGCGCTTGCTGATGAAACAAGGTTGAAAATCGCTTATGCATTAACATTGGAAGAAGCAATGTGCGTTTGTGACGTGGCGGCTGTCATTGGCGCTTCCAACGCCACTGCCTCACATCACCTTCGCTACTTACGAGAACAAGCCCTTGCGAAATCAGAGCGAAAAGGGAAAATGGTCTATTACTCACTATCGGATTCCCATGTGTTCGATCTTGTGAGAATCACCCATGAGCACGCTAATGAAGGGAAGGGAACTGAACATGGCTGAAAAGACAGAGTATAGACTCGAGAATCTTACATGCGCAAACTGCGCGATGAAGTTTGAAAATAATGTAAAAAACATCCCGTCCGTATCGGAAGCGACCGTTAACTTCGGAGCGTCAAAACTATCTTTTACGGGGGCCGCGACAGTGGAAGAGCTTCAAGCCGCGGGAGCATTCGACGGCATTAAAGTAGTACCGGTGGAGAAAAGGAATCCGGATCCAAAGATCCCGTTTTTCAAAAGAAAAGAGAATATCGTCACTCTTCTTGCCTTCATATTTGTCATAGCGGGTCTTTACTTCACTCACCGCAGTATACCGAATTTAACTGTTGCCACTGGTCTATTCGCTGCAGCCATTTTAGTCGGTGGTCTCGGCATGTTTATAACGGGAATAAAAAACCTTGTGAGATTTGACTTTGACATGAAAACGTTAATGACCATCGCGATAATTGGTGCAGCCATCATCGGAGAGTGGCAGGAAGCGGCGGTTGTCGTCTTTTTATTCGCAGTTAGTGAGGCGCTTGAAGCATACTCCATGAATAAGGCACGACAATCAATTCGTCAGCTGATGGACATCGCACCACCGTCCGCCGCTGTAAGTCGAAATGGAATTGTTCAGGAATTAGCGACCGAAGATATCCAAATCGGAGACATCCTCCTTGTGAAGCCCGGGCAAAAGATTGCAATGGACGGTATTGTTTTGAGTGGGCAATCGACTGTCAATCAAGCACCAATCACCGGTGAATCGGTTCCGGTCTTGAAGAAAAAGGACGATGAAGTTTTTGCAGGGACATTGAATGAAGAAGGGGCACTTGAGGTGACGGTGACGAAGCTTGTCGGAGATACGACAATTGCTAAAATCATTCATCTCGTCGAAGAAGCCCAAGCTGAAAAAGCCCCTTCCCAGAAATTCGTTGATAAATTTGCAAAGTATTATACGCCGATCATAATCATAATTGCGATTTTGGTCGCCATCGTTCCCCCCCTTTTCGGAGGGGAATGGCACACGTGGATTTATCAAGGGCTTGCGGTCCTTGTAGTCGGATGTCCATGTGCGCTCGTTGTATCAACCCCGGTAGCGATTGTAACGGCAATCGGTAACGCCGCCCGTCAAGGTGTATTGATAAAAGGCGGTGTTCATCTTGAAGAAATGGGTCGCATCAACGCCGTTGCCTTCGATAAGACGGGAACGTTGACGAAAGGATATCCAGAAGTGACGGATTTTATTACGGATAAAGCGGCCCGTGAAAATATTCTTGAAGCGGTGGCAGCAGTCGAATCGATGTCTCAGCACCCGTTGGCAAGAGCAATTGTTACTTACTCCGCAAGTAAAGGTGTTCAAAAAGCTGAAATGGCAAACTTCCAATCGGTCACTGGTAAAGGGGCATACGGAGAAGTAGGTGGGTCCCTTGTACATGTCGGAAGCCTGCATTGGGCGTTGGAACTGGCTGAAATTCCATTAGAAATGAAGCAACGCGCGGAAACGTTGCAAAAAGAGGGAAAGTCTGTAATGGCGGTACTTATGGATAAGACTTTTCAGGCACTTGTGGCGGTCACCGATCCACTTAGGGAAGAAAGTAAAGATGTTCTTGCCCAATTGCACGACATCGGTATCCGTCACACAGTAATGCTGACTGGAGACGACCGACATACGGCTGAGGCAATTGCATCCACTGCGGGAGTGACAGATGTGCGTGCTAACCTGATGCCTGAAGACAAATTGACAGCCATAAATGAATTGACTGGCGAATATGGTCGGGTTGCAATGGTCGGGGATGGGATAAATGATGCAC
Source organism: Sporosarcina highlanderae (assembly GCF_030433715.1). Lineage (GTDB taxonomy): Bacteria > Bacillota > Bacilli > Bacillales_A > Planococcaceae > Sporosarcina > Sporosarcina highlanderae. The sequence continues at coordinate 48,510 of NZ_JAROCC010000002.1, read as the reverse complement.
CGGCGCTCGCAGCTTCATCAATCGGAATTGCGATGGGGGGAGCCGGGACGGATGCTGCGCTTGAAACCGCAGATATCGCATTAATGGCAGATGACCTAAGACAATTGCCATATACAATGAAATTAAGCCGAAAAACGTTGCAGATTATTAAAGAAAATATTATGTTTGCATTAGGGTTGAAAATTGTAGCGCTGCTTTTGATCATTCCAGGATGGTTGACACTATGGATTGCGATCTTCGCGGATATGGGTGCGACACTATTAGTCGTATTGAATTCCTTGCGATTAATGCGGATTCATAGATGATAACGCAGCCCGAACGGGGGATTTAAATGAAATTACGTGAGTGGACAATGGAAGAACAGGAACAGCTTATCCATTTTTTAACGACGAACACATGGCCTTTTCATGGGAATGCACATCCTGAACGCGAACTAATTGAGAAGACGATTGAAGAGGGCGGTTATGAATCGGATGAAGTGAAAACGTTCTGGGTGCAAAACGAAGAAGAAGACATCGTCGGAATCGTCAAGATCTACGATTTGCAGGATGAGATTCCGCTTTTCGATTTGCGAATTGCGGACCGATATAGAGGATTCGGCTACGGGCCGAAAGCACTTCGGCTCATTACGGAATTCGTATTCGGCTTACCTGAGGAAAAAATCAGGTTGGAAGGTCATACAAGGCAGGACAATTTGGCGATGCGGAAAACATTTGAACGAGCTGGCTTCGTAAAAGAGGCTCATCTGCGTAATGCTTGGTTCTCGCCAAAAGAAAAATCGTATTATGATGCTGTAACATACGGAATGACGCGTGAGGATTTCATAGCAGGAACAACAACACCGGTCATGTGGGAAGATGAAAAGCAACCGAAAAAGACAAAACGCATTCCGAACTTACCGAGTGAAATTGAATCAGAACGCCTTCTGATCCGCATGCCTGAAGTTGAGGATGCGCTGGATTTGTGGAATGCAAAACGCAATTCGCGCGCATCCTTAAAAGAATGGATGCCATGGGCGCAAGAGGAAGCGGAACTTCATTCGACAGAAGAAAATCTTCGCCAGGCAATTGCCGATTTCATAACAAGAAAGGATTTGCGTCTGCATATCTTTTTAAAAGAGACTGGAGAATTCATCGGATCGACTGGTCTTCATCGGATCAATTGGTCCATTCCGAAATTCGAAATCGGTTACTGGCTCGATTCGAAATTCGAAGGACGTGGGCTTATGACTGAAGCAGTCGAACGCTTAACTCGTTTTGCATTTGAAGAGTTGGGTGCCCGCCGTGTTGAAATCCGGTGCGATGAAGAGAATGTTAAAAGTCGGTCAGTCGCAGTCCGAACTGGATATGAACTGGAAGGGATATTGAAGTCCGATTCTTTATCCGCCAACGGTGAGCAATTACGGAATACATGCATCTACGCAAAGGTACAATAAATAGGGATTCTATTACAAATAAGAAAGGGTGCCGAGAACGGCACCCTTTCTCCCGCATTGACTGGCTGTAAGATCCCCTTGGGAATCAACAGCCAGTAAATGCCCGATCGGTTCAACTAACAATCAGTGGGAAGTTCGCCCACTGATTGAAGTTTCACCTTATTTAAACCGATCGTCGCCCGGTCAACAATTGGACAACAAAGATGATACCTGCAATGACTAATAGGAGGTGGATAAGTCCGCCGCCAATTTTCATCACGAACCCAAGTAGCCAGAAAGCAACTAAAGCAACTATAACAAACCAAAGTATTTTACCCATATAATTCACTCCTTTGAAGTGGTATAGTGAATTTACCCATTGAATGGAAAATGTAAACCGTCTGTCGTATATTTGGGGACTATGACGGTTCAGTGCCCTGAGAAAGGGGAATGTACATACTGGAGGTGGAACGTTTGGCAACACCAAGTATGGAGGATTATATTGAACAGATCTATTTGCAGATTGAAGCCAAGGGGGAAGCGCGTGTAACTGACATTGCGGAAGCCTTAGCGGTACTGCCTTCATCCGTAACTAAAATGGCCCAGCGGCTCGATCGCGAAGGATACGTTATCTATGAACGTTACAGAGGCCTTGAACTGACAGAAAAAGGGCTTGCGTTCGGGAAGAAGCTTGTACGAAGGCACGACCTCCTTGAACAATTTCTTAGAATAATCGGCGTTGAAGAGCATAATATTTACGGTGATGTGGAAGGTATCGAGCATCATTTGAGTTGGAATGCGATGGATCGTATAACGGATCTTGTTGAAGCGATGGAAGACGATAAAGAATTTGTACGAAAACTAAAAGAGAGACAAGAATTTTGACGGAAGAGGTAGATGTACACATGACAGAACTAAAACCGGGCTATCTTGCTCAGTTGACTGTAAGAGGACAGGAAGGATCCAGATGGGTATTGGATGGCGGGGAGCAGGACATTTTAGTCAATGCATCCGAATTCGAAGTAACGCCTGAAATCGGAGAGGCGATAGAAGTTTTCCTTTATATGAATAGACGCGGTGAATTAGCGGCTACAGTGCATATTCCAAATATGACGATTGGTACATTTGGCTGGGGTCGTGTCATTCGGATTGATGAAAAAGAAGGTGCTTACGTAGACATCGGCTCGTCATTCGAAGTGCTTGTGAATAAAGCGGATTTGCCAAGGGTGAAAGCGCTGTGGCCTCAAACGGATGATGAACTGTTCATGACATTGCGAACAGACTTGGGTGGCAATATCTTTGCTCGCCTTGCTACGGAGGAAAGGGTGCTCGAGTTGATAGATGTTGCACCGAAGGATTTATTCAACAAAAATTTGAAAGCAAGGGCATATCGGTTATTGCCGGTAGGTTCATTCTTTTTAAGCATTCCGGAAAACTACAGGATTTTCGTCCATCATACAGAACGGGAGCAGGAACCCCGCCTCGGTGAAGAAGTTGAAATCCGGATAATTGACGTGCGAGAAGATGGTACGTTGAATGGTTCATTGCTTCCACGAAAAGAAGAGCGTCTCGGCGATGATGCAGAGACGGTGTATCAGTATCTTACAGACGTGGGAGGGAGAATGCCTTTCTCGGATAAATCCACTCCTGAGGAAATCAGTGAAATGTTCGGTCTGAGTAAGGCGGCATTCAAGCGTGCCCTTGGAAAGTTGATGAAAGAGGGCAAAGTTACACAAAGTGACGGCTGGACATCTGTGAAATAAGAAAGGTCAAGGGAACCTTGGGTTTAGCCTGTATGGGAACTTTTCAGGTTTGCCGGCGTACTACTTCATAAGATGAGGAGGGGTAAATTATGAAGAAAATGTTGGTGGCAATGTGCACATTATTGCTCGTTACCTGTGGATTACAGCCGACGCTAGCAAAAGCCGATACGGCTATCGATGAAAAGTTAGGACTGCCAATCGTTGTATTGGGCGCTAATCTGACAGATGCAGAAAAGGAAAGTGTTAAAGAAAGCCTGAAAGTCGAAAAAGATGCTGAGGTCGAAGAGATAACAGTCGATGGAAACGACCTTGTGAAGTATATAAAAGATGGCAATAGCCAGGCAAGAATGTATTCATCCGCTAAAATTACAAGATTGGACAAAGGGAAAGGTCTTGTTATCAAGATTGTTACTCCTGACAATATTACACAAGTCACAAATAGCATGTATGCAACCGCTATGCTGACAGCAGGAATTGAAGATGCAATTGTGGAAGTGGCGTCTCCAAAACCTGTAACCGGTCATTCAGCCTTAGTGGGGATTTATAAAGCATATGAAGTTTCTGGTGAAACGCTTGATACAGAACGAACGGATGTTGCGAATGACGAATTGAACTTAGCAACAAAGTTCGCGAAGGACTCCGGAATCGATGAGGATAAAGTGGCTGAATTATTGACCGAAATCAAGAAAGCGATTGCGGACAATAAACCGAATACGAAAGAAGAAGTCGAGAAAATCGTAAACGAACAACTGAAGAAAATGAATATCAATTTAAGTGAAGCGGATCGTCAAATGCTGATTGAATTGATGGATCGTATTCGAGGTTTGAATATCGATTTCGGGAAGTTGTCTGATCAATTATCCGAGATGGCGACAACAATTAAAGAGAAATTCGGGGAAATCGATCCGGGTTTCTGGGAGAAAGTGAAGCGGTTTTTTGAGAATCTAATTGACTCCATCAAGGCATGGTTCAAGTAAGAATGACCTGAAATATGGTAATATACTGTAAAAGGAGAGGATTTCATGGATTTTGAATTTGTAGAGCTTGGTGGAGACGCATTTGCGTTCCAAAACAAACAAGATGGCAAGATGCTTGCTGAAATAACATGGACACTTCTTGCGGATGTAATGGTCATGGATCATACGTATGTTTCTGAAAGCCTGCGGGGACAAGGGGTAGCGAAGAAATTGCTTGATCGTGCCGCAGTGTACGCGCGTGATAAAGGATATAAAATGGAAGCGGTCTGCTCATATGTTGTCACAGCGTTTGAGCGGTATAAGGAATATGATGACGTTAAAGCTTAACCAAAAGTAAAAGGCAATCCCATGATACAAGGGATTGCCTTTTAGTATGCGATTAAAGCCCCCACGCCAAAGTCACGACATAGACGATTCCAGTTAATGCAGATGCACCTGCGACGGTATAAAGCATGTCCGTCGAGGTGAACATTATTTTTTTACCCATTTTCATGCTCTCCTTTCGCTTCCGGATAGTTCATATTACAGTTAGATTACCCGCCTGTAATAATTTGAAACTTCTTGAAACGGATTTCGAGAAATAAAAATGAAACTATTGGTTTTTGTCTTCGTATACTTGTTAAGATAGAAAAAAAGAAAAAGAGAGGTGCTTTCTTTGAAACGCACAGCGGAAAAAGTTTTATCTATTATTGCTGTCATATTGACGGCAATAGGAACAATTACGGGATTCTTGGTTATGGCAGTATTTAATCTGCTTAAAAATGACCCGATTTTTAAAGAGCAAATTGAAATGGATTTATTGGCAAACCCTGAATTATCCCCGGCGGATGTTGACTTGGTTATGTCCATATTAGCTTCAGCGGGGGGGTTCCTTTGGATACTAATCATCTTTTCAATTATTAGTATTGTATTGAATATCATTGGTATCGTGAATATCTGGAAAGACAAAAATGCTAAACTTGCGGGAATCATGTTCATCATCGCGGGCATATTGGCAGGAATCCTAACTTTACCTTCAATCCTACTTTATATCGCTGGTATTCTTTGCTTTACAAAAAAACCGCCACTACAAGATGATCTGCAATATGCTGATCAATCTTACGACAGTGACGGAATGAGATCATTATAACGAATGAAAGACGCTTTCCCGATTATGTCAGGGAATAGCGTCTTTTTTCAGTAGGCAAGTGCAGGTTTATGAATATAATAGACATACTGGGCAGTTTCAACAGGATGACCCTCAAATGTCTCCTCAAAGACATCAAGCAATTGAAAACCTTGTTTTTCATAAAATGCTCGTCCCGCTGTATTTCTGCTATCGACATAAACAAATAGCTGTTTTGCGCCTTCGAGCAAACAAATTGTATGGTCAATAAGCTTTTTTCCATAGCCTGAATGCTGGTAGGTTGGCAATATATACATGGCTGTCAACTCGGAATCGCCATCCTCATCCTTTTTCGTGAAATTTAAAAAGCCGATTGGCGTACCTTTTTCACATTCAGCAACAAGCATATGTGTTTTTTCCATGCGTTTCATCATCATGGCATCGGAATAGGAGCGATTGATAAAAGCTGTTTGAATGTCCTCAGGAATGATTCCCGCATATGTATCATTCCATGTAACGTGGGCAATGTGTTGTATATATCTAATATCTTTGACAGTCATAGATCTGATCATGATGAATCACCTCTGCAATCTTCCTTTTGTTATTATAATAGCAAAATCTTTGACATTAAACTATGTTTGTAATCATAATGAAATATTAAAAACGAAATTATCTAAAAAGTGAGTGAAAATTGCATGAATCAACATCTTGAATGGACAACATCGGAATTTTATCAGCTTGGTGGCATTGACGTTTATGAGATGTTAGCGTTAAGGGTAGCGGTATTCGTCGTCGAACAGAATTGTCCCTACCAAGAAGTCGATGGGCATGATGAAACGGCATTACATGTATTCGGCAAAGATGAAAAAGGAATCGCAGCTTATGCACGGCTGCTCCCGGCCGGTGAAAAATATGACTGCCCGTCCATCGGGAGGGTCATTATCAGATCAGATTATAGAGGGAAGGGAGTCGGTCATGACTTAATTGAAAAATGCGTTAGTTTAATTGATGAAAAATGGAAACCTAAGCAAATTAAACTGCAAGCGCAGGCCCACTTGGAGTCATTTTACGCAACGCATGGTTTTAAGGCGGAAAGTGAGCCGTATGATGAGGATGGGATACCTCATATCGATATGATCCGTCTAAGTGGAAGTTTCCAAATATCCAGATAGGGTATACTACATGTATAAAACTATTTCTTAAATTAATGGAGGAATGATATGTATGGCGCGTAAACGTGGAAATGGATTACTTCTTGCTACATTGGCGGCAGGGGCATACGCATATTTCAGTAAAAAGGAAAATCGTGACAAAGCAATGGTCGCGGTCAATAATATGAAAACAAAAGTCGATTCCTTCATGACTTCACAAAAACTGAACCGCTGCGATGATACGAAAGTGGGCCACTCAGATCCATACGACTTACAGGATAACAAAATGGTAAGCGAAGGTGCACAAACAAGTGTTCATTATTATAATCAAGAAGTTGAAGACAAAACGGAGGGTATGGACGGTCTTTACCACAAAAAAGAAATTCCAAGCCAAGCACCGCAAAATAACGAACAAAAAAGTGAATGACATAAACGCTTCCGCAACAACGGAAGCGTTTTTTAAGTGAATTTATCCCGATCAGAATAGGAATGGTATGTCATGAAAACGATAAATCCACACAATCGACGAACATTGATTGTATTTACGTAGTGAATTGATGTATACTTTTCAGTAGTTTGAAATAGTGAAGGTGAATCTATTGAAGAAAAAACTTGGCTTATTCACGATATTGATGACCGCCGCGGTCTTCCTCAGCGGTTGTTCAGGAGTGCAGAACAAAGAAGGTACATTCTATAATATTTTCGTAAAACCGATGGAATGGTTGCTCCATTACCTTGGTGAAACATTTAACGGAAGTTACGGTTTGGCAATCATTTTGATAACCGTTGCAATTCGGTTGGTCCTCATGCCGCTTATGTTGAAAAACTATAAGGCGCAACAGGAAATGAAAATCAAAATGGATGCCCTTCGCCCAGAAATGGCAGATATCCAAAAACGGATTAAAGAAGCAAAGGACAAGCAAGACAAAGAAGAGCAGATGAAGCTACAACAGGAAATGATGGGCTTGTACTCAAAGCATGGTGTCAATCCGTTGAACATGGGCTGTCTACCATTAATTATCCAAATGCCAATCATCATGGGCCTTTACTTCGCGATTCTGTATGCACCACCGGAAGTAAAAGAACACCAATTCCTTTGGTTCAACTTAGGCGAGCCGGACCGCATCATGATGCTTGTCGCGGGTGCAGTCTACTTTGTCCAAGCACGCGTATCCTTATGGACAATGCCTGAACAGCAAAAGCAACAAATGAAGTTATTCATCTACATGTCACCAATCATGATTATGTTCATCTCCTTCTCGGTCATGGCTGCATTGCCACTGTACTGGGCGGTCGGGGGTCTACTGCTTATTTTCCAAACCTATTTAGGACGCAAGTTTTATTATAAGGAAGTTCAACCGGCGGTTTTAGCTGATAAGCAAACAGATCAAAAGGATGAAAAAAAAGTTGAACAAAAACCCGAAAAGAAAGCTGATAAAAAAACCGACAAGAAAGATTGAACAAAGGTATATTAGGGGCCGGAGAGTAATCTCTGGCCTTTTTTGGAGGGAATTTATATGAATCAAAAGAAAGTGTACTTCATAGGCATCACCTTGATAGCTTTGGTGACTCTGTTCTTCGTCATAATAGGAAAGTTGGATTACGCAATCCTTATGATGATGGCTCTCTTCACGTTGACAAATGCCTCAAGGGCCAAATCATTCAAGGAACAAGGCCACGAACGCGAATCCAAATGGATGCGCTACCTATCCATCCTATTTGCAATTGCATTTGTTGTCGTTTTCATCCTTGTTTTCTTTTGATAAGATAAATGACGTAAAAAAACGCTCTTTGGAAACTGAATGTTTCCGAAGAACGTCGTTTATTTAATAAGCTAACTTCTTTCGTGTCATCAATACAATAATAATTGCTGGCACAGAACAGACGGTCATTCCTAAAAACGCTGTGCCCGGCGAGATTTCGTAAAGGAAGCCAGCAGGGAACGTCAAAATCGCCGTACTCAAGCTCATTGCAAATGCTGCGTAAAAACCTTGCGCTGCAGCAATCTGGGAATGCGGCAACTTTTTTGAAATGTATTGAATGAAGGCATAGTGGGCAATCCCGAATGAAGCGGCATGCAACATTTGCGTTCCCATGAACATGCCCGCGGTCGGGACAAGGAATACAAGCACCCAACGAATCGTTGACCCGATTGCTGCGACAAGGAACATCGTTGATATCCTTGTTTTTGATAAAAAACGATCTGCCTGAGTGAAAAACAGGATTTCAAACAAAACTGCAATATTCAAAATGATTCCGATATAGAAACCATTGACATTCAAATCGTCAAGGTAAAGGAATCCATAGTTATAATAAGAGGCATGGGCTCCTTGTAAAAGGATAGCAAGCATCATGATAACAGGGAAGCCCTTCGTTGCGAATAACGCTTTCACCCCTGTTTTATCTACAGAAGAATTACTGCGATCAGGAATGCTTTGTAAGATACCGGGACCAGGTCGAGAGAAAAAGAAAACAGCAATTCCTAATCCGATGATCATGAGATAGAGGATGGCTTGTTCATTCCAAAGAGCTGTCGCCGTTCCAACAATAAGAAGTGCAACTGTGTAACCGACTGACCCAAATGAACGGCTTTTTCCATAATGGACGTGTTCCTTTTGCATAAGAACGGAAGCACCGCTTTCAACAGCAGGTAGAATGATAGGGTATACAGCACTGAATAGCACAGTTATGATGAATAATACAATGAACGACGAATCAGGAATATAAAGGATCAATAATAAAAGCGATAAAATAGATGTCCATTTAATGACTTGGATATACGATTTCCTTGCCGTCAGGTAGGGAAACACAAGAAAATTTGAGAATGAGCGGGCGATCATCCCGGCACCCATTATAATACTTGCTGTGGAGACAGAGAGACCTTTTTCGATTGTCAACCAACCGGTCCAATAGGGAAGAAATATGCCCCATGTAAAGAAAAACGTCAAAAAGCTGATAGAAAGCCATCGTTGATTATTCATGTCGGATCCTCACAATCACATTTACACATTTGAAAATAAATGATAGCATACACAGACTGGAAATAACATACTGACATTCTTGTAATGCAAGTCATTTTATAATAAAACGTTACGAGACACCTATAGTAGAAGGAAGGCCAACTAGATGAACCGGAAGAGAAGAAGCACGTTTTCGAAAAAATCCAATAAAGCATTGACGATTACATTACTTTTGGTAGGAATTTTTATGACCGCAATCGTAGTATGGGTCGGCATGAATGATTGGGATGTAAATAAAAGTTTAAAACAGATTGGCATTGAGGGACCGGAAAAACAACCGTTGATCGTCCAAGAGCCTGAGGAAACAGAGGAACCGATTGATCCGTTGGAGCCGGAAATTGAAGAGGACACTGACGATGAGTCGCCGTCAACTGTGGACGAGCCGCTTGAAGAAGAGCCGAATGCCGAAGTGATAGAGGAACCAAAAAAGGACCAGAAAAAAGAAGTTCCAGAGAAGTCAACACCTAAAACTGAAGATAAATCCGAAGGGACGACCCCTCAAGTTAATCAAAACAAAAGTGGCTATATTGAGGGTCAAACACTTCCGGATAAGCCGACATATGTAAAAGGAATCCTGATTGCCAATAAAAGATATCCGCTACCAAGCACATTTGCTCCAGGGGAAAGTAAAGAGGCAAGGGACGCCTTTGAAGAAATGTCTGCGGAGGCAAAGCTATCTGGCATCAATCTAACGGCTTTCAGCACATACCGCTCATATGAATACCAAGTTTCCCTTTACGACCGATACGTTAAGAAAGACGGCGTAGAGAGGGCTGATCAGTACAGTGCAAGACCTGGTTATTCCGAACACCAAACAGGCCTTGCTTTTGACATCGGGGAAGTGAACTATGAAAAACATTGGGCCTCTTCCTCTTTTGGTGAAACTGAGGCGGGTAAATGGGTGGCGGCAAACGCTCACCGGTACGGTTTCATCATGCGCTATCCGAAAGGGAAGGAAGAGATTACGGGCTATATGTACGAAGCATGGCACTTCCGTTACGTTGGTGAAGAGATAGCGGAAGAGATCTTTAAACGCAACGTCACTCTTGAAGAATACCTTGGACTAAATTGAAAAAGCATCCATCTTCTCCGAAACATTTCGGACAGGTGGATGCTTTTTTGTTGGTTCTTATAGTATAGGCGACAACAATCTTGAAACCGATTCTTTGATTTTAATCCAACGAGTACGGTTCAAGTACATCTCATAAGTGAGCTCTGTCGAAAGTTGCATATCCTGTTCGAACAACTCAGCTAATTCGTGTGACTTTTCGCGATCGTAGATAAATGCGTTAATCTCGAAATTGAGTTTGAAGCTTCGCACATCGATATTTGCTGTTCCAACTGTAGACAATTCATCGTCCACTACGATTTGCTTTGAGTGGATAAATCCATTTTCGTAAATATACACTTTTGCGCCTGCCTTCAATAGTTTCCCGACATTTGAATACGTCGCCCAGTATACAAACATATGGTCAGGCTTATTCGGAATCATGATTCGGACATCTACGCCTGATAGACACGCAATCCGTAATGCATCAAGAAAGCTGATATCTGGAATGAAGTAAGGCGTTTGAATATAAATATATTCCTTCGCTAAAAAGATCATCTTCAAGTAGCCGTCTTTTATCTGTTCCCACTCCGCATCTGGTCCACTCGAAACAATTTGCAAACCGACGGAACCTTTTCTTGGAATTGCGGGGAAGTACCGTTCCGCGTATATAATATCATCTCTGTCCGAGGCTTGGTTCCAGTCAAGAAGGAAACGGGTTTGCAGTGGATGCAACGCACTTCCTTCGATACGAAGATGCGTATCACGCCAATAACCAAACCTTTTATCATGCCCCAAGTATTCATCACCGACGTTGAAGCCGCCGACATAACCGATCCTTCCGTCAATGATGACGATTTTCCTATGATTCCGATAGTTAAGTCGCGGGTTGATGAGTGGAAGTATTGCAGGAAAGAACGCTGCAACTTCACCACCACTGTCGATTAACTCCTTTAAGTGTCTAATCCGCAAGCCCCTGGAGCCGATATCATCGAAAAGGACTCGGACTTTGACCCCTTGCTTCGCCTTTTTGATCAACACATCCAAAATCCGATTGCCTAAAGCATCTAACCGTAAAATATAATATTGGAAATGGATATGGTCTTTAGCATTTTCAAGATCATGCAATAAAGCATCGAATTTTGCCACACCATCATTAAATACTTGCACATCATTGTCTTGCGTCAATACTGCATGGTTGTTACGAAGATGCAAGTAAATCATATCTTGGTAATGAGCGGTATCGTCCAATCTGAAGTCGAACGTTCCTTTTTCAATTGCCTCAATTTGGTAGTCGATCAATGTTTCGATACCGATGCGATTTTTACCTTCCCATCTGAATAAATGCTTTTTACCTAACTTCCTTCCGAATAATAAATAAATGAAGAAGCCAAAAAATGGGACGAAGAATAGGACGAGAAGCCATGCCCATGTTGCTGTGGGATCTCTTCTTTCGAGGAAAATGAGCGCAATCGCTAGAAATATGTTCAATGTGAAAATGGCTGTTACTGTAATTGAAATCAAACCCGCCATATACGCCCTCCTTTACTGATACTCCCTATTAGTATACAGAAAATAGTTCGAAAAATAATAGAATACTCTTTTAAAATAAAACCTACTTGACAGATAAGAATTAGGGGATTATAGTCATATTATAGTGTTAAACCTTTACAAGGGGGAAAGAAAGAATTGGATACATTCTTATTGTTAATCAATATCGTTAGCTTTTTGCTTTTAGTTGGGATTCTCTATACTATGCACCGCAAAAAGGTTTCGTTTTCTAAAAGAGTATTTACGGGCCTCGGACTCGGAATCCTTTTCGGATTCATATTGCATATCGCGTATGGGGCAGATTCGGAGATTCTTGCTGAATCGGTTAGTTGGTTTAATATTGTAGGCACCGGCTATGTGAAGCTTCTACAAATGATCGTTGTGCCACTTGTTTTCATTTCGATACTTGGCGCCTTCACGAAAGTGACAATAGGCAAGAACTTCGGGAAGATGGCGGGAATGATTTTAGGGATTCTTGTAGGGACGACTGCAATCGCAGCCATCGTTGGAATCTCAGCTTCATTACTATTTGGCTTGGACGCATCTGAAATTGTTCAAGGTGAGGCGGAAACTGCAAGAGGCCTCTCCATAGAAGAGCGTTCTGCTGGTATGGCGGATAAGGCATTGCCGAATCAAATTCTTGATCTTTTGCCAGCAAATCCATTCCTTGACTTTACAGGTGCGCGTCCTACTTCGACAATCGGTGTCGTCATCTTCGCAGCGTTTCTTGGATTTGCCTATTTGGCACTTGTAAGACGTGATGAAGAGAACGCGAACTTAGTGAAGAAGGGAATAGATGCCCTTTATTCCTTAATTATGGGTGTTGTACGAATCGTTTTGCGTTTGACGCCTTATGGTATTTTGGCGATCATTGCAAGAACTGTCGCCACATCGGATTTCGCGGCCATCTACAGTCTTGGTAAATTCGTTCTTGCTTCATATGTCGCATTGATTATCATGTTCATCATTCACTTGGTAATTATCTCGATTTCCGGACTTAACCCAATTACGTATGTGAAAAAAACAGCGGAAGCATTACTATTCGCTTTCTCGTCAAGATCCAGTGCAGGTACATTACCACTTAACATCAAAACGCAAACCGATCGTCTTGGTGTTCCGGATGGCGTTGCGAACTTTGCGGGCTCATTCGGTTTATCAATCGGACAGAACGGTTGCGCAGGGGTTTACCCGGCTATGCTTGCAATCATGATTGCACCGACAGTCGGACAAAATCCGCTGGAACCGACTTTCCTTCTCACATTGATTGTCGTAGTTGCCATCAGTTCATTCGGGGTAGCAGGAGTCGGCGGTGGGGCAACATTCTCTGCAATCCTTGTACTATCTGCATTGAATCTTCCAGTTGCGTTAGCGGGTCTATTGATTTCGGTTGAACCGCTTATCGATATGGGTCGTACTGCGTTGAACGTCAGTGGTTCAATGACCGCTGGAGTTGCAACTGCAAGAGCCGGTGGGGAATTGGATAAGGATATTTATAACGGTTCGATTGAAAATCAATCAATTGAAGCATAATAAAAAACGCCGCAAAAGCTTTTACGCTTTTGCGGCGTTTTATTTATTTCTCGATGGATTCAAAGGTTTGCATGATAAAGTCTTTATAAGGTGTTCTTGGCATGTTGGATACATTGTTCACAGCTATCTCAATGGAACGGTGTGCTTCCGCTTTATTCCCTAACTCTATATGACAAAGCGCAGCATATGCATCTTTTTCATAGAAGATGGATAAATCGAATGGATGGTGGATGTAATCTGCTATTATTATTTTCCCGAAACAGGATAGCGCTTCTTTAAATTTGCCAAGGCCATATAGCGCCTTGCCTCTTTCCATGTATGAATATGGAGTATGCCAATTTGTAAGATTATGTTCATCATAATGGGCATCGATCAGCTCCATTGCTGCCTCATACTCTTTTTTATAGGAGGTCAAATAATGAACTTTCGCGAATCTCGTAAAAAACATCGCTTCTTTATCATCAGCAAACTCTCCATATAACAAAAGTTTGCGCTCGTAATACTCCATCGACTCAATATCCTCGTTCATCATCGCATGGAATGTCGCCAACCTGTACAAATGATCGATGCGATAGAAAACCTGATTCTCCTTCGAAAATTCAATCCCTGCATTCATAACGCGGATCGCCTCATCAGCATCGCCTACTGCATAGTGGAGCACCGCCTCCAAATAGTCGAAGTCAAGTCGGGTGAGGGAGTCGATGAACACGCTTCGCTCTTCTATTTCGGATCTCTCCTTCAATAAGATTTCAAGCGCGCTTTCGTAATCATGCTCCGTGAATTTTACCATCGATCGGAACATACCGACCGCTGCAAGACGACGAATAATATTCATTTGGTCATATATAGCCCCAGCCTTATTTAAAAGTTCCTGCCAGCCGTCCTTCTTCTCATAATAAAGGGCGCGACTATAAATCTCCAAAAGCCTGGCCGCCTCATATCCCTGCGACAATTTCTCCACATAAGGCTCCACTAATGCAAGAATCTGCTTATATTCATCCGTCAATTCGTCAACTTCAACAGTGAAAAGTTTCTCTACAGTTTTCAACAAATCCCGCAATTCCTGAGGATTCACTTCCTCCAATAGTTTGGACACTTCAACGCCAAGACGCTCGGCTATATATGAAAGGCTCTCCATCGATGGATTCGCTTTATTGTTTTCGATTAAACTGAGCATCCCTTTTGTAAGCTGCTCTCCCGCCAATGCTTCCAATGTAAGTTTTCGCTGTTTACGTAGCACCCTGATCCGTTCGCCTAATGTTTGCATGGGGAACACCTCCGATTTTTTGGTGGTAAACGAGAACTTCGCAAAAAAACTGTCATACAATAATTCTATGAACCTTGTTTAATTATATTAAACTTTTGCTTGAAATGGAAGAGGGGCCATGGTATTATTTGTTTAACCAGATTAAACTTATTGAATGGAGTGACTATTTTGAGTGAAGTGATAAAATTAAAGAGAGCGACGTATCATCTTTGGACGTTTACGATCAGCAAACTTATTTCATCATTTGGCGCACAAGTATATGCATTTGCTGTCAGTTTTTATATTTTACAATTGACAGGGTCTGCGACAAGCTTTGCAACAAACTTGATTTGCAGCATTTTGCCTCGAACACTTATGGCACCATTTGCCGGTTATGTTGCGGATCGATATTCGAGAAAGACAATTATCATTACAGCGCAGATTGCTTCAACATTGGCTATAGGTGGCCTTCTTACGATCAGTCTAACTTCAGGAATTTCACTTATTGCAATTTATGCTACTACAGCTGTTTTAGCCGTAACTTCCACTTTTTCTGGAGTGACATTCAGTTCATCGATAACAGGACTGGTCGATGAATCCCGTATTCAAAAGGCGATGTCATTGAATCAAATGTCAATTTCTTTTGCGGCAATCGGCAGTCCAGCAATTGCTGGTGTGCTCTATGGCACAGTACCGATGCATGTGTTCCTCATTATGTACATGACAGCTTCAATGGTTGCAGTGCTTCTTGAATCGACGATGAATTTCAAGCTTTTCGCGAAAAGGAAAGAAGTTGTAGAAGGGGCGCCAAAAGAATCGATGTTGCAAAGTATGAGAGCAGGACTTTCCTATTTGAAGCTACAACCGGTTATCATGGCGATCATTTGGATTTCATTATTTATCAATTTCCTATTCGGTGCGTTCATGGTCGGCCACTCCTTCATCCTCATTGAAAAGCTGAAAATGGAGCCGGAGCATTTTGGTCTAATTGATGGTGCATTAGCTGTAGGGATGTTGCTCATGTCGCTTTACTTATCAATGCGGAAAGAAGTGAAGTTTCCCCTATTAGTTGGGAAGCGAGGAATCATTGGTATGGCTTTACTTATGAGTGGGGTAGCATTACCGCTTATCATTTCCATGCCATACTCATTGATGTTCGCATATTATGCAATGCTATTGTTCGGCTTCGGATTGACTCAAATCATTGTCAATACACCATTCATGGTTATGATGCAAAAGATGATCGATGACGATTACAAAGGACGTGTCTTTTCCATTCTCGAAACGATGGCGATGGCACTCATGCCATTAGGAATGGTTTTATACGGCTTCCTATATGATGTGTTACCAGCACAGTGGATTCTTATTGTTTCCAGTCTGTTACTAATCGGGGTAGTCCTTGTGTTAGCGAGG
This sequence comes from Sporosarcina highlanderae, assembly GCF_030433715.1. Classification (GTDB taxonomy): domain Bacteria; phylum Bacillota; class Bacilli; order Bacillales_A; family Planococcaceae; genus Sporosarcina; species Sporosarcina highlanderae. Next base: position 32,292 of record NZ_JAROCC010000002.1, on the reverse strand, counting down.
CCGTCAGTTGTTCGAAAGGCGCATCCGGAGCTTGGAGAACGGAAAGCTGTGAAAGCAAAGGCTGTATCAGAACTATAAAAAAGGGGTGTGAAATTGGAGAAGATTTTTAAAGAAATTATTCAGATCATGCATAACGATTACGCGGGCTGCAATGATAAGCGAGGTTGTGACAGACCGGATCATTTCCTTGAATTGATTAAAGGAAATGATTGGCTGTCGAAGATGGAATTCAAGGAAATCGTTGAAGAATACTTGTTGGATTTCAACGATCAACATATTCATTTCGTTATGGAAAATGCGGAAAATGAAACGCCGAAAAATCGCGGCTTCAAAGTGCGCCGCTATGAAGAGCGACTGTACGTCACGGAAGTGGATTCGGAAGAGCGTCTTCAATTAGGAATGAGTTTCGTTTCGTTGGGGGGTAAAAGCATAAGTGAATTGAAGGAGTTGCATCATGCGCGGTTGAATGAAAACCATCCTGAGCGGGAAAGTTGGGCACCAATTCTAATGCTTTATTCGGAAGGTGAAGTAGAAGACGAGAATGGAACGCGGACATTTACATTCGGCTTATTTGATAAAAAGCCTTATGTCCCGACCTATTCGGTGGAAGAAAGAGAAGGAGTCGCTTTTATTACGTTGACTGACTTTGCAAATCCGGATGCCATCGTGAAAATGGTCGAAGAAAATAAAGAGATGCTTGACACAGCGGATCAGTGGATTATCGATGTGCGTGTGAATTATGGGGGGAGCGATTCGAGCTTTTATCCATTTATTCCATACTTAATGCCTGAAGAGGGAGTTGAGTTTTCGAATTCGGGCGATAAAATGTTATTCAATTGTACGAAAGCCAGTGCAGATCGTATTTTGCCTGAGTTAGAGGAAGCGCTCGCAGCGACAGATGATGAGCAGTCAAAATGGTTTTTGTCAGTCTTTAAACGTGAATGGGAACGCAACCGCGGAAAGGGCTTCGTTGAATTCGACTTTGGCGACATGGTAAGTGAAACATTCGTAAAAGGATCCAAGAATCCTTCCTCAGTCATTGTCTTGGCAGATGTCTTCTGCGGCAGTTCGGGTGATTCATTCGTCGAAGGCGTCAAGAAATCGAGTAAAGTGACAGTCATAGGCAGAGCGACAATGGGGTTGAATGACTACGCAAATTTGGTGAGCATGAAGTGGGAGGAAGGGATCGAGTTGATGTATCCGTCATCTCGTCTTTCCCGGATCGACAAAGGGTTAGGGATGACAGGTGTCGGCGTCACGCCGCATATTCATATCCCTTGGACACCTAAGCATATTGGAGAAGATTTGGATGTGAAGAAGGCTTTTGAGCTTTTATCGAGAAACAGCATATTGGCGAACTGAGGTCTAAGGGAAAGTATGGAGATCTATTCGTAATGAGTAGATTCTGTAAATATAAAAATGAAACTATTCTCATAATGAAACGTATACCTATATGTATCGTTATTAGAAAAATAGGAACAGGGGGAAAATTATGCTGAACAAAGCGCTTATTGAAGATGTGTTGCAAGCTGCACTTGAAACGGGCGGCGATTTTTCGGAAGTGTTTGTTGAAGATCGGTACACGAATCATATGGTCCTTCAAAATTCTCGTTTAGAGAAGAATTTGTCTGGACGAGATTTTGGCGTTGGAATACGTGTGTTTCTTGGGTTACAAAGCGTCTATGCTTACACGAATGACTTCACAAGAGAGGGGCTTTTGAAAGCTGCTCATACAGCTGCGCAAGCCATTCAAGGGAAGAAGGATGGGAAGACGACGATAATCCCGCTCCTCAAAGAATCGGTTTCAATGCTCCATCCAATAAAAATCATGCCAACTGAAGCAGCTAAATCCCGAAAGCTTGCTGTGATGCGTAACGCGAATGATATTATCAGAAACTATGATTCGGAAATCGTGCAAGCTATCGTTAACTTGATTGATGAGGAGCAAAATGTGCTAATTGCCAATTCCGAAGGGAAGTTTGTGGAGGACAAGCGGGTGAGAAGCCGGATGTCTATGGTATCCATCGCTTCAAACGGAACGGATATGCAGACTGGTTTTTATGGTCCTGGCGCGTATCAAGGCTTTGAGTTTATCGAAAACCTCGATTTAAATCATTATGCGAAGGAATCTGCCCGGATTGCCAAAACGATGCTACATGCTGATCCGGCGCCGAGTGGGAAATTCCCTGTCATTATCGACAATGAATTTGGAGGAGTCATTTTCCATGAAGCTTGCGGGCATAGTCTTGAAGCGACTTCAGTTGCGAAAAATGCTTCAGTATTCGCGAATAAATTAGGAGAAAAAGTAGCGTCAGATCTTGTTACATACATTGACGATGGGACGCTTGAAAACGAGTGGGGCTCACTCAATATTGATGACGAAGGCGAGAAATCCCGTAAAAATGTGCTTATTGAAGACGGTATTCTGAAAGGTTATATGATTGATAAACTAAACGGCAGACGGATGGGAATGGAGTCAACAGGGTCAAGCCGCAGGCAGTCATACAGATTTGCGCCGACATCCCGGATGACAAATACGTACATCGCTCCAGGAAAATCTACGCCAGAAGAAATCATCGCGGATACGGAATACGGCATTTACGCGAAATACATGGGTGGTGGTTCGGTAAATCCTGGAACTGGAGATTTCAACTTTGCCATTAATGAGGCGTACTTGGTCAAGAATGGAAAAATTGAGAAGCCTATTCGTGGTGCGACACTGATTGGGAACGGGGCGAAAACGATACTGGATATCGATCGCGTCGGCAATAATTTAGGCCACGGAGCTGGAATGTGCGGCTCGTCAAGTGGTAGCTTGCCAGTGAATGTAGGGCAACCGATGGTACGTGTAAGTGAAATTACGGTCGGCGGAAAGGAGGCATAACAAATGAGCATTGAACAATTGAAGGAGCGGCTGTTTGCTGAAGGCGAGAAAATAGGATTTACTGATCTTGAACTCTATTATGAGAAAAAAGAGAGTCTTACGATTAGGTTATTTGAAGGTGAAGTGGATAAATACGACTTTTCCGATGTTCAAGGAGCATCGGTGAGGGGATTGTATAATGGGAAAACAGGTTACGCCTACACAGAGAAATTCGATGAGGAATCTGTTGCATTCTTGCTGGAAAATGCAGTGGAAAATGCGGAACTGATCGAGAGTGAACCGGAAGAGTTATTTACCGATAAAGCGGAGTATGAAAAAGTCCAATTCTATAGCAGTGAATTGGATACGGTTAAGCCGGAAGACATGATTGAGTTCTTGAAGCAAGTGGAACAGAAAATTCTTTCATACGATCCAAGAGTGAAGAAGGTCACAGGAACTCAAATGCAGAACCAGAAATCGGAAAAGGGCCTTTTCCATGATAAAGGGTTGGAGCTAAAGGAATCGAATAACTTCCTGCTATTTTACGTATCGATCCTTGTCGAGGAAAACGATGAATTAAAATCCGGGTTTGTTTTTAGAATCACTAAGGATTTTAATGAACTTGACGCAGACGGGATTGTAAAAGAGGTCGTAGAACAAGGCTTAAGCATGTTGGGAGGAAGGAATTATCCAAATAAAAATTACCCTGTTGTCTTGAAAAATGAAGCAGCGGCTTCTCTTTTGTCAACATTCACATCCTCTTTCTCTGCCCAGGCTGTACAGGATAACCGATCCCGCCTTAAAGGAAAGCTGGATCAGAAGATTGCAGCAGACCATGTGAATTTGGTGGATAACCCGTTTCTTCTAGAGGGGATTCAAAGTGCGACATTCGATTCGGAAGGGGTTCCTACGCGAAAGCTTAACATTGTAGAGGAAGGGAACTTACAAACTTACTTCCACAACTTGAAAACAGCGAAAAAAGATGGCGTGGAGACAACAGGGCATGCACATCGTGGTTCATATCGGGGTTCAGTCGAAGTGAGCCCGTCCAATTTCTATATTGAACCTGCGAGTCAACCGTATGAGCAGCTTTACGCGGGGCTTGAGGAAGGCATCATTATTACCGGTTTGGCTGGGTTGCACTCTGGAGCGGATCCGATTTCAGGCGACTTTTCATTGGCGGCTGACGGCTATTACGTAAAGGACGGCAAGATTGCCGGTCCAACGAAACAAATGACTGTAGCGGGGAACTTCTTTGAAGTGCTCCAGGACATTGAGGAAATCGGCAGTGACCTGATCTTCTCGCCGATGAGTTTCAATGGGTACATTGGTTCACCATCGTTGAAAATTAAGGGCTTGGCGGTTACGGTTGATTAAATTACGATAGAAAATGAAAAGGCATAACATATTTCACGATATGTTATGCCTTTTATTTACGTTAATTAAGCAGAACGCAATGTCTTCGAAGACTTGTGATACAAGAAAATGAAGACGATGGAAATGATGGCGAGCGTTGCGGAGATAAAGTAAATCTCGCCTGTCGCCCTTGTGAAGAGATAGGTGAATAACAGTGGCCCGATGATGCGCCCCATATTGTCCATGGAATACGTCATGCCAGCTGCAGTCCCGTACTTTCCGCCCGATTCCTTCGATGTCAATGAAACGAGCACTGTCCGTGTAAGCGCGTTTCCTGCTGTAAATATGCCAAGTGCGACTCCTGCCCAGAAAAGGCTGCCTGTGAAAGGTATTAAAATCAGTCCAACAGCCGTGACAATCTGGGCACCTACTATCCATTTCGTTTCTGAACCGTTCTTCACGCGGCGTACAACACCGCCCTGAATGGCCGCATCGACAAATCCGCTCGCCATGAACAGGTACCCAACTTGTTTAGGGGTAATCTTGATAGCTGAGATCTGGAATAATTGAAATGTTGACTCAATCCCAGCTAATATCAATGTCACCATAAAGGAGAGTAGAAACAAGTTTCGAATCCGATATTGCCAAAGCATAGCTCCGCCCTTCGGTAGCAATGAACGCTTGTTGGCCTCCCCAAGACGTTCAGGCTCTTTCAGGATTACGCCCGCGTAGATTACCAATAGCAATGTCAATATTCCTGATCCGATAAATGGTAATTGGAGGCTGTAGTGACCAAGCACCCCACCGATTGCAGGCCCGAAAATGAACCCGAGACCGATAGACATGCCAAGCAAGCCCATATACTTGTTCCGATTTTCTTCAGTTGTCATATCCCCAACAAACCCTGTGACCGCAGTATATAATGCCCCGGAGAAAATACCCCCTACTACACGTGAAAGGTAGAGCATCGTAAGATTTTCAATGAAGAAAGCGAACAAGAAGAAGCTGAGACTGAAGCCGATAAGGCCTACGATTATTAGTTTCTTACGACCTGTCCGATCGGATAATGCACCCCAAAGCGGTGCGGTAAAGAAGGAGGCAAGCGAATAAACAGTTAGCAATCCGCCCACATGGATTTCAGAGAGGTTCTGTTGCACAATGACTTCCGGCAAGATTGGTATAATAATGCCAAATCCAAGATAAACGAAAAATTGGACAGACATCAATAGAAGAATCGATTTTTTCATATATAGACAACCCACTTTCTATAACCATCAATACTGCCATTTTACTCTGTTATTCTGATACGTACAAAGAAATATGTGTCAGAAAATGACAAGCGTTGTCCAAAGGTTGTCCAAATTTGTTCATAATCTTACATGGCGGATTGGAAAGCTCATCCTTTTTTGAGGTGGGAGTGGAGAGTCGGTGGTAAACCCCCGAGAGGCGGTGGTAACCACAAAAACCCCCTCCGCCATCACGGAAGGGGCGAATCAATTATCTCAACTTCACTCTTTGCAAACGCAATGCATTCAACACAACCGACACCGAACTGAAAGCCATTGCCGCGCCAGCAACCCATGGCGCGAGGAAACCGACTGCGGCAATCGGGATGCCGACCGAGTTATAGGCGAGTGCCCAAAACAGGTTTTGCTTAATATTACGTACAGTCAACCGGCTCATGCGGATTGTATCAGCTACCCGTAACAAATCACCATGCATCAACGTGACATCTGCTGCCTCCATCGCAACTGCCGTTCCTGTGCCCATTGCCATCCCGATATCCGCCACTGCCAAAGCAGGTGCATCATTAATACCGTCGCCGACCATTGCCACTCGTTTTCCTTCTGCTTGAAGTGAAGCAACGACTTGTGCCTTTCGTTCTGGTAGTACACCCGCGATAACATGATCAATGCCGGCGTTCGCCGCAATTGCTTTTGCGGTTCGTTCCTGGTCGCCCGTCAGCATGATGACGTCGAGGCCCATTTCCTGAAGCTCAAGAATCGCTTGTTTGGAAGTCTCTTTCAAAGTATCAGCTACTGCAATCGTCGCAAGATGCGTGCCATCCACTGCCATATACATGACTGTCTTTCCTTCATTTTCAAGCTTTTCAACATCTGAAGTATCTACATTCAATTCAATACCTTCATCGGCAAGCAATTTCCGAGTGCCCATGAATACTGTTGATCCTTCGATTACACTTCGGATACCGTGTCCTATAATTGCTTCGAATTGTTCATTCGCAGGCAATTTCTCAACTTCATTTAATCCAAAAGACGTGATCGCCTTTGCAACCGGATGCTCGGAATCACTTTCCGCAGCCGCCGCATAGGCTATTAGCTGTCTGCGATCCCCATTTTCAGCGACAAGAAAATCTGTCACTTCCGGAATGCCTTTTGTAATCGTTCCGGTTTTATCCAACACGACCGTGTCAACCGCTTTCGTCTGTTCCATCGCTTCAGCAGTTTTGAATAAAACCCCTTGCTCTGCCGCACGGCCGGAACCTGCCATAATAGAAGTCGGAGTCGCAAGTCCAAGTGCACAAGGACAGGCGATTACGAGAACTGCTATCATCGCAGTTAGCGCCTCTGCAAAATTGCCTGGTGAAGCGACGAAATACCAAACTAAGAACGTAACGACAGCTATGCCAACCACGATAGGTACGAACACGCCTGATATCTGATCGGCAAGCCTTTGGATAGGGGCCTTCGAACCTTGGGCCTCTTCAACAACTCGAATGATGTTCGATAGTACGGTGTCCTTGCCGATTTTATTCGCACGGACTCGTAAAGATCCATTTGAATTCACAGTGGCCGCGAATACAGCATCGCCGACCTTTTTATCGACAGGTAAACTTTCGCCGGTCAACATTGACTCATCCACTGCAGATTCCCCAGCAATCACTTCAGCATCAACAGGAATGGATGAGCCAGGGCGAATGACAAGGACATCTCCGATTTGGACGTCATCAATTGGGATCTCAGTAATCTCGCCGTCTTTTTCAATAATCGCCATTGTAGGCTGCAAGCCCATTAATTTCTTAATGGCATCCGAAGAACGTCCTTTTGCACGAGCTTCGAATACTTTCCCAAGTAAAATAAGCGTGATTAATACAGCACTTGTTTCGAAATAAAGTCCGTGATTGGAACCAATCAATACTAAATAGACCGAATAGAAATAGGCGGCGGATGTACCGAGTGCAACAAGCACATCCATGTTGGCGCTTTTATTGCGCAAAGCAAAGAAAGCCCCTTTATAAAACATCCATCCGATGACGAACTGTACGGGTGTCGCAAGTAGCCATTGCACATAAGGATTCATTAGCCAATTTGGAACAGGCATCCAAGATGTGAATGAAAAGTGAGAGAACATCGTCCAAAGAAGCGGAAGGGAAAGGGCCGCGGAAATATAAAACAATCTTGTTTTATGTCGGATTTCTTTCTGACGATGATCTTCTGTTCCTTCAGGTATTTCGCTCTTCAATTCGGCGTCATACCCCATGTTTTTAATCTTGGCAATAAGATCGGAAGCTTTAATAACGGAAGGGTCGTATTCAACTTTTCCTGTTTCAAGCGCCAAATTGACAGTCGCTAACTGGACGCCTTCCATGCGGGATAACCCTTTTTCGATTCGCGCGGAACATGCCGCACATGTCATTCCGGAAATTTGAAAGTCGGCCTCTTCTTTGACAGTGTCATATCCTAAAGCCTTTATTTTTTCCTGGATAGCTTGAATATCAACCTTTTCATCATCGAATGAAACGGCTGCCTTCTCAGTGGCGAAGTTGACGGTGGCTGAGTCGATGCCGTCCATGCGTTGCAGCCCTTTCTCTACCCGATTTGCACAAGCGGCGCATGTCATTCCTGTAATGGTAATATCTCTTTTCACTTCACTCATTCTATGCACCTTCTCTATTGTTTATTACCCTATAGGGGTATATAGAAATCCAAAAGAAACTGCGGAAATCCGCAGTCAGACAACGTCATATCCTTGATCTTCAATTGTTTCAGTAATTTGTTGCACGCTTGTTTGACCGCCTTCGAAATCGACAGCAACTGTACCTTCTGATAGGTTGACGCTAACTGCATTTACTCCTGTCAATTTGCCGACGCTATCCTCTACTGCCTTTACACAATGTCCGCAAGACATTCCTTTTACATTTAAAACTGCTTTATCTGCCATGATTTTTTCCTCCTTATTTTCGCATCAATTTTGTAATCGTGACGATAAGTTCATCAAGCACCTCATCATCGCCTTCTGCGAGACGATCTTTGACACAGCCTTTCAAATGACCGTCAAGCAAAACCCTGGCAACACTATTCAGAGCAGATTGGGTTGCCGATAATTGTGTAATGACGTCATCACAGTAAATATCCGCTTCAATCATTCCTTTAATGCCGCGGATTTGACCTTCGATCCGATTTAATCGATGTATGAGATTCGTCTTCACGTCATCGGGATGATGGCTTCTCCTGCAGGAAATTTTCGTTTGTCCATCCTTCGTGTCATTCATCAAGTCTTTAGTCATCGAACCGCCTCCTTCTTGTTCATCTTAAGGTACCCTTGGAGGGTATGTCAATAAGAAAGCCTGACTATTTAATTTTCGCTGGTTTATCGGGATGCAAGCTTTATTTTCGAAACATGTATAAAGTATTTACACAAAGCGAACAATTTGTAACAGAATTGAAAGATTTAAAAGTGGACAGGAGTGGTATGATGTGTATAGATGACAATTGGCATGAATTTCATGCCGATGAAACTTACTTAAGCTACGACACGTCAACATTATATAGAAAGGTCGAGGTGGAAAAGATGGCGAATGAAAAGGTTGATTTGAAAAAAATCATCTCCAACTTGGCGAAGTTGGGTGTTTCGGCAACAGCTACGAAATCCCGTTTGGAAATGCTGAAAGCCCTCGCGCCACCTGTAAATGACCCGCAAATACAGTCATAAAAAAATCTCCCGCATAATTGCTATGCGGGAGATTTTTATTGCGTTTTTGAATTGATTTATGCGTGAATAAAATGATTTATGAGCATTTGTACCGACTTATGCGTAAATAATGGGGTTTATGCTTCTATAGATAAAGTTATGCGTGAATACAGCAATTTATGCGTTTTTGAAGCTGTTTAGTTCATTCATCGTCGTCTGAGCTGAACATATACGTCCGATGATGGAACTTCATGCTGAATACAAGCCCAATTGCGAGCATGTTGCCCATCAATGAACTGCCCCCGTAACTGATGAATGGCAACGGGATTCCCGTAATCGGCAGGAGCTGTGTCGTCATGCCGATATTCTCAAATACATGGAATGTGATCATTGCAATAATGCCTGCACAGATATATGTGCTGAAAGGATCTTTGAGTTCAAGTGTAATTTTCGTCATATGATAGATCAGGAAGAAGTAAAGGCAGATGACAAGGCTTGCGCCGACAAATCCCCAATCCTCGCCGATTACGCTGAAAATGAAATCGGTATGACTTTCAGCAACATATACTTCCCGCCCTTTAAATCCTTTACCAAAAACTTCTCCAGAGCCAATCGCATTAAGAGATGTGATAAGATGACGCCCTTCGTTAGATGCGTACGAGTAGGGGTCAATCCACGAGTAAATCCGTTCGAAGTGGTAAGGTTTGAAACCGAACTTCGCCAAAAATTCCTGAGCGTAAAGTGCCATCCAGAGAAGAGTAAGACCAAGAGTGGCGGTTCCAGCGAAAATCGGAAGTATTATTTTCCATGTGATACCCGCGACGATGATTAACGCAACGGTGATGGCGATGAAGACGAGTCCTGTTCCTAAATCGGGTTGTAGCATGATGAAAGCGAATGGAATGATGAAAACTGCTACGATTTTACCAAGCAATAGAAAATCCGATTGTAAAGTTTTTTCCAAGTAGCGCTCATGGTGTTTAGTAATCGTGCGGGCTAAACCAATGATGAAAAATGTTTTCATGAATTCAGCCGGCTGGATGCTGCCAAGGCCTGGAAGGTGGAACCAGCTTTTCGCTCCATTCCGGCGGGCAACAAGTTCCATGCTATCAGGCAAAATGTAGAGCGTAACAAGAAGGAGTATTCCTCCGCCATAGATGATCCAGGCTGCTTTCTTGTATTGTTCCGGTTCCAAATACATTGTCATCGCAATAATGATTGATCCTACGACGTACCATTGGATTTGGGATGGGATGAAGTTTATATTGTATTGTCCTGTTGTTTGGGCAGAAGCGATGGCAACGATGCTAATTGTGCCAAACAGAAGAAGAATGAATGCCAGTGGCCAATCGAAACGATCTACGGGTTTATTATCTATTTTCACAAGGTTCACCTTATATAAGTTTATTTGCTTGAAAACCAGAGTATAAGTATAACGGAAAATTGCTCGTTTGTACGCATTTATTAATTGTAAAATCTTGCATTTATTATTTCATTCATCTTCGGAATCAAACATATACGTCTTGTGGTGGAATTTCATGCTGAAAATCAAGCCGATTGCGAGCATGTTGCTAAAGAGCGAGCTGCCGCCGTAACTGATGAATGGCAATGGAATTCCTGTTATCGGGAGAAGCTGGATATTCATCCCGATGTTTTCAAAAACATGAAAGGCGATCATCGCGATAACTCCCGTGCATACATATACACTAAAAGGATCTTTCAACTCAAGTGCAACTTTTGTTAAATGGTAGATAAGGATGAAATAAAGGGAAATGACAATGCTTGCGCCGATAAATCCGTATTCCTCTCCAATCACGCTGAAGATGAAATCAGTATGGTTTTCGGGAATATATACTTCACGACCAAGAAAACCTTTACCGGACAATTCACCTGAACCCACTGCCAACATCGCCTGGATAAGATTATATCCCTCATCTGATGGATAGGAATAGGGGTCGAGCCATGAATAGACGCGGCGGAATTGATAACGGTCAAAGCCTAATTTCTCCATGAAGTCCTGCGCATAAATTGCCATCCAAAGCAAACTTCCACCTAAAACAGCGCCGCCTGTGAAAAGGGGGACGATGATCTTCCATGAAATTCCGGCAACGAGAATGACTGCCATCGTAATTGCGATGAATACCAATGATGTACCCAAGTCAGGCTGCTTTACGATGAAGAATAGCGGAACGATTAAAGTAATAGCAATTTTCCCTAATAGAATGAAATCAGTTTTTATCGTATTTACCAAGTGGACCTCTTGATGCTTGCTAACGAGGCGTGCCATCCCTAAAATGAAAAATGTCTTAATGAATTCAGAGGGTTGAATCCTTCCGATCATCGGAAGGTTTAGCCATCTTTTTGCACCGAGCCTGATTTCCGCAATTTGGCCTACACCTCCAGGAGCAACCATAAGGAAGAACAACAGGAGGACTCCCATACCGTAAAGGGGCCAGGCGAGTTTCTTATATTGTTCGGGCTCCAAGTAAATGGTGACGGCAACGATGGCCATGCCGACGATGTACCATCTGAATTGAAGAAATGCAAAGTTGATAGGACCGTACTGTTCTGCGGTTTGGGCAGAGGCAATGGCGAAAAACCCGACGATTGCAAGCAAGGCCAATATGAAAGCAAGCGTCCAATCGAAACGGTCGGACGGTCTGTTTTGTAAATCCAAAAGAAATCACCTTTTCTGTTACACTACACAAATATATATAGAGTATAACGTATAAAGCAGACTTAATCATGTCCTTCAAAGGACGCCATTAAGAATAGTAGGTTCCTAAAAGAAAAAGGTCCTTCTATACTATGCATTTTCTTAATCGGAATAAAGTTTTCATGGTAAACTATAATAACGAAATCTAACGGTTAGCGAGGGAGAAATATGAAAAAGAAACTGGGTATTGTGTACGGCGGGAAATCCGCGGAGCATGAAGTATCCCTATCGACTGCCAGAGCAGTGACAAATGCGATTGACTTTGGAAAATATGAAGTGATACCAGTCTATATAACATACGAAGGTGAGTGGAGGAAAGGGGAGCCACTCCTTGCACCAGCGGAAACCATCGAACAACTGCGTTTTAAAAAAGATGTGGAAAAGCCGGATTGCATTGATGACTTCCTGAATGGGAATGACATGCCGGATATCATCCTTCCACTATTGCATGGTACGAATGGGGAGGACGGAACGGTACAAGGTCTGTTTGAAGTGATGAATATACCTTACGCAGGAAATGGAGTACTTGCGTCTTCAGCCGGCATGGATAAGGTTATCATGAAACAGCTTTTCGCCCATGTCGGATTGAAGCAAGTTCCTTATGTCTATTTCATCCGTTCAGAGTGGAGGAAGGATCAAGATCACTGGATCCGAAAAATGGAGAGCGAATTGACCTTTCCTATGTTCGTTAAGCCTGCAAATTTAGGTTCAAGTGTAGGGATTAGTAAAGCTGTGGATCACGAAAGCCTGATTGCGGCAGTTGAGTTCGCTTTGAAATTCGACCGTAAAATTATCGTTGAGCAAGGTGTCTCAGCTCGAGAAGTAGAAGTAGCTGTTTTAGGGAATGATGATCCTAAATGCTCTGTCCTTGGTGAGATTAAACCTGTCGCTGCATTCTACGATTATGAAGCGAAATATCAGGACGGCAATACGGAATTACTCATACCTGCACCGGTCACGAATGCTGTCGAAACGACATTGAAGGAAATGGCGATACGCGCATTCAAAGTTCTCGATTGCTCAGGGCTTGTTCGGGCTGACTTTTTTGTAACAGATCAGGATGAAGTGCTAATCAATGAAGTAAATACAATGCCAGGATTCACACCGACAAGTATGTTCCCGCTACTTTGGCAAAATACGGGCATTTCCTATCCTGAATTGATTGACCAACTAATAGAACTTGCATTGGACCGTCATGAGGAAAAGAAACAGATACAATATACAATGGATTGAGTGTGATGGATCATGAAAAGACAATTGACTGAACTTACAGGATGGCTGAAAGCTGAAGGGCAGAATATGGAAGGGGCAATCGTGACAGGGGCTTCGATTGATACGCGAACGTTGGAGAAAGGGGACTTATTCATCCCGTTCCGTGGTGAACTGGTGAATGGACATCAATATGTCCGACAAGCATTTGAAAAAGGAGCGGCCGCTTCTTTATGGCTGAAGGATGAACCGGGGGCGCCAACAGACTTGCCTTTGATCTTTGTCGATGATTCTGAAATTGCACTTCAGCAACTTGCACGTGCGTACAGAAATGAACTTACATGTAAATTTATAGGCGTCACAGGATCAAATGGCAAAACGTCTACAAAGGATTTGATCACAAGCGTCCTTACACCTTATTTCAAGGTAAAGAAAACAGAAGGTAATTTTAATAATCAGTTAGGCCTGCCTTTGACGATTCTTTCTTTGGAAGAGGATACGGATATTGCTGTTCTTGAAATGGGTATGAGCGGTTTCGGTGAAATTTCCTTCTTATCGGAGTTGGCGAAGCCGCATTATGCAGTCATTTCAAATATTGGGGAAGCACATATGCAAGATCTTGGTTCACGTGAGGGAATCGCAAAGGCTAAATTCGAGATCATCGATGGCTTGCAGGAAGATGGCAAACTATTCTTCGATGGAGATGAGCCGCTATTACAGACTCTTGTTAAATCCCACCCGTCACTACAGTCTGTGACTTTTGGTTATACACGAGCTTTAGATCTTTCGATTATCGATATGGAGTCCGGTGACGAGGGGAGCGATTTCACGGTTGCTGGTGAAGTCGAGGGCAGTTTCACTATCCCTGTCTTCGGCGCACATCAGGTGAAAAATTCATTGGCGGCAATTCTGATTGCGAATGAATTGGGACTTAGCCAAGAACAGATTCGCACTTCACTTCAAAAAGCAAGCCTTACAGATATGAGAATGCAACCTGTTATTTCAAAATGCGGTGCCCTTTTCATCAATGATGCTTTCAATGCTGCACCGACGTCCATGAAAGCGGCACTTGCCTTCTTGCAAGAGACAAAGTTGCGTCCTGAAAAATGGGCTGTCTTAGGAGATATGTTAGAACTTGGCGATAATGAACGGACTTACCATGAATCGATTGCCCATCAGCTCACCAAAATACCATTGAAGGGGATCCTTTTATTTGGACCGCGAATGAAATGGCTTTACGATGAGCTGAAGAAAACCGGGAACGAATCAAAGATTATTTGGTCGGAAGACAATTATGACCCGCTTATTCAAGAACTTGTGAAATCCACCGACAAAGACTCGATTATTTTATTGAAAGGGTCAAGGGGAATGGCTCTTGAAAAAATCATGAACGGCGTAATAGACGCGTGAAAACGGGTGTATTATTTCTCCACGGGTTCACTGGAGGTCCTTTTGAAGTCCGTCCTCTCATCGACTATTTGAAGGAGAGGACAGACTGGACCATTCAGATTCCGGTGTTGCCAGGGCATGACTTCCCGATGGATTTGGGCAAAGCATCGGCGGAAGCGTGGATGATGGAGGCTGAGCTTGGCCTGAATCGATTGAGGAAAGAGGTTGACCGAGTCATTGTTGTCGGCTTTTCGATGGGCGGTATCATTGCACTGTATTTAGCGCTTCGCTACCCGATCGATAAGCTTGTACTGCTGAGTGCTGCAGCCAAGTACATCAGTCCGCGAATCCTACTTGAAGATATGGCGGTCATGTTGTCAGAGTCGGTGACAAAAAACTATCCACCGAACACGTTTTACCATTTGTATGAATATAAATTACGGAATACACCATTGCATGCAACGAAGGAATTTTTACGTGTCGTCAAAATGGTGGAGCCGTATTACGGTAAAATCACTACTCCCGTTTGTGTTGTGCAAGGGAAAAGAGACGGAATTGTCCCGTTTTCGACGGGTGAGCATTTATTGCGTTCCCTTGGCTCTGTACAAAAGCAATTGATCGTTTCTGAAAAAGGGAAGCACCATATTTGCTACAGTGATGATTATCTTGAATGGTTTCCACACGTTTATGAATTCATGAGAAAAGGCCAGTGCGAAATCTGATTATTACTTTATAATGCGGAATGATTGCGGATAAAGCACGACCGTGATAAACTACTATGAGTATTGGATACATTTACACGTGACTCTTCCGGTGGCGAAGAGTACTTTTTTTTGAATAAAACGGTTTATAGTCACTTGCCTCATTTCAAATAAACCGACCGGCAAAGACCAGCTTTCCTTTTCACTATTGCCTCTGAAATTTATGAAGTTCAAGCCCCTTTGAACTTTTGCCCACTACAGAGAATCAAAAATATCGGAAACGTTCCCATAGAAGTTTAAGGCTCGAATTTGCCGTGCTTTCATTTGCAAATGTAACCAATTGCTAAATGAAGAAATCAAAGGAGATTGAGAAGTTTGACGAAATTTTCAGAACTTAACATCAGTGAATCCACACAAAATGCATTGCTGCGCATGGGATTTGAAGAAGCAACACCGATTCAAGAAGGTACGATCACATACGGCATGGAAGGCCGTGATGTAATCGGTCAAGCGCAGACAGGTACTGGTAAGACAGCTGCATTCGGGATTCCAATCATCGAAAAGATCGATGTGAACAACCCATCAGTGCAAGCCCTTGTTATCGCACCTACACGTGAATTGGCAATCCAAGTATCCGAAGAAATCTATAAAATCGGTTATGGAAAACGCGCGCGTGTTTTGACTGTGTACGGCGGCCAAGAAATCGGACGACAAATTCGAGCTTTACGCAACAATCCACAAATTATTGTCGGAACTCCGGGACGAATCCTTGACCATATCAACCGTAGAACATTGAAATTGAACAACGTACAGACGCTTGTCCTTGACGAAGCGGATGAAATGTTGAACATGGGCTTCATCGAAGATATCAATACAATTTTGGAAGCTGTTCCAGCAGAACGCCAGACACTTCTTTTCTCGGCTACAATGCCTCCTGCAATCCGCAAGATTGCAGAAACATTCATGAAAGAGCCGGAAATCGTGAAAATCAAATCGAAGGAAATGACAGTCGAAAACATTGACCAGTTCTTCGTAAAAGCGCAAGAAAGGGAAAAGTTCGATGTCCTTTCACGTTTGTTGAACGTTCACCAACCTGAACTTGCAATCATCTTCGGACGCACGAAGCGCCGTGTTGATGAGCTTTCGCACGCATTAAGCATCCGCGGTTACCTTGCTGAAGGGATCCACGGAGATTTGACGCAAGCGAAGCGTATGTCGGTTCTTCGCCAATTCAAAGATAATAAAATCGATATCCTTGTTGCAACAGATGTGGCAGCTCGTGGATTGGACATTTCAGGCGTAACGCATGTATACAACTTCGATATTCCACAAGATCCGGAAAGCTATGTTCACCGTATCGGCCGTACAGGTCGTGCGGGCAAAAGCGGTATGGCAGTCACATTTGTAACTCCGCGCGAAATGGGTTACCTCCGTGTCGTTGAAGAAACGACTAAGAAGCGGATGACTCCACTTCAGCCGCCGACAGAAGACGAAGCATTGATCGGTCAGCAACGCCTTGCTGTGGAACAATTGGAAGAGCTTATTGCGAAAAACAATTTAAATGACTACTTGCCATTGGCTTCAGAACTTCTTGAGAAGTTTGATGCGAAAGAAATCGTTGCAGCTGCAATTAGATCATTAACGAAAGAACCAGATGATACTCCGGTAAAAATTACGGAAGAGCGTCCATTGCCTAATCGCAAAACGCAATCCCGTGACCGTGGCGGCTTTAAAGGCAGCCGTGGCGGCGGACGTTCCTTCGGTGGCGGTCGTGGATATGGAAGCGGTGGCGGTGGTTCACGCCGTAGCAGCCGTGACCGCGATGGTCGCAGAGACCGTTCAAAAGGCGGCAGAACAGAAAGATAATCATAAAACCTCCGTTGATGAGACATCATCTTCGGAGGTTTTTTCTTTTAGTGAAACATTTTTGTAGGCTAAACGTATAAAATAGGAAGATAGAAAGAGGTGGTAGGGGAATGAGATCACAACCGGCAAATAGGATTTCTAAAAAAGGTTTGAAAGTATGGAGATTGTATGGCTTGATTCAAACGATTATCCTTGCGGTGTTAGCAATTGGCGGCGGAGTGCTGACCTATTTTTTGGAGGGGCCTTGGTGGATTTATGCTGTTGAAACCGTGTTTCTTTTGATAATCGGTTATTTACTTATTATTTTATTCCCGAAAGTCCGATGGATGCGGTGGCGTTATGAGGTGAGGGACTCTGAAATTGAGTTGCAACATGGGATATTCATCGTGAAACGAACGTTGATCCCGATGGTGCGGGTCCAGCATGTCGATACATCACAAGGACCTATTCTAAGGAAATATGGGCTGGCGGAAATCTCGATTTCTACAGCTGCCACAGTTCATACAATTCCTGCATTGATAATGGCGGAAGCGGATGAACTACGTGGAAGGATTTCGGTACTTGCAAGGGTGGCGGAAGACGATGTCTGAACAACAACGTTATAAATTACATTGGATAACTGCTATTATTGAAATGTTAAAAACAATGAAAGAGGCAATTCTTCCCCTCGTCGTCCTGGTATTTGCGAATGGCTGGAAAGGCGGCGGAACGGGACCGTGGTATTTTGAGTATTTGTCTTTTATCATCTTTGGAGTATTGATCATAAGTTTATTCGTAAGCGGAATTATTAAGTGGAAACGGTTCGAGTATTGGTTCGAAGATGACGAGCTTCGGATTGAATCGGGTTTGTTCGTCAAAAAGAAACGTTATATTCCTTTTGATAGAATTCAAAGCCTTGATTATACTGAAGGGATTTTCCACAGACCGTTTGGACTTGTCAAGGTGAAGGTGGAAACAGCAGGTGGCTCCTCGATGAAGAAGGCGGAAGGTGAATTGACTGCCATTACGAAGGTAGCTGCTGAACGTATTAAAATCGAGCTTGCAGAGGCAAAAAAACGGAAAAAGGAAAAACCGGTTGTTGAAGGGGAAGTGACTCTTCTTGCTGATGACAGTTGGGAAGTTCCGGTTGAAGAGACGGTTTCAGTGCGAAAGATCTTCTCGATGTCGACAAAAGATTTATTGATACTCGCAACGACATCAGGCGGTATAGGGGTCATTCTATCGGGGGTCGCCATCTTTATGTCCCAATTCGCGGATCTAATACCGTTTGAATGGATGTATGAGGAGATTTCCGCATTTATCAAATTTGGTGTATTAATCGTCGCGATAGCAGTGTTTCTTGGATTGTTAGGTGTTTGGATTTTATCCGTAGGGATGACCTTCCTTTCCCATTATAATTTTACAGTTTCCTTGGACAAGGAAGATATCATCATTACAAGAGGGTTACTCGAGAAGAAAAGGGTGACCGTCCCGTTGAAACGGATCCAAAGCGTAGTTCTCATCGAAAACCCATTCCGGAAAGTATTCGGTTATGTTTCCGTGAAAATCCATAGTGCGGGTGGGGGAGTTGGAGAAAGCTCTAGGATTAATTTATTCCCACTCGTCAAAAGAAGTGAAGTGGAAACATATTTAAGCGAAATATTCCCTGAATTATATTTAGAAGAACCCTCAAAAAAGCCGACATCAAAAGGACGTCCTTATTATTACCGTATCGATTTCGTGTGGATGTTGCCTGTAATCGGGGCACTAATTTATTTCTTTTTCCCTTATGGACTATTTTCACTCGCTATCATACCTGTCATCGTAGCGTACGGTATATGGCAACATCGTTCCGCGGCATATGAAATTGTTGATCATCAACTGATTATGCGTTTCAGAACGTTTAGCTTGCAGACAGCCTACACGATGAAAAAAAGGATACAGTCAATGGAGATGAAACAAAGCTACTTCCATCGACGTAAAGGGGTCGCGACTATTTTAGTTAATGTCAAATCCGGCATGGGCAGCTACCAGGCCACTGTTCAGCACATGGATGTTGAGGATGCAGAGATGATTTTGGATTGGTACGAGAAGGGTAAGAAGACAAGTGAAGTGATTGTGGATAAAGAGATTATAAACTAATAAAACAGGTGAAGGGGCTATTAACATCCCCTTCACCTGTTTATATATTATCTCCAGCTAATAATTCTCTTCGGATGGAAGTAACTCAACCCGATTATGAACCCGACAATTAGACCCGCAATATGGCCGATGACATTGACGCCGGGTTGAAGGAAGGTCATGATAATGCTAATAACGATAATCGGCAAAATGATTTGGCGTAATTGAGGGAATGCCTTTTTCGTATAATGCACAAGGGCTCCGAATGCACCGAAAATGCCGAAAATCGCGCCACTCGCCCCGACATGGGAGAAATCCCATCCGCCAAGGAAGAATGAGGCAACATTTGCGAAAAGCCCCGAGAGAAGGTAAATCGTCAAGAATCTCATCTTTCCCGCTACCCGTTCAAGTTCGGGACCGAAGATGAACAACGAAAACATATTAAATAGAAGATGCATGAGTCCGACATGTAAAAACATCGGCGTAATGAGCCGCCACCATTCACCATCGGAAATCAAATAGTTGACGCCGACACCTGAATAATACAACTCCCGGCTCGCTTGTATCGGCAAACCAGTTACGATGAAAACAAGGATGTTAATTGCTAACAATGCAGTTACAAATGGATATAGACGAATATATTGGGAAAAACTTTCTGTTCTGATAAACATTTTTTCACCTTACCTTTGGATTCATTATACATAGTTTGCAATCGGATAAGAAGTCTGAAGTACCAAAAACTTACCTTGAAAGGGGATAGATACATGATAGAAGGAATCGGTTTGGATATCGTGGAATTAGATCGGATCTTTAGACTGGACACCGCATCGGATAAATTCCGATTAAGGATCCTATCCGCTCGTGAACAAGAAATATATGCAACGTTACAAACGGCTCACCGGCGAACTGAGTTTTTAGCAGGACGTTTTGCGGCAAAAGAGGCATTTGCCAAAGCGAGGGGAACGGGGATTGGGAAAGAGTGCCGATTTGAACAGATAGAAATATTGCCGGCACCGTCCGGAAAGCCGATTTTATACTTCAAAGATATGGAAGTGGCAGGATTCGTGTCAATAACACATACGCAAACAGTAGCAGCTGCGCAGGTTGTTTTAGTGAAATAATAAATACAAATTGAACAAGCTCGCATAAATGACTGTCCACTCTCATAAGATGACCTACCCGATTGAAATGAGAAAGGATGAACTGAATGCGTAGCCGAATTTTTGTTTTAATGCTAGTTGCAGTCATGGTACTTCTTGCAGCATGTGGATCACCATCGAAAGAGGACGTCATGAAAAAGCTTAGTGGTAAGTGGAACGAGGCAAAAGGGTACGAATTGGAGGCGACGATGGAAATAAAGACGGGCTCCGAGCCGCGGATGTATGATGTTGTCGTTTGGCATACGAAGCCCGACTTTTACAAAGTCAATGTAACGCAAGCGGGCAGCTCGGAATCACAAATGATCGTCAGAAATGAAGAAGGTGTATTTGTTATTACGCCGTCTCTTGGAAAAACATATAAATTCCAAAGTGATTGGCCGACACAAAACAGCATGCCGTATTTAATCGGCACATTATCCGATGACATTAAAGCGGATAAGAACGCAACGATGGAAGAGAAGGATAAGACGTATATATTCGAAACGGCCTCCAGGAATAATCATAAGAAGGTTTTACCGCTTCAACAGATTCACATTGATAAGAAAACCTTACTTCCAAAGTTTGTGTCTGTAATGGATGATAACAAGGATGAAAAAATCCGTGTGACATTTAAAAAGATAACACTTGGTGTTGAGCATAAAGCGTCGGACTATCAGGTCGACATGGAAGAAATTAAATCTGAGAAAAAACCACAGTCAACGGGAGATGGAAAAACAGGCATGAAGTACTACCCGAACCTTGACTGGAACGGAACTGTTCTTGAAGAGGAATCAGTAGAGGTCGAAAATGGTACGAGAACATTCATGACGTATGGAGGCGGAGATAAGGAGTTTGTCGTTATCCAAGAACCGGCATCTGCCCCTAACGATCTTGTAGCGGTATCAGTCGAAGGGGATCCGGTGGACCTTGGTTTCGCAGTTGCCGCTTTAACGGAAAACTCAATCCGTTGGGAACAAAATGGAGTGGCATTTTTCGTAGCCTCATCCACATTGACAGCGGATGAATTGATAACGGTTGCTTCATCTATGCATCCGGAAAATAGCAAATAAGTTTAATTGACGGAGGTGGCCTGCAGATTGATAATAGATAGAAACATTAACCTACAATCGAGGGGTCACTATGGAAAATTACCGTCCGACAAAGGCAATCATCGATTTACAGGCAATCAGGGATAATATTAAAAGTCTTAAGCAATATTTACCTTCCCGCACCTCGGTCATAGCTGTCGTGAAAGCGGACGGCTATGGCCATGGCGCGTTTGAAGTGGCGAAAACAGCTATTAACGCCGGTGCTATGATGTTGGCAGTCGCCACGCTGGAAGAGGCTGTCGATTTAAGGAATAGGGGTATAACCGCGGACATACTTGTCATGGGGCCCTCGCCCGTGGAGGTTGCAGATAAGGCAGCGGTGTTAGGGATTCATATTACTGTCTCGGATACTGAATGGCTACGTGAGGCCATCCTGAAAATCGGTTCAGGTTTTTCCTTAAAAGTGCATGTAAAAATAGATAGTGGAATGGGTAGGATTGGGCTGAGGGATGAAAAATCATTAAATGATCTTGTAGATGTGATCAAGGGGACAACGGCGATTCGTCTTGAAGGGGCCTTCACACATTTTGCCTGTGCAGATGAAGAGGATTCCAAAAAGACGGAAGTGCAATTCAATCGTTTTATGGATTTGGTGGATGCATTCCCAGAACGACCAAAGCATATCCATGCGTCGAATAGCGCAGCTGCTTTGTTGTATCCGGATTATGCGCTTGATGCTGTGCGTTTTGGCATCGGCATGTACGGAATCCCACCATCTCGGTATGTTGAAACAAGATTACCATTCGATTTGAAGAGGTCATTCACATTGGAAACAGAACTTGCTTATGTGAAGTTCCTTGAAAAGGGTAGTGGGGTCAGCTATGGCGGGGCATACGAAACGGAGCAAAGTGAATGGATCGGAACCTTGCCGATTGGTTATGCGGACGGGCTTAAACGTGGACTCCGAAACCAGGAAGTTCTCATTGCGGGTGAAAGGATGCCGATTGTCGGCACCATTTGCATGGATCAATGCATGGTGAAACTTCCATGTGAAATGCCAGTCGGCGAGAAAGTAACATTGATTGGTCGCCAAGGCAATGAAGAAATAAAAATGGAAGAATGGGCGGACCGCCTCGGAACGATTCCATACGAAATCGCAGTAACAATAGCAAGACGTGTACCAAGAATATATTGAACCTCTCATGGATAAGATGATACTGTTCCGGCTTTCGACAAATGACCACATTATTTGAAGATTCTTGTCAATAAAAACCCTACTTTGTCTTCTCATTGTCGAACTTCAATGGTAAGATAGACTTGAATAGAATCGATCGAGGGAACGGGGTCTGTCGGAGGTGCTAGTAGTGCGCGAAAAAAATGTCAAAATCATAAAGGTTCCAAAAAGGAATATAAATGAAAATGAACATACGGCCGTTCATCAAGAGCCGGAGCGTGGAGAATTCGTTTATGTTTCAACAAAGCGGTACGTGACTGGTCGCGAAGCGGATACAATCCGAGAAGCGATGATGGTCGGCTACGTTGAAATGTCGCAAATCAACCTTAGAATCGCCAAAGAATGCTTGCATGCGGAACTCGAAGCCCAGCGTACGATGGAACGTCTCGTAAGCGGAGGATGAAAAGTTGGCAATAAAACGTGGAGACGTCTTTTTTGCAGACCTGTCACCCGTCGTTGGTTCCGAACAAGGAGGGACGAGACCGGTGCTTGTCATCCAGAATGACATTGGTAACCGGTTTAGCCCTACAGTGATTGTTGCAGCGATAACTGCACAAATCCAGAAGGCTAAATTGCCGACACATGTAGAAATCAAAGCGGAACGCTATGGGTTCGAGCGGGATTCTGTCATCCTGCTCGAACAAGTCCGCACAATCGACAAGTCAAGGCTCACGGATAAAATCACCCATTTGGACGAAGTAGTGATGGAGCAGGTAGATGAAGCACTTGAAATAAGTTTTGGTTTAGTCAAGTTTTAGAATACATATAGAAAAGCACTCTGGATCTAAGATTCCGGAGTGTTTTTTATTTTTTACCTAAATGTAAATAGATGCCCACATCCGCATTTTTCTGTACAATAGGGACAAGGGATTCTTAATCAGTTTGGGAGGCTTGCAAAGATATGAATAAAATCACAGTAGAAGGCATCCGTCAAAACATGGATGAAATTATTGAACGCTGGATAAAAACGATGAAGGAAGAAAAAGGAGAACGATTTTTCCACTTCATGCCTGATCATCTTATCGAAAAGACAAGCAGGGAATTTGCGGAATTAATGACATCGAATATAGATGAATCAGATGCTGCAAGTACTGAGAAAATAAATGATTTTACCGAAAAAGTCGTACGCTTCGGATGGGCGATTAAGTTCGTAAACAAAGCAATCGATAATTTTTCAGATATCGTATTTGAATTACTTGAAGAAAAACATATCATTAATGATGCAAACTTTAAATCTTTTAATCAACTGTTTAAAAATTGGATTAACCCGCTCAGGGAAAGCATTATAGATGCTTACTCAACAGAATGGGAAAGAACGGTTAGCTTACAGAAAATAGCATTGCAAGAATTATCGGCTTCTTTGATTCCGGTATTTGAAAAGATTTCAGTAATGCCCCTTGTCGGAACAATCGATACTGAACGGGCTAAATTAATAATGGAAAATCTTCTTGAAGGTGTTGTCAGCCAACGGGCTGAAGTAGTATTGCTTGATATTACTGGGGTCCCTGTCGTTGACACGATGGTAGCGCATCATATTATACAGGCGGCGGATGCAGTTCGTTTAGTTGGAGCGAAATGCATGCTTGTAGGTATTCGTCCTGAAATTGCGCAGACAATCGTAGCTTTAGGTATCAACCTGCATGAATTCACAACGAAAAGTACATTACAAAAAGGAATGCAAGCAGCCTTAGGCTTGACTAACCGAGCGATTGTGGAGGTGGAAGAACAATGAAAACCCGTATTCCGATTTTGAAATTAAATGATGTTCTTATCGTATCCATCCAGTGGGAATTGGATGACCAGACGGCGATCCAATTCCAAGAGGATTTATTGAACAAAATGCATGAAACAGCCGCTCTCGGGGTAGTGATCGATTTGACTCCGATAGATTTCATTGATTCCTTTATCGCAAAAGTCTTGGGGGATGTTATCAATATGACGGGCTTAATGGGCGCTAAGGTCGTTATTACGGGGATTCAACCAGCAGTTGCCATTACATTGATCGAGTTAGGGATTCGGTTAAATAATGTAATGACGGCATTGGATTTGGAAAACGGGTTGGATAAACTTAATAAAGAATTGGAGGCCTGACAATGAAAAGGTCTTCTGTAGAAATAATCACGGAATGGGATATTGTTGCTGCAAGGCAATTGGGGCGTAACGAGGCAAAAAAAGCAGGGTTTGGAACTGTTGACCAGGCAAGAATCACAACTGCAATCAGCGAATTAGCAAGGAACATTTATTTGTATGCAGGAAAAGGTAGGATCGAAATTGAAAGAGTGACGGATGGCGGGAAGGATGGCATTAAAGTCGTTGCATCAGACGAAGGTCCGGGAATCCCTGATTTGCGTAAAGTGATGGAAGATGGCTTCTCGACATCTGGCGGGTTAGGTGCCGGGATGCCTGGCGTGAAAAGACTTATGGATGAATTCAAAGTTATTTCCGAACCTAACAACGGTACTACGATAACGGCGACTAAATGGCTCCACTAAGGAGGTGAAAGGGAATGCCACAAGTAGTTGGTAAACAATACAAAGAAATATTGAAAAAGTATTTGGAAAGCCATAGTGAAGAGGATCTTTATGTAGGACAACAATTCAGCAGGCGTTTCATTGAAAAGGAAATTGCCCCTGAAGATGTCATTAGTATACATAAAACAGCCCTTCTTGAACTTCACCCCGAATTGCAGGATGAAGTATGGGATTCCCTGGACTTTCTTATTGAGATGATGATCCATTACGGGTTTACATTGCGCGAACGCCAAAGCCTGATACGTAAACAAGAAATCATTCAAATGGAAATGAACGTTGCTACAAAAGTTCAGAATACCCTCTTGAAAACTGAAAGCCCTATAGTTGAGGGATTGGATGTCGGCTGGATTTCCGAGCCGGCTAGACAGATGAACGGGGACTACGTCCATTTTATCAATCGTGAGCATGAATCGAGTGTAGCGGTTGCTGACGTTATGGGGAAGGGGATTCCTGCTGCACTTTGCATGTCGATGATCAAATTCGGAATGGACGGCCTGGTAGGCGAAAATTCAAATCCGGGAAAAGCGCTGTCCACTATTAATCGCATTGTTGAAAAAAGCGTAGATGATTCAATGTTCATATCTATGTTCTATGGAAAATATAATTCGGAAAACAAAATGTTCTCCTATGCTTCAGCGGGTCATGAACCTGCATGGCATTTCAGCAATGAAACAGGAACTTTTTTGGAGTTGGATGCGAAAGGGTTGCTGTTAGGTGTCAAGGTGGATTCGGTTTACGAAGAGCGTTCGGTTTACATGCAGGAAGGTGATTTCATCGTGATGATGACAGACGGTGTAACCGAAACGAGAACCGAAGAAGGTTTTATTGAGATGAAAGAGATCCAAAATCTTTTATTAGAAGTGAAAGAGAAATCTGCAAGCCAAATTGCTGAACATGTTTACAATAATTTAACGGAAGCCCAAAACCATAGACTAAGTGATGACTTTACGATTGTTATCTTCAAAAAGAAGTAAAACAAGGTTTAGTTTTAGGATATGGGGGTATTAAATAAGTTAGTAATTTAGTTACTATGAAAATAGAGAGTCGGGGTGTAGAAATGAATTTACAAGTTAATATACTGGAAGACAACAGTGTTCAATATTTTAAGGTGGTCGGCGAAATAGATGCATTTACAGCACCTGTTCTGAAGGAAAGGCTTGCCACCGTGCAAAGCGTACAAGGACTTAAGGCTCAACTCGATTTGTCGGAAGTAGATTATATGGATAGTACGGGGTTAGGAGTGTTCGTCGGATTCTATAAGGCGGTCACTGCTAATGGTGGGCATGTGAAAATAACTGGTTTGAACAGAAGATTGAACCGGCTTTTTGAGATTACTGGATTAGATGAAATTATCGATATTGAAATGAGGGAAAGTGAGGACAATGATGGCACAATATGATTATATAGAAATCAAAATACCTGCCAAGGCACAATACGTTGGCGTAGCACGGCTTATGATCTCTGGAATTGCAAGCCGTCTTGGATTTACATACGACGACATCGAAGATTTGAAGATTGCCTCCAGTGAAGCGATCACGAATGCAGTCCAACATGCATACGGAGATAGTGAAGATGGAGAAATTGTTGTAGGATGCGCTATGTATGAAGAACGCCTCGAAATAATGATTGCAGATCACGGTGCAAGTTTCGATTTTGAAGAAACAAAAAAACATATCGGGCCATATAGCACCACTTCAGAAGAACGGTTCCAGCGCGAGGGAGGACTAGGACTTTATTTAATGGAGACGCTAATGGATGAAGTTAAAATTCATCATGAGGAGGGCGTGACAGTCTTAATGACTAAATATCTCGGCAGAGAGCGGGGCGAAGAAAATGTCAAACGATCAGCCAACTCATAAGCCGGATACAAAAGAGCAAGTTTTAGAATGGATCAAACAATACCAAGAAACGAATGATGATGATGCGCAGACGAATCTTGTCCTTCATTATGAACGACTTGTACATTCCATCGCACGAAAATATTCTAACGGGAAACCATATCACGAAGATATTGTGCAGGTAGGAATGCTTGGCCTGTTAGGTGCAATCCGGAGGTATGATCCGGATTTGGGCCGCAGTTTCGAAGCTTTTGCCGTCCCAACTATCGTAGGTGAAATTAAAAGGTTTTTGCGCGACAAGACATGGGCAGTCCATGTTCCGAGGCGTATCAAGGAACTTGGTCCGAAAATCAAAGCCGCCGTTGAAACGTTAACAATTGAAATGCAACGATCGCCACTCGTAAGCGAAATAGCGGAATACCTTGAAACGGACGAGGAATTAGTACTTGAAGCGATGGAGATGGGTAGAAGCTATCAAGCGCTTTCGATGGACCATACATTAGAAGCGGATTCAGAAGGTGGCACGGTGACATTGTTCGATATTATTGGTGAATCTGATGATGGTTATGAAAGAACAGATCATCGCCTTGTTGTGGCAAATGCTCTAAATGTGTTGTCGGAGCGTGAAAGGCAGATTATCCAGTATACATACATCGAGCAGCTAAGCCAAAAAGAAGCCGGGGAACGCCTTGGCATTTCTCAGATGCATGTTTCAAGACTTCAAAGAAAAGCAATTAAAAAACTGCAAGAGGCTATAATGGCAGCAGGCGGTGCTTCTTAGTGCAGAAATTCATAAACGAATATGTCGAAGCTTATGTCTATAATGCTGCAAAACAAGGGAATAACGAATCGGGTGATATGTATTTCCTCCATTCGGAAAAGGACTACTTCATCTGTGCGATAGCAGATGGTTTGGGTAATGGAGTGGTTGCGAGGCAATCCGCCGAGGTCATCCCGAAAATCCTTGAACAATATCATCATGAATCACTCGATGATCTTATGAATCGGTGTAATGAATTAATGGTCCAAAAACGCGGTGCGGCGGTTGCGATTGTTCGGGTGAATTATGTTGAAAGTACGATTGAGTATAACTGCATAGGCAACGTTCGCATGTATATACTACATGGTCGTGAAAAGATGATTTATCCATTGCCGGTTATGGGGTTTTTATCGGGAAAACCTCAAAAGATGAATACACAAAAATACAACTACGATATCGGAGACCTTTTCTTTCTCCATTCAGATGGAGTATTGCTGAAAAGCCCAAAAGCAACTATGAAACAAAGCTCGAATGCTTTAGAATTGTACAACTACGTCAAAGACTCGGCAACAGCCGGCGACGACGCAACTTTTATAGCCTGCAGCCTTCTTCAATGATGGCGCAGGTTTTTCTTTTGGTGATTTTTTGGTTGGATTGGAGTAGATGAGCTGTTAAATGGTAAACTGGTAACAACGAAAGAAAGGGTGGAAATGAATGACGAATACTATTATAGAAGCAACAGCAAAAAGAGCGGGCTTAAACGCAAAGCAAACCGCCAATGTCATTTCGCTACTTGACGAAGGCAATACGGTCCCTTTCATTGCGCGTTATCGAAAAGAAGCGACAGGATCTCTCGACGAAGTACAAATCAAAGCAATCGAAGATGCCTATCATTATGAAAAAGGTCTTGAACAGCGAAAAGAAGAAGTCATCCGGTTAATAGAAGAACAAGGGAAGTTGAATGATGAATTAAGAAAAGAAATTGAGGAAGCGACTGTCCTCCAAAGAGTCGAAGATTTGTACAGGCCGTACAAACAGAAGCGTCGAACAAGGGCAATGATTGCGATTGAAAATGGACTTGAACCCTTGGCGGATCGCTTAATGGCGTTTGGTCAGGAAAAGCCTGAGGATCTTGCTGTGAATTTCCTGAATGAAGAGAAGAAAATCACATCCATCGAGGAAGCGTTGGCAGGAGCTCGCGATATTATTGCGGAAAGGATTGCGGATGATGCAGCCCTTCGCGAAAATGTGCGAAAACTTGCGTGGTCTGATGGACAGATCGTTTCTGCATTGAAAAAAGATGCCGATGATGAGCGTAGTGTCTATGAAATGTATTATGAATATGAAGAACCCCTGAAAAAAGTTGTGCCACACCGTGTACTTGCCTTGAATCGTGGGGAGAAGGAAGAAGTACTCCGTGTCAGCGTCGCCTTTCCAGTGGAACGAATTATTTCGGGGCTGGAACGGGCATTGATCAAAAAACAACATTCTCCTTCAGCGGCTCAAGTGAGCGAAGCTGCAGAGGATGCATTCAAACGTCTAATCGCTCCTTCGGTAGAGCGGGAAATAAGAACGGCATTAACGGAAAAGGCGGAAGCCCAAGCAATCCATGTATTCTCGGAAAATCTGAAAAGCTTACTATTGCAACCCCCGTTGAAAGGGAGAATGGTTTTAGGAGTCGACCCTGCATTCCGTACCGGGTGTAAACTTGCGGTAATTGATGAAACCGGTAAAATGCTTGAGGTATCTGTCATTTATCCTCATCAGCCGAAGCCGGATAAAGAAGGTTCCAAGAAAACAATCCTAAAGTTACTCAAGAAATACAATATCCCGATCATTGCAATCGGGAACGGTACAGCGTCAAGGGAAACCGAAAAGTTCATTGCTGACTGTATCAGGGAAAATTCCAATCCGGTATCATATGTTATTGTCAATGAGGCAGGGGCAAGTGTGTACTCCGCATCATCCCAAGCACGTGAAGAATTCCCGGATCTCCAGGTGGAACAACGAAGTGCAGTTTCCATCGCACGTAGGTTGCAGGATCCTCTGTCCGAACTTGTTAAAATCGATCCGGAGTCAATCGGCGTTGGTCAATACCAGCATGATGTTGCACGGAAAAAGCTTTCGGAATCACTTTCATTCGTCGTTGAAACTGCTGTTAACCGAGTCGGCGTCAATGTAAATACCGCATCCTCTTCACTATTGCAATACGTAGCGGGCCTTTCGAAGACCGTTGCAGAAAATATTGTAAAAGCGCGTGAGGAAGTAGGACACTTCGAAAAACGGACGCAACTTAAAAAAGTTCCACGTCTTGGTGCGAAGACCTATGAACAAGCAATCGGTTTCCTTCGAATCCCTGAGGCGAAGGATCGCTTCGACTCAACTGGACTTCATCCCGAAAGTTATTCGGTAGCTGAACAAGTGTTGGCTGAAGCTACTATTGATAAAAATATGATTGGTAAACAAGAGGCAATAGATGCCCTTGCGAACTTGGATGTTAAGGCATTGGCGAAAAAGTTGGAAGTGGGAGAAGTGACATTGCATGATATTATCGACACATTGCAACGTCCGAATCGAGATCCCCGTGACGAATATCCCCAACCACTATTGAAGGCGGATGTCCTTGATATGAAAGACTTATATGAAGGGCTTGAAATGCAAGGAACGGTACGGAACGTTGTCGATTTCGGTGCATTCGTCGATATCGGTGTACATGAAGACGGACTCGTCCATATTTCGAAACTTAAAAAAGGATTCGTCAAGCATCCATTGGATGTTGTCGCGTCAGGGGACATAGTTACTGTATGGGTAGAAAGCGTTGATAAGAATAAAGGAAGAATCTCCTTGACGATGATCCCGTTAGCGGGGAAATGATTGCCGGGGTGAACGGATAAATGCAACAACAAGAACTGCAGCAACTCGTCCAGAATCTATCAATTGAGGTTTTCAGAAAGCCATTCACGCATATCGCTTCCTTCAATCCAAGGCTTCGGACAACAGGCGGGAGATATAAACTTCAGGACGGCTCCATTGAGATAAACCCGAACGTCCTTGAACTGTATGATAGGGATGAACTGATAGGAATCATCAAACACGAGCTTTGCCATTACCATCTGCATCAGGAAGGAAAAGGCTATCGCCACGGCGACTCGGACTTCAAAGAGTTATTAAAGGCAACGAATTCACCACGATATTGCAAACCGATGACAACAGAAAATCCTAAACCGAAAAAGATCCATCTATATAGATGTAAATTATGTGGCCTGGAATATAGGCGCAAGAGAAGAATGGATGTGCGGAGATATAGATGTGGGAAATGCAAAGGTAACATAATAAATATCCCTTCCTAACAACCACGCCAAGCTTATTGTATCAAGGCTTGGCGAGGTTGCTTAATATTCTTTGAAAAAAACTTGAATAAAACTGTTGACGAATTGGATAGGGGTGTCTATAATAGGAAAAGTCGATAAGGCGCTGCGAACAAAACAGTTTGAAACTCCTTATCAAATTAATAAAAACGGCCCCTTGGTCAAGCGGTTAAGACACCGCCCTTTCACGGCGGTAACACGGGTTCGAATCCCGTAGGGGTCACCACTTTTTAAAATGTATAACTTCCATGTTTAGGTTCATAGTAAAAAGGGTAAACGTAATAAGCGCCTTAACTGAAGAACATGAAGTTCACATAAAAATTATTGGGGTATAGCCAAGCGGTAAGGCAACGGACTTTGACTCCGTCATTCGTTGGTTCGAATCCAGCTACCCCAGCCAATCATTTTTTTCGAGAAGCGAAAAAAATGATTTGCGAGTAATCCCGCAAGGGATTAGGAGCAAAAGGTTTTAATGCCAAAGCATTATAGGTATTAAAGCGAAGGAGCAAACGGTTTTAATGCCGAAGCAATCCAAGTTCTTACCAAAGAGCTAAAAACAAACATCAAAGCATTATTACAACACGAGCCATTAGCTCAGTCGGTAGAGCATCTGACTTTTAATCAGAGGGTCGCAGGTTCGAATCCTGCATGGCTCACCATCCTAACTTTCTCTTTGAAAAAGTTATTGACATTTTAAATAAAAGTTGTATAATAAACTATGTCGCAGATTAACGCGGTAGTGGCGGAATGGCAGACGCGCTAGGTTGAGGGCCTAGTGGGGGTTACCCCGTGGAGGTTCAAGTCCTCTTTACCGCACCAACTTCTATTTATACAATGAGCGCCCGTAGCTCAATTGGATAGAGCGTCTGACTACGGATCAGAAGGTTGTGGGTTCGACTCCTGCCGGGCGCGCCATATAATATAATACAATATAATACGCGGGTGTAGTTTAGTGGTAAAACCTCAGCCTTCCAAGCTGATGATGAGGGTTCGATTCCCTTCACCCGCTCCAATTATTTTAAAAATAACACTTGACTCGATAGATGATAGATGTTATATTGGTAAAGTTCTTCTCGATAAGAACAACCAACAAATGAACCTTGAAAACTGAACAGCAAAACGTCAACAAATAAAGTTCTGGAGCCGACCCTGTCGGTGAAAGGGACAAAACGAATCTTCGGATTCGAAATTGACATCTTAAATGATGCCAGCAAGAAACTCGAGCTATTCGAATTTCTCTT
>NZ_JAROCC010000029.1 GCF_030433715.1 Sporosarcina highlanderae | reverse complement strand
AGAAAGAACGAAATGGTGCCTTTTTAGATTTTAGAGTGCCTTGTACATTTAAAAACGTAAGTTTTTCAGTGGCCTCCTTATTCGAAGGGGGTCTTTTTATATACATAATTAAAGGAGAGGTGCATAATGACAAATCGAAGTATAAGCACGAAATTGGTGCAGTTAGGAAATCAGAGCGATAAAAGAACAGGGGCAGTCAATCCTCCTATCCATTTATCCACCGCCTACAAACATGATGGATTGGGGCTTTCTACGGGGTACGACTATACAAGGACGAAAAACCCGACGAGGACAATCCTTGAAGAAGGAATAGCAAATTTGGAAAAAGGTGATTGCGGATTCGCATGCAGCTCCGGAATGTCTGCCATACAGCTTGTCCTCTCCCTATTCAAACCCGGGGATGAGCTGATTGCGCCCGATGACATTTACGGAGGGACTTATCGCCTGTTCGAACAATATGCCGATGTATATGGAATTACAACATCGTATACTTCATTTCAAAGTGTAGAAGAAACAGAGAAACTCATTACAAAGAATACAAAAGCGCTATTCATCGAAACGCCGACAAATCCGCTTATGCTTGAAATCGATATAGAGAATTACGTAAAGCTTGCGAAGAAGCATGGGTTGCTTGTCATCGTCGATAATACGTTTTTAACGCCTTATTTTCAGCGCCCGATTGAACTTGGAGCAAATATTGTCATCCATAGTGCTACAAAATACATCGGCGGTCATAATGATGTATTAGCTGGGCTTGTTGTTGCGAAAGGAGAAGAATTAAGCAACCGATTAGGCAAAAACCATAATGCAATCGGAGCTACGCTATCCCCTTTCGATTCATGGCTCGTTATTCGCGGATTGAAGACATTGCACGTACGGATGAAACAGCATGATGCAAATGCGAAGGAGCTCGTCTCTTATTTGGAAAATGACCCGCATATTGCGGATGTCCTCTATGCTGGAAAAGGTGGTATGATTTCATTCCGCTTAAAGGAAATCGAATGGGTGGGTCCATTTCTTGAGAACTTACGCCTGATTACTTTCGCGGAAAGCCTCGGCGGGGTGGAAAGCCTTATTACATATCCTACAACGCAAACCCATACCGATATTCCTGAAGAGGAACGGGAAAAACGTGGTGTGGATAAACGACTATTGCGTTTTTCCGTCGGATTGGAAGAGGCACAGGATTTAATTGACGACATAGAGCAAGCTTTATTGGCAGCTGCAAAAACCCCTGTTCTTTCCAACTAATCTAAAAGGCCGCCTTGAGCTATTCGAGGCCACTGAAAAACTTACGTTTTTAAATGTACAAGGCACTCTAAAATCTAAAAAGGCACCATTTCGTTCTT
>NZ_JAROCC010000028.1 GCF_030433715.1 Sporosarcina highlanderae | reverse complement strand
CCCGTTAGCCATCCATGTAGCGCAAAAACAGCACTACACCACAGAGGATGAAAATGTGTGCAGAACGGGTATTGGATACTACGGCTGGGAGAGGAAGGTCGATCAACTATGGTGCCATAGAGCCCATCCGTTAGTCTGACTCCATCGACCACGGTGCATGACAGAATGTCGCTCCCTTACGGGAAGCACTCATGGGAGATTAATCCTACTCTGGTTGATGCACCAGCCTCCAATACTATTTGCCGTGGAAAGGATGATTACAATGGAAGTAATCATTGAACGCGCATGTGGGATGGACGTTCACAAGGATTCCATTACCGCATGTATCATGACTCCAAAAGGAAAGGAGATTCGAACGTTTTCCACTAAAACTGTATTTCTAATACAGTTAATCGACTGGATCAAGGAGCATGGTTGTACCCACGTAGCAATGGAGAGTACAGGTGTATTTTGGAAGCCGATCGTTAACTTACTTGAAGCAGAGAATATCGAGTTTTTAGTAGTCAATGCTCAACATATGAAAGCAGTACCCGGTCGCAAGACCGATGTGAAGGATGCTGAATGGATAGCCAAACTTCTTCGACATGGTCTGCTTAAAGCAAGTTTCATCCCCGACCGAAATCAGCGAGAACTACGAGAGTTAGTCCGATACCGTAGAAGTATTATTGAAGAACGGGCAAGACAACATAATCGGATTCAAAAAGTACTAGAAGGAGCGAATATCAAGCTAAGCTCCGTTGTCTCCGACATTATGGGTGTTTCGGCTCGTGACATGCTTAACGCCATCGCAGATGGCGAAGACGATCCTGAAAAACTCGCGCACTTTGCTCGTCGTTCAATGAAAAAGAAAAAAGATGAACTAGAACTCGCCCTTCGCGGATATATTAGTTCACACCAGCGCCTCATGATAAAAACCATTCTCACTCATATCGATTTTCTAACTGAACAGGTCGAGATTCTAAACCAAGAAATAGCTAACCGACTATCCTCTCACCAAGCAGATATTGAACGTTTGGATTCCATTCCTGGCGTTGCGACTCGTATGGCTGAACAAATCCTCGCTGAAGTAGGAACCGATGTTGGGAACCAATTCCCCAGCTCTTCCCATCTATGTTCCTGGGCAGGATTAGTACCCGGCCATAACGAAAGTGCTGGCAAAAGGAAATCGTCAACTATGAAAAAAGGAAACAAATATCTAAAGTCAGCTTTAATAGAAGCCGCTCACTCATTAAGAGGTTCAAAGACTTATCTTGGTGCCATGTACAGGCGTACAGCAGCACGGAAAGGTAAAAAACGTGCTGGTATTTCAGTCGCCCACGCCATTTTGAGGATTACCTATTATCTATTAACCCGAAAAGAAATGTACGTAGACTTGGGTGAGGATTACTTCGAAAAACAAAAACAGCAATCCATCGTACGTTATTCTGTTCGAAGGCTTGAAAACTTAGGTTACAGCGTTACAATCACTGAACCAGAAGCCTCCTAATCCAACAAATAATACGATCCAATCCTAGGCGCTGCATTTTTTTAAAAAACCTGAGTTGCGTCTTCTTTAGTGTTGTCATTTTTGCGTAGTTGAGAGTTTAATTTTCATGGGAGTT
>NZ_JAROCC010000026.1 GCF_030433715.1 Sporosarcina highlanderae | reverse complement strand
AGGTTAAGTCCTCGATCGATTAGTATCCGTCAGCTGCACGTGTCGCCACGCTTCCACCCCGGACCTATCCACCTCATCATCTTTGAGGGATCTTACTTACAAATGTAATGGGAAATCTCATCTTGAGGGGGGCTTCATGCTTAGATGCTTTCAGCATTTATCCCGTCCACACATAGCTACCCAGCGATGCCTTTGGCAAGACAACTGGTACACCAGCGGTGTGTCCATCCCGGTCCTCTCGTACTAAGGACAGCTCCTCTCAAATTTCCTGCGCCCGCGACGGATAGGGACCGAACTGTCTCACGACGTTCTGAACCCAGCTCGCGTACCGCTTTAATGGGCGAACAGCCCAACCCTTGGGACCGACTACAGCCCCAGGATGCGATGAGCCGACATCGAGGTGCCAAACCTCCCCGTCGATGTGGACTCTTGGGGGAGATAAGCCTGTTATCCCCGGGGTAGCTTTTATCCGTTGAGCGATGGCCCTTCCATGCGGAACCACCGGATCACTAAGCCCGTCTTTCGACCCTGCTCGACTTGTAGGTCTCGCAGTCAAGCTCCCTTATGCCTTTGCACTCTACGAATGATGTCCAACCATTCTGAGGGAACCTTTGGGCGCCTCCGTTACACTTTAGGAGGCGACCGCCCCAGTCAAACTGCCCACCTGACACTGTCTCCTGCCCGGATCACGGGCAAGGGTTAGAAGTCCAATACAGCCAGGGTAGTATCCCACCATTGCCTCCTCCGAAGCTGGCGCTCCGGATTCCAAGGCTCCTACCTATCCTGTACAGGCTGCACCGGAATTCAATATCAGGCTACAGTAAAGCTCCACGGGGTCTTTCCGTCCTGTCGCGGGTAATGCGCATCTTCACGCATATTATAATTTCACCGAGTCTCTCGTTGAGACAGTGCCCAGATCGTTACGCCTTTCGTGCGGGTCGGAACTTACCCGACAAGGAATTTCGCTACCTTAGGACCGTTATAGTTACGGCCGCCGTTTACTGGGGCTTCAATTCAAAGCTTCGCTTGCGCTGACCTCTCCTCTTAACCTTCCAGCACCGGGCAGGCGTCAGCCCCTATACGTCACCTTACGGTTTTGCAGAGACCTGTGTTTTTGCTAAACAGTCGCCTGGGCCTATTCACTGCGGCTCTCTCGGGCTTTAACACCCTACCAGAGCACCCCTTCTCCCGAAGTTACGGGGTCATTTTGCCGAGTTCCTTAACGAGAGTTCTCTCGATCACCTTAGGATTCTCTCCTCGCCTACCTGTGTCGGTTTGCGGTACGGGCACCTCCCGCCTCGCTAGAGGCTTTTCTTGGCAGTGTGAAATCAGGGACTCCGGGGATAATTCCCCTTGCCATCACAGCTCAATGTTATAGGAACGGGATTTGCCTCGTTCCACACCTCACTGCTTAGACGCGCATGACCAACAGCGCGCTCACCCTATCCTTCTGCGTCCCCCCATTGCTGATAACGGCGGGGAGGTGGTACAGGAATATCAACCTGTTCTCCATCGTCTACGCCTTTCGGCCTCGACTTAGGTCCCGACTAACCCTGAGCGGACGAGCCTTCCTCAGGAAACCTTAGGCATTCGGTGGAAGGGATTCTCACCCTTCTTTCGCTACTCATACCGGCATTCTCACTTCCAAGCGCTCCACCAGTCCTTACGATCTGGCTTCGACGCCCTTGGAACGCTCTCCTACCACTGACACCATAGGTGTCAATCCGCAGTTTCGGTGATCCGTTTAGCCCCGGTACATTTTCGGCGCAGCGCCACTCGACCAGTGAGCTATTACGCACTCTTTAAATGGTGGCTGCTTCTAAGCCAACATCCTGGTTGTCTGGGCAGCGCCACATCCTTTTCCACTTAACGGATACTTGGGGACCTTAACTGGCGGTCTGGGCTGTTTCCCTCTCGACTACGGATCTTATCACCCGCAGTCTGACTCCCAAACATAAATCATCGGCATTCGGAGTTTGTCTGAATTCGGTAACCCGGGATGGGCCCCTAGTCCAAACAGTGCTCTACCTCCGAGATTCTTTCGTTTGAGGCTAGCCCTAAAGCTATTTCGGAGAGAACCAGCTATCTCCAGGTTCGATTGGAATTTCACCGCTACCCACACCTCATCCCCGCACTTTTCAACGTACGTGGGTTCGGGCCTCCAGTAAGTGTTACCTTACCTTCACCCTGGACATGGGTAGATCACCTGGTTTCGGGTCTACGACCCCATACTCATTCGCCCTATTCAGACTCGCTTTCGCTGCGGCTCCGCATTC
>NZ_JAROCC010000025.1 GCF_030433715.1 Sporosarcina highlanderae | reverse complement strand
TAAAAAACCTGAGTTGCGTCTTCTTTAGTGTTGTCATTTTTGCGTAGTTGAGAGTTTAATTTTCATGGGAGTTGAAGAAGAAGGTTCATTTTCTTATAAACTGTTTAACTCCTTTAACCATTTAAGTAGCCATTCTTGTGGTAAGGAAACTTGAGATAAGTCTAATGTTTGTAATTCTTTAAGCGTATAAGTATTGATTAAATACAAATCCCATTGACATTCGATATCCCTTGCGATGCCATTGACCAGTGAATCATACTCATTCAATTCTTCACCTTCATCATCATCAAATGCCATCGTTAAATTATCGCACCATATAGCAAAATCATATTGAGAAAACTCGTTTTCTCCCCTACAGATAGTATCTAATAATGTCCTGAAGTTTTCAGATGTATACGGGAGTTTTATTCGGGTTTCATTCCAATTCCAATCCATTTATGAATCTCACTCCCTTTAATTGTTTTATCCACTAATCTTCTTCAACTAACCTGCCCCTTTAGTTCAATTAGAAAAAAGCTTTACTCCTTCTTGAAGTAAAGCACCCGTTATTGAAAATACGCATCAATCAGCAACGCACCGTTACCAAGCAATGGTTATTAAGTCAGGTTCAACGAATTCTATTACAAATTTTGGTGATATGCAAAATACATACTGTTGATAGGAATCTTCCGCTGCTAAATGAATAATATTTTCAATTACCTTAGATAGTGGCATTTTTACCCAAGGAAATGTACTCCAAGGTGGTAGGTCGTCTTGCAAGAAAAGATAAATTAAATTATCAGTGTATAGTTCTTTATCATTTAAAAACAAGGCTACCTTATCGCTACTAACATTGTGCATAACGAACTTGTTATTCATTTTCTCTAAGTCCAGACTTACCCATTCAATTATTGGGATGCTCTCTATTAATTCAGTTTTCACTTTTTCCCTTTCCTCATCATCTAACAGCCTAATACCTTCTTTAGTTGAGAAAGGCTCCAATATCCAACCTAATTGCATCTGTATTTCATCATTTCTTTCTTTCTCTTTTTGTTTTTGTAAGAGAAACTCTAATTTTGTTTTTCGTGCATTCGCGTCCATTGTACACCTTCTTTTCTAACTTTTTCTTGCAACAATAACTGGCGTTTCCCGTTTTTCTTGTTGAACTAACCTGCCTCGTTAGTTGAGCAAGATAAAGAGCCATCTAAGCAGTTCAACGATCTTGAAGTAAAGCACCCGTTAGTTCAATAACATTTTTCATTTATTTCTTTTAATATTCAGGTAAAATTTCATAGTAATGCGTTCGCTTCGTCTTATTATCAAATACAACAGATTTATCTAAGAAGAAATACATTCTAAAGCCATTTTCATCCTCTATAATCTTTGGATAGTTGTTTTCCTCATCTTTAACTCGTTTAATTTTATCGTCTGATATTACTCCATAACGAACATAAAACTGATCAAAGTTAGTAAAAGACCAATTAAATCCATTTTCCGCTTGAAGAGGAAGTGAACCTCCTCCGAAATACCATTCCCATTTAGCATTTTTCAATTTAATAAATGCATCGTTAAGTTCATTATCTTTCGTATAAAAAACTACAATACCGTCTTTTATTACTTCTAAATGAATTATCTCTTCTACATCCATATTTGTATCTTTCATTTCATCCAGCAATTGTTGTTTAATGGTTGTAGTTTCATTTTTGTTGTTATCACAAGCACTCAATGAGAATATCGAAACAATAGATAAACAAGCAACTAAACATAATTTAAACCATCTATTCATTTTCAATCTAAATCATCTCCCCTTTTTTACTAAACTGCCCCTTTAGTTGAAGAACGAAGGATTATAAAAATTGAGTTTTTTACTAGGGTTTACCTATGGCAGGAAAATGAATAATGATATCATCTAGTTCTTTTATTAGCATATTTAAATATGTCTGATCTGATTCAAATTTAAATTCAAGTACAGCGCCATTTCCTGCTGGATAGCAAGTCTCTGCATTCCATTTGATTTTACCTAACTTATCTATTTCACCTTCAAACTCTAAATTGCCCTCTAAATTTGTAAAGCTTGCCTTTCCTCTTAACGAATGACGTAATAATTTTAGTTCATTTAGGAACTTTCTTAATTCGTCTGTTCTTAAATCTGCATCAAAACTTACCTTATAACCTGGAATCTCTATTTTAATAGTCGCATTAACCCAATTAGCATCCCAGTAATCAGAACTGTTAGGATAACTTCGATACAACACATCTATTTCTACTTTTGTTTCCTCACCTAAAAGATAGAATTTCATTAAAAACACCTCTAATGCATTTTAATATAGGAACTAATAGGATGAATTAAATAAAACCTTATTGAACTAACCTGCCGCTTTAGTTAAACATTAACAGCTAAGTTGAAACCAACCTGTTTCCCTCGGGAAATCCTCTCGAGATAAGACTTGCCCGGTAATTAATTGACGATTTGAAGTAATCGTACCATCGTGGGAAATGATGTAGAGCCTATCTTTATTTAGTTGTCTACATTTCCAAATAAAACTAAGTGCTAAATCTTCAAATGTTTGTTCAACCATAGTATTTATACCATTGCTTCACAATTCCGCCGAAGATTCCAGATCCAATTCAAAGGTTGGATATTCATTTTTGATGCTCTCTAAAGCAAGGATCTTATCACAATGTAACGTCTTTTTGTAAGGGAGAATTGGAAACATTCGAGGAGATACTAATGGGCTTACAATCTTACGACAATTTACACCTTCACTAAAAATGGTCGATGTTTCTAATGTTCTTCTAATTGGGCTAATGAAAATGACATCCCCTTCAATTAACTGGAATTGAGCTTTTAATTTTCTTGCTTGTTCAATACCTAAAGGAGTTAATGAAGGATCTCTATGCTGTAGGCTCCTGGGCAAATCCAATGTATGCTCCCCTTGACCGTGTCGAATCATTATTAAATTCACCCCATCACCACCAATTCAGTTTTCTTCTAACCTGCCCCGTTAGTTCAATAAGCCATTAATTTCTTAAGAACTTAAACATCCGACTTGTTTAACAATCTGGCCCGATTGTTTTCTATGGTTGCCCTTTAGGCAACCATTTCGCCCGAATAAGATTTATTCAATAATCGCGCCCGATTGCTGAAGATTGCTATTGAAGTAAACTGCTCTACATTACGGTTCGCGGAAGCGTGCACTTTTTTGCACGGCTAATGTTGTGCTTTCTTTTTGCATTTTTGCTATTGACTTCGCATAGTTGGTCTTATACTGTACGATGCACTCTTCAAATTGTTGTTAGCTTTATAATCCGAGTCTGGCACCTACTTCTGCATACTCTATATCTTTTCTTTCTGCATTCCAATTACCCAATGTTTGTCCGTTCCATATCGCTCCTGTTTCAACGAAACCGACATACGCATACAACTTCCGGGCGGCTTCGTTTACCATCCAATATGATGTAGAAACTGCATCGGCTTTTCCTTGTGGAAACGACTTTATGTAATCAATAACTTTCATCATTGCTTGTTTGCCAAATCCTTTGCCTTGATGCTTTTTATCAATCATAAAGCGATTAAGTCCATAAGTAGATTTATCTCCATATTTTTCACATAAAAATGCACTTTCCGCCAGTTCGTAAGATCCAATATCGACATATCCTATGACTTCATCATTGTTGCATATAGCGAAGATCATAGGAGGTTTTTCGTCGTTGAGTATCTTTACATAGGCTTTAGCCAAACAATATATGCTGGAATCCACATTTCCTTTCTGCTCATCTGTTATGCTTAACTTCAACACTGCCTCAAAATTATCGTGGGTAATCTTTCTTAACTCAATCATTTTTCTTCCCTACTTCCGAAAATATAAATTCGCTCCACCTGCCCGTAACGCCGTTCTCGTCCCAATATTTTAACTAAGCCATTAAATGGCCCGATTGTTGAACACAAGTTAGACAACGCTCTTCAACTAACCTGCACCTTTAGTTAAAGATGAAGAAGGCTTTACTCCTTCTTTTTAAAGCACCGTTCAAAAAGGAATGTATTTACTAAGCAACGTATGAAAGCTTATTTCAACAAAAGTCATCTACAATTAATGGAATATGTAAAATTACTAAAATACTCTTATATAAGGAAAAAGCCGGAATATATTAAGAAAGCACCTATCAACATTAAAAGAAATTTCACAATCCACCAAGGTGCTATACCCAACAAAAAAGAAATTATTAGCCAAGTAATGGTTATGATTATAGAATCTGAAGTAGCGGACGTATTCTCTCCAAATCTCTTATGTTCTTCTCTATTGTAAAAAAAGCTGCCTAAAAAAGTACCTATTCCGAGTAGAATAATAACAACTTTTAAAATGATCACCAAATACCTCTTTTCCATTACTTATAATTCTACATAATATATCTTAAATTTTGTTTCACTTCCTCCTCAACTAAACTGCTCCGTTAGTTGAAGAAAAAAGAGCCGTTGTCTAAGCAGCCACGATCTTCAAGCAAAGCAGCCCGTTAGCACAATAAAACAGTTATTCACTCAAACAAGACCATTCCATCATTGATTTATTAACCGTACCTATAAATATAGTTTTGTCAGTAGGGCTACTTAAAAAATGTTTTAGCATATGATTTACCGTTAAAGGCATTTCTAAGTTTAATACTTCAGAAAGGTCAATCCAATATAATTCACCTTCATCAGAATTTGTAATATTCTCCTGTGAGGTCCTTCCAAAATATATATAGTGTTGACGAATTTCATTTTTACTTCTACGCATTAAAATATAACGAAGTTGGAATTGTTCGATTTCATGCCTTCTTATACCTGTCTCTTCAAAAATCTCTCTTAAACAAGACTCTACGGGATTATTATGTTCAATAGCTTCCACATGTCCCCCAATTCCAGTCCATAAGTTAGAAGCCAAGGTTCTTTCTTTAGAGCGTTTCAACATCAGAACTTTATTATCATTGAGGAGATAAGCTCCAGTTAATTTCCGCATTTTCATCCTTACATTTCCTCCCTTTTGCTATTACTATTATTTCTAATTCTCAACCCAATTGTTGTATACAAGTTAAACAACACTCTTCAACTAACCTACCCCGTTAGCCATCCATGTAGCGCAAAAACAGCACTACACCACAGAGGATGAAAATGTGTGCAGAACGGGTATTGGA
>NZ_JAROCC010000024.1 GCF_030433715.1 Sporosarcina highlanderae | reverse complement strand
TTTTTAATTTATTCAAATTAACTAATTGGAATAAAATACAAAATGAGTAAAGTTATTGAATCTATGCAACGCTAGTGCTGGGTACCTGTGCACGAAACTATTCAGTTAATACAATACAATTGCATGAATATGCATCGGTTGGGTTGTAGGTGTAATGTTAAATTTAAAACATAGTATTTTTATTCAAATTGGTTGAATAGTCATGAATGTTTCGTGCACAGGTACCTTTACAATTCTTTATTCCAAAACGGGGCGAACCATTTCACGCCCCGGCGGTTCATTGGCAGGAACTTCATGTCTGCAATAAGGTGACTAACGTACCCGATGATTCCTGCAACGAACAAAGCTTCAAACGCCCACTCCTGTTGTAAATGATGCAAAATGAACGCATAAAAAGCGAGCCCTAAAAGTGAATGGGTGTAGGAGCGGTGTGGCAGGAACGATGCGATGACGATGTAGCTCCCGGCTAACAGGATGCCGATTGACTGGTGCATTACAATGCCGAGCCACATCACCATGACGCCGGTTAGTGTCAGCATTCTTCGTTGAGTGATGAAACGCGAGACGATGAAAAAGAGCAAGCCGATTCCCGCGTACAGAATAATGGAAAGGGAGAAGCCGGTAGTGAAAAACTGATATGAGATTGCGACTAAAATGCCAATTCCGACGAACTGCATCAGCCATTGAGTGAACTTCTTCGAAAGTGTGATTCGATTGCTTGCCAACCCGTTCGTATCCAGGTCCGGGACTAAAGCCGACGCACCGCCGATTAAAGAGGCGATTACGACTGTGTATAGATCAGGCTGCACCTGATATCCTGCAATTGCTCCGGCTGCTGCGCCGATTGTTGCGTGTGAACTTCCTTTCATCTGTAAACCTCTCTTGTTGTGTAATCTTCTCATTATCTCTTATTGGGAAGGGGCATGGCAATGGGTGGATGTTAGCACTTGGTTGTTCATTGATAGGCATATGGGTAGAAAGTGTTGGAAGATAGTAGTGATTTCTGGAAAAGTAGAATAGTGTAATAAGGATTTTATGCTACAATTATTTACAAATCATAGTAAATGGAGAGATGAAAATGAGAAAGATTTTTTCCGGATTAATTGCTACGTCCCTTGCCTTTCTTCTATTCGCCATGCCAATTAACTCGGCTAACGCTGCCCCTGCAAAATTCAAGAACTGTACAGAGTTGAATAAGACATATCCAGGCGGAGTTGCAAAGGATGCGAAAGTCCGTAACGTTGGTGGGAAAACAAAGTACAAGCCTTTCGTATCCGCTGAAATTTATAAATTGCACACGAAAATGGACCGCGACAAGGATGGAATTGCATGTGAACGGTAAAACAACTGCCTGTTAAGCATGCTATTAAGTTTATTTACTTCAATTTGATAACTGAAAAAGGGAAGCTCATCAAATCATTACTTGGTGGGCTTCCCTTTTATTTAGGTACCTGTGCACAAAACAATTCAGTTAATACACTACAATTGTATAAATATAAATATGCGATTTTGATATCTTCAGGTTTATTTCAAATATATGTGTTTTTATTTAAATTGGTTGAATAGTCGTGAATGTTTCTTGCACAGGCACCTTCACAATTGGTACCTTCATCACATCTAAAGTCCCGATGCAGGCAGTGTCGAAAGGTGCGTTTTACGCAGATACATAAAGAATTCTGA
This sequence comes from Sporosarcina highlanderae, assembly GCF_030433715.1. GTDB lineage: Bacteria > Bacillota > Bacilli > Bacillales_A > Planococcaceae > Sporosarcina > Sporosarcina highlanderae. The sequence continues at coordinate 10,153 of NZ_JAROCC010000024.1, read as the reverse complement.
AACTCTTTAGTTAGCTCTGCGTAGATAGTAGAAGCATTACAAACGTGGAGAGGAGAGAGTTGAAGATGAGAAAACGAATGAAGGAGGAGATGAAATGATGTCAAAAAACAACGAAACCGAACCGATTGCGGAAAAGCGACTTGGCTTTACGATTCCTCTTCACCTCTTTTTAATACTCTGTGCAAGCATGCCGGAGGAACATTTCTTCTTTTGGCTTACCATTAATCTATGTGTGGAGGCTTTGATAGTTTTCCGAGTTCTGACAATGTGGCATCGCTACAAACACGATACTAAGCGTTACTATTCAATCCAAGCGTACTGGATGCTGATAGGGTTTTCTATTTTTACGACCATGCCTTTTGTGAAAATGAGCTATGGGACGGTTGCTTTCTGGCCACTGTTAGTCACTACTTTACTTTTATTCCTATTGGGACATGTTTGGAAAGAAAGAATAGGCGCGATCTTTGTGAATCCAAGAAGGGAAAAGCAACTTGTCATGTGGCCGACAGCTCTTGCAGTAATTATTCTTATAGGGATTGCGATCATGGCAGTTCTCCGGTTTCAGTCCATGCATCCGAACATTGGAATCGCCATCTTTTTATACATGGTTGGAGGATTTGCAATCTTCATTGCAACCCCGTTCTCGCTATCCGGTGAACGGATTGAGGAATTGAAGGGGAAGTGACTCTTTGAGGTACCTGTGCGCAAAACTATTCAGTTAATACACTACAATTGCATATATATAAACCTGAAATGTTGTAATTTCAGTTTTATTTCAAATATATGTATTTTTATTCGAATTGGTTGAATTGTCAAGAATGTTTCTTGCACAGGTACCTATACAATTACAATTCTGCACAGGCACCTTCACAATTCCCTTCACGAAGTTTAGATTGAATTATGGTAATATATAAATAGATAGCTTTGAGAAAAGGTGAGCGTATGGGGAAAGTTGCACTTATTCAAAACCAGGTTTATATGTCATACTCGACTAAATCGGATATTCGCCCGTTGTTGGAGGGCTTTGATTCTATTGAATCTGAAGATATCATTTTATATACCGCTCATAATATTCCAAGGTTGAAGTTCGATCTGACTGACATGGATATAACGATGGTTATTTTCACTTCTAATTCATTGAGTGAAAATATTATTAGGGGGGAAGTGGAGTCTGAGCCTTTTAAGCGGTCGTTTGAGGAGTTTCTATCGAAAGGCAAGGGCTGCTTGATTCTACACCAATTGAATTCTATTCCCAAAGGGGTTTTCGACCCTTTTACTGCCTATAATTTCTTACCAATCGAAGCACCAAAGGCCGTCCGTCGAAAAGAGGATCCTATTAAAGGTGATCTTCGAAATTCTATATTGTCAGAAGCCCATCCAGTTTTTCATTATCCTAATAATGTTTCTCTGGAGGAACTGAAGCAATATTGTATGAGGAAAAAGGGGTTGTATTGGCATTATCTCGATGACTCCCATTGTTCTGTTGAGTGGGAAACGTTATTGCATGATGAAAACGAAGCGCAAACAAGAAGAGCGCTGTTGATGGCTACAAGGGAAACTTCCAAGTATCGTGTGGTCATTTCATCCCTTAATCTTGATTGGCAGCAAGAAACCGTTCTGCTTGAGAATATCATCAAATTTGTTAGTGATGGTAAATGTAATACTGCCATTTTGAGGGATTCAACCTATAAAAGCATGGCGTTTGAATTCTTTTTAGAAACTTTAAGTTCCCTAAATTACCGTTACCAGGAGTATGATTTATCAACTATCAATCAGATTGAAGAGTTCAAAAAACAAATCATGAAGGGGACCCATTCAATCGTTGTCTTGGGGCCAACGCACTTAGACGTTGAGAATGAAAAACAGGAAAAGCTAAAAGAAATTGAACATTTTCTTCAAGAATACATAGTTTCTGGAAACATTAAGTATATTGGCATCGAGTCAAATGATCTTAATTTAAAACAATTTTTTGTTGCCGGCCGAGAGAAATCTGCACTGAGAATTCTGCAGGATACGGAATTTAAGATTCATGGCATTCTCAAAGAAGGAAATTATATTGATGACAGCTTTTGGAGCACTGTCGACACATTAAAGACCCACAAAGCTTTAGAAAAAAGAAATGTCAGCTATACGAAGTTTACATCTGATTTCGTCAAACCCATCTTAGACAAGGAAAAGGAAAGAGACTCCTTTAACGGGTTACTCGTACCAACGTCCGCCTTATTATGGCTGCGGGCTAACTACGGAGACGATCAGGAGAGACTTCAATCTACGGTTGACTGGATGAAAAAGGCGCTGTTGAGTGGCGAAGAGGCAGAATCGGAATGTATTGTAGCCTATAATACTTTTTTGGAACAAGGTATAGAGACTGAGCTTGCAACAAAACAATTAAAAAGGCTGATTAGAGGTAAAGATTTAACTAACTGTAATGAAATCGAGATCATTCATTACATTAAAGCTGCGATTCTATTAAGGGATATCCAACTAATTAAGCAATTTGTTATTACCTTGGAAGCAAAGAAGAATTCTGAGAATCTATGGATTGATATTTCTGTCTCTGCAACCATATTGAATTTACTCCTTGAAGCATTAGTGGTTTTAAAAGAACATGAAGAAGATACCAAGGATATTGAAAAGACGATAGAAAACTTGGTTTTTCCGACGATCATTTACATTCAAAAGCTTTCAAATCGAAATAATGGCGTATTGGAGAACTATTTCCATTGGGATAATAAAGCCAATACTACTTTGAAATGCATCAGTGCGATATTAAATTTAGAGGATCTAATGGATATTCCTGTTACAGAAATGGTTCAATCGCTCATCAGCTACTCGCGAACAAGTAATCAAATTTTGGATAATAAAACGGCCTTTAAAGTCATAGATGATTATAAAAACGATATGTCCGCTTTAACTAAGAAAAATAAACAATTAGAGGAACGGGTTCAGGCGGAAGTTGAAAAGCAAAAGGGTCTTGAGGAAGAGAAGGAAAGTCTTTTGAATATGAACAACAGGTTAACGAATATGAACCTTGAATACGACGAACAAATACGTAAAAATGATTTCCAACTGAATTTCTGGAAGATTGTTATCATTTTAGGCGTTACTTCCTTAATAACTTTACTGTTTGCCGTTATCTACCTGTTTAACTACCCTAAGATTTATGTGGATATCATCGAATTTTATAAACAATACTCTATAAACCTGCCGGCAGTTATAGGAACCATATTCACTTTATTAGTTGGTGTAACGACAACAAATTATTTTAGGAAGAAGCGTAACACAACAGGTATGTGGGAGGGGAAGAAATGAATTTAGGGAAACTGGGTACTGAAAAAATCAATCCTAATACCCTTAGCATTGACATGTGCTCTTCTCTTGAAATCGCAAGTTTAATGAATACAGAAGATGAAACAGTCGCAAGTGCAATAAGGTCAGAGCTCCTGCAAATCTCTAAGTTGATCGATGCTGCCTATCCTATCATTCAGAGAAGCGGACGGATTTTCTACATAGGAACCGGTTCAAGTGGCCGTTTAGGTGTATTGGATGCTTCGGAAATTCCACCAACCTTCAATCTGATGCCTAATCAATTCATCGGAATCATTGCTGGTGGGGACGAGGCACTTCGGACTTCCAAACCAACCGTTGAGGACAGCGAGTCTGAAGGGATAGCAACACTTAAAGCCTATTCGATCACTTCGAATGACCTTGTAATCGGATTAACTGCAAGCGGAAGGACGCCATTTGTAAAGGGTGCACTCCAATATGCTGCATCTCAACAAGCATTTACGGGATTAATCTGTTGCAATAAAAATGCGGAAATATCTTCCTTTGTCGATGTCGCGGTTGAGATTGACACGGGACCTGAAGTGATTGCAGGTTCAACTCGCTTAAAAGCAGGCACCGCCCAAAAGATGGCATTGAATATATTCTCAACCGCAACGATGATAAAAGCGGGAAAAGTATATAAAAATTTAATGGTGGACTTAGTTGCAAGTAACGAAAAGCTACAAGATCGGGCTATGCGGATCATTATGGAAGCAACCGGAGCTACATATGAAGAGGCAACGGAAGCCTTTAGAATTTCAAATAAACAAGTCAAGACAGCCATTGTATACCTCCTTGTCGGCGAGTCAGTCGAGAAAATAAATGAAAAACTTTCCGCACACCAAGGCAAAGTTCGAGATGCACTGAATTCGCTTGGGTATGGTGAATGATGTTTGGAGGGTACCTACTCTCTTGGGAGGTGCCTTTACATTGCTTGGAGGGTGCCTTTACAAATTCGATTAGAACAAGTAGAATGAATAGAACAACGGAAGTGAACGGAGTGTAAATTATGTGGACTGATCCTTATGAAACCAATGCGACAGTCATTAAACATTTTGCCAAAGAGTTATTGTCGGATGGGGAAAAGCATAGTCGTAAAGAGATTATTGATTATGTTGAAAAGAAAACTGGTAGGACTGACTTCACAGACGGGAACTATTCCGGGTCTTTGCGAGATTTGTTAAAAGAGCCTGGATATGAAAATGTAGAACGAGGTTGGTATGCTTATCGTTCTCCGTCGGATGAAATGGGAGCCGCACATTCAGATAACGTTAAAGGAATGGAATCAGCCGAATCCTTGAATGAAATTATATATGCCATTCTTAACCGAACAATTGCACAAATTGAAACGGAAGTTGGAAAGAAGAACCCTTTGCACCTTACCAATGAAGACTTTGAATCCATTTCAAAGGTACGTGCAACGATTGAGACAATCAAAGATGAGATTAAGAAGTGGTCATAAACGTGTATTTAAAATTGAAAAACAAGAAAAACCATTCTTCCTGTGAAGAGTGGTTTTTTTGTTCTTTGTAAGTATTTTTAAATATTTATTTAGATTCACTTGCGCAAATAAAATAGTCGTGTTATATTAAAACTGTCAAACAGAACAAACAGAACAAACAACACGTAGGATGGAGGAATACAACATGAAAAATGCAATTTTGATGAACGGTACAGAACAAGCAAAAAACATGAATGGGGTGGATAAAATGACAAACATCATTGAGGTGGACTTCACTGAAGATAACAAAAAAAATACTATTGGTACTCAAATTGAATTCATGGTCCTGAGCTTTCTGTCGCAAGACCTTAAGGCAGTTCGGGAGGGTGTTCGTTTAGAGCGTATTCTTGCGGGGCTCGAAGAAAACCAAAAGCTGTGGGAAAGCCGGGGGGAAGGGAGTAAGTGGGAAGATCGGATAGCCTGGACCCTTTCGAATCTTTATAAACAAAAGAAGATTGGGAAGGTTAAAGGCGTTCGGGACTTCCTGTGGGATCCTAATAATTCGGAAGCTGCACTTAAGGCGATTGTTGAAACACTAACAACCAATTTAGAACTTAATATTGAATTCGGGTTTGACGGATTATCCCTTTCTAAATCTGAGCAAATGGATCGTATTTTGGATGGCTCAGCGGAGATCGAAATCACGAGTAAGAGTCAGGGTTTCGATGGGCAAATGAAGGTGCGAAGTATCTTAACGGCAGAAAATATGACTCAACTTGCTTTGTTAGCTGTGAAGCATGACTTGTACGAATGAGCAAATACCATTCCGCAACATTGTTCGCGGAATGGTCTTCCTTCCTTTATTTGTTATCAATATATTGTGGAAAGGACGTCATATGCATGTTGCAAGTATTCGAATTCATTATCGATGAGCAAGGAAAGATTTCACCATTATTCAATGAGGATAGACTGACAAATAGTGTAGAAGGTCGTGTATTGGAAATCATCGGTTCGTGTACATCATTGCTGACAATTAGTGAGGTTGCCGATTTTTTTGATTATAGGGCGGAAGTCGATTATGAATGGAATTTCACATATTCGGAATTTGTAAAAGAAGACATCATGTTGGCGGTAGTATCTTCATAAATAAAAGTCGTCGGGACGAAAAAGGGGGTAGGTTAAATGGCATTAAGAAATTCAGTAGCTAATGATTATGGCAATACCGCAGTTTTTGAAGAACTATTAGTCGATTTGATAAAAAAGGATTTCATTGACAATCGCCAAGAGAAAGCCATTTCGAAACTATTTCATTATGTAGTTGCGAAAATAGAGGAGGCTGGTATTAATACCTCACTTGAAGAAAACCTTGAAGATTTGCGCGACTACATTATCGAAGTCGGTGAAGCGTCTGCAATCCTGCTCCGACAAATCGCCGAAAGCGTGACGATTTCAAACGAAACGCTGCAGCGTATTCGACATTTGAACAAGCTATATTTTTTAGGTGAAAGTGTCCTGGAAGGCCGGTATGAATTCCACTTAAATGGTGAATTGAATACCATGTTAAAGAGTTTTGCTGGACGGAATATCCCTCATCGGCTTTTGGAGAAATCCAGTCAGTTCTTTTCTTTGTTAGCAATTTTTCGTAGTACCTGCTTTCGTGCCGGTGTTAGCACAAAGAACTTTGAAGAACTATGCAAGAAGATTTTAAACCAATTGCAATCCCTTTCAACCCGCTTCGAAGCGGATGCAATCTATCTTGAAGTTGATGTTAATCAACACGATTTCTCCGTTAAGTTAGACCAGTTCCACGAGCTTTTGTTAATTGTAATAGATGGTTTTAGGAAGTTTACAATGGGTTCTGTAGGTGATAGCGAAAGTAATTTCAAGGAATTTTCAATCGCTATACATGAATTACCATCGTTTTTTAACACAAAAGAGTCTTTAAAGGAAATTGTGGACTATTTGGAAGGGGTGTAGATCGGGTACTGTTTTGGTGCCTGTGCAGGAAACTATTCAGTTAATACACTACAATTGCATGAATATACACTAATGGAGTTGTATAATCGGTGTTCATTATTTAGTCGTGTATTTTTATTCAATTTGATTGAATTATCTTGAATGTTTCTTGCACAGGTACCTTTACAATTATAAAACTCTTTCTCTTTCCCCCTCCACCTCATGTCTATACACTAAACAGTAATGACAATAAGCACTTTTCGACTTATTGAACTTCTGCGGCAAAAAGGATGGTACAAGCTCCGTATCCAAAAAACGTGGTGGCTGTTTCTTTTCATTTGCGTAATATTGAAAGGAACTATAAGGGTAATCCTCCATTTTCTCAACCAGCGGAACTGTTGTTTCAATTGGATTCCGATGGATATAGTTGCTGATTGCCAAAATGGCATTTGGCCCTTCGGCTAATACGGAGTAGTATCTTTTTTCATAGAGACGACCTACATGATTGTATCGCTTCGAATAATAATCGCTGTATCTTCTATTAATATAAGCCATGATTTTGCTTAATTCGATCTGGGATGAAATCAACAAATGATAGTGGTTGGTCATAATGCAGTATGCCAAAATGGTAAATGGGTATTTTGTGTAGGTGTATTCGAAGGCACGCATCAAATGCATATGATCCTCACGAGTTTCATAGATGTTTTGCCGATTATTCCCCCGCATAACAACATGATAAAACATATTTGGTCGCCAGTTGCGTTTGCGTCTTGGCATTTTATTTCACCCCTATTCCTGATGGGATGTGTAACTGGGGTGCGTTTGACTTCCATTTGATAGCCTCTTGCAATGCATTTTCAGATATTAGTTGTGATTCTTCCAAGTCAGCGATGGTCCTTGCAATTCGAAGTAGTTTAATTTGAGTTCGGTTGCTCCATTTATTCTCGAAGCAAATCTGTTGGATGAGGTTTTTCTGTTCATTTGTTAAATTAGCAGTTTTATCTAATACATGAAAAGGAACATTGCTGTTCAACCATTCATTCCCGTAACGGTTGCGTTGGATTTCGCGGGCACGGGTTGTCCGTTCGCGAATAGTAGAAGAGGATTCTGCAACACCTTTCTCCTGCAACCCGACGCTACGTAATGAAAGGACAAGGTCGAGCCGATCAAGAAGGGGGCCGGATGCCTTTAGCTGATAGGTCGTCACCTGTCTTTGTGTACATGTACAGTAGCGTTCGTTTGAGCCGGCATATCCGCAAGGACAGGGGTTGGTGGCGGCAATCATTATGAAATTCGATGGGTAGGTGACAGATTGCCTGACCCGACTTATTGTCACTTCGCCGGTCTCCATAGGTTGCCGTAGCATTTCCAATGTCTTTCTTGAAAACTCGCCAAGTTCATCTAAAAACAAAACGCCGCGATGTGCCATGGAGATTTCACCGGGTTTTGGGTATGTCCCACCGCCGATTAATGAAATGGAAGATGCGGAATGGTGGGGATGTCGATAGGGAGGGCGCATGGATAGCCCGCGGTTTTCGCGAGCTAAATGGTAAATGCCATAGAGTTCAACGACCTCCTCCTGCGTTAAATCGGGCAATATCGTATGGAATGCGTCGGCCAACATACTTTTTCCGCATCCGGGTGGGCCAGTTAGCAAAAGGTGGTGCCCTCCGGAAGCGGAGATTTCCAACGCACGTTTTGCTTCTTGATGCCCTCGAATTGAAGAAAAGTCAGTAGCTGTTTGATCGATCTTTGTAGAGCTGTGATCATCCGTCAAGATTTGTAGATTGCGAGTGAAACCCGGTACAGACTGGCCTTTTAAATATGAAACAAGTGAAGCTATATCACGTATAGGGACGATTTCCACATTACCTACATGTTTCATGAAAGATACATCAACAGGTGGAATCAAAATTCGTTTGAAACCAAGTGTAATCGCTTGTTGGATGGCTGGAATCATCCCGTGGAATGGCATAAGCTCACAGTTAAGTGATAGCGCTGCTATAACACAAGTGGATTCGTCAATGGGTAATGGTTCCTCTAAGATTTCTTGCATTACAGCAAGCAACATTGCACAATCAAACCCCGTTCCGCTCTTCCGAATATCGGCGGGCGATAAATGAACCGTAATCTTCTTCATATCAATGTCCATATTCATGGCACGCAAACAACTAAGGACGCGCTCTTTGGATTCCTTGATAGAGGCGTCTGGCAGGCCGATAATAACAAACTGCTCCCTCTCCATCCGGACATTCGCCTCTACGGCAACCTTATGTCCTTTCATACCTTGCAAACCAACACTCATAATAATCGATGCGATTTCCCCTCACCCCTTCTTTTTTTCAACTCTATCGTATTTCAAATAGACTGACAACTGACTGAATTCTTCCGTTTACCCCCAAAAATCGAGAAAATTTATGAAAAAGGGGGTGTTACAAATTTTAAAACGGGAAAAAGGGGTCAAAAAATTATTTTGAGGGTTTGGTGCAAGTTTTTTTGGTGCCTGTGCAGCGGACTATTCAGTTAATACACTACAATTGCATAAATATCAAAACTGAATTTGATTATAATCCATATATTCGGAGTTTTATTGAATATTTATTCAAATTGGTTGAATTGTCGTGAATGTTTCGTGCACAGGTACCTTTACAATGCCCTTACAAATACGTTTCTGCTACAATGGTGTCTAATACAAATAAGGGGGATCAGTCATGATAAGTGATACAGATTTGAAGCACCTGCGACGTTGTATTGAATTGGCAAAAACGGCGTTGGAGAGTGGTGACGAGCCATTTGGTTCGGTCCTTGTTTCGGAAAATGGGGAAGTTCTTGCGGAAGACCATAACCGTGTTGCCGGCGGTGATCATACGCAACACCCTGAATTTGCTTTGGCGCGGTGGGCGGCCAATAACATGACGCCCGAAGAAAGAGGCAAAGCGACGGTATATACATCTGGTGAACATTGCCCGATGTGCGCTGCGGCTCACGGTTGGGTTGGTTTGGGTCGAATCGTTTATGTAAGTTCATCCGAACAGTTGGTAGAGTGGTTGAGTGAAATGGGGGTTGCTCCATCGCGCGTCCGAAATCTTCCAATAGAGGATGTTATTCGGGACACGCCTGTGGACGGTCCGGTTCCTGAATTGGCGGAGGAAGTTCGCCAGCTCCATCGTCAGTTTTATAAAAATAGAAGTTGATGTTTTTTTGGTGCCTGTGCAACGAACTACTCAGTAAATACACTACAATTGTATAAATATTACATCAGGAAGTTGATTAATCAATATTTATTTCATCTCAATGTATTTATATGCAAATTGGTTGAATTGTCATGAATGTTTGGTGCACAGGTACCTTTCACTAGCGTTGCATAGCAAGAAATAACAGGAAAATAATACATTTTATTCAAATAATCTGCTTGAATAAAAACAAAAA
>NZ_JAROCC010000023.1 GCF_030433715.1 Sporosarcina highlanderae | reverse complement strand
CGGAAAGCGTCCGCTCGGAACGAAAATCAACAGTTCCAGCATAAGCCCTCGTAAGTGGACTTTTTCAGTGGCCTCCGAATAAGAAGAGGGTCTTCAACAGCTGTTGAGGTCAATCTTCTCATCTTCAAGACGGGGCGCGTCTTTTGGAATTAGCACCATACCAAATCGGGCTGGTTGCTGAGACTTCGTCGGGCCAAATCCCTCCGTCTCTCTTGATAAGAATAAAAATATATAATTGTTAGAAAAATTATTTATCTAAAAATACCATGATTATGTACAGATTGCAAGAGTGCTTTGAAAATAAAGCTATAAGGAATTTGCTATAATGTGATCATGTTGAGTGGTGAGGAGGATTTTTTATTGGCTTGGATTTATGTTTTACTTGCAGCGATTGTTGAAATCTTTTGGGTCATTGGACTCCGTTATTCTGATACAGCATTGGAATGGGCAGGTACTGCCGTTGCAATCATCATCAGCTTTTATGCAATTATAAAAGCATGTGAGCAGCTGCCATCCGGCACGGTTTATGCAGTATTCACCGGTTCGGGCGCAGCGGCAATCGTATTGGTAGATTTTCTGTTTTTCAATGCGGAGTTTTCTATTATGAAAGTATTATTCATCGCCGTCATTATCGTCGGTGTAATCGGGATAAAGATGACGTCCGAAGAGTCGGTTCAAGTGGAAGAGGAGGGCGATTGAGATGGCGTGGATTTATCTTGTCATCGCCAGTTTAGGTGAGATTTTCGGGGTCATGTCAATTAATCTGTATTTGCAGAAGAGGTCATGGCAACGGTTGTTGTTAATTGTGGTGACATTTTCAGTTGGGTTCTATTTTCTATCGCTCGCGATGCGCGATATTCCAATGGGGACTGCATATGCAATTTGGACGGGATTAGGAGCTGCAGGGGCAGTTTTAATGGGGGTATTTTTCTTCAAGGAAGCTGCCGGATGGAAGCGGATCCTATTCTTATGTTTGATCATCGGCGGGGCAGTTGGCTTGAAGATATTTGGATGAAAAAAGGGCGATTCATTCGCCCTTTCATTCAGAGATAGTCTCCAGTGCACGCGCTGCTTCTTCTCTTTTCTTCGCTAAACCTCTTGCTAACTTAACTATGATATAGGCGGTTAAAATAGAACTGATGACAAGAAGGACCGATAATGTCCCCGAATTGTTCACTATATCCTCGCGCGTTGTAATTACAACTCCATTGAACCAAGAAGCCGGCAAGTATGAGGCAATGACGGCAAGAGTGTTATTTAATATATGCATCAGTATTGGTAGTAAAAGGTTTCCTGTACGCAAGTATAGTAGACATGCAATAACTCCAAATAGGAAAGCGCCGATCATATCAGCATGCAAAATCCCGAAGAGGATGCTTGATATCAAAATTCCGCCCCACATAGATGTCTTCTTCATGAAACGATGCAAGAAAACTCCCCGGAACACGAACTCCTCGACAATTGGCCCTAAAATGGTGATTGCGATAATCTCAGTCACCAAAAGGATGGGAGTCGATGGCATCGGCACTTCAGTCATCAGAAAGTCGACAAATGATGGAAAGATGGGGTCGATGACAAAAACAAGCAACCAAAATGAACTTAGTGACAAGGCGATGGAAACGACAACTATGCCGATAATCGCTGGAAGCCATGAATTAATCCCCTTAAATATAATGACATCCCGGACTATGTTTGGATACCTATTGAAATAATGACCAAAGAATATTGCGGGGATAATCGCATAAATGACAATATTTGCAGCGGCTCCGAAGAACTCCTCACTAACCCCAATCCCTACTGCGAAAACAACTAAAACAAGTACAGCCGCTACCGATAATGCGAATAAATATCGGATTTTCATCTCTTCAAACACGACAACACCCCCTTAATTAATCGTAAGCCAATTGGAACAATATGTCACTCTATTCTTTGAATGGTTTTGCAATAACTGTGTCGTCGGGAATTGATCCGATTTTGTTATTTTCCATTAGCTTTCGGGTAAATAGTGTATACTTGAAGCATTAGAATTGGAAGAAGGAGATTTGGCATGAGCTCGAATTATACAGATGACAGTTTGGCATTACATACCGACCTTTATCAAATCAATATGACGGAATCCTACTGGGCGGACGGCATCCATGAGAGGAAAGCGGTGTTTGAACTTTTCTTCAGAAGTTTACCGTTTGGGAACGGTTACGCGATTTTCGCGGGCCTTGAGCGGATCCTTGATTACTTAAGAGATTTTCATTTCAGTGAGAGTGATATCGCTTATTTGAGGGATGAACTTGGTTTTCAAGAGGATTTTATCACCTATTTAAAGGATCTTCGTTTCACTGGCGACGTTTACTCCATGAAGGAAGGCGAACTTGTCTTTGCGAATGAGCCAATCCTTCGCGTAGAAACGACACTTGCTGAAGCTCAACTTATCGAAACAGCACTATTAAACATCGTGAATTTCCAGACGTTGATTGCAACGAAAGCGAGCCGTATCAAGCAAGTCGTTAAAGACGATGTTGTAATGGAGTTTGGTAGTCGCCGTGCACATGAAATGGATGCCGCGGTTTGGGGAGCGCGCGCCGCAGTCATCGGCGGAGTCGAAGCGACGAGTAATGTACGCGCTGGGAAACGTTTCGGTATTCCAGTAGCAGGAACACATGCACATTCAATGGTACAAGCATATAAAAGTGAATATGAGGCATTTCATTCGTACGCTAAACGACATAAGGACTGCGTATTTTTAGTTGATACGTATAACACACTGAAAATTGGTATTCCGACAGCAATCCAAGTCGCAAAGGAGTTAGGAGATAAAATCAATTTCGTCGGCATCCGACTCGACAGCGGTGATATTTCATTTCTTTCGAAAGAAGCACGCCGCATGCTTGATGCAGCGGGATTCACCAATACTAAGATTGTTGTGTCGAATGATCTTGACGAATACACGATTTTGAACTTGAAAGCACAAGGTGCAAAGGTCGATACATGGGGAATTGGTACAAAACTGATTACGGCATACGACCAACCAGCACTTGGCGCGGTCTATAAAATCGTTGCCATCGAGAATGAAAATGGTGAAATGGAAGACACGATCAAGATTTCATCCAATGTCGAGAAAGTGACGACACCTGGGCAGAAAAAACTATATCGAATCATCGATCGTGAGAATGGCAAAGCTGAAGGCGACTACATTACAATGCATGATGAAGATCCGACAGCCGAAAAAAGGATTAAAATGTTCCATCCTGTGCATACATTCATCTCGAAATTCGTGACAAATTTTGATGCAATTGATTTGCATACAAAAGTGGTCGAAAAAGGCGAAGTGATATATACAAATCCCCCGTTGAATGAAATGCGGGAATATGCACATGAAAACTTGAATTTATTATGGGATGAATATAAGCGCTCCTTGAATCCTGAAGAATACCCTGTTGACTTGAGCCAGAAGTGTTGGGATAACAAAATGCGCAATATCCGTGAAGTTCAAGAAATGGTTGATGAGTACTCAATGAAATAGGAGGTCTTGAAATGACATTCCAAGAAGAGGTAATTGCTCAATTAAAGAGCAAATCTGAAATTAATCCGAAAGAAGAAATTCGTAAATCGATTGACTTCCTGAAGGAATATGCAATGAAAAATACTTTCGTCAACGGCTTTGTCCTTGGTATTTCAGGAGGGCAGGACTCAACGCTTGTCGGGAAACTTGCTCAAATGGCAGTAGATGAGTTGAATGAAGAAACTCAGACGGATCGTTATAAGTTCATTGCAGTGAGACTTCCATACGGCAAACAGTTTGACGAGAACGATGCGCAGGATGCACTTGACTTCATGAAGCCGTCATTAATTTACACGGTTGACATCAAGGGATCCGTAGACGCAAGTGAACGAGCTCTTGCCCAAGCTAACATCGCCATTTCCGATTATACGAAAGGGAATGAAAAGGCTCGGGAGCGCATGAAAGTCCAATTTGCAATCGCAGCGACACTTGGTTGTGTCGTATTAGGAACGGACCACGCCGCAGAAGCACTTACCGGTTTCTATACAAAGTTCGGGGATGGCGCTGCCGACCTTATGCCGATTTATCGATTGAACAAGCGGCAAGGTCGACAATTATTGAAGGAGTTAGGCTGTCCAGAGCATTTGTACAATAAAGTACCAACCGCTGATCTCGAAGACGACAAGCCTGCTCTACCGGACGAAATCGCGCTTGGTGTTTCGTACGAAGAAATTGACGATTTCCTTGAAGGGAAACAAGTATCTGAACAAGCACTCAAAACAATCGAAAACCTATACCGTAAATCCGAACACAAACGGCACACGCCGATTACGATATTTGATGATTTTTGGAAATGAATAAAAAACCCGCTATCGAATGAATCCGATAGCGGGTTTTTCGTGTTGTAAACCGCTACTTCCGCTTTTCGAGAGTTGTAGGATTAATAGAATTACTGTATTATAAAGTTACATTTTGTAAATTTTCGGACTTTGTTTAGAGAGAGAACTAAGAGTGGAGGAAATAGAATGACAACACATGCACAAGTGATCGATAAAGTTTTAACGAATATCGAAAAGGTGATGATCGGTAAACGGGATATCGCGGAGTTAAGTGTAACCGCATTGCTGGCAGGCGGGCATGTTCTGCTTGAAGACGTACCGGGCGTCGGGAAAACAATGATGGTAAAGGCATTAGCCAAATCGATAGGAGCCACATTTAAACGTATACAATTCACCCCGGATTTATTGCCATCCGATGTCCTTGGCGTCTCCATCTACAACCCACGGGAGATGGAATTCGAATTCAGACCGGGTCCCATTGTCGGCAATATCGTTCTCGCGGATGAAATCAATCGGACTTCACCGAAAACGCAAGCTGCTCTACTTGAAAGCATGGAAGAGTCCTCTGTGACCGTGGACGGGGAAACAATCCGGATTCCCCAGCCGTTTTTTGTAATGGCCACTCAGAATCCAATTGAATATGAAGGAACATATCCGTTACCGGAGGCTCAATTGGACCGCTTTCTTTTCAAATTAAAGATGGGCTATCCGAAAAGACTTGAAGAGGTTCAAGTATTGGCACGGGCAGAAAAAACTGTTCCAATCGACCAATTGGAAACAGTACTTACAATCAGTGAATTGACGGAACTCCAGCACGCCGTTAAAGAAGTGAATGTCGACGATACAATCAAAACGTATATAGTCGATTGTGCCTCGGAAACCCGCAATAACCCTTACGTCTATCTTGGGGTTAGCCCGCGTGGGTCACTTGCACTCATGAAATCCTGCCAGGCCTTTGCACTTATTAAAGGGCGGACGTATGTGACACCAGATGATGTTAAATATTTGGCTCCGTATGTCTTCGGCCACCGTATTATTCTAAAATCAGAAGCAAAATATGAAGGAATCACTGCGAATGAAATCGTAGAGAGGATCCTTACAAGAGTCAGCGTTCCGATTGAACGGGTAAAAATGAAATGAAAAAAGGAAGAAAACTGCTCTCGATGACAGGTCGCTTTGCCTTCATCGTCAGCCTCTTCTTTTCCGTATATGTTTTTGCGATGTTTCAAGGTGGGAAAGTAAGCTGGACGATTTTTTATATGTTAACCCCATTTCTCTTGTATTCAATCATCTTATTTGTCTATCCGATGAATACGATAAAGGCGGAACGCATCATACGATCACGGACTGTAAAAAGCGGTGGAAAACTTGTGGTTTCAGTTAAACTTCATCGGGCTTTCCCTTTTCCATTGCTCTATACCGTGGCAAGCGATAAATGGGTGGATTCTGAGATGGAAAAGAATGCAAGCAACCGGACGAAGCATCTTTTTATCTTCGGATTCAAAAAAGAAGTTGAATGGTCATATGAAATTGAACGTCTTCCAAGAGGAGAGCATATTGTCGAAGGAATCGAAATAGAAGTTTCCGATTTTTTCGGTTGGATACAAAAAAAGGGATTTATAGATTTGAAGGATACAATTCTTGTCTTCCCTAATACTACATCAATGCATTATGCGCCGATCAATGCTCAATATGACCGTGGCTCCCTTGCCTCTCCATTTTCTCTTATCAAGGATACGACGATGGCTACGGGTGTGCGAGATTATCAATCGGGGGACCGAGTCACTTGGATCCACTGGAAATCATTCGCACGCACTCAAAATCTGATGACAAAGGAATTTGAGGATCGGCAATCGGAGGATCTCATCATTTTACTGGACAATCGGGAAACGGAAACATTCGAGGAACAGGTTGAATTGGCCGCTTCCATTGTAGAGGAAGCCTCAGGCCACCAATCGAATATCGCATTCGTTTCGGCCGGCGCAGAAACGGCCGTATTTCCGTTCATCAATTCCGCAGATCAGCTGCATGATGTGTTTGTACACTTGGCAAAAGTAAGACCGATTCCTACGAAAGATATTCAACCGTTGGAATCGTTTACCTTTACAGCAGTTGCCGGAAGTATTGTACTCGTAACTGGAAGTCCGGATTGGCCATTTATTCAATCAGTGATGGGGTTTGTGAAAAATAGAAGATCTGTAATCTGCTTTGTTGTCGTTGACAAAAATGTCCCGATTTCACAACAGCTACAGGAACAGATCAGGTACGCTGAATCGAAGGGGATTACAATCCATGTTTTAGGAAAAATGCAGTTTTCCGACGCGTTTAAGGAGGTGGCCAATTTATGAAGGAAGGAAAGACGGATATTCGCTTTCTTATACTTATGTATGCCCTTGCCTTTGTCTTGCTATGGGAATGGCTACTGCCTGTCATTGAACTGACGGACACTGAATATATAGGGGTTTTTCTTTGGTTCATCGGACTTTCCTTCCTTTTTAGATTAACAGGGATGAAATGGTGGCTATCCGTTCCTTTAAAAATCATCTATCTTTTCTGGTCGCTTCATTTTGTTTTTTATCATGCCGCTTTCCTAACAAAAGATTCTGTGGGCCATTTGGTGAGGGATCTTATCTCGAACTTTGCAATTGTCGGTGCTGGGGATTGGCAGAATATAACCAATCCCATGCGGACTGTACTCTTTTTCATACTTCTATGGATGACAATCTATTTGATCCGCCATTGGATCGAGGTGCGAAAGAGTATTCTGCTTTTCTATGCGATGACTGTCATTTTCATCTCTGTTCTGGATACATTCAGTTCATATGTTGCGGAAGCGGCGATTTTCCGCATTATGGTCACCGGTCTTCTATTAGTTGGATTATTGACCATTTCGCGCCTATCCGAAAAACATAGCGAAAGATTGAATACGGGGATGTTTGCAACCTTTTCTGTCCCTTTGCTGTTTGCTGTAATTGTAAGCAGTACTTTTGCAAGCTTCATGCCCGAAAAAGGTCCTGTCTGGGCTGATCCAATTCCTTTCCTGAAGTCCGCTGTACTTGGAGAAGGGAGCGGAACTGGAGGGGTTGTCTCAAAAAGTGGGTACGATTTCGATGATTCAAGGCTTGGCGGTGCCTTCTCAAAAGACAACACGTTGATCTTTACCGCGACAGTCCCACGGAAGCAATATTGGAAAATTGAAACTAAAAATACGTATACATCAAAGGGGTGGGAACAGAGGATAGATGAAAATCCCCCTGTCACTTATGTCCCGGGTGCTATTTTGGAAGAGGTCGACTACTCCGATACCGCCAATAATTTACATGCAGAAATTAACATGAGAGAGCGATTGCCTTATCTTGTCTATCCGTATGGAACATCCACAATTCATGCAAGGACAGATGTTTTGCTTAAAAAGCAAGAGGAGACCGGCCAGTTATGGGCAATGAAGGATGGAGAAAGCTTTGATTTAGATTCATTTAGTGTCGATTTTACGGAACAATCGTATAGTCTGAAGGAATTACGTGAAGTGACAATGGAAGACTATCATTCAGATCCTGACGTCCCGGAACTCTCCGAGTACTTGCAGCTTCCTGAACAATTACCTGATCGCGTTCGGGAGCTTGCTATGGATATCACATCAAAAGAAGAAAGCATTTATGAAAAAGCGAAATCAATTGAACGCTACTTTTCCAGAAGCGGGTTTTCATACGACCAACAGAATGTAGCAATTCCAAGAGGAAACGAGGATTATGTGGATCAGTTCTTGTTTGATACGAAGAGGGGCTATTGCGATAACTTTTCAACATCTATGGTCGTCATGCTTAGGTCAGTAGATATTCCTGCCAGATGGGCAAAAGGTTTTGCACCCGGTGAAGGAAAGGCGAACTCAAATGGAAAAGTAGAATATAAAATCACAAACAATGAGGCACACTCATGGGTGGAGGTTTATATTCCGGGATTCGGTTGGATGCCTTTTGAACCGACAATCGGGTTTTCAAACCCGGTTGGCATCCAATATGACCTTGAAATGGATATAAGTGATCCTGAAACGCCAAACATGGAAGAACGCGAACGCCCAGAACCCAAAAAGGATGAAACACCTGTGGCGAAAGTGAAGGATGGGGGAGGATTCGGTCCCTTCCTCAAATCAGTAGGTGATTTCCTGCAAAAGCATGCTTGGATTGGGATCCTCGGAATTGCCCTGTTGCTATTTGCTGTTTGGCTTGTTTATAGAAACCGGGGAAAATGGGTTCCAAAGCTGCTTATTAAGTCCCATCGTAAAAGAAAGCCGGACTGGATCCGATTCACGAAACAATATAAAAGTCTGCTCAAGCAATTGGAACGTTTCGGTATTTTGAGAACCGACAGCATGACGCTTTCGGAATATGCAAAATCGGTAGACACATACTTCGGAGGTAGGCAAATGGGTAAACTGACCGAAGTGTATGAGCAGGGCCTATACGGTGGGTATACGAATCGTCAAGATTGGGCAAGTTTACAGGAAATATGGGAAGATTTAATCATTAGGGCAACCGGTTGATTTTTACGGAACCGAGGAGTATGATAGGAAAAAATGAACAACCGATAGCCCTCGTATATGTCTGATAATATGGTTCGGACGTTTCTACCAAGTCACCGTGAATGACTTGTCTATGAAGGCATGGATGGATTTGTCTATTTATGCCTATCGTAGAATGGTAAGACGCGTGGAAAGGAAGGACTTTCTAACGCGTCTTTACTGATTTCTAAGGCATCGGAATTTAATTTGGAAGAGGTGGATCAATTGTCGACTGCTCCTTTATTGATCGAACAGGATAAGATTGTAGTAATTGATTTCGGAAGCAAACATAACCAACTGATCACGCGGACGATACGTGAGTTAGGCGTTTACAGTGAATTACACCCTCATACAGTTACAGGGGAAGAACTAAAGAGCATGCAAGCTGTCGGTGTCATCATTTCCGGTGGTGAAGAGGAGAACGTATACAACATCGATTCCTCAGTGTTGGACTTAGGAATCCCTGTTCTTGGAATAGATTCCGGAGCGCAATTCATTTTGAAGCACTTCGGTGGATCTTCAGAATTACCAGCTAACTTCTCCACAATTGAAACCGACTCAACTGGTGACAATGTGAAAGAAAAACTTCGACATTTTGTTGAGAACATCTGTGAGGCGGAAGCAAGCTGGTCGATGAAAACCTTCATTGAAATCGAAGTTGAAAAGATCCGTTCCCAAGTCGGTGATCGGAAAGTCCTGTGCGCATTAAGCGGCGGCGTCGACTCATCGGTCGTTGCAGCATTGATCCATCGTGCAATCGGTGACCAGCTGACATGTATCTTTGTTGACCACGGTCTTCTTCGTAAAGGTGAAGTCGAAAGTGTTGTCGACACATTCAGCAATCAATTCCATATGAACTTCATTAAAGTGGATGCGCGCAAACGCTTCTTGGACAAGTTAACAGGCGTAACCGATCCAGAGCAAAAACGTAAAATCATCGGCAATGAATTCATCTATGTATTCGATGAGGAGTCAGCAAAGCTTGAAGGGATCGACTTCCTTGCACAAGGAACGATTTATGCCGATATAATCGAAAGTGGAACTGCGACTAAAGAAGTCATCAAATCCCACCATAACGTAGGTGGTCTGCCTGAAGATATGGATTTCGAATTGATCGAACCATTGAAAGCATTGTTCAAAGATGAAGTACGTGCAGTCGGCGCTGAACTTGGTCTTCCTTCTGAAATCGTGCACCGCCAACCATTCCCTGGACCGGGACTTGGTGTTCGCGTATTAGGAGAAATCACTGAAGAGAAGCTTGCAATCGTACGTGAAGCTGACTGGATCCTTCGTGAGGAGATTGCTAAAGCAGGTCTTGATCGTGAAATCTGGCAGTACTTTGCAATTCTGCCTGACATTCGAAGCGTCGGTGTCCGAAACGAAAAGCGTTCGTATGACTACGCAGTAGGCCTCCGTGCAGTACATTCAGTAGATGGGATGACAGCGGATTGGGCAAGAATCCCTTGGGATATCCTTGAGAAAATCAGTAATCGGATTACATCCGAAGTTGAACACGTAAATCGCGTCGTTTACGATATTACAGGTAAACCACCTGGCACAATCGAGTGGGAATAAAAATAAAATTGAATATCTGTATCGTATAATCTTGGGAATATGGCCCATAAGTCTCTACCGAAACACCTTAAATGTTTCGACTACGATTTTTGAATTAAAGGAGAAATCCTTTTAATTTGACTGTCATTAGGGAAATGTACGAGGAGAAGTCGTATGTTTCCCTTTTTTTTATTGCCTGTTTTTGCCCTATGAGACTATTAAATCTAAAAAACAAAGGACGGTCATCATGAAGAAATATTTTGAGTTTGAGAAGTTAGGAACGAATTATCGCAGGGAAATTATTGGGGGATTAACAACATTCTTGGCAATGGCTTATATATTGGCTGTCAATCCGATTATGCTTTCACTCGAAGCTATTCCGGATCTGCCTGAAGCAATGCGTATGGATAAAGGTGCCGTATTCGTTGCAACAGCACTCGCGGCAGCAGTTGGTTCCCTATTCATGGGATTGATCGCAAGATACCCGATTGGGCTTGCACCGGGAATGGGTTTGAACGCATTTTTCGCCTTTACAGTTGTGTTAACTTACGGAATTCCATGGCAAGTTGGATTGACCGGTGTTCTGTTTTCTGGAATTATTTTCATCATCCTATCATTAACTGGTTTACGTGAACTGATCATTAATGCAATTCCTGCCCAATTGAAATACGCAGTTGGGGCTGGTATCGGTTTATTTATCACTTTCCTTGGACTTCAAAACGCCAACATCATTGTAGGGGATCCAAATACCCTTGTTGCACTCGGGGACTTATCTGCCGGTCCTACATTGCTTGCCATTTTCGGACTTGTCGTTACTGTGATTATGATGGTGAAAAAAATCAATGGCGCCATCTTCTATGGAATGATTATGACTACTATTGTTGGAATGTTTGTTAGTTTAATTGAAGTACCGACAAAAATCGTCGACAAGGTTCCAGATGTTTCTCCGACTTTCGGCGCTGCTTTTGATGTGATTTTCCAAGACCCTATGTCTTTAATGACAACTCAATTCCTTGTCATTGTCATCACTTTCTTATTCGTCGACTTCTTTGATACAGCAGGAACGCTTGTTGCTGTAGCTACTCAAGCAGGATTAATGAAGGATGACAAACTACCACGTGCAGGAAGAGCGTTGCTTGCAGACTCAATGGCTACAGTAACGGGAGCGATTTTCGGTACATCAACGACGACTTCCTATGTTGAATCATCTGCGGGTGTCGCTGCAGGGGCACGAACGGGATTTGCTTCTATTGTAACGGGACTGCTTTTCATTTTAGCTTTGTTCTTCTCACCATTGCTCTTCATCATTACGCCAGCAGTTACCGCACCAGCTTTAATTATTGTTGGGGTTCTCATGGTGTCGGCTCTTGGAAATATTGAATGGACGAAATTCGAAATAGCAATCCCAGCATTTTTCGTTATCATCTTCATGCCTTTGTCTTACAGCATTGCAACGGGTATCGCCATCGGCTTCATCTTCTATCCAATCACAATGCTGTTAAGTGGTAGACGGAAAGAAATCCATCCGATCATGTATGCGATGTTTATTATCTTCATTCTTTATTTCATATTTATTAAGTAAAAACAGTGGAACGGCTCAATTGGGCCGTTCTTTTCTTATGCCATAATCAGCTTAAAATAAGGCTTTCTTAGAATAGGGAAGGGGGGAGGGATAAAAAGTTTATTAAAAGTGTTGACGGAGTTAATTTCATTTGGTATAGTTATAAAGCAGTCGGGAGCACGACAAAAACCGACAGCAAAAGACAAACAAATGAACCTTGAAAACTGAACAGCAAAACGTCAACAAATAAAGTTCTGGAGCCGACCCTGTTGGTGAAAAGGACAAAACGAATCTTCGGATTCGAAATTGACATCTTAAATGATGCCAGCAAGAAACTCGAGCTATTCGAATTTCTC
>NZ_JAROCC010000022.1 GCF_030433715.1 Sporosarcina highlanderae | reverse complement strand
GGGGGCTTCCCCCTGTGAGAGTAGGACGTCGCCGGGCAAAGGCCATCCCTGTGGGGATGGTTTTTTTGTGTTTAAATTAGTGGTTTACAAAGGGTATTCCACCGCTCAAGTTTCTGCCCTCTGCGCTCAAGAAGTTCTGCCTGTGCTCAAGAAACTGCCCTCTGCGCTCAAGAAGTTCTGCCTGTGCTCAAGAAACTGCCCTCTGCGCTCAAGAAATTCCCCCCGCGCTCAACAATCTGTCTTCAGCGCTCAAGAATCTCGCCCTGCGCCCAAGAAGCCCGCTCCCACGCTCAAGAACCAACTCCCATAAATAAATAAATAAATAAATAAATAGGGTTACCCTCTGTCTTTGCAATACCAACGAACTTGAATTAATGTTGATTAATAAGGAAGGAGAGAGGCGATGATGAGCATGACTTCAATCTACGATTTTTCCATTGATAAACCGGATGGAACAAAACAGTCAATGCAGGACTATGAGGGCAATGTGATAATCGTAGTAAACACAGCAAGCAAATGCGGTTTTACAGATCAATTCAAAGAGCTGCAGCAACTATACGAAGATTACCATGAACAGGGACTTGTAGTTCTGGGCTTCCCATCAGATAACTTCAATAATCAAGAGTTTGACTCGATGAATGAGACGTTATCCTTCTGTGAAAGGAACTACGGTGTGACGTTTCCGATGTATCAAAAAGTAGACGTAAAAGGCGACCAGGCATCTCCTTTATTTTCATTTCTTGCAAGCCAAAAGAAGGGATTGTTAACGGAAGGGATTAAATGGAACTTCACAAAGTTCTTAATCGACCGCAAAGGAAATGTAGTGGAACGGTTTGCTCCCCAAACTTCACCTGAGAAAATGAGATCTTCAATTGATAAAATTATTCAGTGAATAATAGGAATTCTTTTTCTTATTCTTGCAACCTTGACATGAATTATCGGCGCTGATAACCTTTTAATAATATTCACTTGCAGATAACGATTTTGAGGAGGAAACGAAAATGTGGGAATCTAAATTTACGCGCGAAGGCTTGACCTTTGACGATGTGCTACTTGTTCCAGGTGCTTCAGAGGTTTTACCGAAGGACGTGTCTATGTCCGTTAATTTGACGGAAAAAATTACGTTGAATATACCAATTATCAGTGCAGGTATGGATACGGTAACTGAGTCGAAAATGGCAATTGCGATGGCACGTCAAGGTGGTCTTGGAGTTATTCATAAGAATATGAGTATTGAGGAACAAGCTGAGCAGGTTGTGACGGTAAAGCGTTCTGAAAATGGTGTTATCACAAATCCTTTCTTCCTCACTCCCGAACATCAAGTATTCGACGCAGAGCATTTGATGGGTAAATATCGTATTTCAGGTGTTCCGATTGTAAACAACATGGATGAGCAAAAACTTGTAGGTATTTTGACAAATCGTGATTTACGGTTCATCCAAGACTATTCGATGATCATTAATGATGTAATGACAAAAGAAAATTTAGTGACAGCGCCAGTTGGAACAACACTAGAAGATGCAGAGAAAATCCTACAAAAGTATAAGATTGAAAAACTCCCGATTGTAGATGAAAACGGCATCTTAAAAGGCCTTATCACAATTAAAGATATCGAGAAAGTCATTGAATTCCCAAATGCGGCGAAGGACAATCAAGGCCGTCTACTTGTAGGTGCAGCGGTCGGTGTTACATCCGATACGATGGTGCGAGTACAAAAGCTCGTTGCTGCCGAGGTTGATGTAATCGTCATTGACACAGCACATGGCCATTCAAAAGGTGTTATAGATACGGTTGCACAAATTAGAGAAGAATATCCGAATCTTGACATCATCGCTGGAAACGTCGCAACTGCTGAAGCAACTGCTGCATTGTATGAAGCGGGAGCAGATGTGGTTAAGGTAGGAATCGGCCCTGGTTCTATCTGTACAACACGAGTAGTAGCCGGCGTGGGAGTTCCTCAAATCACAGCAGTTTACGATTGTGCAACTGAAGCTCGAAAGCAAGGGAAAACGATTATTGCGGATGGAGGTATTAAATACTCCGGCGATATCGTAAAGGCTTTGGCGGCTGGTGGACATGTTGTCATGCTTGGTAGCCTGCTTGCTGGTACAACTGAAAGCCCAGGAGAAACGGAAATCTTCCAAGGTAGACGTTTTAAGGTTTACCGTGGTATGGGTTCAGTTGGTGCAATGGAACACGGTTCAAAAGACCGCTATTTCCAAGAGGATGCGAAAAAGCTTGTCCCTGAAGGAATTGAAGGTCGTATGCCTTATAAAGGTCCTCTTTCCGATACTATCCATCAACTTGTTGGTGGTATCCGGGCGGGTATGGGCTATTGTGGATCGAAAGATTTACAAGCATTACGTGAGGAAGCTCAATTCATCCGTATGACAGGCGCTGGTCTTCGCGAAAGCCATCCGCACCAAGTGCATATCACAAAGGAAGCTCCTAACTACTCCATTTCTTGATAAAATTGGAAGTACAAATTTGAAACTTCAGCACCTTTCCGATCGTCCTTATATGAGCGGAAAGGTGCTTTTTGATTAGAATCCCCTAATCTCGTTCATGATGTGATAAAATATAAAGTGGAAAATTGCAATGACGGAGGTAGTTTGGTGAAACGGGAAATGAGAAAATGGGTAGCGTTACTGATCATTCCATTTGTATTTATGGCAACGTTCGGTACTACTCAAGTACAAGCAGAAACAAGACTTGGCATTCATGTGGATGGTGCCATATTAATTGACGCGGACAGTGGCAAGATTTTATACGAAGAGAATGCAGATAAACCGCTCGGCATTGCAAGTATGTCAAAAATGATGACTGAATATCTCTTATTTGAAGCAATTCATGAGGGTAAAATCAATTGGGACCAAGAATATAAGGTCAATGACTACACATATGCAATTTCGCAGGACAGGCGTTTAAGCAACGTCCCGTTACGTAGGGATGGGACATATACAATTCGTGAGCTATATGAGGCACTGGCAATTTATTCGGCGAATGCCGCTACAATTGCAATTGCTGAAACAATTGCGGGAACGGAAACAGAGTTCTTGAAATTGATGAATGCAAAGGCGAAGGAACTTGGTTTGGTCGATTATAAATTCGTCAACTCAACTGGATTGAACAATGAATATTTACAAGGCATGCACCCTCAAGGGACTGGTGCTAAGGATGAAAACGTCATGCCAGCTAAGTCGGTTGCACGTCTTGCGTACCACTTGATGCATGACTATCCGGAAGTTCTGGAAACAACAAAGATCAATTCAAAAGTTTTCCGTGAAGGTACAACGGACGCCATCAAGATGGACAACTGGAACTTCATGCTACCAGGGTTCGTTTATGAATACGAAGGCGTTGATGGTTTAAAGACAGGTACTACGGATTTCGCGGGTCATTGCTTCACAGGAACTGCGAAACGAGGCGGTAAGCGCCTCATCGCTGTTGTTATGAAAGCAGTGGATGCTAATGGAGTAGGTTCATACAAGGCAAGATTTGACGCAACACGCGCTTTGTTTGATTACGGCTTCAGCCAGTTTTCAGAAGAAGAACTTCTTCCGGCTGGTTATCAATTCGAAGAGCAGAAGACGTTGAATGTCCTAAAAGGAAAAGAGAAAACTGTTTCCATCGAAGTGAAAGATCCAATCCGTGCGATGATCAAATCGAATGAAAAAGATCTTTACGAACCACAACTTGTTTTAGACGAATCCATATTGAAAGATGGTCAGCTTGAAGCCCCGATTAAAAAAGGAACGGTTGTCGGTCACGTGAAAGTCGTCAAGAAAGAAGGCGAGGATTACGGGTTTATCGATTCGAAGGATCTTGGGATGGATGTCGTCGTTACAACGGATGTCGAGAAAGCCGGTTGGTTCTCATTAATGATGAGTGGAATTGGTGATTTCTTCGTCGGCATGTGGAACGGTGCAACTGGATTTGTAAAAGGTCTATTTAAATAATTTAAAAGGTAATGGATCCGTAATTGGATCCATTACCTTTTTTGATTTCTATCGATCCCCCAAGCCTTCATTAACTTATCAATTGATTCTGGAATTTGGGCGTCCGATAGCCCACCAAATCCAATCAAAAAGGAAGGGTGCAGATGTCCTAAAACTTTCCTGTATTCATTCAATCCAAATACACGAATCCCTTCGTCCGATGCACGTTGCGTTAACGTCACTTCATCGTCATCGGTATGGACGTTTATGAGGATATGCATGCCCGCCTCGTCACCTGAGTATGAAATATGGGGTGCATAGGCTTGCAATGAATCCGTTAAAAGCTGTAGTTTACGTTTATACACTTTCCGCATCCTGTTGAGATGTCTTGAAAAATGCCCATCCGCCATGAAGCGTGCAAGCGTATGCTGGTCAAACCTTGGTACGGTTGAGGAATAATGGATAAACGCCTTTTCGTATTTCTTAAGTAGTATGGGTGGTAACACCATATAGGCAATCCTCAGTGACGGCATGAGTGATTTAGAAAATGTACTTAAATAAATGACATTCCCGGCCTTGTCCATCCCTTGGAGTGACGGAATGGGACGCCCCGTATAGCGGAATTCGCTATCATAGTCATCTTCAATAATGAAGTTGCTCTCATTTGAAGCTGCCCAATTTAATAATGCCGTCCTACGTCCTGCAGAAAGCACTGTACCGGTCGGGAACTGGTGGGAAGGGGTTACGTAAGCGACGGTCGCGTCTGATTGTGAAAGTGCCTGAACGTCCATTCCTTCGTCATCGACCGTAATTGGAATTGCTTCACGGTTATTATGGAAAAACACGTGATGAGTAAGTGGATAACCGGGATCCTCGATGGCATATTTAGCTTCTGGTCCAAGAAGCCGGATGAGCAAAGGCATAAGCTGTTCGGTACCAGATCCGACGATAATCTGATCCGCTGAGCAATCAACCCCGCGCGAGTGATACAAATACTTCGCAATTTCCTGGCGCAGCTCGGGGTCGCCATGCGGGTGCCCCAATAATAGTAGATGCCTTGAAGATTCATCGATGACGTCTTTCGCATATTTACGCCATTGCTTGAAAGGGAAAAACTCCGTATCAATTTTACCGGGGGAAAATTCGATTTCTAACTCTTTCCGTTTTTGATTGGTAGGGGTACTTAATGCCCCGACTGGCTGAACGTACGCCAATTCACCAATTTCTTGCACGAAATATCCTTTTCGCGGTTTCGATGTAATGAACCCTTCAGCGACAAGTTGCCCATAAGCAAGTTCGATTGTCGTCTGACTGATATCAAGAAATTCACCAAGCTTTCGTTTAGAAGGGAGCTTATCACCGACGGCAAGTTTCCCATCGGTGATGTCATCACGAATTTGCTGGTAGATTTGTTCATATAACGGTGTTTCATTTTCTTTATTTAGTTCAATTAAAAGCATTTCCATTTGATTTAACTCCCTCTGACCATGTTGATTAGGCGAAGAATTAGTATATTGATAAGGTCATTTTCAAGTATACGTGAGAAAATGGAGAGGGGAAAGGATTTTTCGAATCTTTATTCTTTGGTAATCGTATAAAAAGGAAAGTGAATAGTCGAAAGATAGAGGCGGGAGCAGGGCGTTATGCGTGTATTGAAGGATTTATGAGGTTTTCCAATGATTTATGCGTATCTACATTGATTTATAAGCTTTTCTGAAGGTTTATGCGTAAGTGCTGACTTTTATGCGTTTTTGGAATGAAATTGGAGGTGGTTCAGATGGCTGAGGCAATATTTTTGTTCATTTTATTTGTTCCTCTTAGTGTATTGACGTTTTTTGCTCCAGAGGAAACGATGCTCCGATCTCGTTGGCAGTATGATCAAGAGCCTGAATTTTCACGTGAGGCAATCTTAATTATAAAAATACTCTCTGCCGTTGTTGTCATATTGTCAACATTGAATCTTATTATTAATATAATCAATGCTTTTCGGTGAAAATAGTTAACCGATTATGTTCCACATGAAACAGAATATTTCATCGCAATTGCGGATATGCTGAATAATATAGTTCCATGACCCTTGCCAAAAGAGGCGTCATGTAGTAAAGTGATGTTAATTTCAAATAAAAGACGATGATGGGAAGCAGTAGCAAGTACGTTTTTCAAAGAGAGCCGGCGGGTGGTGCGAGCCGGTAAAGACACTTGTGAATCCGTCCCTGAGTAGTTAGGTTGAACGTCAAGTAGGCCTAACCGGACATTGAACCGTTATTTCAAAGAGTGGATCAGCATTTTGCTGGTCAATTTGGGTGGCAACGCGGGTAGTTCTCGTCCCTTGTATAGGGGATAGAGGGCTTTTTTTGTGTTCAAAAATCATCGTCAAACTACATTAGAGGAGGAATCGGCAATGTTAGATATTAAATTATTACGTGCGAATTTCGATGAAGTGAAAGAAAGGCTTGCGAAGCGCGGTGAAGATTTGTCGGAGTTGGATAAATTCGTCGGTCTTGATGAAAAGCGGAGAGAATTGATAGCGAAGGTGGAAGTGCTTAAAGCGGAGCGTAATGAAGTTTCGCAAAAAGTTGCTGAAATGAAGCGCAATAAGGAGAATGCGGATGATACCATCGCTCGTATGCGTGAAGTAGGCGATGAGATTAAGACACTTGACGAGCAACTTCATCAAGTGGAAGAAGACCTGAATTATGTCATTATGCGAATTCCAAACATACCGCATGAATCCGTTCCAGTTGGCGACAGCGAAGATGATAACGTTGAAGTCCGTACTTGGGGGGAGAAGCCTGAATTCGCTTTCGAACCGAAGCCGCATTGGGAAATCGGAACGGACTTGAACTTGCTGGATTTTGAGCGGGCAGCGAAAGTAACAGGAAGCCGCTTTGTATTCTACCGTGGCCTTGGTGCACGACTGGAACGTGCATTGATCAGCTTCATGCTGGATTTACATTCAGAAGAGCATGGCTATGAAGAAATGCTACCTCCGTATTTGGTGAATCGTACAAGCTTGACGGGCACTGGACAATTGCCGAAATTCGAAGAGGATGCGTTCTTAGTGGAGGAAGAGGATTACTTCTTAATCCCAACTTCTGAAGTGCCTGTGACGAACTATTATCGTGATGAAATCCTTGATGGTGCTCAATTGCCGGTTGCGTTTACGGCATACAGCACAAACTTCCGTTCAGAGGCGGGGTCTGCTGGTCGTGATACTCGTGGATTGATTCGCCAGCATCAGTTCAATAAAGTTGAACTCGTCCGCTTTGTGAAGCCGGAAGAGTCTTATGATGAGTTGGAAAAACTAACGGGGCATGCTGAAAAAGTGTTGCGGTTGTTAGGTTTGCCATACCGTGTTCTGAAGATGTGCACGGCTGACCTTGGATTTACGGCAGCGAAGAAATACGACCTTGAAGTATGGATTCCGACACAGGACACATACCGTGAGATTTCTTCTTGCTCAAACTTCGAAGATTTCCAAGCAAGACGCGCAGGAATCCGTTTCCGCCGCGAGCAAGGTGCTAAACCGGAATTCGTTCATACATTGAACGGAAGCGGACTTGCAGTCGGACGTACAGTGGCAGCTATCCTTGAAAACTTCCAACAGGAAGATGGATCTGTTGTGATTCCAGAAGTATTACGTCCATATATGGGCGGCAAAGAAATCATTCGATAAAAAACAGCGATGCGGGAGTCAATTCATTTCCCGCATCGCCTTTTTCTGCTCTTTTTTCTTTTCACGCAACGACCGGAAAAAGCTTGATAGCATATTTCCGCATTCCTCAGTCAACACGCCTTCCGCAACTTCACATTCATGATTGAAACGCGGGTCATTTAGCAGGCGATAGAGCGAATCGACACAGCCGCCTTTCGGATCACGTGCTCCGTAGACAACACGCGGAATCCTTGATTGTAATATTGCACCGGCACACATCGGGCATGGTTCGAGTGTGACATATAAAGTAGTCTCTTCCAGCCGCCAACTGCCGACTTCTTTGCATGCATCCTGGATAGCAGAAAGTTCGGCATGAGTTACGGCGTTTTGCGTTGTTTCTCGTAAATTATGGGCACGAGCAATCACTTCACCGTCTTTTACAATGACTGCGCCAATCGGAACCTCGCCAATTGCCTCGGCTTTTCTTGCCTCTTCTATCGCTATCCGCATAAAACTGCGGTCCATTTCAAATACATCCATCGTCCATCGCTCCTTGCACATTAGTGTACCATCCTATAATGCACCTTGCCATTTTACGGCAACATCTATATTTCAACACATCCGTATGGTAAAATGAAATGCAGAAATTGACGAATCAAAGGAGAGCTATTTATGTCTGTTCCGTTCATTACGGTAGAAGGACCGATAGGCGTCGGCAAAACTACGCTGTCAAAAGCGATTGCTGAAGCACAAAGGTTCCATCAGTTAAGCGAAATTGTGGATGAAAACCCATTTTTGAATAAGTTTTATGATGATATCGAGGAATGGAGTTTTCAAACAGAAATGTTCTTCCTCTGTAATCGATACAAGCAATTAAGCGATATCCAGAAGAAGTTCTTAAGTGAACGGGAACCTGTAGTGGCGGATTATCATATATTTAAGAACCTCATTTTTGCAAGGCGCACGCTTCCGGCGGATGAATATGCAAAATACGAGGAGATTTATCATATTTTAACGAGGGACATGCCTGTACCGAATGTAATCATTTATTTGCATGCTTCGCTCGATACGCTCATGAAACGGATTGCGTTACGTGGACGAGACTTCGAGAAGAAAATTGATCCTCAATATTTACAACAGTTATCGGATGACTATGAAGTATTCATCTCAGACTTTGAGGCGGCCCATCCGGAAATCCCAGTGTTGCGTTTTAATGGAGATAAAATAGACTTTGTCAATGAAGCCGGAGATTTACAGTTGATATTGGACAAAGTCGACGAGACGATACGAAAAGGAGTAAGACAATGAATTTACGAGAAAAATACGGGATTCCGAAAAATGCGGTTATCACGATTGCAGGCACAGTTGGAGCCGGAAAATCGACAATGACAAATGCTTTAGCCCAAGCGTTGGATTTCAGAACTTCCCTGGAAAGTGTAGATGAAAATCCGTATCTCGATCGTTTCTACGATGATTTCGAGAAATGGAGCTTCCATTTGCAAATCTACTTCCTTGCTGAAAGGTTCAAGGAACAGAAAAGAATTTTCGAATATGGTGGCGGTTTTATCCAAGACCGTTCCATCTATGAAGATACAGGAATTTTTGCGAAGATGCATAAAGATAAAGGGACAATGGACCCGGTCGATTACGATACATACACAAAGCTTTTTGATGCAATGGTCATGACCCCATACTTCCCTCATCCCGATCTGCTTGTCTATCTGGATGGCCCATTAGAGACGATTCTTGCACGAATAGAGGAGCGAGGTCGCTTAATGGAACAACAGACGCCGCTATCCTATTGGGAGGAACTTCACCACCGTTATGTGCAATGGATCGATTCATTCAATGCCTGCCCTGTGCTTCGTATTGATATTACTGAATACGATTTGATGAAAGATCCACATGAAGTGGAAACGATTGTCGAACGGATTGGAAATATGCTGAACTTGTCGGCAATGTTGAAAAAATAAGGAAAGAGCAGCCAGTTAAAAGGCTGTTCTTTTTTTATTCACTAGGACTACTCTAATTGAATATACATGTACTGACCCAAGTATGAGTGATGGAGTGGTACAGTGAATCAATTTTACGGAGATTTTTCGATGTATCCGACCTATGCTAAACCAGTGAATTGTTATAGCGGAGCGCAAGTGGAATTATGGAATAAAAACCGGCTGTTATGGGAGCAGCATGTCACATGGACACGTATGGCCATTACTGCAATTGTCTTCAAAGTTCCAGATTTGAAATATGTACTTGAGAGATTATTGCGTAATGCGACGGATATGGGAAACGCAATGAAACCGTATTATGGCGAGGAAATTGCAAACAGATATCGTGATCTCATCTCGGAGCATCTAATGATTGCGGCACATCTCGTGACAGCAGCTGCGAACGGAGATGCCGCTAAAGCTCAGCAGAAAGAGCAGGAATGGTACCAAAATGCAGATAAAATTGCAGAGTTTTTGAATAGCATCAATCCTTACATTGATAAAGAAGCGATGCGCCAAATGCTTTATTCTCATTTGGCTTTGACGAAGTTTGAAGCGGTATGTATGATTCAACGAAACTTCGAGTTAGAGGTACAGGTATTCGACCGGATTGAAGCCGAGGCACTGATGATGGCGGATATGATTTCGGAAGGCATCTTCAAGCAATTCCCATACATGTTCGTACCAAGATGAAACAAGGGACACTAAATGTGTCCCTTGTTTTAATATTTTTTATGATTCAACAGATACTTTACGGAAAAACTCGGCATACAATTCCTTTAAACTTTTATCTTCATCTTTTTTCTTCACACCAAAAACAAGACTGACCTCGGATGACCCTTGGTTGATCATTTCAATATTGGCTCCGCTTCTTGCGATTGCAGTGGCGGCACGTCCTGCCAATCCGGTAGTATATTGCATTCCTTCACCAACAAGGACAATCATTGAGTAATCATGTTCCACGATGACAGCGTCCGGTTCCAGTTCCTTATGGATCCGCTCAACAATCCGTTCTTCCTTCTCCTTCGTCAATACACGGCTTCGAAGGATGATGGAAAGGTTATCGATTCCGGAAGGTGTATGCTCGTAAGAAATATCCTCTTCCTCAAGGATTTGTAGAAGCCTCCGGCCGAAACCGATTTCGAGGTTCATCAAATATTTATCAACGTAGATGGCTGTAAATCCGCTGTCCGCTGCAATTCCGATGACCTGTTGCTCATTGTAGTCCCGTTCCTTGACGATCAATGTACCAGGTGCATCGGGATTATTTGTGTTTTTGATACGCACAGGGATTGATTTCCGGAATGCCGGAATAAGTGCCTCGTCATGAAAAACAGAGAAGCCTGCATAGGCTAACTCCCGCATTTCGCGGTACGTCATCGTTTCAATGGAGACAGGGTTCTCGATGACAGTCGGATTGGCTGCAAATACCGAATCCACGTCAGTGAAGTTTTCATACAAATCCGCTTCAGTAGCGGCTGCAATGATAGAGCCGGTAATATCCGAACCACCCCGATTGAACGTACGTAATGTTCCGTCTTCCGTAAAGCCGAAAAATCCCGGAAAAACGATTATTCCTTGTGCATCCCTTAACTTCGCGAGCCGCTCATCGCCTTGAGGCAATGCACGTACACGTTCGGGACGATTGTTTACAAGCAATCCAGCTTCTCTTGGATTGATGTACTTTGCATTTACCCCGATGATTTGAAAATAAGCTGCAATCAGCTTTGCGTTATTATCTTCACCCGCTGCTTTCATCGTATCCATAAATAGAAGTGAGTCCGCTTTGTCACGTGAAAGCCGGTTCTGTAAATCATGTTCTATTGTTTCAACAATACTATTTGATAGACCAAGATCATTTGCAATCTCACGGAAACGATTGACAACCTCGTTCAATTCAACCTCTGTATCTTCATTCGCCAAAGCCCTCTCAGCTAACTTGATAAGAAGATCAGTCACCTTTGTATCTTCAGAAAAACGTTTTCCAGGTGCAGAGACGACAATGATTTTTCGTTCAACGTCAGTAGTTACAATATCAACGACTTTTCTAATCTGTTCGGCAGTCGCAACAGAAGTACCGCCGAATTTACAAACTTTCATATTCATCAAATCCAATCTTTAATGAAGTAGCAATTGCATGATATATTGAACTTTATCATAAACAGGGTTGTTATTAAAGATTTATTTCTCTATAATGTCTTTATATAAAATACAAATGTATTTACCTGGAGAACACGGAGTGGGGAGAGTCGATAACATGAAAAATGAAATCAACATCGGTTTATTGGGATTTGGGGTAGTCGGAAGCGGTGTTGCTACGATTCTACATAAACACCAGGCAGACCTGATTCATAAGCTTGGGGTTCCCGTAAAAATAAAAAAAATTCTTGTAAAAGATGTAACGAAGAAAAGGGATACTGATTTGCCCTATGACATTTTCACGAGTAATCCAGACGAGGTTATCGAAGATCCTACGATAGATTTAATTGTCGAAGTGATTGGCGGGACGATTGAAGCGAAACAGTCGATTGAAAGGGCGCTTCGCGCGGGTAAAGGAGTCGTAACGGCAAATAAGGATGTCATGGCGCAATTCGGCCAAGAATTATTGGAACTGGCGGATGATAATAAATGTGATCTCTTCTATGAAGCAAGCGTTGGAGGGGGTATCCCGCTTATCCGGACACTTGAAGACGGACTGGCATCGGATCGGATTCGTGCGCTGACAGGAATTGTGAATGGAACAACGAATTTCATCCTGACAAAAATGAAACATGAAAAGAAAACATATGAAGAGGCATTGTCGGAAGCGACGGAGCTTGGATTTGCCGAAGCGGACCCATCCGCAGATGTCGACGGTATTGACGCGGCAAGAAAAATGGCAATCCTTGCTTCTCTTGCATTTTCGACGGAAGTTCGCTTGGAGAACGTATTTGTAAGGGGAATGAAGGATATTCAGAAAGGTGATTTGGAGTTAGCAGAGCAATTCGGTTTCACCGTGAAAATGGCTGGATCTGCGAAAAAGGACGACAATGGAATCGAAATCTCTGTAGAGCCTGTATTCATCCAGAACTCCCATCCGCTCGCTTCCGTTAATAATGAATTCAACGCCGTATATGTATATGGAGATACAGTCGGAGAGACGATGTTCTATGGGCCAGGTGCAGGTTCTTTGCCGACAGCTACATCGGTCACAGGAGACATTATTGCGGCATGTCGCAATCTATTGTTAGGTGTTAACGGAAAAAGGCTTCATGCCCCGCGACACCCTTTTATTGTAAAAAAAGACACGCAAATATTCGGTCGCTACTTCCACCGTATTTCTGTCAAAGATGAAGTCGGCGTTTTGACGAAACTGGCGTCAATCTACAGCAATCATGGAGCAAGTCTCGCAACCGTCGTTCAACGTGAAGGAGACAAAAACGGCGGTGTCGATCTGATAATGATCACCCACCACATATCACGGCAACAACATCTCGATATCATGAATGAACTGCATAATACCCCTGAAGTAAATGGGGTCATTAGCTACTACAGAGTGGAGGGCGAAAACAAATGAGAAGATGGAATGGATTAATAGAAGAATATAAGGATTGGTTGCCGGTAACTGACAAAACTCCAAATCTCACTTTGCAGGAGGGGAACACGCCGCTCATCCACTTGAAAAATTTATCTGAACAATGGGGAGTCAACCTTTACGTCAAAACGGAAGGGACGAACCCGACAGGCTCTTTTAAGGATCGCGGAATGGTGATGGCAGTCGCTAAAGCGAAAGAGGAAGGGAAAACCGCATTAATCTGCGCGTCAACAGGTAACACATCCGCGTCTGCAGCGGCATATGGGGCACGCGCAGGGATGCGGACGATCGTCGTTATCCCGGAAGGACGGATTGCGCTTGGCAAATTGGCACAGGCGAAAATGTATGGTGCGGAAATCGTGGCGATCGAAGGGAATTTCGATGAAGCGCTCCGAATGGTAAGGGAAGCAGGGGAAGGGCAGATAGCACTTGTTAATTCAGTGAATCCTTACCGTTTGGAAGGCCAGAAAACGATTGCCTTTGAAACAATTGAACAATTAGGTCGAGTACCGGATATATTCGCACTGCCGGTCGGGAATGCAGGAAATATTTCAGCTGCTTGGAAAGGGTTCAAGGAGTATGACGTTAAAAAAGGGACGGGCACTCCAAAACTGTTAGGTGTACAAGCAGATGGAGCAGCACCAATTGTCTACAATCGAGTTTTTGAAGAGCCTGAAACGGTTGCAACAGCCATCCGTATCGGGAATCCGGCAAGTTGGCAGTTAGCAACAGCTGCGCTTGAAGAGTCGGGAGGCGATATTCTATCCGCAACGGATGAGGAGATTTTGGAAGCGTATAGCCTGCTTGCTTCAACCGATGGCGTTTTCGCAGAACCTGCTTCCTGTGCAACAATCGCTGGCATTAAGAAACAACTTGATGCCGGATTGATTGAAAAAGGGACGACGATTGTCGGGGTTCTTACAGGAAACGGGCTGAAGGATCCGGAAACGGCCATTCATGTAAATGAAGGAAAGTCATTCCTATCGAGAGAGCAGTTTGATGCATTTTTGAACGAACTGAAGGAGGGGGCTGCGAACTGATGGAAGAACCGATGTTTTCGGTAATCGTTCCCGCTACAACGGCAAATCTTGGGCCGGGCTATGACAGCATAGGACTTGCACTCGCCCTTTATATGACCGTTGAGGTACATAGTTCTGCTCAGTGGAGCGTCCGTTATGATGAGGAAGAGTATGCAGATATACCAACCGACGAGACGAATTTAATCATCCAGACAATAAAAAATGTGGCAAATATGTATGGAAAAGAACTTGGGGCATATGCCTTGACTATCACATCCGAAATTCCACTTGGAAAAGGGCTCGGTAGTAGTGCAACTGCAATTGCAGCGGGAATTGAAATTGCAAACGAGCTTCTCAGTCTATCATTGCTGCCGGAGGAGAAGGTGCGGATTGGTAGCGAAATTGAAGGCCATTCGGACAATGTGGCGGCGGCTCTCCTTGGAGGGGTGACAGTTGCTTATTTCATTGACGATGAAATGGAAGTCGTCCAATTGTCTGAGCCGAATATTGGGTGTGTTATCCTCATTCCCCCAAGTGCATTGAAAACATCCGTATCAAGGCGACTTCTTCCGGAGGATTTGCCGCATGCGATCGCATCGGCTGGAAATGCAGCAAGCAATGTTATGGTGGCGGCTATGACACTCGGCGATTGGAAGTTGGCAGGTAAGATGATGGAAAAGGATGTTTTCCATGAACAATATCGCAAATCGTTGCTTCAAGACTTTGATCGAATACGTGAATTCTGTCATGGATTGGGAGCGTATGGGATGACGATTAGTGGGGCGGGTCCATCTTTGTTCATTGCAGTGGAGAAAGGATCCGAAGGAAGAATCGCAAGACAGTTGGAAGAGGAATTTCCGTTTTATAAAGGAATTGCAGTAAAGCCAGCTCCTACAGGATCAAATATAAAGAAAGATGCCCATTAACCGGTATTCGGTGAGGCATCTTTTTTCTTGGAAATAAAAAAAATCCATTACATTTAATGTAACAGATCTCCAACTTATGCGCTTAATTAAAATGTATGGCGGAGGAAGAGGGATTCGAACCCCCGCGGGCTTTAACACCCCTGTCGGTTTTCAAGACCGATCCCTTCAGCCAGGCTTGGGTATTCCTCCGTATCAACAAAACATAATTTATCATGATTCAATATAAAGTGTCAACTACTTATCGTTACTCTTTCAAATTAAGTTTATTCGTAGAAGTCTGTCATCTGGAAGTGGGTGGGAATCTGTGATTAAATGAGAATTTCTTCACCTTGTACCTTCTTGTTTCAAAAGGGACGGTTGATTTTATCCATAAAAACATGTATACTGAAAAAGCCGTGCTAGGTGGGGAGGTAGCGGTGCCCTGTAACTTGCAATCCGCTCTAGCAAGACTGAATCCCTTTACTGAGGCTGTCTCCGCATGTAGGGTCTGCCTCTTGCACGTAGTGTTGACGTCTGGGTCCTGCGCAATGGGAACCCATGAACCATGTCAGGTCCGGAAGGAAGCAGCATTAAGTGGAATTTCTCATGTGCCGCGGGGCAGCCTAGGCTGAGCTGTCGACAGGAGTAACGCTTATGTGCGGCAGTCGAAGGAAGGTGCACGGCATTTACAATGCAAATCAAAACTCGTCCAATCTTTGGGCGGGTTTTTTCTATGTCTACTATGGGATTTATCCAACCCATCTATGGTATAATAAAAGCATTATTGCAATGATTGGGAAGGAGGGGGAATGGTGGTTTATCAAGCTTTTTACCGTGTGTATCGACCGCAGTCTTTCAGTGAAATGTCAGGACAGAGACATGTAAAACAGACTTTGCAAAACGCATTGTTGCACAATAAAACATCCCATGCCTATTTATTCTCAGGGCCGCGGGGGACGGGCAAGACAAGTGCAGCTAAGGTCTTTGCAAAAGCACTGAATTGCGAAAACGGACCAGCGAAAGAACCGTGCAACGAATGTCCGACCTGTTTAAGCATTACTGAAGGGTCAAACACGGATGTTATCGAGTTCGATGCAGCTTCAAACTCACGGGTGGAAGAAATCAGGGACATTATCGAGAAGGTTCGTTTCGCTCCAGCGAACGCACGCTTCAAAGTCTACATCATTGATGAAGTTCATATGTTATCAAATTCAGCGTTCAACGCGCTCTTGAAGACATTGGAAGAACCACCACCGCACGCGGTGTTCATCTTGGCAACGACAGAGCCGCATAAGCTTCCGTTGACCATCATTTCCCGGTGCCAGCGTTTCGATTTCAAACCGATTACTTCGGCTGAAATTATCGACCGGATGAAGCAAGTGTTAAATGATGCTAAGATTGAATCTGATGAAGGAGCTCTTAAAGTCATCGCTCAGGCCGCTTCGGGCGGAATGCGTGACGCACTTAGCATGCTCGATCAGGTTGTATCGTTTAGCGGCGATAGGCTGACAGCTGAAGGGGCTTTACTTGTCACAGGGTCAATTGGCGAAGACATCTTTTATCAATTGGCAGAAGCACTTCTTTCGAAAGACGCAGCTTCCGCATTGACATTACTCGATCGCCTCATCGCTGAAGGTAAGGACGTTTCAAGGTTGGCGGAAGATATGATTACTTTCTTCAGGGATCTTCTTCTATTAAGAACTGCTCCTGATCTCGAGGATCTTTTAGAGCTGATTTCGGGGAATGAAAGGTTTGTATCCTTATCGAACGCATTTGAACCGGAAACACTTTATTCATTTATAGATATACTTTCAAAGACACAGCAGGAAATGCGGTTTTCAAATCATGCAAAGGTGTATGTTGAATCTGCATTGTTGAAAATGATTCATCTGGATGGACAGGTTGTTCAAACCGAAGGCCGGAATCACCAAGCGGTTGATCCGCATCTTTCACAAAAGGTGGACAGTTTGGAAAGAATAATTGCTGACCTTCAACAGCAATTGGCTAACGGTGTCCGTCCCGCTGAGGGAGCACCCGTTAGTCAACCGAAGAAGAATGCTTCGAAATCATCGCAGTCATTCAGAATACCGACAGGGAAAATTAATGAGGTGCTTAAAGGTGCTACCCGCCAGGATATCCAAGTGATTCGTGAGGAATGGGCGACAATGATGCAAACTTTACAAAGATCTCATTCGGCACTTCTTGAAGAAACTGAACCGGTGGCGGCATCTGACACAGCTTTTGTGTTAAAATTCAAGTATGAAATCCATTGTATTATGGCTTCGGAAAATTCTTCTCTACGATCGGGGTTATCTGATGCCTTGCGCAATCGAACCGGTAAGGCATATGATGTCGTGTATGTACCCGAGGACGGTTGGTTAAAAGTTCGCGAGGAGTTCATCCGAAATAATGGGTTGGCAAAGCAACAAGATGGAGCGGCAGATTCTCCTGAAAATCAACACGGAGTGGCGGAAGAAATGCCATCTTTCTTCCAGGAAGCTGAACAGCAAAATACCGATCCGATTGTTGCAGAAGCGGAAAAGATGTTTGGCAAGGAATTCATAACGGTACATGATGATTAAACAAATTGAGGAGGAAATAACATGCGTGGTATGGGAAATATGCAAGGTATGATGAAACAAATGCAGAAAATGCAAAAGAAAATGGCAGAAGCACAAGAGGAGTTAGCTGAAAAGCACCTTGAAGGAACAGCAG
The DNA here is from genome assembly GCF_030433715.1 of Sporosarcina highlanderae. Classification (GTDB taxonomy): domain Bacteria; phylum Bacillota; class Bacilli; order Bacillales_A; family Planococcaceae; genus Sporosarcina; species Sporosarcina highlanderae. The sequence goes on along the minus strand of NZ_JAROCC010000022.1, from coordinate 1,721 downwards.
GCGGAGGTATGGTGAAAGTAATCGTTTCAGGTCAAAAGGAAGTGCTTGAAGTGGTCATCGATCCATCTGTCGTTGATCCGGAAGATGTAGAAATGCTACAAGATCTTGTCGTGATTGCTACAAATGAAGCAATGGCGAAAGCGGAAGAATTAGCGAATTCCACAATGGGGCAATTCACGAAGGGATTGAACCTGCCTGGAATGTTCTAGGAGGAATAGATATGCATTATCCTGAACCGATTTCGAAACTAATTGATAGCTTTATGAAGTTGCCAGGCATCGGCCCGAAAACAGCGGGCCGTCTGGCATTTTTTGTATTAAATATGAAGGAAGATACAGTGCTTGAATTTGCAAAGGCGTTAGTGGATGCAAAACGGAATCTACGTTTTTGTACTGTCTGTGGACATATTACCGATATAGATCCTTGTCATATATGCCAAGACCAATCACGTGATCGATCAATGATTTGTGTTGTCCAAGATCCAAAGGATGTAATAGCAATGGAGAAGATGAGAGATTACAAAGGATTGTATCACGTCTTACATGGGGCTATTTCACCGATGGATGGTATCGGCCCGGAGGATATCAATGTTCCTTCTTTATTAACTCGTCTGCAGGATGAAGAAGTTGAAGAATTGATATTAGCAACGAATCCGACAATCGAGGGGGAAGCGACTGCGATGTATATCTCCCGACTTGTTAAACCGTCAGGCATAACAACAACAAGAATCGCACACGGATTACCTGTTGGCGGAGATTTGGAATATGCGGATGAAGTGACCTTGTCAAAAGCACTTGAAGGACGCAGGGAATTATAGGGGGTCACCTTATATGTTTGGCCGGAATAGGAAATTGAAAAGAGAATTTGATAATCGGCTTCTTAATCTACTAGTTGGATGTAAAGAAGAGTGGGAAAAAGCTAAGGAAATTGAGAAGTATGTAAACGATTATGATCAGGAAGTTATGATTCAAAGGAAGATTGCAGAAAGTAAGTATTTTCATCTTTTCAAAGAAGCGAAAGAGCGGCAACTTCGTGTGAAACTATAATGATAACGTGATAATTTTTAAGGAGAGCGCATAGATTGGACTATTAGTCGAAAGGAGCGCTTTCCGTGAAAATTATTGGCATTGCAATTATCGGTACTGTATTACTTCTATTATTGATGGATAAAACCAAAATTAAAAAATTGACAGAGAATCTATCTGTATTTTGGTTCCGTCTGGCATTTGCATTTCTTGCGCTCTTCATATTAAATATTGCAGGCGGGTTCGTCGGCATTTATTTCCCTGTGAACGTTGCGTCAGGATTCCTTTTAGCTATATTGGGCATCCCGGGATTTGCAGCATTAATTGCATTTGCTGTTTTCCTGTGAACAAGCTTCTTCTATTATAGAAGGAGCATTTGTGTTTGAGGGTTTACGATCCTTTTCTATTAGTTGGACAAACAGTCTGCCGCTATAAAGCTATTTGAAAAGTTTTTACGAAAAGCACTTGCAATTAAAAAATGAGAATGTTATAGTAGATAACGTTGCTTTTCCGATAAGTAACTAACCACTTCAAAATAGCTTAAAACTTTTTGAAAGTAGTTGTTGACATCAGAAACACAGCGTGGTATTATATAAGAGTTGCTTCTTACGGAGCGGCTAACAAATGAACCTTGAAAACTGAACAGCAAAACGTCAACAAATAAAGTTCTGGAGCCGACCCTGTCGGCGAAAAGAA
>NZ_JAROCC010000021.1 GCF_030433715.1 Sporosarcina highlanderae | reverse complement strand
CCTTTTGTAGTGTAGGGAACTGATTTAGTCGTCGTTCTCTATCTACATTAGGAGCTTTTTTGTTTTTATTCAAGCAGATTATTTGAATAAAATGTATTATTTTCCTGTTATTTCTTGCTATGCAACGCTAGTGGGTACCCAGTTAAGTTAGCAGCAGCACCCCATCCCCCTCACCCACCCGAATATTCAGAGTTGAGGTGCAACTTAGTAGTTCAGTAGGAACTCTTGATTTATACTATATATACGATCAAGTTGAAGAAGGTGGGTTTTCAGTTGGATGAAAAAGATTTAAGACTTCTTTTATACTTAAATGAGGAACGGAATATAACTAAAGTGGCGGAGAATATGTTCATGACACAGCCGGCATTGAGTTACCGTTTGAGGCAAATTGAGCAGTCCTTCAAGGCGCAGCTGTTTGTGAGGGGCAGGACGGGAATTCGACCTACACCAAAGGGGGCTGTCTTGATCGATTATGCAAGTGAAATCCTGCAAAAGATGAATGAGGCAAGAGAGGCACTTCTTCAAATGAATGTTGAAGTGAAAGGGACGATTAAATTAGGTGTCGCCTCCACGTTTGGACAGTATATCATGCCACAGCTCCTACAAGCTTTCTTCAATGAATTCCCGGAAGTGAACGTCAATATGGTGACGGGATTAAGTACGGATATGGCAAAACAAATCGACAATGGTGATGTTAACGTTGCGCTTATTCGGGGGCATGAGCAGTGGACTGATTGTAAATCATTGGTTTGTGAGGAGTCCCTATATATTGTTTCAAAAGAACCCATTAACGTATTGTCATTGCCAGATTTAACGGACATTCACTATCAAATGGATACATATTTAAAACAAATTGTCGACCGCTGGTGGAAGGAAAGGTTTGATTCCATAAGAAATCCAGTAATGAAAGTAGATAATTTGGAGACGGGAAAGGAAATGGCAAGGCTTGGTCTAGGTTATACGATTTTGCCAGGTATATGCCTAATCGGAGAAAACGAACTATGTATGCAGCCATTGCAGCATATTGGCGGAGAAAAAGTCAAACGGCAGACCTTTCTTCATTATCGTGAAGAGGACTTAGAAATCGCTGCAATCAATGCATTCGTCGGTTTTGTTGAACGGTATAAAGATAAGATTCCCCTTCATTGAAAGTCGGTACTCATAAATTAAATCGTTGAAACGGAGAACTGTTCGCAAGCTTATTTTGACCAGTTCACTCCAATTCCAACGATTTTTCATTGTAACAATTGTCCATTCCATTAATACGTATCAAACAAGGTTTGAATGCTTTCATTATCTGTATACTTTAATAGGGCAAGCATTAACAGAATCCTTGCTTTATGCGGTGGAAGATTATCGGAAGTTGGAGAACGGAGATGCTTGTAGCGCTCGAGCGGAAGGACTCTGCCATCCATGACTCGACTACCAAGGACGATCTGGATTCCCTTTTTCTTTGCTTCTATTAGCTCAACCTCTTCTTTCTCTGAACATCTGCCTGCGCCGGTTCCCGCTACGATGATTCCGTCAACTCGTTCTTCATCCAACAGTGGTCGAATCGTCCTTCCGGTCGCCCCTGCGTAAGAATAGATGATTTCAACTTTTGGTAAGTCGTTTATCGGCAAAACCGCAAACTCGGAGGAAGTCGTATGCTTTCGTAGCGACATTCGGTAAAACTGTACTGAATCATCCGGATCTACATAGCCCAACACGCCTAATTCTCCCGAATTGAACGTTTCCAATCTATACGTGTTTGTTTTTGAGACATCGCGAGCACAACTGATTTGATCATTTAAGACAACCAAAACTCCTTTGCCTACTGCAGTGTCAGAAGCCGCGACCTTCAATGCATTCAATAAATTGAGATGTGCATCTGTGCTAATTGCAGAAAAGGGACGTTGTGCACCGGTAAGGACAATCGGTTTATCGGTTTCAACCGTCAGGTGTAGGAAATATGCAGTCTCCTCCAATGTGTTCGTCCCATGAGTAATCACGATGCCATCATAGTTTCCGTCACGTAAATCATGGTGGATTTTATCACGTAACATGATCCAATGCTCTGTATCAATCAATGTACTGCTTACGTTGGATAGTTGTTCGATATGGAGATGCGCTATTTCATTCATCTCCGGTATTTCGCGAATTAAATCTTCACCCGTATAATGCCCTGATGTATAATTCCTTAAATCTGTTCGGCAAGGATGATGGGCTGAAATTGTTCCACCCATGGCAATCACTTTTATTTTCTTCATAGCCCCTCCATCGTATTCATTCTATACTTTTAATTTTTTTCCTCATGCCAAGCAGTGGCGGTAACGCTAAGGACAGTACAGTTATAATCAGGAATGCCAATGTGATCGGGCGTTCCAGGAATATCATAAAGCTGCCGTTTGAAATCGTCAGAGACTTACGTACAGACTGCTCGATCATTTCTCCAAGAATGAAAGCGAGAATGAATGGCGCTGCCGGGAATGAGACAAGTCGTAGAAGGTAACCGATAATCCCAAACGCCAACAACAAGTACAGATCAAACGTATTAAAGCTGATTCCATATACGCCAATTAGGCAAAAGATAGTGACAAGCGATATAAGCATCGGCCTTGGTATATTCAAAAGTTTAGATATGTAGGGAATTAAAGGTAAGTTTAAAATTAAAAGGAATATATTCCCGATATACATACTAATAATGACACCCCAAAATAAATCCGGCTTTTCTGTGAAGAGCATAGGTCCTGGTTGGATACCCATCACCATCAATGCCCCAAGAAGGACTGCTGTCGTGCCGGAACCGGGTATTCCCAAGCTAAGCAAAGGTACGAAAGCTCCGCTTGTTGCAGCATTGTTTGCAGTTTCTGGTGCTGTGAGCCCCTTGATAGAGCCTTTTCCAAATTCCTCAGGATTTTTGGCGATTTTCTTTTCGGTAATATAGGCGATAAAAGAAGCAATTGTTGCACCAGCACCTGGCAACACCCCTATTAGGAAACCTAATACAGATTGCCTTGACATAGGTCCACTCATTTCTTTCATTTCGCTTTTCGTAATACGGATGCTACCGATGTTTTTATTCGGGCCGCTATCTGACTCATTCCGCGTTATTATTAATTTAAAGACTTCAGCCAAGGCGAAAATCCCCAAAGCGATGACTAAGAAATCAATCCCGCTTAATAACGATGCGCTACCGAAAGTGAATCGGGAGGTACCGGTTTGACCATCTATCCCAATCATCGCTACCATGAAACCGAGCGTCCCTGAAATGAGCGCTTTTATCGTAGAACCTTCAGACAAGCTTGCAATCGCCGTTAAGGCAAGAAGCATAAGCGCAAAATATTCCGGAGGTCCAAAAGAGATGGCCACTGAAGCTAATAATGGGGCGAAAAGCATTAGGAAGATTACTCCGACCGTTCCACCGACGAATGATGACACCGCCGCAATTGCAAGTGCTTTACCTGCTTTTCCTTGCTGTGCCATTGGGTATCCATCGAAAGCAGTTGCCACTGTTCCAGCAACTCCAGGTGCATTTAATAAAATAGATGAAGTAGATCCTCCAAAAATTGCACCGTAATAGATTCCCGCCATCATAACAAGTGCCATATTCGGATCCATCCCATAGGAAATGGGAATCATAACACCAATCGCAGTGATCGGTCCAAGGCCAGGCAACATGCCGATGATTGTCCCTAAAAATACGCCCATTAAAACAAAGAGGATGCCTTGAAAACTAAAGGCGACTTTTGCGCCTTCCAAAATCCCATCCATTACGCCCATTCTTTCTCATCCTCCTTCAAAACGGCAATATCCCTTTTGGCAATGAAATCTTCAGTACATAATTGAATAAATAATAAAAAGCAATCGGTATGGCAATCGCAACAACGATGTTAGTCACGTGCTTCTTGTAACCTAAGGCAAATGTGCTTGTAAAAATGAACAGCGCAGTTGTGAGAAGAAATCCAAGCCATTCAAGAAAGATAATATAGAGAAGGATTAAGCCTCCAAATAACAAGATCATCTTCCTATCGGCATTGAAAAAGGGTTCTGACTGTCCACTATCCTCCCCATCCTTCGGTTCATCTTTAATGAAAAACAGCAAAATTGACAAGAAGATGAGCAAGCAGCCTAAAATGATTGGAACCGCATCGGCATCCACCGGCACTAAAGGATACTTAGGAAGTCTCACGCTCATAATTACAAAAACAACTCCAAGCACAATCAAAAACAAGCTTACTTTCTTATTTTGTGATGATAGCAATCTAACACGTCCTTTCAAAAGGTTAAGTCAATGAACTGTAACAGCCATTGACTTAACGTTTAGATAACCTTTATTAGCGGACAATCCCTAATTCATCCAACAATGCCTTACTCGACTCTACTTGCTCTTTCAAAAACTCTTTGTATTCTTCATGACCCATGAAAAAGTCTCCCCACCCATAGTTGGCTCTTATCTTTTTCCAAGCATCCGTTTCAGTCATTTCTTTAAACTTCTGCTCATAATATTTAAGTGCTTCTTCAGGAAGGTCCTTAGGTCCAAAGAATCCTCTCCAGTTAATATAAGTCGTATTAATGCCTTGCTCAACGCCAGTAGGGAAATCAGAAATTGTTTCCCCCTCAAGCCGTTCTTCAGAAGTTACAGCCAATACACGTATGTTGCCAGCTCTAACTTGCTCGACTACCTCAGAAACATCCGTAGAGAATACATCAACACTCCCGTTAAGAAGGGCAGTCAATTCTCCGCCATCCTGCTCGGAAACATACTTGATTTTCGTAATGTCAACTCCAGCCTCTTTCGCAAACTTTGCAAATTTCAAGTGGTCCATACTTCCTGGAGACGATGAACCGATTACCGTAACACTTGTCGGATCTTTTTTCATATCATCAAAAAGATCATTCAGTGTTTGCCATTTCGAATCAGCTTTCACCGCGAACGCACCATAGTCAGCAATTACGTTTGCGATAGGAGTGAAGTCGGTATAATCATACTCAGATTGACCGTTTAACGGCACGTCGATCATCGGAGTGGAAGTGACAAATAGGTTGTACGGGCTCCCCTTCTTTGTCGCAATATAAGCCCAACCGACAGCACCGCCTCCACCTGTCTTGTTCACAACCCCAATGCCTTTATCAATCAATCCCTCTTCTTCCAAAACTTTTGCAGCCATCCGCGCAGTCGTATCCCAACCGCCACCTGCGCCAGATGGAGCTACAATTTCAATATTCCTCGTCGGCTTCCAATTCCCATCAGCCGAATCTGCATCCCCCGACGACTCATTACAAGCCGCAAGAATAAGCGCAATAGACATCCCCATAAAGAGTAAAAACCTTTTCATTTCTACCATCCCCTCTTGTAAGTGCTTACTTAAACTATAAATATAGTCCCAAAGTTAGTAAAACTGAATAATTTGATTACTATCCATAAAAAAAATTTATGGATAGATTGGTTTTGTAAAGGTACCTGTGCAAGAAACATTCATGACTATTCAACCAATTTGAATGAAAATACACTATTTCGAAATAAATCTCATTCCTATACGTATATTAATTCAATTGTAGTGTATTAACTGAATAATTTCGTGCACAGGTACCCAAAAGAAGCACTAAAAAACGGGTACCCCAAAACGGATACCCGATGAAATCACACTATTCAACCCTCTCCCCCTGCACAACCAATCGAAATTCATTCGAATACTCAGGGTAGCAGGTGATGAGGGATATGAGCGCTTTTCCTTCCTGCGGCTCAAGTACATCGACATCATGGGGTCTGACGATTTGGATGTCGAAGACTCTGAAGTTCATTTCTCCTTCTGCCGTTTGGAATGTGAACTCCGTGCCGACTTCAACTTCATGCAACCGGTTGAAATACTTTCCGAAGACATGGGCCTGGTGCCCGGCGATGGCATAGCTCCCGTCCATCTCGCCGGGCGGGTCCATGTTTTTAATTGCACCGAGGGATTGGTCGAGCGTTTCTGCGTCAGCCCCGTATAGGACGGGTGCTTCTAAGTCGATTGCCAGAATCGTCAGGATGCCTTCTATTCCGGAAATCTCACCAAGTTCAACGGCACCGGCTTCCTTTGCAGCCAACTCACCTGTCCCGTCTCTAACTTCCACCGAACGAAATGCATCCATCAAATCCTGCTGGCGAGCATCACTTTTCGCAATGCCATTCAGGAGCCAAACCGACAGCATGATACCGACCACAATTAACCCGGTTCCAAGCCAGTTCACTATTCGCCTCATCTGTCAACCACCGCTTTCACGCTGCCGACATTTTCGACTTTCCGAATCGCCTCATTGCAAACCCCATTACTATGAGCAAAAACGCAACGAATGCCAACCGTTTCCCGTCCCAAAAACCGCCTGTTTTCGGCAATGAAGAATTCGGATTTGCATCGTTCATGGCAAAGGCATTCATCACACTTGCTTGCCTTTCCGAAGCGGCTGCATTAGCCCCAGGAATTTCGCTAGACTCTCCTGCTTTAACACCGGAATCTGCATCAACCTCACCCGACAAGCCATTATCTGCCGTTGCATCCTGGTCCGGGTCAGTCACCGTTTCATTTTCGCCTGCATTATTATTCGTCGTCCCATCTTCTTCATTAGCAAATCCGTCTCCTGAATCTCCTTCATTTGCAGGCGGTGTCGTTGTTCCTTGATCCTCTTCACCTTGGTCTGAATTAGTATCATCGGCCCCTTCCGAGCCATCCGGGACATCACTTTCTTCAGCTGGAGCAGTGACATCTGATTCTTCATCCATTCCAAACTGGCGTTGGCGATTTAATACAACTACTGAAACTCCAGCCTCTTCAGCCATTCCAAGATTCACTCCAACCCCGCTGCTCTCTACCGAACCTCCGTCCTCGGTCGCTTCCAATTCCAGAACGAGTATTCCGACTGATGCATCCTCAAGCAAGCCTTCAGCCAAATCCGCTTGGATCAAACCCGACGAAAACGACTCGCTCCCTTCATCAGCCGCCACATGCCTATCCAACACACCGACATGAGTTTCGCCCAACAACGGTGCGTCCTCACCATTCACTTCGATAAGTCCACCGTCGAAAGAGTTGTCTGTTCTGTCAATCAAAGCCAAGTCCACATTCAAATCGTCTGCTACCGGAGAATCAAGTTCGACAGAAGAAAGTGAAGCCTTCGTTCCCGTCTCAGATTCCTCACGCTTCAGAACCGATACGCCCAAATCACCCAAAACACCTTCTTCATTATCAGCAGAAACATCAACGACAGCGGATTTCCCTTTATTAATAGAAGATCCTTCCGCTTTCTCAGTCACCAATACGTCGACAGACGCATCATGCGTCACTGATGACTCTACCTCGACTGTTACCATGGATGCTTTTGAATCATCTTTCTCCAACACCGAAACATCAACATCATCCACAACACCGTCATTTACATTGAGCGACAACAATGCATCAGACTCTTCATCCGTTTCGGAAGAAGTATTCACATTGACTTCTCCGACTAATAGCTCATCCAAAACTTCCACATCAAGCACTAACGATTTTTCGTCCTCTGTGTTAAAAACATTTACCTCAACAACCGAATCACCCTCTGCTGACGCGGCATTTCCCGGCAATAAAACAAGCGCAACACTTAAACCGAACGTTAAAACCCCAACATTTTTCAACTGATTTTTCATTTCGTTTCCTCTCCTTTTTTACTTTTTAATTTGTAAAAAAGGGGAAAATTGGGGCGGTTGTCCAGGAGGCGCGTGTACCCACTGGATTCTCATATGTTCATCGGAATGAACCCACTGCCTACCCGTCAAATCATGTTGAAACGCAAGCACCTCAACGATTCCAGGCAAGACATCGGAATTCCCTACATGACCTACAACAGGGGAACCATTCCCTGTTGCACCCGTTGTTGTGACCGCAAGCGGAATTCCGTCCCACATCGCGTTTGATCGAATCGGAACAGCGGGGGCGGTGGCTTCCTGATCAACTGGCCCTTCCACTTTTGCAACATTAACAGTTTGATTCACAGTACTGACAGCTGTTTGGAAAGGCGCATTGTTCGAATCAAAACTGAATCCTTCATCTATTAGTGGTTCAATAAACTCCAAAGCTTTTAGGGAGTCATTCGTTGAAAGTTGGTCATCATCCAACACAACCTCAATATTTTCAATAGCATCAGGCTGTGCATCACGGGAAGGGGCATCGTTATTTTGCAGATCTACCGGTGGTTCATTCTCATTAACCAGATCGAATGAATCACCTACCTCTTTAACAGCATCCTTCACAGGTTTCGTAGTCTGGTTTACAACCTTACCCACTTCATCAAGTACAGGCTTGACTACTGGATTCTCAGGCAATTTATTCAAATTTACCGTAACTCCTGAAGCAGCCTTTCGAACAGTTTCCTTAGACTCTTCAACAACAGGCACGACATTGTCGGCAGTTTTTCCGACTAAGTCAACCGTTTGACTAACAACCTTGGAAGCTAATTGCTCCTTAGAAGTGTCGATAAGCGTATCAACCGTATCACCGGTAAACGAAGCTGTATCATTGACAGTTTCATTGACTCCCTCGACAGCCGAATCCACAACTCCTCCAACCGATTCAGATACCGTCGAATCAACACCTTCCACTACTTCAGATAAAAGGCCCTTACTCTTCGCGTCCCCTCCTTCCGCATGCGCAACAACATTCGGTGCAATAAACACACAGAAAAAGAGGCCACAACATAGGGTTACCCACCTCACATAATGTCACCTCCTTTAGACCCATAAAGTAGAGTCAAAATACTCTTACTACTTATCATGTACCCAGATGAAAGGGAGGTAAACATATAGAATTGTAAAGGTACCTGTGCACGAAACATTCACGATAATTCAACCAATTTGAATAAAAATACACTGTCTTGAAATAAAACTTGAATCTACTGCTTTCTATATTTATTTTTATACAATTGTAGTGTATTTACTGAATAGTTTGATGCACAGGTACCCAAAAGAAAAAAGCTGCATTTGCTCTGCCCCTTCCCCGCCTCCCAATCACTATTTACACAACTAAAATAGTAGTGATATAATTAATCGAATAAGTAAAATCATTCTAACTTTAGTTCACAGAAAACGGGAGGTAGAAGTTATGGGGAGATTAGTTCATTTCGAGATCCACGTCGATGACATGGAGCGTGCAAAGGTGTTTTATGGAGAAGTTTTCGGATGGTCATTCCAAGATTGGAGCGATTTTGCAGGGATGCCTTACTTTGGAGCAGTGACAGGGGATGATAGCGAACCTGGCATTAATGGTGCGTTGATGCAACGGCAAAGTGCGCCACCTGAAGTAGGACAAGCCATGAACGGCTTCGCTTGTACAATGGGTGTGGAGAATTACGATGCAACTGAAGAGAAGATTTTAGCGAATGGCGGCACGGTCGCTATGCCAAAATACGCCCTGCCAGGCATGGCGTGGCAAGGGTATTATATCGACACAGAAGGCAATGTGTTCGGAATTCATCAACCTGACGAGAATGCCAAGTGAAGATATAAAAATTAAAGCTGTCACAGGAAGTCGTTTACTGACGTTTCTGGACAGCTTTTTCTATCGTTAGTAATTGTAAAGGTACCTGTGCACGAAACATTCATGACAATTCAACCAATTTGTATAAAAATACAAAGTATTGGAATAGTTATCGAATCCACAACTCCCTAAGTCTATTTTTATGCAATTGTAGTGTATTTACTGAATAGTTCGCTGCACAGGTACCTGAAAAAGGGCACCAAAAAGACTAACACTCTTCAAATCCCAATCGAAATATATTTAACCTCTAAGAACTCGCTGATTCCGTAATGACCGCCTTCGCGACCTAAGCCACTTTCTTTGAATCCGCCAAATGGGGCTTGGGCTATTGAAGGGGCTCCATCGTTGAGACCTACGATACCGAATTCCAGTCGCTCGCTCAGGCGGAGGGCTTTGCTGAGGTTTTCTGTAAATAAATAAGCTGCTAAGCCGTAGGGGGTAGCATTGGCTCTTCGTATCACTTCATCTTCATCTCTGAAAGTTGCAATGGATGCGACAGGACCAAAAACTTCTTCGCTCATGCAAAGCATCTCATCGTTGACATTCGCGATTACGGTTGGCATCATGAAGAATCCTTTTTCGATGTCAACAACGTCTCCCCCTAAGAGAACCTCTCCACCTTTATCTCTTGCATCATTGACTAAGGACTTTACCTTTTCAACCGCACTTAAGTTAATGAGGGGACCAATGTCTGTTGTTCGGTCAATTCCTACTCCAACTTTCAAGCCTTTTATAGCTTCTACAAGTTTCTCTGTGAAAGCCTTCTCCATTGATTCATGGACATAAATTCTATTCGTACATACGCAGGTTTGACCGGCATTTCTGAATTTCGAAGCCATTACTCCTTCAATTGTCTTTGTTAGGTCTGCGTCTTCCATGACAATGAAAGGTGCATTTCCTCCTAATTCCAAGGAAACAAGCTTTACTGTATCCGCAGCGCTACGCATCAAGTGCTTGCCAACCTTTGTAGACCCAGTAAACGTTATTTTTCTCACTCGATCATCTTTCAACCAAGCATCGCCAATCTCCTGCGGGTGTCCTGTCACGACATTAATGACGCCTGCCGGAATTTCAGCCCTCTCTGCCAGCTCCGCTAGTTTAAGAGCTGTTAATGGAGTTGCTTCGGCCGGTTTAATGACGACTGTACACCCTGCAGCTAAGGCTGGGGCTACTTTCCGAGTAATCATAGCCGCAGGAAAATTCCAAGGCGTAATTGCAGCAACAACCCCTACCGGCTGTTTTTGAACTAAAATTCGTTTATTTTCATGTGAGGAAGGAATAATTTCTCCGTAAACTCTTTTTCCTTCCTCGGCATACCAGCTAATAAAGCTATTCGCGTAATGCACCTCGTTAAGTGCCTCTTTAAATGGTTTCCCCTGCTCCAATGTCATAATTTCGGCAAGTTCTTCCGCTTCAGTTTCAATAAGACGGAACCAGTTGGCTAATAGTTTCCCACGCTTTTCAGCTGTCAATTTGGACCAAGTCTCGAACGCATTATATGCCGCTTCGACGGCATGACAAGCTTCCTTTTCTCCTCCTTTTGCCACCATTGCAATTACTTCTTCATTAGCTGGATTTATGACTTCGAATTGCTCTAACTGCTCACCGATCCATTCACCGTTTATATACATTTTATGTGTTTTAATGGAGAACACCTCTCTCTGAGTATTTATACACCGGCTATTATAATTGCTCATTTTGTACTATAATAGAGTTAATTCCATGATTTAAAAATCGTCTGATTAAGAGAGGAAGTTAGTAAATGGAAATCCGTCACTTAAAATCCTTCAAAACTGTTGTTGACCTAGGAGGGTTTGGACGTGCTGCTGAACATTTGAATTACGCCCAGTCCTCCATCACTGCTCATATTCAGGCCATCGAAAAAACGTTAGGTTATCCTTTATTTAATAGACTTGGTAATAATTACGTCTTAACCGAAGCAGGAGAAAGGTTCTTACCTAAAGCAACGGAAATATTAAGGATTTACGAACTTTCTATTGAGAATTTTAATGAAAGCGATACACCAACCGGCAGTTTGACAATTGGTGCACCTGAATCCCTAACCGTCTACCGACTTCTCCCTGTCATAAAAGAGTACAATCAACTCTATCCAAATGTGGATATTTTCTTAAAATCAGCAAATGGTGATGTCCTATGTGATTACTTACGAAATGGAGAAATTGATGTTGCTATTCTGTTAGAAAATCATAACAGTAACCATTCGGATCTCATTATTAAAACATTAAGCTATGAACCTATGTCTTTAGTTAAATCTCCTTCCAATATTGAGAATGAAGGAGAAACCATTTTATTTACACAGCCTGGATGCGGCTATCGGTCCACTTTTGAGAATTACTTAGATACAAATAATATCCTTCAAAAATCCGCGCTTGAATTCAGCGGCATTGAAGCGATAAAACAATTATTAATTAATGGGACAGGCATGTCATTGCTACCGAGTTTTGCTGTTAAAGCAGAGGTTGAAGCAGGACAGTTAAAAGCCACTCAGCTTAAAGACCATACAACCACGACTCTATTGGCTTACCACAAAAATAAATGGGTATCCCCAGCATTAGAGGTATTTATAAATTTATTAAAAGAGCAAAGAAAAGAAGTCAGTATTAGTTAGCTAATCAAGATATAAAACCATCCTCTACGAAAGAATGGTTTTATATCTTTTTTTATTTAGATAAAGAAATAACTGTCTGTAGGAGAACGTTTGCCACTTTTTCTATATCTTCGTAAGACGTATATTCCTCTTCACAGTGACTTAACCCGTCTTTACTTGGTGCAAAGATCATTGCTGTGTTCGTGATATCTTGCATGAATTTAGCATCATGCAATGCTGGGGCCGTTATATATTGATAGGAATAACTCAATGAGTTCACAGACTTTTCGATTTCGTCTAAAATTTCCTTAGAGAAGTAGGTTCCACTAGCAACCCATGTTTGCCTGAAATCCACTTCCACTTTTCTTCGGGAAGCCACTTCATTAATTTTTGACTTGATCACCTCAATAGCTTCGTCCTTCGTATGGTCGTCAATGTGGCGAACGTCAAAGGTGAACTCTACTGATTCAGCAGTAATGCTTTCTACCGATGGCTTCACATCGAACACACCTAAAGATGTTGATAGATCCTTATAGCTCTTTGCAGTTTCGTCAATAGCCAATGCAATTTCAGAAGCCGCCATCAGAGCATCCTTTCTGTGGCTATTGGGAAATGCACCATGGCTTGATTTCCCTTTAACGATAACCCGATGTCTTTTCGAGCCTTTCACACCTTGAACGATTCCAATACTTTTTTGATTCTCTTCCAAAAATGGTCCTTGTTCAATATGGGTTTCAATAAAATAGTCAACGTTCGAAGGTCGATTTTCAATTTCACCCATGTAGCCGCTTTCTTTTAAGCTTTGCTCAAACGTGATGCCATCTTTGTCCCTAAGGTTATAGATTTCAGTTTTGTCATAGTTGCCTGTAACGACACCTGATCCTTGCATTGGTGGAGTAAAACGTTCTCCCTCTTCATTTGTAAAGTTTACAATCTCGATAGGCCTCTCCGTTTCAATATTCAAGTCATTCAACGTACGAATGACTTCTAATGAAGTAAGAACACCCATAATCCCATCAAAGCGCCCGCCCTTAGGCAACGTATCCAAATGAGAACCGATCATGATGGATTTCGCATCTTTGTTTTTACCTTCCCGACGTCCATAGATGTTCCCAAGATCATCATACTTGACTGATAAATTGGCTTCTTTTAGCCACTTAACAAACACATCCCGGATTTCTATATCTTCTTTCGTAAGGGCCAGTCGAGTAATCCCACCGCCTTCAGTAGCCCCAATGCTCGAGCTGACGTCAAAAGTAGACTTTAATCTTTCTAAATTAATTGCAGGATTTAGCTTCGTATCATTCATCTTCCTCATCCCTTCTATCTAAGTAGTTACTGACTATACCATAATTAAAGTGAAAACAAAGACTAATAGTAGTGCAGCTACGGTAGCCACAATTCCAAAGATAATCATGTTCTTTAAATCCTTTGAACGTGCAATCCCCATTGCACCAAGAGTATCACCAACAGGATACAAATACTCTGTCATTTGAGAACCGACCAATAATACCATTAACCAAACCGTCATAGGAATACCGACGCCGCTTACGACGCCAAGGAACATTTCATTCAAGATGGTCATCTGCGCAACTGAAGAACCAGGAATTCCTGCCACTCCAAGGATTGTTATCATGTTAAGAAGCGCCTTATTGCCTCCACTGTCTACTAACGGCATTAATAGGTTTGCCAATGCTTCAAACCCGCCAAGCTTCTCAATGTAATAAATGAAAGGAGTGAACAGCACGAATTGGAAAAACAGCCATACTAAAGGTTTTGCTCCTTCAAAGAACGTTTCAACCAGTTCATTTAACGATAATCTGCCAGCAATTCCTGTAGTGATTGACGTTACAAGAATAATTACAATGGCAAAAGTAGATCCGCCTTCAGTTAGTACTCCGTACACAATTAGGCCTAATAGTGTTACTAAAAATGCCCAGGTGGCTTGTGTGGATATTTTCCTCTTCTTCTCGATCTCTTTTTCCGTTAGCCCTTCGTCACCCTTATCAATATCAATAAGATCCTCCGCCGTGTAAGCGTTCTCTTTCAACGTTTTAGCTAACACCTTTTTTGTATAGAAAAAGGTAACAGTCCAGACAACTACAGCAAGTGGAATACTGGCAAATATCAATATTTGCTGATATGAAAGGCCTGTAAGCTCCATTAGTGTTACCATAGGTGGAGTGAATGGTCCTAAAAAGAGTCCAGTAGTTCCTGCCCCTTGGAAAATGATTGCTACAACACTTGGCGATAGCCCTGCAGCCGCCACTATCGGAATAATAACTGGGGCTAAAACTGCATTTGCACCAGCCAAAGTTCCTAAAAGACCGCTAAGTAAAGCCGAACAAACCATAGTACCGATGATCGCTTTAGTAGGCGTGTTAATCTTTATTTTGACCATTATAAATCGAACAAGGTTCTTGGCTGCGCCTGTTTTTTCAGCTATTTTCCCAAGCCCTGCTCCAGCCATGATAATTAAACCGATATACCCTAAGAAGGAACTTAAACCGTTCCGGATAGAAGAACCTACCCCAACTAAATTATCTCCACTCATAATAGCCCCTACAATGATAGCTATAGAGATTGCTACTACAGGATGACGATTTCTAAACGCTAATACAACAAATATAATGAGTGGAACTAATCCCCATAATGTTGGTGCCTGAAACATAAACTTCCTCCTTGACCCTTTTTTAAAATGCAGCCCAAATCTATTTTTTAATCTTTGTTTTGGATTTCCGCTAATTTAAGAACCGCATTAAATAATACATTTGCACCTTTCTCAATATCTTCCCACTCTGTCTTCTCGTGTGGCAGATGGCTGATTCCCCCTACACTAGGAATGAAGATCATCGCGGTAGGACATAAATTATTCATATAAGTTGAGATATGTCCGGCACCGCTTATCATCCGTTTGGATGGATACCCTAATTCATCTACGGCCTCTGCCAAAGCTTCAATTACCTTGGGAGAAAAGTTAGTAGGTTCAAATTTCATCAGTTCTGTTATTTCAAACTCGACTGTATCATTATCCGCTATTGTTCGGATACAATCTTTTATCATTTGAACACCGGCTTGTTGTTTCTCCGGATCTTCATCTCGGATATCGACGGTAAATCGAACTTCTCCAGGAATTGAATTCACATGCCCCGGTTTGACTTCCACGATTCCCACCGTAGTAATCGCATTTTCACCAACTTTTGATGCCAACTTTTCTATTTCCACTATCATTCTTGCGGCACTACTTAAGGCATCTTTTCTTAAATACATTGGAGTTGGTCCAGATGTATTTGTTTCCCCGGTAACTGTGACCGACAACCAAGTAAACCCTAAGATTCCCTCAACGATTCCTATAGGGATTTCCTCTTTATCCAAAACCGGCCCTTGCTCGATATGCAGTTCAATAAAAGCTTCTGCCGCTTTCAAGCGATTCTTTCTATCTCCTAAATAATCAATTCCCTTTAATTCATCTATAAATGTCTTTCCAACATTATCTTTTTCGTTATAGATGGATGTCAGATCATAATCATTTGAAAGTACTCCACTTCCGCCCATTAGCGATTCAAACCTAACTCCTTCTTCATTAGTGAAGTTACCAATCTCAATGGGTCTTCTTGTCGAAATAGAATAGTCGGAAAGTGTATGTATTATTTCTAAACCTGTTATAATTCCCAAAACCCCATCGTATTTACCGCCATCTTCAATGGAATCCAAATGGGACCCAATGACAATCGGATCGGCTTCTGGATCAGTCCCCTCCTTACGCCCATAAATATTTCCAACATCATCGAAACGTACCTTTAGGCCAGCGTCCTTTAACCATTTCACAAAAAGATCCCTTGCTTCTTTATCCCCCGAAGAAAGAGCAAGTCGTGAAACCCCGCCATTTTCTGTTTTTCCCACTTCCGACATCTCATCGAAATATCTTTGTAGTCTTTTTATATTGATTTTCATGGTGTCCTCCTTTCAATGATTAACCCAATTATAAGTGGATTTCCTCTATTTTGTGAAATTGATATAACTGAAATGTCGTTTCAGTATTATTGAAACCAATAAAAAAAGTCCAATCCCCCGTGCGGAATTGGACTTTTTTTTGAATACCTTTAATTGTGAAGGTGCCTGTGCACGAAACATTCATGATAATTCAAACAATTTGTATAAAAATACATTACTCAACAATAAATTTCGAACCTGTAGTTCCATCGGTTCATATTTATGCAATTGTAGTGTATTAACTGAATTCAACCACGCACAGGTACCTTAAAAGAAATCCAACCACGCACAGGTACCTTAAAAGTAAAAGTATCAGAAACAAAAAAACCATTCGCAAGAATCCCCCCCTGCAAATGGTTTAATTTTCTTATTTAGGTATTCCCAAGTCTAAAGGGGCGGTGGATGACTCGATTGCTTCTGGATAATAACGTGCTATCATTTCTCTACTTAACTGTAGTCTTCTAACTCTTTCTTTAGCTAGGTTAATATTTAATTGTTCAAGATGTTTTCCAGTTGGGTATACATCTTGATGGTTCCTCATCCCCATTTTCAAATAAACCGGGGAGAGTACTCGTATCATTTCAGGGATTTCATAATAGCGTAAAAACCCGCCTAATGCATCAGGGGTTTCTACGTATAAATCAAATGGAACATCAACAGCTTGACGGATTTCATATAGCTTTTCAATCGACAAACTAGACGGTACATTAATAGTAGAAGCCCCAAGATCAACAAGTAATTTTGCTGTTACAGGGTTGGTCACCATTAACTGCGCAGATATCTTAAATACAAACTCTTTTGGAATTACGCCTTGACTTTTTAATTCATTTGCTACGGATAAAAGACCTTCATCAGCTATTAATGCACCTCTCAAACCTAATTCAACACCCCTTAAAAGGTCTTCGATTAAGCAAGGGGAGAAGAAATCGACTTCATAATGTATTCCACCTTTAAATTGTATTTACTATTTATACAATTCCATTAAGGGGTAGAAATACCTCTTAATATCGGTACTTTTATATTTCTTTTTCGGTTCTTCACCGCCTTCTTAACTTCGTGGACTATTAACTTCAGCAATTTCACGGATAAAGCAATTCTGGAAAGTAGTGCCACTTCATATCAAGTCTGGAGAAAAGCCTATAGATTTATAGAGAAGAATCCCGATTTGCTAACGGAACACCCTTGTTCGGAAGCGGATACGAATTCCTCTTACATCAAGAAGAGCAGATTTATTAATTCCTGAAATGCTCGAAAAGTCGGCATTCACAAAAGGCAAAAGCTGGCGTTCTTGAACACTTTCTCGCCAGTATATACGAAAAAGCCCAACAGATTGATGTTTCAATAAACCGTTGGGCACAAATTTTAAATTTCTTGTTGAATTAGTCGATAAATTCCCTTACGACTCACCTAAACTCACTACCCCCACCCCAAATCGCCCTTCCACCTGTATGGCCGGTCATGCTATGAACATCTTCCTTCACAAGCTGTATTCTTCCCGGCTCTTCGTGATGATGCCAATCATAACCTTCCGGTGTAACGGAGGATTTCAAGTTCTCAATGTCCTGTTCGTTGAATCCAAGCTGATCGGGTAATGCAGGGTTATCCTGAATCGCTTCGTAAAGCTGCATGTTCGCGATTCCGATATGTACTGTATCCGACATAAGATATGTTTCTTCCGGCAAGGTTGCCTCGAATTGTGATTCAAAGACCGGGAAAACTCCTTCAATTACAGTGCCATCGGTCTGAATAGAGATATTCTTCTCAAACTGGACATTAGATACTTCATGCGCAGCTCCATCCAAATGTCCATTTCGGGTATCTAATACTTCAGCATGAACGGTATTATCGTCTACAAGAATATCAATAATACCCACACCCAATGCACCAACAGTTGCAACCTTCCCTACCTTTTTCATTCCTTGAATGATTAGTTCCTTGTCCTGGAATGCAGCGCCTTTGATTGTCTGTCCTAATGCCTCGCCAGTGTAGACAATTCCGTTACCGATTCCCTTAACCGTGTTTTTTGATGAAGCCTTAATATCATCCCAGCCCTCTCCAAGCCGCTTGGGATCTTTAGTTACCGCCCCATATATCCCATTAGCTGCACCGTCTGCGAAATGAGCAGTATTGGAGATGACCTTGGCGGAAGAGTCAACCACGCTATTTCCTACGTCTTTTATATAAGCCCCAATCTCAGGCGATTTTGTGGATACGATGGAACTTGCAACATGAACCCCGCCCTTTATGATTCCCCCTGCTATTAGATTTACGCCGTTTCCGACAGTGCGGAATACTTTCATATGAATCCCCCTTGTTTCCTTTTATACATTATTCGACAAATGAAAATGTAATTCCTTCTTACTATGTAAAGGTACCTGTACAAGAAACATTCATGACAATTCAACCAATTCGAATAAAAATACGGAGTTATGAAATAAACTTTAATTTCATAACTCCGCATATCTATATTTATGCAATCGTAGTGTATATACTGAATAGTTTGCTGCACAGGTACCTAAAAACAGCTACCTAAAAACGTAACCAAACACAACCACTTTCGCGTACTGAACCGCTCCCTTTAAATCCATCAAAAATCACTAGCTAAATCGCAGTACGGAATAAGACTTTTTATTTAAGAATATGCACTCGCTAAAAAAATCACCCTATTATTACTTTAAATCACGTACTCTTTCAATAAGGTTTGGTGCCCATTGACTTTTCAACTTTTCTTCTACACCACTAGCATGATACTTGTCCCTGAAAAGAGACTTATCAACTTCTACAATAGTCATTCCTTTTTCTTGTAATTTTTGTTTATAATCTTCCTGAGAATCCTTTACTAATTGATTCTGATATTCAGTCGCTTCAGCTACAGCTTCGTCAAACTGTTTACGAATATCTTCAGGAAAGCTCTCATATACATCATTATTTATTAAGAATACCCAAGGTGAGTAGGTATGCTCTGTCAACATTAAGTGACTTTGAACTTCATGAAAATTTGAAGTGTAGATAAGATCCAATGGATTTTCCTGTCCGTCTACCCCTCCCTGTTGTAAAGTTATGAATAGTTCGCCGAAATCAATAGGTGTTGGATTTGCACCGATACCCTCCCAAGCCTTGACAACTAAAGGAATTGTCGGTACACGTAACTTCATGCCTTTCATATCATCTGGTGATGTAATTTCTTTATTTGCAGTTAGATTACGTGCTCCCCTATGCCAAACGGCTAACATTCTTGAATTAGCTACATTCAAAAATTCTTGATTGATTTCATCCCCAATTTCACTTTTGTAAACACGATCCATATGTTCTATATTATCAAATAGGAATGGTAGTACTAAGCCCTGATATTTTGGTATATAAGATCCAAACGCACCATCACCCGGAATAACAATATCGATTGCCCCAAGACCGGTATTTTCCACCATGTCAATTTCGCTTCCCAACTGTGCACTTGGAAATACTTCAACCGTTACTTTTCCACCCGTTTTCTCTTCTACTAATTCTTTAAACTTCTTAGCTCCTTTGTCCACTTCGCTATTTACGGTAACATTATGCCCTAACTTCAATTTATATATATTACCTACAGAATCGGCAGATGCATTGTTATTTGAGGGTTCCCCACCTCTACAAGCTGAAAGTAACAAAAGAGCCACCAATAAAACGAGCATAGAACCAAACTTTTTGTTAAACATTTTCTTCTCCCCTTATGAACTATTTTTTTTAAGAACCACTTTACCGAATTTCGCGTTTTACCAGAATTTCAAATTAAACTTTCTTATTAATTCACATATGTGTCACTGTCCTATCTTTTCAACAGCCTCACCTACAATTCTCACTTCGTTAGTCCAGGTAACCAGGTACTGAGGGATGGAACAAAGCTAATTATCAATAAGTTTATAATCAGTAAAACCAAGAATGGCAAAACTCCCTTTGTTACTTCCTCTAAAGATAGATTTGCAATCTTACAAGATATAAACAAGTTTACTCCAACAGGTGGGGTTACCATTCCTATTGCTAAGTTGACTATCATGATCATTCCGAAATGAATTGGATCTATACCAAAAAGAACCGCAATAGGAAGGAATATTGGTGCTAAAATCAGAATAGCTGCACTAGCTTCAAAGAACATACCTACAATTAGCAAGAGAAGATTTACCATTAATAAAAATACTATCGGACTTTCAGTAAATTCCGTTATAAATGTAGCTGCCTTTTGAGGAACCATGTTCCGAGTTAAGAACCAGCTAAACACACCTGCTGCTGAAATAATCACCATAATGACCGAAGTAGTAATCGCTGATTCTCCAAATACCTTTATTAAAGATTTAAATTCTAATTCCCTATAAACGAAAAGACCAATGATTAGTGCATAGACAACTGCTATGGCTGCAGCCTCGGTAGGAGTAAAATAACCGCCATAGATTCCGCCCAAAATTATAAACGGCATTAATATGGCGAAAAACGAATTATAAATCGCTTTGAATTTTACTCTCCAAGTGGTTTTTTCAATATCCCCTCCATACCCTTTTATTTTAGATACTACAAAAACGAAAAGGATTAAACTTAGACCTAACATTATTCCAGGCAAAATACCAGCTATAAACAAAGACCCAATCGAGGTTCCAGTAACCACTCCATATAAAATCATAGGTATACTTGGAGGTATTATTGCACTCAATTCACCCGAAACAGCTAAGGTTCCAGCTGCAAAACGGGGCTTGTACCCTTTTTGAATCATTGCTGGAATTAAAATTGCTCCAATGGCAGCAACCGTCGCAGCACTTGAACCAGATAATGCTCCGAAAAACATGGAAGCTAAAACTGCAACTGCCGCATATCCACCTGCTGTATGTCCAACAAATGCTGTAGCTAAATCTATAAGCCTTTTAGAAATGCCACCGTTCTCCATGAGTTTCCCTGCTAATATAAACAAAGGAATTGCTAATAATGGAAATGAATTTAAAGAAGCAAACATCCTTTGGGCTGTAACCTCCATGGGAATATCAGTGAAAAAGTAAACTATAATTATTGTCGCACCGGAGATGGCAAATGCGACGGGAACTCCTAAGAATAGAAGAAGAAACAGTAGTATGATTAGTAACCAAGTCATATTAGCTCACTCTCCTTTTCCAACTTAAAAAGGAGTTCAAATAAGATTACTAATGTGTTTAAAAATGTGAGGAATGATCCTACTGGTACTGATGCGTATGGTACCCACATTGGAATACCAAGTGCGGTGGATCCCTGATTCGCCGAATTCATACTTAAATTCACACCTAAGTAGGTTAGGTACAACATGAACATACCTGTAAATATCAAGGTGATAATCATTAATGTTTTTTTAACTTTTAAAGGTACGTATTGTATAACTACTTCCACAGCAATCAAAGCTTTTTGTCTCGTGGCTACAGCTACACCCAAGAACACTGTCCAGATAATTGCGAAACGGGCAGCCTCTTCTGTCCAATGTAAAGACGCTTTTACTACATATCTAGTAAGTACTTGAGCCAATAACGATAAAAACATAACACCTAATAAAATCGCTATAAGCCACATCAGTATTTTATTAATCTTATCCATAGCACTCACGTACGATTTAATAACTCTCATTTGTTCAACTCCTTTTTTACATTGGTACCACCCTTTTTAAGCAGTAATAACTCCTCCATCTACAAAAATAGTTTGTCCAGTTATATAATCGGAGGCTGAAGAAATTAGAAATAATAAAGTACCTATTAAATCATCAGAAGATCCGAAGTCTCCCAATGGAATACTATTAACTACATCTCCATAAATAATTGGATCATTTCTCATATCCTCGTTCATTCTTGTACTAATATAGCCGGGTGCAATCGCATTAACCCTGATGTTAGATGCCCCTAACTCCCTAGCTAAGGTACGTGTAAAATGTTCTATAGAAGCTTTTGAAGTGCAATATGCTAACCTTAAATCCATTGCTTTTCGCCCTGCTATTGAAGATACATTAATAATTTTGCCCGACCTTTGATTTACCATTTCTTCCGCAAAATACTTAGAACACAAGAATGTACCTTTAACATTGACATCCATAACTCGGTCCCATTCCGTTCCATCCATCTCGGCAATTGTTTTTCTTTGCACCACTCCGGCATTATTTACTAAATAATCTACTCTGCCATGTTCTATCACTATTTTTTTCACCCAATTTGAAACTTCAAATTCTGAAGTCACATTTACGACATCCCCAAAAATATGACCAAATTCTTTTAAATTCCCTATTGCTAATTGCACTTCATTTTCATTTATATCGCATATTATTACTTTAAGATTTTGTTTTAAAAGAGCCTTGGCGTATTCATAACCTAAGCCATTAGCACCTCCAGTGACAACCGCCGTAGTGCCATTAATCCGGAAATAGTCATTCATAAAATCGCCTCTTCCAACTAGTCAATATATATCCTTCAGTTAGTATTCGATTTTCCAGTTTTGAGATATTAAATTATCTATACTTTTTAGTAGTCCTTCTTTAGCTTGAGGATGGATAATTTCTAAAATACATACGCCTTTATAGTGGATGACTTCTAAAGCTGTGTATACGCTTTCAAAGTCAACATCCCCTGTACCGATTACATCATGCGCCCATTTAGTTTGAGTTGTATCTGATAAATGAACCAGTTTAATTTTGTCGTTGAGCATTTTTATACCCTCCACTGGATTCTCAACCATAAACCCATTAGCCACATCATATATAACACCAAGGTTTTCACTATTAATTTCTTCAATTACATACTTTATTTGTTCTGAGCTCTGTAAAAATAACGAAGGTATATTTTCAATTAACATAGTTACATTGTTTTGTGCAGCATACTCTACCAAACTCTCAATATGAGGTTTCGTTATTCCCCATATCCATTCAAAATCCGGAGGAAGTAAAGGGTGTAACCTTCCTGGGGGCATAACAATGTAAGGTATATCTGTATTCTTTGCTAAATTTATCAGTTTTTTATACTGATTTTCACTAAATTCCCGCATTTCCTTGAAAGGACTTGCTAAATTAATATCCTGCCCTGGAAGGTTTAATGAATGAATATTGATATTAAAATTCTTTTTCAATGAATTAATCTTATCTGCTTTCATAATTTCATCCGAATGAAGGGGGAAAAAGGGTGGGGAGGTTAAAATCTCCACTTGCTTAAACCCTATTTGGTTAATTTCCTCAAAAGCCTCTTCTATTGTGGCTGTCCACAAAAATGGATAAGTATTTATACCGAGTTTCAAAATCTCTCCCCCTTAATAAATATTCTATTAGATTAAGTTCATTTGAATAATTTTCGTTTCAGTCATTTCTTCAATTGCATATTTCGGCCCTTCTCTACCAATACCGCTAGATTTAACGCCACCATATGGCATTGCATCAAATCGAGTATTAGATGTCTCATTAATGTTAACGCCACCGACATCTAATTTTTTTGCTACCTTCATTGCCAAATTCAAATCATTCGTAAACACTCCTGCTTGTAAACCATACTCAGAATCATTCACTAAATTGATGGCTTCATCTATATTTTCATATTTAACAATGCTTAAAAGCGGACCAAAAACCTCTTGGCAGACTACTTTCATTTCTTGCTTTGCATCTGCAATTAACGTAGGTTGAAACAGCGTTCCAGATCGCTCCCCGCCTGTAACAATACGGGCACCTTTATCTTTAGCTTCTTTAATCCAGTTTTCTAAATCCCGTGCTTTTCTTTCATCAATAAGAGGGCCCACATCCGTGTCTTTTTCAAAAGGGTTACCTACTTTCAATTTAAGGATTTCTTCCTTCAAACGTGTCTCCAACTCGTTAGCAATGGTGCTATCGGCGTAAATTCGTTGTAAGGAAACACATACTTGTCCCGCTTTTCTAAATGCTGCTTTTACTATGATTGGTACTGCTAAATCTAAATCTACGTCCTTTGCCACTATAGTGGCAGAGTTATTCCCAAGTTCTAAGGCAACCCTTCTTAAACCGGAATTGGTTTTTATAATTTCCCCTACTTTGGTAGAACCGGTAAATGTATAAAAGTTAATATCTTTATTTGATAGAAGCCAGCCACCCACTTCAGCTTCGCCAAAAACTACATTAACATGTTTTTTAGGCAGTCCCGCCTCATGTAGTATTTCAATTACCTTGATTGCAGATAACGGTGTTTGGCTAGAAGGTTTTAAAACAACTGTATTGCCAGCAGCAATTGCCGGGGCAACCTTATGAACCACATTATTAAAAGGTGCATTGAAAGGTGTAATAGCACATACCACCCCTACCGGGACTCGCATTGTAAATGCAATTCTGTTTTCCATACCGGGATTAGCATTTGCAGGTAAAACCTCTCCAGTAATTCTTTTTGCCTCCTCGGCAGAGAGTATAAATGTTTGAATGGCCCTTTCAATTTCCCCGACTGCATCTTTAAAAGTCATACCTGACTCTTTTACCATTATTTCAGCAATTCCTTCTTTATATTCTCTGGTTAATTGAGAAGCCTTTAGCAAAATACTGTATCTTTCGTATGGGGATAGTTCAATCTTATTAAACTGTTCTTTGGCACTTTGTACAGCTAAATTAACTTGAGATTCATTAGCCTCATAAACTTTTCCTATAACGTCCCCTGTGTATTTGTTGGTTAAAATACGTTCATTTTCACTCTTTTCAAGTAAACCACCAATAATCATACAAGCGTTTGTATCCAACTGAATACCTCCTTTAAAAAGTGGTCTGGAATGGTTTCATCTGTTATAAAGGTGCAAAACTAAAAACTGTTATAATAAAACATTTCAATTTTCGACAAAACGGGGTACACTGTGTAGTTTGTGGATTACTTCGAGTACCCCATAATCCTTATATGGTTTTTTTGTTCGCTAAATTTAGTTTATTTATTCTGAATCCGAGGAGTAATGATCATCCTTTGAGATGTGGCTCTATAATTACCTTAAGACATTTTCGTTCAGCAATTAGATTAATAGCCTCATTGATCTGATTCATGCCAAATCTATGCGTTACCAGCTTCTCCAAATCCGAAGATATTGTATGGATTAAATCCATAGTTACATCCCAGGTTTTCAATGTGTATGCTCTACATCCAATTAATTGCTTTTCGGAAAACAACAATTTAGTTGTATCAATAGGTGTAGTTGACGCCGCAATTCCTATTAATGCAACTTTACCTGTAGGCTTAACAAGTTCAATAGAAAGATTAATAGACTCATTGGTTCCAGCTGCTTCAAATACTACGTCTACTTCCTTTCTACCAATAACTTCAAAGATCGCATCTTGTGGATTTTCATTCTCAATATTTATCACTTTCGCTCCCATACTACGAGCAAGATTTAAACGCTCCTTATCCTGTGAGAGGCCTGTCACAAAAATATGACTATAACCTGCAGCCTTGCAGGTTAAATATTGAAGAAGGCCTATCGTCCCCGCCCCGATAATTACTGCAGTTTTATTCTCTGAAGAGTGCACTTTTTCTAATGCATGAACTGCTACAGACATCGGCTCCGCTAAACTTCCTAAATATGAGGGAAACCCATGAGGCAATTTAAAGACATTCATTGCTCTAACATTAATGTATTCAACAAGCCCACCATTTGCATGACATCCTAGTATCGGTCTGTTTCGGCAAATATTTTGGTTCCCCTCTAAACACATGTCACAACTATTACAAGACATATGCGGATTGACAGCGACATGATCACCTACTTTTAGTTGCTCAACAGATGATCCAACTTTTACTATAGTCCCTGAAAATTCATGACCAGGAGTGAATGGGAAATTGGGATTATACTCCCGTGCCACATTCTCTGTCCATTTATAAATTGATAAATCAGTTCCACATATTCCAACCGACTCCACTTTAATAGTTACTTCCTGTTCTAAAGGATTACTTGGTAAAGGAACAGAAGTAAGTTCAAAAGGCTCTTTTTGTGGACGTGCTTTAATAACTGCCATCATTTTATTCATCGTATTGACCCCTTATTTAGCAAGAAAATTTGGTTCAGGATGTGGGAAAGGAGGTAAAGACCATGTACCAGTACCTGGCGGTTTAATATCTCTTGCCACCTCAACCTCAATCAAATATGGCTTGTTCAATTTAATAGCTTCCTGAACTGCTTCAGAAATTTCATCAGCTTGCGTGACTTTTTTAGAATCGACCCCATACGATTTTGCTAATGCAACAAAATCAGGATTATATAATTCTTCTGTTTCATCTATTTTGAAGCTCGTAGCTAGTTCTCTACCTCCGAAGTAACCATGCTGAAGATCTCTAATTGATCCGTATGCGTAGTTGTTCCATACTACCCAAACTACAGGGATGTTATATTCTTTGGCAGTAGCTAAAATGTGTCCATGCATGATGAATGAGCCGTCACCAACTATAGCCACACATGCTGATTCTGGAGAAGCCAATTTCGCACCCAGTATTCCACAAGTTGCTAATCCCATACTTGCGAAACCCCATGACTGTAACAGCTTTTGTGGAGAGTAAGTGTCCCAATATTGAACGACCCAGTTATGGTGAACTCCTACATCCACTCCTAAAATTCCATCCTCTGGTAGAGCCTTTCTTACTTCGTGTACTAATCTTGCTGGATGAACAGGTGTGCCATTTTCATTGAATGATTCTTCTACGTGCTTTTTCCATATTTTTTTATATGATTTAATTTCTTCTATCCATACAGAATAGTCTGGTGCAACTTCAGCAAATTCTTCTTTTGCTTTATCTAAAATTTGTTGGGCCACAGTTCTGGCATCTCCTATTACTCCAAGATGAACTGGATAGTTCTTGCCAATTTCATGTCCACTGATATCTACATGAACTAATTTAGTCTTCGACATATCGTAAGTATAGCCATCTAACCAAGCACTAGTTACTCTATCGTCAAAACTTGACCCAAAAGCAATTAGTACATCACAATTTTTTCCTGCTTCATTTGCGGCATATGTTCCGTTTCTTCCGCAAGCTCCGAGACTTAACTCTTTACGCTCATCAATGATACCTTTTCCTTGTGGTGTAGTATGAACTGGGATGTTTAGGTAATCTGACAGTTCTGTAATAACCTCAGATGCATGAGATAATATCGCTCCATTACCTGCAGCGATTAGAGGACGCTTTGCCTCTTTTAACAATTGTAAAATCTGGTCTATTACTTGATCATTTGTTCCAGACCGTTGATTGATTGCCTCTATTTGATGGGAAGCAATAACATCTACCTCCATCTCTTCAACAAACACATTGAGTGGTACATCAAGATGAACAGGTCCTGGAGTTCCTGTTTCCATTTCTTTAAACCCTTGACGTACTGCAAGCGGAACCATCTCAACGCGCATAGGTTGATAACTTCTCTTTACATAAGGCTTTACTACGGAAGGAAAGTCCCCTTGGAAAAACCTACCTGTTTCCTGAAATGGACTTCTATTAAATTGCGTCGTAGGAACATTGCCAGTAATAGCAAAATATGCTGACGAGTCCATAATAGCTGCACCTAATGTTACAGGTAAGTTTGCTGATCCAGGGCCGCATGATGTAAAAGTTGCAACCGGTTTATGGCTAATTCGATAATAAGCATCTGCCATAAAACCGGCAGCGCTTTCATGGCGCACCGAAATTGTCTTTATTTTATCGGAGTTTTTCACCAAACTATCAAGCAACCCAACATTTCCATGTCCACATAAACCAAATGCATACGGAACTTTTTCCTCTATCAAATAATCTACGATAATATCCGCACCATTTTTCTTCACTTTTTTTACACTACTCATTTCTACTCCTCCTTCATTGAACTAACATGCTTGGGACAAACCCCATTCTTCTCGAAATTTGATCTACTGCTTCTTTTAATTCAGTTACTAAAACCTCTTTATTTTGAATAATTCTCTCTATAGGTCCTGAAACACAAATTGCAGCTACTGCCTTACCTTCATAGTTATAAATAGGAGCAGCGTAGCAGCCTAATCCTTTTTCAAATTCTTCATTATCCATTGCATAACCATTTATTCTTACCTTATCTAATTCGGATATATAGTCTATTGGATCGGTTATTGTATTTTCTGTCATTTTACGCATCCCATATTCTTCAAGTATGTTAGTCACCTGATGTTGTGGGAAACCCGATAAAATTGCTTTTCCTAATCCAGTTGAATGAACGTCTCTCCTTGATCCTAATTGACTGTTCATCAAAATCGATCTTGTTCCTTCTTTTTTGTATAGATAAATAATCTGACCTTCGTTATAAACACCTAAAAATGTGGTCTCTTCAGTTTTTGATGCAAGTTCCTTCAAGTAAGGAATAGTAACTTCTACAATATTCATGTTTGATAAGGCATTCATACTCATGGTTATAGCTGTCAGCCCTATCGAATATTTTTCAGTGGCATTTTCAAATTCTATGTAATCCCTTTGAGTTAACGTCTCCAAAATACGGAACGCAGTAGTCTTAGGGATATTTAATTCTTTTGAAAGCTCACTTAAGCTAGCGCCACTTCTTTTAGTAGATAAATAATCCAAAATCATCAATACTCTATCAACACTTGAAAGAGTTTCTTTAACCTCCGAATTACTTTTTTTCATTTTCTTCCTCCTTTCAGATTGATGTTCCGATTATTATTAACTTGTTTGATAAAACGGAACGGTGTTCCTATTTAGAATTTACACAACAATAACGATATAGTCAATATATTTTTTGTTTTTTGCTTTTTTACTTAAATAATCTTCAACTAAAATGTTTTATATTCGGTAAAACTGACATAATCGAAAATGAAGTTAATAATTTGCTGGAAAAACGGATTTGCCTTTACCAGAAGCCTTTGTATAATTAGGTGAATTATTTTTCGCATCAAAAAAGCTCAGATTTATTCTGAGCTTTTTTAAGGGTCTTTTCCTTTTCATTTCATGCAATTGTATTTATTTAACCTGAACTCACCCATGCACAACTAATCTCGATTTCCGATTAGAAGACTAAGCGCGTCTACAAGCTTTATAGTATTCTGTAATGAATTGAAGTCTTTGATCATACTCTGTCACCTCTTTGCATGTTCTTTCTTCTAAGAAGTAGTGACATTCTGTAATAGCATCTATAAAACGTAAAATACTTTCCTTAGTCAAATTTCCTTTAATAACATTAAAATCGCGGAAATCGGTTGGTTTAAAATGAATAAAAGTATTCCTCATTTTTATCATCTGTTTTATAGTACTCCAACTGTTCTGCTCAGTGAATGAGTCTCCTGTCATCATCTTTAATAACCAGTCAAGTTTATCTTGATTGGACAACTTGGCTAAAATATTATTGGACTGTTTATGGGAAAACTCATATATAAATCTAAGTTCTTGATTAAACCAGTGATTTATTGCTGACTCGAAAGTAGCTACCGCCTTGAATAAAAATAAATCTATATACTCGTTAAGTTCTGGTTCCTGGAGACTGTTTATCGCACTTAATAATTTCATTTTATTCGCATTAAAATCGTCAATCACTACCATCACATATTTCTGATCCAATATAGATTCTTCATCCAATTTTTTCATCACTATGTCAGCAGCTTTCGCTGGCTGATTCATAAACAATCCATCTATATCATAGTGAACTAACAGCCAGGGAAACAATTTTTCCAAAAGCCCAATCACTTGCTTTGATAGACTCACTTTAATCCTCCAATCCTATGTTTGCTGTGGGAATCAAGGTTATTTGTTCAAGTCTCTATTTAATTAAGGTCTTTTAGAATTAAAGACAATACAGGCTAATAATAATGCCTGTCAAAACCGAACCTACATTTATATAAAATAGATTGTCCCACAAAGTTAAGATATGAGAAGATCATTGAACTTATTACGAAAAAGGCAAGCACCAAATAGCCGCCGGACTTAATCTACCAATTAGTAATTCATTAACTGCAATGCAGATAAACATCATGAATATGGTTTATTTCATTTAATTTCAATTCCCATGAACGTTTTTAAAAAAATACGTATACATATCTCGAGCGTCCACCTCGCAACAATAAATACCTAATCACTCATCCGAACGCATAAAAGTAAGGCCAGCTATGAAAATAGCTGACCTTATTGTAAAGGTACCTGTGCACGAAACATTCATGACAATTCAACCAATCTGAATAAAAATACAGAGTTATGAAATAAATCTTAATTTCATAACTCTGACAGTCTATATTTATACAATTGTAGTGAATAAACTGAATTCAACCATGCACAGGTACCTCTCACTAGCGTTGCATAGCAAGAAATAATAGGAAAATAATACATTTTATTCAAATAAACTGCTTGAATAAAAACAAAAAAGCTCCTAATGTAGATAGAGAACGACGACTAAATCAGTTCCCTACACTACAAAAGG
>NZ_JAROCC010000020.1 GCF_030433715.1 Sporosarcina highlanderae | reverse complement strand
TTATCAAGTTCGAGATGGAAGGTTCTATCGGATAAGTACCTTTAAACACTGATACAACAACGTTTATTGGCGATAAAAAAAGAGCGGAAAACCGGACGTGCCGATTTCGTGCCGATTCAGATTTTCCGCGAGGTGTAGGAGGCGAACTTTTTTAGTTCGTCTTCTTCTATTTTTTCGGTGATATCAAGATACGTGTCAGATGTCGTTTTGATTGTTTTATGACCAAGACGATCCGCTACAAATTTGATACTTGCACCCGACTCTAACAAAAGAACAGCGTGCGTATGCCTGAAACCGTGTGTTCCTTTGTACTCGACTTCAGCTTGCTCACAATATTTCTGAATCATGTCCCGAACTGTGGACGGTGTAAGGTAGTTCCCCATATAATTTTGAAATATGATGCCATCCCCACTTTTATGAAAGGATTTCATTCCTAAAATCATTTCATTTTGTTTTAACTTAAATTTCTTCAGTTCATGTAACAAATCCTCATTTAATCCAATTGTCCGATATGACGACGTATTTTTTAGCGTGGTTAATTTCAAACCGTTATTGTTATTTCTACTCGTCTGTCGTTCAACGGTCACTTTCCCATCCTTTATATCTGTCCATTTCAACGCAAGAGCTTCACTGATCCGTAGTCCTGTCTCACTTAAAAAGTACATAAGCATATAATATAATTGGTACCCTTCAAACCGTTGGTGCTTGTAAGATTTCATGAAACTGAGTAGTTTGTTCAATTCTTCCAAGGAGTAATATTTAACCTTTTCATGTGCGGCAACAGAATCCTGTATGGGCACCGTCAATCGATCGGTAGGATTCTTCTCCAATACTTCGAGTTCATGAACAGCGTAGTGGAATATACTCTTCATTACAGAGAGATATTTGACTCTTGATCCGTATGAATACTTATCGCTGCCATCCTCGTTTTTCATTTCAGCATACAGTTTCATCCATCGATTAATATCCGACCTACGGATCCGCATAATTTTTTTATTTTCAAAGTACGGCAGGATATGCAGTCTCACAATAACCTCTAACTGCTCAAATGTAGATTCCTTCACATTTGATTTTTTGTGTTCGTTCAGCCACTCATCCACGACTTCATCA
Source organism: Sporosarcina highlanderae (assembly GCF_030433715.1). Taxonomy (GTDB): domain Bacteria; phylum Bacillota; class Bacilli; order Bacillales_A; family Planococcaceae; genus Sporosarcina; species Sporosarcina highlanderae. Next base: position 40,726 of record NZ_JAROCC010000020.1, on the reverse strand, counting down.
AACATCATATTCCGGTCATTCAACGTTTGACCGTAATAAATTCTTTCTTCGACTTTACCTGCTTCGATTTCAGCTTCTTTTTTTGTTCGAAATGTGCCAATGCTAAATTCTTTTCCATCTTTTGAAACCCTCGCTTGCCACTTGCCGCTTTTTAATTTTCTGTATGTGGCCATCCGTAAAACCTACTTTCTGCAATTATTCTAAGAATAGTGGAACATGCGTTCCCACTTATGTTATATTATATACAAGAAATAAATAATACTGCAAATATTCTTTAAAAGTTCTATAATGAATTTAAGCTGTTCGGCTGTTCTCGGTCGGCGAGTAGACCTAAATCTACTCGTTATCGCCTACTTCAATCCATTCGTATAAATCTTCCATTTGACAATGGAGCAAACTTGCAATGTTTTTGGCGACCTCAAGAGACATTCTTTGTCTGTTGGTGATGTACTTATTGATTTGTTGAGGTTTTCTGCCCATTTTCAAGGCTAATTGCGTTTGGTCCATTCCGCGGAGATCTAACAAATCTTGAAGTAGGCATTTTCCGACTTTGTAAGCCAAGGAAACACCCCTCAATCACATATTAAAGGCGGCGGTGAAATGACAGAAGATGTGATGATGCTACTGATGAGTTTTGTGAGATTAATTAACTGCGACAAACCTAAATCCAACACTGAAAAGCGAGATCAAAAAATCAATCCTTATACAAGCGATTGTAAAAATCAACGGAAAGCTTGATGCTTTCAAGAAACTTTTCCCTTTCCTCTCCTTCAAGAGAAAGGGTTTTTTCTATTAATTTTTGAAGAAACCTCATTTCTTCCACATTCATCGACTCACGCTCTAATGTTTTCTCCAAATGAAGGTGCGGCTCGTTATATTCGACTGGTGGAAAAAAGTCATCCACTCGAACTCCAAACAATGCCGCCAGCGCAAAGAATGTATCAGAATGTGGAGAGGATGCGCCCCTCTCATAAGCTGACACCATGTTGTTCTTTACCCCTATCTTTTCTCCCACTTGTTCTTGAGTAAGTTTGTTTTTAACCCTGTACTCCCTTATTTTCTTTCCTACATATTTCTGTAATTCTTTTTTTGTCAGCATCCACTTCACCCTTTCATCTCTAATTATAATGCATTTTCAATTGTAATAAAGCAATTTATTAAATATTATATGCATTTATATTGCAATAAATGTTGACAATGCAATTTAATTGCATTAATATTGATTTACAAGCTAATAGATTAATAGTTTTGGAAGGTGGTGAATCAAGATGCAGTGGAATTTGTACAGACTGCGCAAAGAAGCGGGACTATTTCAAGCGGACGTAGCAAAAGTCTTAGATGTTAGCCTAACTACTTACTCTAAAAAGGAAAGAGGTATAACGCTGTTTGATTCGAATGAAATGTTCATTCTGGCAAACTACTTTGGAAGAAGAATGGAAGAAATTTTTTTACCTATAGATTGCAATAATATTGCAGTCGGGGAAAGTGAGGTGAACACAAAATGATTTCAGTAACTATCGATGAAGCAAAAGTGGAGCAAATGTATTTGGAAGCAATCGGCAAAAAAATTCAATCTGTAGATGCCGAAAAAGTTTTCTGGGATTCTGCTGAGTTAAAGCGGCGCACGTGTATGAGCTGGAATACCATTCAAGATACATTTTTTCACCATAAGGCCTTTCCGAAAATGAAAGTTGGAGGAAAGTGGTATTTTCCGGCAAGGGAAACCGAAGAATTTTTAATTAAGTGGCTGCAAAGACAAGGAAACTAAAAAAAGGAGGAAACACAATGAATCGACTGACGAAGCTGTTTGACGGACAAGAGCTTCGAATTGGCGGGGACGCATCTAAACCTACATTCTTGCTAAGTGATGTTTGCAAAATTTTAGGCTTGGGAAATCCTTCGCAGGTTAAAGCCAGGATCGAAGATGGGGTCATTACTAATGAGGTCATCCTGGACAGCATGGGTAGACTGCAAACTGCTTCTTTTGTGAATGAAGACGGTCTGTATGACGTCATCTTGGACAGCCGCAAACCGGAAGCGAAGAAGTTTCGCAAGTGGATAACAAGCGAGGTTCTTCCGTCCATCCGGAAGCACGGCGGCTATCTAACGCCGGAAAAAATCGAGGAAGCACTACTCAATCCTGACACATTAATCAAACTGGCTACTAATCTCAAAGAAGAAAGATTGAAACGGCTGCAGGCCGAACAAATTATTGAATCACAAAAAGGACAAGTCTTGTTCGCGAATGCGGTTGAATCCAGCGACTCATCAATCCTGGCCGGAGAGCTTGCTAAATTGATTTCGCAGAACGGCGTGGACATTGGACAAAATCGTTTATTTGATTGGCTGCGGGAGAACGGCTTCCTGATTAAAAAGAAGGGTGAGCTTTACAATCTTCCCACCCAATACAGTGTTGATCTTGATTTGATGGACATTAAAAAGCGGGTCATAAATAATGCCGACGGAAGTTCGCGGGTAACACGAACTACCAAAGTTACGGGCAAAGGGCAGATTTACTTCATCAATAAATTCTTGGAGGAGGGACAAGCATGACGGAATGGGGACTGATCGCTGTATTCGGAATTCCGACAGCCGCAATCATGGGAGGCAGTATGACAGCCTTGTGGATATCGTTAGGCAAGGAACCAGATGTGCCGGGACCAAAATCACATCCGCACACAATTCAATTCCTGGCGGAGCGGGAAAGGCGTTTGAAATCACAAAAATGATAAGGAGGGAATCACTGTGGAAGAACAAGAATTCTATGAATGGTTGTTAGAAGAATACGGTTGGCAACCAATCAACAAAAAATCCAAATAATCATAAGCCGGTAAAAATTTATGCGTCTTAAAACGCTAAGGGGTGAAATGATTTGCTTAAACGGAAAGTAACTACACGTTACGACCACTTCGGAATTTACTTTTGGATTGAACAAGAATATTTCGAAGTGCCTTTGTTAATCAGTCCAGTAATCGTCTGGACAAGCAAGTTGAGCCGGGGTATCAATCGTTTATTGCCAGTTGGTCATCGTTATCGTGGGGACGTTGGAAGTTATGCGTAAGCGGTCAATTCGTCTCTGTGGAATCTGTCATGAGCCAACTCATAAGGAATTGTGTTGGCGGTGTACGGAACGGGGGAATCGATTAACTCGTTCTATAAATCTCAAATTAATGAGTAGGAGGACTGCAAAGTGAAACTATCAACCGAACAAGTTCAAAGAATAGTAGAACTGCAAAAGCGGGTTGTCGCAGTCGGTGAAGAATTCGACTACATGACAATTCATAAACACGGTGTACAAATGATGCATGAAACGTTCCTCGAAACATTTGAAGTGTTCGCTGTCAGTTCTCGTGAGTGTGATGTCTACCCTTACGAAGTATCTACAGTAGCCGGCGGCGTTAAAATCTTCACCATCATGTCAGCTGCCGAAGTTGTGGCATTAGGGGATACACACCCTGATAAGTTCGACTACATCAGCCGAGCGATTCAGATGGAGGGAGTCAAATGATTCAACATCCACAAATCGGACAAGCATACGCCCACGATGAGCCGAAAGTATTTGACCGCTGTGTAAGCTGTGACGCCGAAATCCACGAAGGTGCCGATTATATCGAACACGCGGGATTGCCACACTGTAACGCTGAATGCTTAATCGATCAAATGATTGATGAGGGTCACGCGGAGGTCAAGGTGGCAGGGGATGACACTGTACGAGTCGTGAGGGGGTGCAGTGGTGAGTAAGCGGAAAAGGCGCAAACGTTGGATGAAAGCCCGCGTGAAAGCTTATCGAAAAGCAAAGTTTGTGGAAGCGTTCCGTAAGCATTTTGTTGATAAAGGGATTCTTTGAAAGGGGTGAGAGAAATAGAGATTAACAGGAAAACTTTAGAAAGCTTAATTCCTATCAATAAGAAAGTATTGTTCGCCTGTATCGGTACGGATCGCTCTACGGGAGATTCATTAGGCCCGTTGGTAGGAACGATGCTTTACAAGAAAGGTTACACCGTTATAGGGACACTGCACAATCCACTTCACGCGCTGAACTTGCATGAAACTATCGAGCGTATTGAGAGGGAATACCCAAATCATTTGGTGGTTGCTGTGGATGCATGTCTCGGGAAATCGGAACGAGTTGGAAAAATCACCGTAACCAGTGAACCGATTAAACCCGGTTCGGCTGTAGGGAAAGAATTGCCTTTGATAGGAGACATAGGCATCAAAGGAATTATCAATGTCAAAGGTTTTATGGAACACGCGGTACTTCAAAGCACCCGACTTTCTAAGGTAATGGATATGGCTGAGGAAATTGCTCAAATATGTGATGTCGCCATGAAAAATCGTACTAATGGAAAAAACGCCCTGCTGGAACAGGACGCTTAAAAAATCTATCTACTACTATCTTATCACGAAATGGGAGGAAATATACATGCCACTTCAAGAAAAAGAACGCTTTGAAATAAAGGACGACCAGGCACTCAATTGGGTATTCCGCGAAATCCTCGCTCCTCTTAAAAAGGAAGTAGCGAGAATCGAGGAAATGGCTGCTGTTGAAATCGATAGAGTGAACAAATGGAAGGAATCAGAATTGAAAAGTCCTAAGTCAGATATCGAATATTGGGAATCGCTCATTCAGAAATATCACTTCGAAGAATTGCTAAGAGATCCGAAACGAAAAACACTTTCCACTCCATACGGTAAATCGAAAAGCCGTAGAAGCGCGGAACAACCCGAACAAGTGGACAAGCAAGCCTTACTGGAGCATGTCCTAACTAATGATATGCAGGACTTCATCAAGAAAGACGTCCGATGGGCTGATTTAAAAAAGACTCTCCAAATCTCCGAAATGGACGGCGGTAGGGTTGCGGTGGATGAAAACGGCATGATCGTTCCTGGAGTCATCATCAAGCCGGAATCCATCACTTATAGCGTGGAGGTGTCGGAGTGACTGAAAAGTTGAATCTCCACCAGAAGTTAGTTGAAGTCAGGAAGTCCATCGGTGGATTTACTAAAGATGCCAAGAGCTTCAACTATTCATATGTATCGGGTTCGCAAGTCCTCTCTAAAATACAGGACAAAATGAATGAGTTGGGCGTGCTGCTTGTTCCCAAAATCATTACACAAGACTTTCAGGAACATGCGTACAAGGATAAAAACAACAAGGACAAGCTCGACTTCATCGTCCATGGTTCGATGGCTTACACATGGGTGAATGCAGACAACCCAAATGATTCTATGGAAATTCCATTCTATTACACAGGCCAACAAGATGACATTTCAAAAGCTTTTGGTTCTGGCCTGACGTATTCCGAACGATATTTCATTATCAAGTTTTTTAATCTGCCAACAGATTCAGATGATCCAGACGCAAAAGACACCACGGGGAGAAGCCAGAGGCAAGGCAATGCATCTCCTCCGAAACCGCAAAGCGGCAACGGAATTACACAGGGTCAAAAGAACGCCATTCAAGCCAAGACTAATTCCATTGCTCAACGTGATGCTATCGGCCAGGGAGCGGTGTGGGAGAACGCTCAAAAGGCACTCGGCATCTTCAAGCGGTCGGGAGAATTGACTAAGGCGGAAGCAAGCAAGTTCATTGATTACCTAAGCACTCAAGAGGGGTGAGGTGAATGCAAAACGGGTGGATCAAGCTGCACCGTAAGATACAAGATAACGGACTGTATGCTGATTCCAACATGTTGAAACTTTGGATTCACTGTCTCTTAAAAGCTTCCCACAAAGAACGTAATCAATTGATCGGAAATCAGATGGTCGAATTGAAGCCAGGCGAGTTTGTAACTGGCAGAGAATCACTTGCAGAAGAGTTCAACAGAGGTGTCAGCAAAGCAAAAGCCATTTCACCAATAACGCTTTGGAGATGGCTGAACAATTTCGAAAAGTGGGGAATGTTGAACATCAAAAAAACAACGAAATACAGCGTTGTGACAATAACCAACTGGTGTGAACATCAACAAGATGAACAACAAGTGAACAACAAACGAACAACAGATGAACAACAAGTGAACACAAACAAGAATGTAAAGAATGATAAGAACGATAAGAAAGAAAACATTGTTCATCAGGATGAACTTTTCGAGCAGTGGTGGGAGCTGTATGCAAACAAAAAGGGGAGAGCGAAATGCCTTCCGAAATACCGTACGCTTTTGAAAAAATACCCACATGAACAAATCATGACTGGAACCAAGAAGTATATGGAACATCGGAAGGGTTTGCTGGCAAGGAATGAATTTTGTCCACAACAAAAAAATCCTCTCACCTTTTTGAATGGCGAACACTTTAATGACGAATACGATTCATCACCATTGCAACCCATTTATAAAGAATGGAGTGGAGATTATTGATTGCTGAAAAAGCAGTTCTTGGCTCGATCGTCAAAGAGCCGTATTTGTTGCAAGAAACAGACTTACAGCCTATCCACTTAACTGGATCACAAAACAAAGCCCTCTTGACTGCCATGAGAAATCTTGAGCGCGAGGGAAAGTCGGTGGATATGATTACTCTCCTATCATCGGGAAGTCCTGACTCTTGGGGCGCGGCGGCTTATTTGCAAGAGGTTCAAGCTGCTGCCAATCCCAAGAAGTTCGATGAACACGTTGATTTGGTCATGGATCACTGGCGGGAGAGAGAAAAGCAAAACTTGCTGAACATGGCAAGTCATGAAAACTGGTCAATCGATAAAGTCAAGTCTGAACTCGATAGATTGATTGACGACAAAACAAGCGACTACCAACCTATAAATTCCTTGCTGGGTTCCGTGTACGAAGCTCCATGGATAAAGGTTGAAAAACAATCTGGCGTTCCGTCCGGAATTGAACAAGTAGACAAGTTGGTTGGCGGTTGGCAAAAGTCAGACCTAATCATATTAGCGGCTCGCCCAAGTATGGGGAAAACCGATGTGATGTTGAGTTTCGCAAAACACGCAGGATGGCATGATTTCCTACCAATCGTATTTTCGCTCGAAATGGCAGCCGAAAGATTGAGAGATAGGCTACTTGGTTCGATAGGAATGTACAACCGCGGGAAATTCAAGAATCTTGAACGATTCCTGACGGTAGAAGAAAAGAATCGATGGACTGCTGTCGTTGGAAAGGCCGATAACACAAATTTGCAGATTTTCGACAGAGCCGGACAAACCCTTTCCGAAATGCGGATGAAGATCCGCAAAGCTATGAGCGAGTTTCCGGGTAAGCGTCCAGTCATCTTTATCGATTATCTAACATTAATCAAACCTGCTGACCACATGGGCGGCAATATGCACTTACAAGTAAGCGCCACGTCCAAGGGACTTAAAGAGATCGCCAAAGAGTTTGAGTGCCCTGTTATATGTTTGGCTCAGTTATCTCGCCAAGTCGAACAGCGGCAAGATAAACGACCTATGCTGTCTGATTTGAGGGAGTCGGGGAGTATCGAAGAGGATGCCGATGTTGTTCTGTTTCTATATCGGGATTCCTACTACTCGAAAAACGATGATGACAAGGTACTCGAAATGATATTCGCCAAACACCGAAACGGGGCGACTGGAACGGTTATGACTTATTACGACAAGACCACGGGAGTCATGACGGGATGAAGCTCGGTGAAGTGTTCGCGGATGCTATTCAGTATGACGAGCCTCGGTTAGCTTATTCGATATATTGGGCAACGCAAAACGGCCATAATTCATCGCAAAGCTATGAAACATTGAAAACCATTGAGATAGATTGGGTGGCGGTAGATGGGCTGATTAAATCCAATCCACTCAATATCAGTGCGATAAGGCTCTATTCCTACAAAGAGGGTGACGGGTTTCACTTTGTTCTCGCCAAATCCGTGAGGGAAGCAAAAATCGAACTGCTGAATGAGTTGGGGTGGGTGCCGGAACCGGTTCATGATGTATCCCATGGTATGGACAAGTTTCTTTGGCGAAACGGAGAAATGGTGTACATCCGCAAAATCAAAGATACGTCACTGAAATTCCCGCTTTATTTAGGGTGGTATGCAAGGGGTGATATAGATTGATGTTTCCTAAGCCTAATCATAAACGCCGAAAGCCCAAAAGAGGGCAACGTGGAAGAATTACCAAAACAGACTACAAGGATGCACTGGACTGGTTCGGAGATAGCTGCACAATCTGCAACAACAAACCGATTGAAATGCACCATGTAATCTTTCGAAGCGCAGGAGGGAGAAACGGCTATCGAAATCTGATGCCACTGTGCAAATCCTGCCACGCAAAAGCACACGCAGACCGACAATTCGCTGATCACCTAAGAGAAATGCGCCAAGAAGCATACGGAGATCACTTTTTCCATGACATGCACGATTTGTACGACATGGGCCTGATTGACGAACCGACTGAACAAAAATTTGAGGCATTCATGCAGAAAGAGGAGAGAAAATGAACATTATCGCACTCACTGGCAACGCAGTAAGGGACGTTGAGCTGAAATATAACCAAGGTGGAACGGCGATTGGTAGCGGCACTATTGCAGTCCGAAGGGATTTTAAAAACAAGCAAACGGACGAATATGAAACGGATTTCATCAACTTTACAACTTTCGGAAAGCAAGCAGAAGTCATGGCGAACCATATCCGCAAAGGCGACAAATTCGGTATCAATGGCAGGCTCCAAATTCGGACATGGGAAAACGACCAGGGGCAGCGACAGTATTTCACTGAGGTGGTAGTAAGCGGATTCGACTTCCCGGACAAGAAACGGGAGCCAGGGCAAGCTCCTCAGCAAAACTATCAGCAACAATCCAATGATCCGTTCTCTAATAACTCGGGACCAATTGAAGTTGATGACGATATGTTGCCGTTTTGAAATAAAAATGCGAGGTGATTCACATGGAATGGAGAGATGTTGTCGGTTACGAGGGCATTTACGAAGTTAGTGACACTGGCGAAGTTCGAACTAAGGAAGGAAAGACCACGTATACAGAAAGGCATGGCGTCAGGAAGTGGAAGCAGCGTGTTTTGAAGCAGAAGGTCGGCAAGGATAATTCATGCAGAGTGGCGTTGTGGAAGGACGGGAAAGACAGAACTTGGCTCGTTCATCGGATTGTTGCCAAAGCATTTATTCCGAGGGTAGAAGGCAAGGAATACATCAACCACATTGACGGGAGTCGCCTGAACAATAACGTTGATAATCTCGAATGGTGTGACCACACAGAAAACAATAACCATGCTTTCGACACTGATTTAATGACCAGCCACACAAAAATAGTCCTTTTACACAACGGTACAAAGGAAACGCACTTGTTCAGAAGTATGGCAAAGGCAAGTGAGTTCTTAGGTCGCAACTCCGGGTACGTGTCAGGCGTATTGAAAAAAGGCAAAACGGAAATTGACGATTATACGATATTCATTGAAGCGGGGAAAACGATTTGATGCAGGTAGTCAGATTTGAAATACCTGGTCAATTGCCCACAATGAACGAAATTGTAGCTGCTTCCAAGAGTCATTATGGAACATATTCAAAAATGAAAAAGAAGTATACACAGAAAGTCATGGGATGTGCGGAAGGTTTGCCGTCAATAGAGTCGGCAGACTTCCGCATCACCTGGCACTGCGTAAACAGAAGGAAAGACAAAGATAATATCGTCGCAGGGCAAAAATTCATTTTTGACGGATTAGTCGAATGCGGAGTTTTGAAAAATGATGGATGGAACGAAGTCGGTGAAATCGCCCACAGCTTTGCGGTTGATAAAGAAAATCCAAGAATAGTAGTGGAAATACAAACATTGTGAGGTGGCGATATGGAATTACAGTCAATCGTCAGTGAGCTTTATGAAACAAGAAACAGATTGAAGGCCGCGGAAAAAGAAGTTTATCGATTGGGCGACGAAGCGGCAAGAGCTGAATATGCATATCGCGAAGCGTTATCAAAGGAACACCTGATATTAAAAACGGAAGGTATGCCAGTTACGATTATCGGCGACATTTCCCGCGGCAATGTTGCTGGCTTAAAGTTCGAGCGGGATAAGGCAGCTAACAGGTTTCGTTCCGGATTTTCAGCAATGGATGCGATTAAAGTGGAAATCAATGCATTGCAGTCAATATTGCGTATCCAGACAGACATATAAGGGGTGTATATATGCGGTACTTTTACATCGAAGTCAAAGACATTAATCAATCGGAAGTGGACAAGCGTGTTGACGATCTAATCGGGAGAGGGTTTGAAGTCCACTCCCGTTCGGAATCTGTTGAGACAAAAGCAATCTATAAAAGAACTAAATCCATCGGACGCTCTAAGGCTGCATTTGATAGGCGAGAAGATTATCAAAGGTTTTCGGTAGTTATGAGAAGGGAGAATGTGAAATGAGTGGGAAGGTTAAGTTGACGCAGAAGCAATCGGAGGGAATCGAGGCGATGTTGCGTAGCGGTAATTGGACGCATGAACAGCTCATTGAAAAACATGCAAGGGGGATGGAGTGGTCAGGAATGCAAGCCAGTAAACTGAATGGGATTCCACTCCTAACATTTGTAGATGCCTTGCGTATAGGTTACGAAGTCGAGGAAGAATACAAGGTTGGGGATTGGGTATTCATCCTGAACGTTTCGAAGATTGGAAAGGTCGTGCGAGTAGGTAACGATTTTGTTGAAGTTGACAACGGGATGGTTCCGAGTTTTGGCTTCTTCCGACATGCAACTCCCGAAGAGATCAAAGCCGAAAAGGAACGCAGAGTGTGGAAGGAGATTGGACGTGAGGTTGGGGAGTTTCGTGATGGGGATAGAGGTATACATGCAAGCGGAACTTCGGTTATTAGAAAAGACTATATAAAAGAATGTTATGACGGAGGAACCTTAAAAGGTTTCTACCCTGCCGAATCCTTCATTTCGATCACGAATGATCCCGATGACTAAACTAATCGATGACACACTACACACACGGGAATCCATCGTCAAGCAATACACGCCGCTTGTTTATAAACACGCTCGCAACTTATGTCGGAGCGATTATGAATATTACATGCATGACTTGGCGCAAGAAGGGTTTATCGGCCTGCTGTACGCTTTCGACCGATACGATCCTGACAGCGGATTCAAGTTTGTGACATTTGCTCAACAGTACATTCGGGGCTATATGCTGCGCCTGCACGACAAATCGCATTTTGTACGTGTGCCAATCCACGTGATTCGTCTTGCTTGGCAAATTGAGAGGTCGATCATGTGGACAGAAACTGATGATGTGATTGCAAAGCATTTTGAAGCTACTGAATTCGCGGTGGCCGGGGCGAGGAAATACTTCGATACCCGGCACGCCGTCAATATTGAAAATCCACTTGGGGACGATGGAGGACTAACGATTCTTGACACTTTGCAATATAACGAAGACTTGTCTTCCGTATTCATCGAGGAATTCACCAAGAAGTTAAACCCACGTGAAATGTACATCATTCAGAAATTATATGAAGGGTACTCACAGTCGGAAATAGCGCCTACCTTGGGCATATCCAGGACAAGGGTCGGACATATTTTGATAGATATACGTAACAAATTGCGAACGGAGGGAGTAATGTGACAATCAATTACGCAGACGATTACGCCGCAGAAAAACTTTTACGGGCATTAAGTAAGACAGATAAGGAAAAACTTCGGGCCAATCGTAAACGGAAGCAAAAGGAACGCCTTGCGATCATGGCGAGATTGGACGTACTGGAAGAGCAACGTTTTGATAAATGTAATAAACAGGATGTCAATACGATTCAATGTGATTGTTCCGCTGCGCAAGCGATACGCACACTCGGGGAACGATTGTTGAAACTGTCCGATGGAAAACCTGAACGAATAATCAAGAAAACCCCTAACGTGAAAGGCACCCTAACTGTGGACGAATACAACGCCATGAAAGCCAAGGGCATGATTGACAAAGATATCATGAAAAAGATTCGTTGGTCCACGGTCCGTTTTTATGATTGGAAAAAGGAGATGGGATTGACTACACGCCCGTCAACCGTTCCTGAAAGGGAATCCCATGATGGAAAGCCACTGAAGGGCATGACACTCGCTGACTACCAGGCACGGAAGAATAAGAAGCATTCGGACGCGCTGATTGCTGCCGATTTACGTATCGGTTCGCACAGGTTGCAACAATGGAAGCGTGACAATGGGCTTACCAAGCCGTTGCAAGATGCTGAACAGCCGAAAGAGAATAAGGAGGGTAAATCTATGTCGAATGCACAGAACGCCAGTACGATAGATTACAAGGCAAAATACAAGTCTGTAAAGTCTAAGTTCGAAACTGCTGTGAAAGATTTTGGCAGCTATCAAGACAAACATCGGGAAGAAATCGGTCGTAAAGACGATGAAATTACACGATTGGAAAATAAAGTTGCTGAACTTGAAGAAAGCCTTGTCGCTTCCGATGCAGTTTCCGAAATCACAGCCTTACAAGTCGAAAACAACCGTCTCAAAAATTACGAAGCTGACTATCGCAATCTTGAAATAGATTACCGTAACCTAAACAGCGAGAATGAACGTCTGAAACGCATGTTGAGTCGTCTGAAGAATACGGAACGCATGAATCTGTGGATGATGGAGCAGTATGTTGGACTGCATAAACAAGTGGATGAGGTGATGGCGTGAGTCCTTTTGAAAAGCCAAGTTTCACCACTAAGCCGTCAAGACCGGTTACGGAAAAGATAGTAACTGAACTCAAAGACGAATTCGGGACGGTTCATGCGAGAACTGAAGAATATATCGACGATCCTATCCGTCCTGCCCATTACCTCGAAGGTGGAATTGATGTTTTCAAGTATGGGAAAGCAAACTTCTCAAAAGAAGAATTGCGTGGTTACTTCAAGGGCAACATCATCAAATATATTACTCGGTTCAATAAAAAGAACGGTGTCGAGGACTTGCGAAAAGCGGAAAGGTTCCTCGAAGAATTGATTGAATTGGAGGAGTCGAATTGAACATATCCGAATACCAGAAACTATCCGAACGCACCTTGCCAGACTACGTAGGTGACTTGAAAGGATCCGTCTCGAATTATTCAATGGGGTTGGCAGGAGAATCAGGGGAAGTCATCGACATTCTCAAAAAGTCATTCCATCACGACCACAATCTTGATTTATATGCTGTGGAAGAAGAACTTGGTGACGTGTTGCATTATATCGCAGGTATCACCACTATGCTCGGACTGTCACTTGAATCCATAGCGACTGCAAACATCGAGAAGTTACGGCAAAGATATCCGAAAGGCTTTTCTGCTCATGACAGCATCAACCGAAAAGTATAAACTACCCGACCACGAACGCGATCAAATTATCGGTTTACTCGCAATATGGACGCCGTATCCGGAATCAATGTATGAGGCTATGAGCGATAGCGAACTCAAGGCAGAATTCGAACGGGCGATGAATGGAAGTTTGGCTTGGGAGTAGACACAAACTGTTTATGAGGAGGGAATACTTTGGAAATTGAAAAAGAAGAAAAAATTCGTGCCTACTTTGACCGCGTTTCCGAAAGGGGAAATGATGAAGTCGCATATGGCGAAAATTACCGAGAATATTCGAAAGGAGAGCGTGGAGGAATCTTAACGACGCTTGCTATCCTTGGCGTAAAAATAAAAGGAGTTAACGATTAATAAAAAATAATCAACAGTACGATGACTCTATTTAACACCAAGGGATGACAGGGGGCTTTACAATCAAACTATTCAAAAGGGGGAAACGCGATATGTTTGGAACAAAAGTAAAGTGTGTGGAATGCAATTCTAATCCGGTGAGGCAACGGGGGAAACATTTATGCTATACGTGCTTCGAAAAGGCGATCAGGGATGTGCTACGCAAGGAGGATGAGAAAGTTGACACGGTTAAAGTTTAAAATCGAAATGATTAGTTCCATGATTTTCATGAATAAACAGGAAGAGGTCTATCAAGTTGACCATTCGCCAAGTGCGCGCCTGTTAACCTTTCGAACAAAGACCTATGAAATCACATTTTCGGGGGATGTGTACGATAAATTACGACATGAAGAAACTTTACCTGGGTTGTTGGATTTGTATGAATCAGTAGCTTTTCAGTAAGGAGGGGGCAGCATGACTAAAACAAAACCGTTCTCGCGCCATGAAATATATGGCATACTACGGGACTATCACTGGCTTGTGAGAGAGATTAGCCGCATCAAGTCGGATTTGAATATCACGGAATCAGTCGGCGTTGCTTCCTATTCGGACGAGCCTCGGGGTAACTCGGGGCCTTCCAATCCAGTCCAGGCAGAAGTCGAACGCCGTGACAAAAAGTATGACAGGATGGCGAAATACCTTGCTCGTGTGGACTATATCAATCGGCAGTCGAAAAATATCACAGATGAACGGGAAAAGGTCATATTAGACTGTATTCTCGATGGAATGAAGATGAGCGCCATTGCGGATCATTTGAATATAAGTCGACATACGGCGAATCAGATTAGGGATATCATCGTGGTGAAGTTGGATGAATGAGGAGGGTAGCTAATGACTCACGAAGAACTGAATCGGGCGAATGAAATCCAAAGGGAAATTAGGAAATTGGAAAGGTTCATCCTTTCCGCAGAAAAGGTGTGGACGGGAAAGATTATAAAAAGGACTACTACGTATATATTCAAATCGACCGCTTATGGTGCGATTGGTAGCAGCGAGTATGAGATGGATACAGATATGAAGAATAGGGTACTTGATGTATTAAGGGAAAAGCTGACCGAATTGAAAGGGGAATTCGCCAGACTTTAAATCCCGACACTTTTCACCACATTAGCCACATTGGTCATTTGTTTACTTGATGTGCTAACAAGGGGAAAATGAAGTTAGCGGGAGTTTATCCTGCTTGCCGACATAAGAGCGGCATAAAACCTGCGGACATATGAGCCGTGTAGTGATTCCATTCCCCCAATTTAACCACCTGCACGGACTTGTCGAACAGCTGCGGAAACAGCAACGGCATGTTGTGTTAGTTCTGCGTGTGGGTGGTTATCTTTTTATGGTGTTATTTTCCTGTTTATTCGGATATGATGATAACAGGAGGGGATGGGATGAAGAAACTACTAATCATCGGAGTGATGGCAATGCTACTCGTAGCTTGCTCAAGTAAGGCAAAAACACATGAAAACATCGGCGAAGGCATTGCTAAGGATACTCAACAGGTTCTGTCAATCTTGGACAGAATGGTTAAAGAAGAATCAGCAGCCAACGCAAAAGAGCAAGAGACACTTGATCGATACATTGATAAGTATGCCAGGGCCGAAATGACCGAAGAAGAAGACAGGGTGTATTCATACACAAGTGGGCTCATTCTATCATTCGATGGCACTGACTATCTCGAAAGCGACAAGAAGGACTACGAAGAAATACGCAATGGAATCAAGAATATAATAAAGTCCGGGAATGTTACCGGGGAATGAGACATCCATAGCGGGTGTCTTTTTTATTGGGGAGGGATGGATATGGTAACAGCACTCTGCGACCACTGCGGGAAGATTAATGATGTGGAATTCAAAGAGAAATCACATCCGAACGAGATTCGTGAGACGTATTTCACATGCGAACACTGTTACTACCATTACACATCGTTTGTGACGGACAAGAAGGTTCGTCAGCTTCAGCGCAAACGGGCCAAGTCAACTGTTGTTGAAGAACGAGTTTTACTGTTTGAACAAATTGGAGAACGAATGTCTTTACTTAAATACAATCTCGTCAACTATGGACGTGCGGACCTATGAAATACGGACGCTATAAAAGCGATGATAAATTCTACCGCACAAAAACTTGGGACGGAAAAAGGAAGACTATCTTTAGACGGGACGAATACCGGTGTAGGGAGTGTAGACGGTACGGCAATACAACGCCAGCCACGACTGTCCATCATATATTCCCGCTTGAGTTATATCCTGAGTTCGGCCTGACAAACATTAACCTATTGAGTCTATGCAATGGATGCCATGAAGGTATGCACAATAGGTTGACGGGGGAGCTGACAGCCAAGGGCAAGCAGTGGTGCGAGCGCATCAAGAAACAATTGTTCGGCGAAACAAAGGAAAAACTGACTCCCCCCCTTTGAGTTATCTGAAATTTTAACACAATGGGAGCGAAGAGGGGAGGCGTTTCCAATAGAACGACCTTCCAGAAAACTTTTTTTGGCCTGCTTTGACGATCGGAGGTGAGGACATGGTGAAAAAGAAAGCGGAAATCATTGAGCATAAAACGGTTGATTTGAGAAAGAATGTTGTCGCAGATATGAAGAAACTCGGCACCTATAAGAAAGAATACGACATTGTAATCAGCATATATTGCGATTTGCTTACTCAATATCATAAAGCTACGCAGGAATTCGTTGCATCCAACTATAAATATGAAACGGAGACGGCGGCAGGTGGTACGAAAAAGTCGGCTATTGTTGCCACGCTCGAAAATTTGAGAAAAGACATCCTGGCATACTCAGATCGTCTATGTCTGAATCCGAAGTCGTTGGAGTCGGTCACTGTGGAGGACAATAAGAAATCAGTGTTGGCGAGTGTGCTGAGCGGCCTTGAATAAAGAGTTTAAAAACTATGACATTGTTTTCGAGTATGCCAATAGTGTCATAGAAAAACGGAAGGTTGCTAACAAAGAAACCATTCAAATGTGTAAGCGGTTTTTCCGTGACTTGAAGAATCCAAGGTATGAATTTAATCCGAAAGATGCGGAATTCGTCATACAAATAATTGAAAAGACGTTCGTCCATCAAAAAGGTGAAGACATGGAGGGCTACCCATTACGCGGCAAGCCCTTTTTGTTGCAACCGTGGCAGAAATTTGTTGTTTATAGCATTTTAGGCTTTTTCCATAAAGGGACAATCCTACGGAAATACAAAGAAGCATTCATGATGCTGCCCCGTAAGCAAGGGAAAACACCATTTATGTCTGCTCTCTCGTGGGGGTTGGGGTTGCTGGAAAGGAAATCCGGTGCTGAAATTGTTATTGTAGGTGCCCAACTAAAACAGGCTATGCAAAGTTTTAATTTCCTTCTCTACAACCTCAAGAACATGGGCGAGGAAAAGAGTTTCCGTATCCTTGATAATAACCAAGAGCACAGTATCAGTGGAGAGCTTGGAAATGGCTACATGCGCATCGAAACGATTGCTGGTAACAGTGACCGCATGGACTCCCTGAATACACTTATACAAATTCTGGATGAGTTGCACCTATACAAGAGCGCCAGTCAGTACAACACGATAAAAGAATCTGGTAAGGCCTACCGAAACAGTCTGTGTATCGGAATCACTACAGCCGGCGACAATATGAACTCGTTTTGTTATAACCGGATGGTCTATTGCCAAAAGATACTTGATGGAACTGTTAAGGATGAACAGTATTTTGTATTTATTGCGAAAGCTGACCAGGATGAAAACGGCGATGTGGATTACACAAATCCTATTGAACATGAAAAAGCGAATCCTAATTATAACGTATCGGTGTCTGGCGATGAATTGATGAACGATGCAATGCAAGCACAAGGCGATCCGCAACAAAGAAAATCATTTTTGGCGAAGTCGTTGAATATTTATACTTCGGCAATGCGTGCGTATTTCAATCCAGATGAATTTAAGACATCAAACGACCTTGTGGAAGAAAAATTAAAGCTTAGCGGACTGTCGTTGGGAGATAAGTTAAAAGCACTTTCTAAGCTTCCTATTGATTGGTTTGGTGGAGCGGATTTATCGAAACGTCATGACCTGACCGCAACTGGATTATATGGGAGCTACAAAGATATTGATATCGTCATTCCACATGCATTTTTCCCGCTTGTGGCAGCACACGAAAAAGCAGATGTGGATAATATCCCTCTCTTCGGATGGAAGGATGACGGTTGGCTAACTATGACAAATAGCCCGATAGTGGAATATCAAGAAGTCGTCAAATGGTTTATGAAGATGAAAAAGAGAAATTTCAAAATCAAACAAACTGGCTTTGACCGGAAGTTCGGGAGAGAGTTCTTCCTTACGATGAAAAAAGAAGGCTTCCGTATTGAGGATACTCCACAGCTTTTCTATCTAAAATCAGAAGGCTTTAGGCGCATTGAAACAAAGGCAAAAGAGGGGAATTTTTATTATCTCGGCTCTGAGGCCTTTTTATATTGTCTGCAAAACGTCCGCGCGATTGAGCAAACAGACGATGCAATTAAATATGAAAAAGTATTAGAAACACAGCGCATTGACGTATTTGATGCTGCTGTTTTTTCTTGCATGCAAATGTTGAAGAACATGGAAAAATCCACGTCAGCGACCAAGTGGCTGAACAGTTGAAGGTGGTGAATTAATTGAGATTTTGGAAAAGGAAAAGGACGCGCTCACAAGTCAATATGCCATTTGTGTTCGGTGATGTCGATTCAGTTGGGTATGTCAGGCTCTCGGAACATCCCGATGTCGTGATTGCTGTCAACAAAATAGCAGACTTGGTATCTAATATGACAATCCACCTGATGGAAAATACGGACCAGGGGGATAAGCGCGTTAAAAATGGACTTTCAAGAAAAATTGACATTGAACCGCATAAAAACATGACTCGAAAAGGTTGGCTTTATAAAATCGTTTCGGATTTACTATTGCATGGTGACGGAAATTCCGTCGTCCACATCGGAGTAGATCCGGCTACAGGATTGATTGACGATTTAACGCCCTTTCAAATGGGTGCAGTAGGATATGACGACTCGGAAGATGGTTATTCCATCAGCTACAACGGCAAAAATTATCATCCTGATGAAGTCATTCATTTCGTGATAAATCCCAATCCGAATTATCCATACAAAGGCACAGGATACCGTGTGGCTTTACGTGACATCGTGAAAAATCTTGCACAAGCCAACAAGACAAAGAATCGATTCATGAGCGGAAAATATATGCCATCTCTCATCCTCTCTGTGGATGCGTTGACAGAAGAATTGTCCAGTCCGGAAGGGCGTAAAAAGATTCTCGACAAGTACGTCTCTGAAACTGAAGACGGTTCTATGCCGTGGGTGTTGCCTGCCGATCTATTGAAAGTTGAACAGGTTAAACCGTTATCGTTGAAGGATATTGCGATTAATGAAGGCGTTGAATTGGATAAAAAGACGGTAGCCGGACTGTTGGATATCCCGGCGTTTTTTCTTGGTGTCGGAGAGTTCGACAAGGAAACTTACAACAACTTTGTAAATGGGCGTATCCATTCGATTGGTCAAGTTATAGCGCAAACATTGACAAGGGACTTACTGTATAACCCTGATTGGTTTTTCCGTTTAAATCCTCGAAGCCTTTTCAGTTACAATCTCGAAGAGTTGGTGGGCGCCGGAACGCAGATGGTTGACCGAAACGCAATGCGGAGAAACGAGTTACGAGATTGGGTAGGTTTGGATCCGGACGAGGAAATGAATGAACTTATCATCCTTGAAAACTATATCCCTGCCGGAATGCTTGGTAGTCAAAATAAATTGAAGGGTGGTGAGGACGATTAATAGAGAAAAAGAAAGGCAAATCCGAAGCCTTACTGCCGATTTGAAAACGCGTAACAAGGATGATGGAGAAAAGGTAATCGAAGGTTATTTCGCTGTCTTTAATTCTGAAACGGAATTATGGCCGGGGGCTTACGAAGAAATAAACTCAAGCGCCTTTAACAAAACACTCGGGAATGACATTCGCGCACTTATGAATCATGATTCCGCATTTGTGTTGGGTCGCACCAAAGCCGGAACGCTCCAATTAAAGGTTGATGAACGTGGTTTGTGGGGTTCTATCAAAATTAATGAGAATGATAGCGATGCTGTGAACTTATACGAACGTGTTAAGCGGGGTGACGTTGACCAGTGTTCATTTGGTTTCAACATACCCGTGGGTGGTGAAACAGCCGAACAACGTGATGACGGCTCAATCAAATGGACACTAAGGGAGGTTGATTTACATGAGGTTTCCGTAGTGACTTTTCCCGCATATTCAGATACTGGTGTCCAGGCAAGAAAACGAGATGTGGAAACAATGAAAAAACAAAAATTAGAACAACGCAAAAAAGCGTTAAAGGAGAAGATGAAAATTGGCTAATCCAGTATTAATCGGAGCAAAGTTGAATTTAAAACGTTCTTCACTCAAATCTGTGGAGGATAAAATTGCAGAATTGTTAGCGAAACGCTCTGAACTTGAAGCATCTATCGATGGTGTTGAATCAGAAGAAGATTTGACCGCTATTGAGGCAAGTGTAAAAGAAAATGATGATGCAATTACAGTTGCAGAAGAAGAAAAGTCTACCCTTGAAGAAGAAATTGAAGGACTTGAAAGTGAACTTGAAGCTTCCAATCGTAAAAAACCAAAAGCAGGAGGAAAAAATATGCCAAAACAAACAGAAGCGCGTGAAGCTATTAACGCTTTCGTCCGCTCAAAAGGACAAGTAAGGGACATGGTTGGATTTAAGGTAGTTGACGGTGGTGCGCTTATCCCGGAAGAATTGATTCCAGCGAAAAAGGCTCCAGAAGATACGGTTGACTTGAAAAAGTTTATTAACGTCCGTCCGGTAAACAGGGGCTCTGGTAAGTATCCAGTTATCAAGAAGTCAGGAAGTAAAATGGTCTCTGTCGCAGAACTTGAAAAGAATCCAGAATTGGCAAAGCCGACAATCTCGGAAGTTGGCTATGACATCGAAACATACCGTGGTTACATCCCGATTTCTCAGGAGGCGATTGACGATGCAGATTATGACATTGCAGGAATGATCGCTGATGAAATCGCTGACCAAGAACTTAATACAACGAACACGGCTATTGCAGCTGTATTAAAATCCGCGCCTGCAAAAGCTGTCACAGGACTGGATGGATTCAAAAAAGTATTCAACAAGGATATTAAGAAAGTCTACAACGCGAAGGCAGTCATTTCCGCATCGTTGTATAACGAGCTCGATACGATGAAAGATGCAAACGGTCGTTACTTGTTGCAGGACGATATTACGGTCGCATCAGGCAAACGCCTATTCGGCAAAGAGGTTGTTGTATTAGATGACGATATGATCGGAACAAGTGATGGCGATCTGGTTGGGTTCGTTGGAGACCCGAAAGCATTCGCTACATTCTTCAACCGAAAGCAGGCATCTGTTAAGTGGGTTGACCACAATATCTATGGTCAATTACTTGCTGGATTTATTCGCTTTGATGTTGTGGCAACTGATACAGATGCAGGCTTCTATGTCACTTTCACTCCAGACGATGTTCCAACACCATAATGAAAGGAATGGTATTGCATGAAATTTCAAGTGATCAATAGATTCAGAGACACGAAGGACAAGGGCCATATTTATGAAGTGGGGGATAAATATCCCCGCAAAGGCCGGTTGAATAAAGAGCGCGCCGAAACACTGGCCGGCACATCAAACAAATACGGTTATCCGTTCATTGAAGAGATTGAAGAAATTGAAGAAGTTGAAGAAAATGGACAAGATTGAATTTATCACAACTGCATTAGAATTGACAAAAGCGCGTCTCGGAATTAGTACGACTGTCCGGGATGCGCTTTTGCGTAATGCCGTGGAATCAATCATAGAGGAACTGGAGGACGAAAAGGGCCTGACGTTGAAATACGATAGCCCTCTCCACCTCGATTTTGTAAAAGATTATGCGGTTTGGCGTTATCAGTCAGCTTTCGAAACGCAAACGACCTCCACAAGTCGTCCTTTATCCATACCGCGGCATCTGCAATTCAGATTACACAATTTAATCATCCATCAAAAGGGTGGTAGCAATGACCAGGACGTTTGATTATCAAATCCAATTAATTGGTTTGGTTGAAGGGTTGGACGATGATGGATTTCCGGTAAATGAAATACGACCAAAAACACCGATTTTCGCAAATCGATTAAGTGTTCGTTCGAACGAGTATTGGCAAGCAAAGCAAAGTGGTGTAGACCTATCCTGTGTTTTCGAGGTGCATTCCTTTGAATATGAAGGTGAAGAAAGAATGCTGTATGAAAACATTGAATACGAGATTGCCCGGACGTATAACAAAGGAGAATTGACTGAATTGATCTGTCACCGAAAGGGTGATGACCATGGAACTTGAATTCAGCGGAATCGATGAGTTGATCAAAGAAATCGACCGCATTGAAGGTCTAACTGATGATTTAAAGGACAAGGCCCTGATTGCAGGCGGAGATTTGTTGCGCGATCGAATGAAAGAAGAAGTTTATGCGCACGGTCTTCGTGAATTGACAGGAGAAGGTCGTGAATCACTCATAAGGACAGACCCGAAGAATCATGAATTGTTCGTAGGAACTCAAGGTGGAAAGAAGCAACCGGGATTCTACTTATACATGCATGAATTTGGCTTCTACAACGTCCGTGCAAGGCGATTCATTGCCCCTCGTCCGTTTGCCTCTATCGCTTACGAAAACAGCAAGGATGACATCCTTACTGCGTATGTGGAGGAATTTAGAAAGGGGCTGGGTATGTCGTGAATCTGAATCGTAAAATCATGGATACCCTTAAACCTCTCGGTGTTCCAGTGGCTTTCGGAAACTATAATCAAACAGCAAATACCTACATTGTTTTTGTGGAATACAACCAGGCGTCCAGGATGAATGCGGATGATGATGAACTCATCACCAAGCACTTTTTCCAAATGGACGTTTTTTCTACTGGAAACTATTTGCAACTCGTAAAGGATGTTAAAAGCCTTATGAAAGAAGCTGGATTCGGTCGCATGTTTGAGTCGGAAACCTATGATACGGATATGAAAATGTTTAGAAAAATAATTCGATTTAATTATGAAAATACGATTGGAGAGATATAAATGGCGATTAAAGGATTAAAAGATTTACACTATGCCGTCATCACGAAAGAGGATAAGACGGAAACAGTATATGGCGACTGGAAACCGTTAGGACCTGCTATGGCGTTTAACTTGGTTCCGTCTGTAAGCCGTGGGAATCTTCGAGCTGATGATGGCGTGTTGTTTTCCGACATGTCAAAAGGACCGATTGCAGTAACGTTAAACACTGCGTATTTGGAAAAAGAAGTCGAAGCGGATTTGTTAGGAAAAACAATCCATCCTAATGGCGGCATTTCCGACAATGTTAACGATGATCCTCCATATGTTGCAGTTTCCGGGCGCGCAGAAAGTGCACGTGGCGGCTATGAATACTTTGTAGTTTATCGAATCAAGTTTGGCCCTGCCGATGAAAATAAAGAAACGAAACAAGAAACTCCGAACTATCAAACTCCTAACTTGACTGGTGAAGCTATTCCACGTCTACATGACGGAGAAGAAAAGTTCAAACTGTGGGATAAGGATCCTACTGTCGTTGATAAGAGCATCTTTGACGAATGGTTCAAATCTGTCATCGACAAAGACTGGGTAGCAACGCCGTAAAGGGGAGTTAATCATGCAAATTGAGTTATTCATAGATGGTGAGAAAAAGCTTTTTACGGCTCCCTTCGTGCCGATGTTGGCAAAAAGGAAGTATCTTGAGCTGAAGGCGGCGGAGGATGCATCCACATGGGCGGAAGTCATTGAAGAGGATGATGCTTACCTTTCGATTCTTGCTGACGTAGTATTTCAAGGGCAATTTACCGTCATGGATGTGTACGCAGGCGCAAGTGGCGAATATGTAAGAAAAAAACTCGATGAAGCCGTGTTTGGTGTCAAAAGAGAAGCCGAAAGCAATGAGGGAAACCAACCGGGGGAGTGACGTTTGCAGAAGCGTACACTTCCCTTAAACAATTATACAAGCAAATGATGTTCCCGAAGGTAGATTTCCTGCCTGACGGAAGGATGATTACAAAAAGAGAGTGGACAATGACTGAAATCGACCAGTTAGATGTCCACTTTTTCAGTGAACTTATGGAGGTTGATGATGATGCTCCACAAGAACAAGAGGTCTATCTTTCTTCTGTTTGGGGATAGGCCAGGCGGTGATCCACACATCTCGGTTTAGTCGCGTCCGTTAACGCGGCTTTTTCTTTATATGAAGGCAGGTGAGATTAATGTCATCAAAGGATATAGGGACGCTCCGAACGCGGTTGTCGTGGGAGGACGAAGGTGCTGACAGGTCGCTGAAGGGCTTCCGTGACGACTTAAAAAGCCTCCGGACTGAAATGGGAGTCGCCAAATCAAGCGGGAAGGAATACTCCCAAAGTTTAAAAGGACTTCGCGAGCAATCTGATATATTAACCCGCACTCTAAAGACTCAAAAAGAACAAGTCGCCGAACTCCGTAAACGCTACGAAGAATCGAAACGTGTGAAAGGTGAGGATTCCGACCAGACACGTAAACTATCCGATGATTACAACCGTGCTGTAGCGGCGATGAACCGAACGGAACAACAACTCGGCAAAGTCAATGCGGCGATCGAAGAACAAGTCAACCCATTGAAGCGACTCGGTAAGGAATGGCAGGAAACCGGCGACAAAATGCAGTCCATCGGGCGGAGTATGACTGATTTCGGAAAAGAATATTCCATGAAAGTTACTGCTCCAATCATGGGCATTGGGGCTGCGGCATTCAAGGCGGCTGTGGATTATGAAAGTGCGTTCGCAGGGGTCAGAAAAACCGTAGACATGCAAGAGGAGGAATTCCAACAACTCTCCCGTGCTATCCGTGACATGTCAAAAGAAATCCCTGCTGCTGCTACCGAAATTGCAAGAGTCGCAGAAGCGGCCGGACAGTTGGGCATTAAAAATGAGGCAATCCAAGGATTCACACGAACGATGATTGACCTTGGTGTTGCAACAAATATGAGTTCTGATGAGGCGGCCACTGCCCTTGCAAGGTTTGCTAACATCACGCAAATGTCCCAAAAGGATTTTGGCCGGCTCGGTTCGGTCGTGGTAAATCTCGGAAACAACTTCGCTACAACCGAGCGCGAAATCGTCGATATGGCGTTACGCTTAGCAGGTGCCGGCGCCCAGGTTGGTATGAGCGAAGCGGATATTCTGGCTCTTTCGACGGCTCTATCATCCGTTGGTATCCAGGCGGAAATGGGTGGGTCCGCAATCTCGCGCGTTATGGTCAACATGCAAGTCGCTTCAACAGGAACCGAAAAATTCAGGATGGTATCGGAAGCAACTGGAATGACCTTGAGAGAATTACAGCTTGCAGCAGGAAGCGGCGGAAAGGCATTCGGAATGTTTGCCGAGAGTTTAGGTATGACGAAAAAAGAGTTGAATAGTGTCATAAAAACTCAATCAGATCTTGAAAACTTTGCCAAGATAGCCGGAATGACCGGCGAACAATTTAAAAAGGCTTTTCAGGAAGATGCTATCGGTGCAATTGGTGCCTTTATCAATGGATTGGGTAATGCTGAAGAAGCCGGGACGACAGCAATTGAAATGTTGCAAGAAATGGGGATCACGGAAATCCGGTTACGTGACTCGCTCTTACGTGCAGGTGGAGCGGCGGAGCTATTTGCTAACGCTGTCGATTTATCATCCAATGCCTGGGATGAGAATATTGCACTTACTAAGGAAGCGGAAGAGCGCTATAAGACTACCGAATCCCAACTGAAAATGTTGTGGAATCGCGTGAAAGATGTCGGTATCACGTTGGGCGATGCTCTTATCCCTGCCCTCTTGGCTACTATTGATGCGGCAATGCCGTTGATAAAACAAATCGAATCAGGAGCCAAGGCATTTGCCGATATGGACGAGAGTCAGCAACAAACAATTCTCAAGTTGATCGCTCTTGTCGCGGCTGTAGGACCTGCATCTGTCGCTCTTGGTGGATTAACCACAACTGTGGGTGGAGTGGCGAGCATCGGTGGTAAGCTGATGTCCACGCTTGGCGGCGCAGGTGGAGCCGGTCTACTTGGTCGAATTGGGTTGATGGGACCAGCGGCGGCCACTCCTGTCGGTTTGGCGATTGCAGGAGTTGGATTACTTGCCTACGGTATTTATGAATTTAACAAAGCCAGTGACGATAGCGCACAAAAAGCATTGCAGTTTGTTGAGTCGCGTAAAAAAGAACTTGATTCAATGGATGAATTAATCGCGTCGTTTGAATTGTTAAAGTTGAAAAATAAACTATCTACTGACGAAATGCTTCGTTACTTGGACATATCTGACGAAATCAAAAAAGCCAAAACCGAAGAAGCTATTCTGGCGTTAACCGAGGAACAGGAAAAACTTCGTGAAAAATCAGGATTAACAAACGAAGAAATGGAACGCTTCCTTGAAATGAATGAGAAGCTTGTAGAAAAGGCGCCTTCCACAGCAAAAGCAATTTCCGAACAAGGTAACGCCTATGCTGCTGTTACGGGCGAACTCAAGAAACTCAACGCCGAAGAACGTCAGCGACTTGTGGACAAGACGTATCGTGCACTCACTGATGAAATGAACAAGCAAGAAAAGATTCTCGAAAAACAGCGGAAAATTAATGAGGAAATCATCGAGAGGGAAGAGAGTCGCTCCAAGCAACTCAAATTTATTTCGGATGATACTGACAGAATTCGAGAAATAAATCTGAATATCGCCGATTTGAAAGAGCGAGCTAAGACAGCGACCGGCGCCGAACTGAAGGAACTCGAAAAGAAAATCAAGAGTGAAGAACGGAGCAAATCCGCAATTGAGAGCTCTGTTGGTTTGTCGGAAAAACTTGTCGATACCATCACTAAACAAATCGACACGAAAAAAGAATCTCTCGCGGAAACAAATAAAGAACTCGAAGCTTTTGGACTGCTGATTGATGAATATGAACAGATGATTCTTTATCAAGCTGGCATTACATCGGAGCGCGGAAAAGGCGTCGAAAAACTCCAGGAAGAACAACGAAACATTGACGAATCCCGTAAAAAGTTAGAAGAAATGCGGAAGTCTGGTGCTCTTGTTGGTGGGGAATATGACGAGCAGAACCGAAAGTTGGACGAGCAACAGACAAAGATTGATCAAGCACGTAGAAAGCTCGAAGAAATGAATGTTGTCGCCGGAAAGACTGTTTATAAGGATGTCAACGTCAAGACAAATCCGAGTATCGCCTCTTTGAATAGTCAGTTGAGCGATCCTGTCTGGAAGACGGTTAACATCAATACGGGTCCAGTTCCGATTGGATACTCGGTTGGTACTCCACTGGGTGGTCACGATGGGGGACCATTTATTGCCGGGGAAGAAGGTTGGGAACTCGGGCGTATGGGTAACCGTTGGGAAATGTTGAATTTCGGATTGTACAACCGTCCTGCAGGTTACGAAGTTTTCACGCATGATGAGTCTAAGCAGATTTTGAATGCCATGAATAAGATTCCTGGTTATGCAGATGGTGCGCGTAGTAACGGAGAAGCGGAAAGAACGATCGGGCGATTAAATCAACCGCCAACAATGATTCACATTAAGCCTGCTCCTGTTATCCTTGACGGGCGCGTCATTGGTGAAGTTGTCTTTGATACTGTGGATACCATGCAGTATGACCGACAATCCATAAACGCTACAATCAGGGGGGTAAGCTTATGAGTGGATTAATAAACGTCTATAACTCGGAAGGCTATGGGTTAACAGCGGAAGTGCTGAACTTATTTGGGCTTAAACTAAGCATACCTTCTCCCTCCTATGACTTGATCACCGAAAAAGTGGATGGTCGGGGTGGGATTGTTGTCACTGACAAAACACTTAATCCAAGACAACTCTCAGCTCGCTTTTTCACGAAATCGGGAAGCTACGAAGATTCTTTGCGGCTGAGAGACGAATTGTACCGTCTGTTTTCGGATGGTGAAGAAATATTTGTAGTTGAATCGAAGAATTCGGGCAAACAGTGGCGTGTACATCCGGAAGGGTGGAGTCCTGACAGAATTAATCCGAGAACGTTGGAGTTCGAGATCCCCTTATTAGCTCCAAATGGATTGTCTGAATCCGTTTTACCGCAAAAAAGGGTTTATTCTACACCGTCATTTGTTTATAGGAATACCGGTGATGTGCCGATTGATATGAGGAAGCAGGATGAAACAGAAATCTTGTTCAGTGGCGCATCAAACGGGCTTACTATTAAAAATCTTACTACTGGTGATACGTGGATCTACAACGGCAGCACAACAGTAAATGACGTCATATTGTTAAAAGGTGTCCGTTCGTTAAAAAACAATCAATCGATATTCGGTCAAACGAATAAACGACTCATTTCTTTTACAGTCGGTAATAACGAATTTGAAATAAGCGGTGTAAGTGGGGAGTTCACTCTATCCATTTCCACACGCTTTTATTTTTTGT
Source organism: Sporosarcina highlanderae (assembly GCF_030433715.1). GTDB lineage: Bacteria > Bacillota > Bacilli > Bacillales_A > Planococcaceae > Sporosarcina > Sporosarcina highlanderae. Next base: position 12,579 of record NZ_JAROCC010000020.1, on the reverse strand, counting down.
GAGGGTAGGTGATGAGGATGATAAGTGTTACAAACTTATCCGGTCATACTGAACCTTTAAATGACATTCGGAATTTCGAGATGAATGAGGAAGTGAGTGGAAACTTTGTCGTTTCATTTATCTCACTTCCAAGTAAGAACAACCCGGGGCATGATCTTTTAGAAGAAGAAGCTATCATCACTGTGGAAGGCTACGATTTCCGTATAAAGCAATTTAGGGAGAGCCATAAACAAAAAAGAATTGTTGCCGTTTCCACTTTTTATGATTTGGTTGGTGTGCGTCGTGAAGATACTCAGGGTGGCACAAAGTCTTTTGATGAATTTGCTTCATTCATCTTTTTAGGAACGGGATGGACGTATTCTTCTGAAGTAACTGGTAGCGAACTGATCCCCGGCGTAGGTAATGACAATATCGTTAAGCTGACACAGGAAATGTGCTCAGTATTCGAATGTGAATATCAAATATTGCCGAATAATCATATCCATTTCTCGGAACAAATTGGACCCGATAAGGATGCCCAATATCGTTTCGGGCATAACGTAAAAACACTATCAAGAAATGTTGATACGTCAAAACTGAGGACGCGTATAAAAGGTTATGGTGCAGATGGTTTGGAAGTGACCTACATGTCTCCTAATGCTGACAAATTTGGTATTAGGGATGCAGAACCAATCATTGATGAAAGGTTTTCAATTAGTGATAACCTGCTTGCGAAGATCAAACGGGATTTGATTGACTATCCAGAAGTTAATTTTGAACTTGACGTAGTCGAATTGTCGGATAAGGAAATTGGCGAGCGCGTCTGGTTGATTTATGAACCTATGGGAATCGAGTTTCAAGTGCGCGTCATGGCGAAGAAGACGACCATCCGAAACGGGAAATTCATCACAGCATCTGTAGTAATCGGAAATGCGATTCAACGGACAATGGCGGCTGTTATGACTGCTCAAAAAGTTGCAATTGATGACCACAGGAAAAGAACTCAATCCAGATTTGAGAGGACAAATGAACGTATTAATTTAGAAGTCGAAAGACTTGATGGCGATATTGTGGAAGCATATTCCCATATCGAGCAAACGGCTGATGGCATCTATCAGACTGTCGGAAGTATTAAGCTCGAATTGGAAGGCGGCATTGCTGACGCTCGCAGCTACATTGATCAAACGGCTATTTCAATTAATTTAGGAGTAGATGCGAAGATTGAGCGTGTGGATGCTGACTTAGGGGTAATACGCGAAGAAGCGTCCTCGAATTTTAGTATCCTCGCCGGTCAAATTGTAGCAGCTGTATCTACAAGCAAGGAGTATTCCGATTCTAAGATTGATTTGGTTAACGCTTCAATTGATGGTGTCAGGGCAGATTTAACCTCTGTCGAAGGTCGATTTGCAGATAACATCGGCACATTAACTACAGAAATTGAAACACTACAAGGTTCTATTGTATCTGTTAACGAGACCGCAACCGCGAACTTCAATATATTAAGCGGAAGCATTGAGGCGGCTGTAAGCACATCCAAGACTTACACGGATAGTGTAAAAAATACAGTTGAAAGCACAGCGGAGTCCAACTTCAATATTTTAAGTGGCCGCATCGATGCAAAAGCGGAGTCCACCACAGTGTCCAGTTTAGGTACAAGGGTTACAACTGCTGAACAAAGCATTGACGGTATCAGTGGGCAAATTAGCAACAAGGTCAGCTATACCGATTATAACGGAAACACCATTGCATCTCTGTTCAACCAAACGGCCACTACTATTAAATTACAGGCCTCCAAGATTGAAATGTTAGGGATTACTGAGGTGGCCAATACACTGTATATCGGTGGGAACTGGCAGGATAGCAGTACGGAGAAGACTATTCAATTTAGAGGCTCCAATGGGGGAGCTACCATATCTTCACCCTCGGGCGATTGGATAAAAATCGATGCTTTGAGTACGTTCTTCCACGGCGGCTCCTTTTTCATGGATGATGTGAACTTCAATGGTAAGGTTGATTTTTCTAATGCTGCAATCAGCGGTTTATATGCAAGGTTCGGATAGGGGGTATAGGATTGACAGCTTTTGATGAGGATTACGATGCGAATGCCGGGAATCCGTCCACTCCTAATATAAACTGGATTGATGTTACTTCTACATCCGTAAATATTAACGTCACAGCCGGGCAAAACACCTCACACATTCAGTTTGATAGAAGTTGGGTTGATAACGGCGGGGGATCTAATGACCGGGAAGAATACTGTCCCAGTGGTTCAACGATTACCGTATCGTTCACAGTTCCATCAACCCCGGGAACTTACACAATCTATGTTCGTGCCAGGATTGACAGCACAGCATCAAGCTGGGTTTCAAGGAGCTTTACGATTGCTGCTCCACCTGATCCAGAACCGTATATTCATGGTCTATCGTTTACGGCAAATAATCTACTTGAAGTATCGTTTTCGGTTGGTAATTCGGCATATTTAAGAAATTCGAATAGCATAGCCGTTTACTTATCCGGAGCGAATAATACAACGCAGCATTTCCAGGGTTATTTAAGTAGCAGTTCAAGGTACTGGAGTGGCTCACGCGATGGAGCAGGTTCTCCTCTTGTTGTGGGCGCTACCTATACTATATGGGTTTTTGCTTACAACACGTCAGGCGCATCCTCTGGAACATCCGACAGCGCAAAATATACTAAACCAAGACCGGCGGATTTTACGTGGACAAACTCGAAAACATCGGGAGCTGCTTACAATCTAACGGCTGCTGAATGGGGTGCATTGTTAGATCGGATAAATGAGTTTAGAGCATATAAAGGGCTTGTTACTCGTGATTTCAACAGATCAACAACATCCGGAATCATAAATAACTATGTGGTTCCATTAGCATCCAGTTTTAATATGGCACGAAATGCAATATTGGATATGAATCCAAGCGTTCCATCGCTCGTTACATCAAACACGATAATTTCAGCTTCACAATTGAACGAACTTGTCAGGGCATTAAACAATATCACATAGGAGGGTTATCATGCATTATCAAATTAAAACGTATCAAGGCGTCAACATCACTTTGAATGAGGGTTTCGAATTAGACAAGTATTTAAGCACGCTACTGAATCCACAAATTGAATCTGTAGCAATCGGCACGGTGTCGATGCTCAAGAGGAACATTCAAAGGATTCGACCCGTTTATGAAGAAGGCGAGTCACCTGTCGGTGAAAAAGTGTTGGTGTATTCACCAAGGGAACCAGAGCCTTATATAGCTCATGTGGAAGACTACGATGCAGCACAAACAACAAAGCAGGTAAATGATCGCAATCTGTTCATCCGAATTGGTGACACTATCATTAATCGCGATGATTATAGCTTAGTAATGCAAAACTAACGTGCCAAGAAGGCCGTTTTTTTATTACAAAAAAGGAGGGCGAAATAGTTGAGACAATACACGATTGCATCTGATTTAGTACAAGCGAAAGCCATACAACCGGTTGTCTATAAGCAATATGACAATGGGGATAAATTGGGTTTTGAGTTTTATCAAGACGGTGAAAAGATTCAATTGAAAGATGAGACAGTCCTGGCGTTTTTTGAACTTGCTGATCAGACTGTCATCCAAAAAACTTGTAAAATCGAAGATGGAATCGCCATTGCTACATTGGATGCGAATATATTAAGCATCGCTTCTACAGTGAAAGTCGAATTCACGATTTATAAAAATGGCGACCGAACGACAACCACAACGCTATCCATTACCGTGCAAAGGAGCATTAATAAGCACGAGGCGATAAAAGCATCAGCTCAATGGGATATTGTTGAACAAGTTTTAGGGGATGGTCCTGTTGTTATCCAACAGGCACGAACTGCAACCACAGAAACAAATAAGGCGACTGCTGAAGCATTGCAAGTGGCATCTGAAAACAAGACACGCTTCTTAAATGCAGTCGAAACTGTTGCTCTGCGTGATAGCACATATCCGAATCCAAAGCATGGCGATACGGTAAGGGTCACGTCTACTGCTACTATGTATCGATTCGTGAGCGGTACTGGATGGGTTAAGACTGACGAATACAACCCTACTGTTATTAATGAAATTACAAGTCAGATTGATAACACAGCACGACAAACCCAAACTCTCACACATGGTACACAAGTAATCAATGCTGACGGAAATAGTCCATTAAAAGTTGAATTTTATGGGAATACGTTGGTGAATTTATTAGGGACAGATGGGAATCCCAAAAACGCAAGTGTTTGGACTTCTGTAGCCGGAACTTCAAGAACGGTGGATAACACAAATTTCAAGTATGGTACAGGTTCCATTAAAGTAACGATACCTACTGGGGATACAAATGGGAATATTAGAAAAGAACTAACCTTAGATCCAACTAAGCATTATATTTTATTAGGTGATGTTAAAAATGGTAATGCAACATCAGGTGCAAGAGTTAGATTTTACAATGGTAGTACGTACAAAGACGTTTTAGAAAATACGAGTGATACTGTTAACTTTAGATTTACCTATGTAAAAATATCGCCATCAGATATCGGTGAAAAAAACCACATTTATCTCCGTGTTTTGGGTGAAGAAAATCAATATGCTTATTTCGGTGGTGTTCGTTTCTATGAAATCTCTAAAGCCACCTACGATAAAATAGGCGTTTCATTGACTGATGCAGATGTGGAAAAAATGTTCCCGTATGTTGATTCCGTACAGCATGTTAAGAATCCTGTGGTGAGTGTAGAGGGGCAGAACTTGTTCAATCCTGTTGATTTTGCAAGTAAATCAACTAAATCATCAAATTCTTATGACGTAACTTATAAACTAATTCCTAACACTAAATACACCGTTATTACAAATATGCCATATCCGGGTACAACTGCTAACCTTTATTTCGGAGGCGGTGTATCAGCCACAAACGGAGTTCACGATGGACAGCCGAGAACATTCACAACTGATTCAAGCGGCAACATCTATTTAGGTATTAGACATACAACATCATCTTATGATGATTTTATGAGTGGCAAGTATTGGATAATGTTTACATTAGGTGATAAAACAAAGCCATATGTCCCACGAAATCCGTCGTATCTCTATGCAGAAACGACACTTGCCGGAAATAACGATAAAAAAGATATTTTATCTTTTAATGAATCGGTTGGCAGATGGGAGAAGACGAAGTGGTTTGAACAAAAAACACTTGATGGGTCGTTAACTTGGGCTTTTACAACTGATTACACTGGTTTTAAACGTGTACACGCAAATATACTTGAGACAAATTACACAAGTGCAAAAGGTAATGTAGTTAAACATGATGGTAAATTATTGACTAATGGAAATCCAACATTAATTGCTGATGAATTTATGATTGGCTCTAATGGAAATACCTATTTTTATATTTCAATCACTGATACAGATAGTGGATGGACGGAGAGTATGACACCTTCCGTTGACCTAATAAAATCTTACTTTTACGGGTGGTTTTATCGTGGTGATGGTACGACTCATAAGTGGAGACCGATTGGTGATACAGACGATGCACGGATTACTTCCACACTACCAACTGCTCCAGCACCTACCATTGCAGAAGGTAAGATTTCTCATTATAAATTGACTTATCAGCTTGCTAAGCCTGTTATCGAGCCTGTGACGGTTGAAGGTGATTTAGTTGTGAGTGGTGCTACGCAGGTTGAAGTGGGCAGTGGGGTAATTGTGAGGGAGAAAGCTAACCCTAAACAAAGAACCGATTCGGGCAATCTATATTATATAAATATCAGAGATGGTGCACTATCAACTGTTCCTAACGGAAATCAACTTAGTCAAAAAACGAATAAGATAATTGCAATCTATAAAAATGGCGTAAAGGATGATTACTGGACGTTTTCATCCGACAACAGTTCTAATGCATACGGTGGTAAATTCGCTTCAATTCCACCTGCAAACTATGACCCAACAGCCGAATACACAGTAACCTACGAAGTCCTTGATAAACACGCATTCACAACTAACATCACAGAAGCCAAAGCAACATATGCGAAAAACATCAGAGGAGCTTTGGATGATACGGTTACAAGGTTATCTGATGTAGCGACTGATGTTAGTGTCATGGCGAAAATCCAATATGAAATATTAGTTCGAATGAAAGCTGGTGGCTTGTAATGGACATTAGTAAAGAATTGCAGGAAAAAATTATTCGTGATGCGGGAAAGACACCTGAAGATTTTGAACGGGATGTTGAGGAAGCGAAAGAGAATCAGCCAAAGACACAGGATGAATTAGCATCTCTGAAAAAGCGACAAGATGAAACAGAAAACGCTGTACTGATGTTGATTGATATGACACTAATGGGAGGAATGTAAAATGTACGGATTTCTATTAAACATGTGGATTATGAGGAAGATTGATGAAGAGAAGGTTGAGTCTTATGTGCCTAAAATTTTGACCAGGCATGAAGCGGATATGATTCTCGCTACACCACAAGGTGACGAATACGACATTAAATCTGTGCCATCTACCCAACTTTAATATAAGACTATCCATCCCCTTCGTCGTATCATAATGACTGGAGGGGATTATCATGGATAGAGAATTCGAGTTAAACTGCGCAATGACAGAAACGGTGTTAGAAAACTTCAAGAAGCTAACCGACGACGAAGAAAGCCTTGAAATCGTTGAAACTATGCTGCTGAATTTGAAGAGATTGAAGGATAGGCATTTGTGAGAAGGACTTCCTACCCCCTTTGTCGAATTGTGGAAGATAGAGGGAGGTAAGAATGTGTTGAATAAACTTGAAAAAAAGATATTAACGGACATTTACGAAATGTGTATAAACCACAAAAGTCCGCCTAAAGCAATAGATTATGAATTGATCGAGAAAGATAATTCAGATCCCAAAATAATGCAGATGGAATTCGCCAGCTATCTAATTAAGCTGAAAAATTTGGGATATATCTCATTCCAAGATAGTAAAGTCTTTCTAAAAGGCGGATGGCGTAATGAAAAATACAAAAATAATGTCATAGTTAATTATACTGAACACATTGTAATTGAAGATAAAGGAATAAAGTTAATTCAAAAGGATAGAGAAACGATATCGGGTAAAATACTAACCGAGGTAAATGACATTGGCACTGGTGTCTATTCGGGCGTTAAAAAAAAGTTGATTGCTTGGATTGCCTCTATTGTTTTTATCCTGATATTATTCCTTGTGAAACTTGTTATTACGAAGTTGCTATAAGCATATTAGAACGTCCACACGGGCGTTCTTTTTATTTATCCAAAATACAAGGAGTGAGCCAAAATGGAGGGCGTTAATTTGACCAATTTAGAGATAGTGCACATGTATCTATTCGGGGGAGTAAAGTTTTTGCATTTATTGCTGTTGTTGATGCTGTTGGATATCGTCACCGGACTTTTCAAGGCTGCCAAGAATGAAAACTTGTGGAGTCGAAAAAGCCTATTTGGTTATGCGAGAAAACTGTTAGTGCTGGTTATGATCATCCTTGCTAACGTCATTGATCAAATTCTAAACCTGCAGGGCACCCTGACGTTTGCTACGGTGCTTTTTTATATTGCAAATGAAGGTTTAAGCATCTTGGAAAACATGGCTGAATTAGGTGTCCTGGTGCCTGCTAATTTGGCAGAGAAATTGAAAGTTATTGAGACAAAGCAATCAATCCACGAAGAAATACGCGAAGAGTTAACGGGGAGTAAAGTTGATGATGAGTTGGAAGGCAAAAAGGGGCTGAAGTAGATGGTCAAAATAGCACTGGATGCAGGACATGGAAAGCATACTCCCGGCAAGCGAACCCCGGACGATGAGCGTGAATGGTCCTTTAATGACAAGGTGCTACGCGCTTGCGCCGCTAAGCTGCAAACATATCAGGATGTGGAAGTTTTACGCCTTGACGATTCAAGCGGGAAAGCCGATGTCCTGTTAAAAGACCGCACAGACCGTGCTAACGAGTGGAAGGCTGACGTATTAGTTTCTATCCATCATAACGCTTCGACAGGTAAATGGCACGGCGGGGGAGGCGTGGAAACGTATGTATTCCCATCTGCATCCACAACAGCGAAAGATATTGCGAAACGCATTCATCCGCGGATTGTAAACGCGATGGGATTGCGTGATCGTGGTATCAAGACAGCTGACTTCCACATGCTGAGGGAGAGTCAGATGCCTGCTGTATTAACTGAGGGCGGATTTATGGACTCGACTGTTGATATACATTCTCTGCGGTCTGACGTTCTATTAAAGAAACAAGGCGAGGCAATTGCAGAAGGTTTGGCACTCCATTTTAAATTGGTGCCCAAAAAGGAGGATGTCAAAGTGGCAAGTGAAGATAAAGAAAAGAATGCAAGAGCGGATGCATCGTTTCAAGCTGGCCAAGACTTTGTTAAGGCCGCTAAGATATCAGACGGGACATACCCACGCCGACAAATTACTCGTCAAGAATTTTGGGCGATGTTGGAGCGATATGACCGTTACTTGAATAGTCAGCAGAAATAATGATATGATGAAAATCCAAAAAGCAAGATGACTGTAAAAGCACCCTATCCATTGTGGATGGGGTGCTTTTTGTTATCTCATTACCGTTTTGATAGTTCGACGATATTATCAATACATAACGTCCTATAAATATCAGGCACATATTCGTGTAGCACTAAATGTTTGTCGGTAATGGAACTAACAAAGCCCACGTAATCCACAAAATCATCTCCGTATACAACTAACACTTTATCATTCACCTTTAATTCCGATACGTTCACTTCCACTGGTTTTCCTCTCCCTTTGTTTTGGATTGTCCTGGTCTTTCAATACGACCCACGAGTTACCGACCTTCTTTGCGATGATATCGCCGTCTCTACATAAACGCTTCACGTGGTCAGGTGATAGCCCCCAAAGTTCCGCTGCCTCTTGAACACTAATAATTTGATCGAGTACGTTCATTTCTTCCTCCTTTATAACCTGTAACGGTTATTTGTTAAATTTAATATATCACCACCAACTGTAACCGTCAACGGTTATATATGCATTTTAATGAAATGATGCAAAAGCCCCCATTCAAGCGAAAGAAAAACGACCGCGTTAGCAGTCGTCAATTCCCCCTCCTTGATCTTAGCCAAATCCTTTTCACCGTATAAAAGGCAATCACACCGACAAGTAGCCATCCAATCGTATCTATAACATTCGCCATTAATGGTGTCACTTATATTCCCCCCTTTATAAACGACCGCAGAAGCAGTCGTTACACAGAATCTAACTTGCCAATCAAATCTTCAATCTCCGTGATACGCTCAACAACCCACTTTTCCTCGCTTTGCAAACCGATAAGGTGACGATGTTCTGATTTTAGTGATGAATAGATAAGTGAGCATTCTCCAATTGTCAGATTAAGCCTCAATGTCATTCCTCCTTTTTATCCAACCGCAACTGCCTTACCCATTGTCTTAAAGATGGTAATTATTAACGGTAATAATTGTATTACTACATATCCGATTCCCGCCTTGACAATCATGGATTGCGCTTTATCGGAGTTGCCTAATATCATAAGCAAGCCAGCACCCGCAACAACCACAGATGCAAGGGGGAGGCTTATAGCTACAATCATCTCAACGACTGGATCAAATACAGTTGCCATTGCGGCGAGTGTTGCATCGCCAATAAAACTGGTTTGTATTATTTCAGGCGTTCCGGCTATTCCTTGCATAAATACAGGGTTAAGTTCAGGTGGGAGGGTTATAACGTTAGCAGGTTCAATTACTACTTCGGTCGGTAGTGGGATAGGTGGGGTGTGATTGATGTATGGATTAGTGTATTTTGTAACGGCCATAGTCGTAAGGCTTGCTGTAGCCCCTGTGGCAGCAGTGATGAGTACAGCATTTGACGGGCCTTTCTTTTCCTTTTCTTCATAACGATCTGAAAAATCCGTGTACTGACTTTCCGGAACAACTTCAAGACGTGGTTTTCTTTTAAACACTTATTTTCCTCCATTCATTTAATGTCGTTCGTGGTAAACACCATGACAACCGGCAACCCCTCACACGCTTTCTTTAACTCCTTTCTTCGGTGTTCTGAAGTAGTTAACCAGACCAACGTCGGGAAATGGCCGAGCTTTTCTTCCACTAAACCATTTTCAAATAACTTTTTATACCTATAAATCTTGTTCTTGTTTTCTTGCATTGTTTGCGTATGATCGATTTCAAGGAAGTGCTTTCTGTCCCATCCATCCGTGAACATTGCATCCACAATGACGGTAGCGGAACCGTCTGAAACCTTTACTTCATTTCGCCAGTCTTTCGGGTAATCATGAAATGCCCACATGTCATTTCGCATTATCACATGTTTTACATGGCCACCTTTTTTTCGCACCTTGTCACAACCTATATAAGCCTTGCCTTTGCTGTTTAGATAGTAGATGGACTGATAGCCCTCTCTAATAGAAGAAAGGTAATCTGACAAACTGTGGAGGACTCTGTTGGTGTGACGATTGGTGCCGAATCTAAAATACAGGTTGAGTTGATCGCGCGTCATAAAATCAAACTTCTTCAAAAGTAACAAGATTCTCTCTTGCCTTTCGTTCAACAACCTTATCGCCTCCCTTTGAAGGGGTAAAGCGGATGACATTCTTGGGGTCAGCTTTTTCCGTTACTGGTTTAACGACATGTCGGGAGATGGTTTCCTCAATAATTTCCGTAGTTATGAGTGGAGTTTGCAAGATTTCCCTTTGATCAGCGTTTTGAAAAATAGCTCTGCCTTTAATCTGTGGAAGTTGTTCGGCCCCTTCGTTATCCAATACAACCCTTGATGCCGTTTCTGACTGGACACGGAAGCAAAGCTTGGCATCTGAATTTTGCTTAACTTGACGCGGTAGGCAGTCACCCACAGGATATTGAGTGGCCAATACTTGTCGGAAACCATTAGAGCGTCCAATCCTGGCAATTTGGCTCATTATTTTTTGACACTCTTCTTTTAATTGTCTTTCTTCCCTGGTGACAGCTTCCTTCGGATTGAGTTCTCCCGCTTCATCTATGATGACAAAGTGTCTTTCCTTAATTCCTCCTTCTACCACATTCTTCTTACCCATCATCCTTAATTTGGTCTGTATGTCTCTCATTTTCTGATAGGCTACCTGCAATGTTTGCAAAGCCTCTTCAGGCTCATAAGCAATCGATACAGTCTGTTTAATGTTTTCATAGTCACACAGTTCCACTCCACCTTTTAAATCGATCAGGTAAAAGTGGACGTGTTCCGGTTTGCTTTGCAAAAGGCTGACAATCATGGAGTTTAGAAACACTGATTTACCATACCCGCTTGAACCTCCCAAGACCATGTGGGGCACTTTCTCAAAGTCGTGGTATCTAAATTCATTATTTCCCCTAACGACTCCCACAGGTATTCTCCAAGCGTTGCCTGGCTTGAATGGAATTTCCTTTGGCATTGGATCGTTGTAGACGCGAATAATAAGCAACCCGTCAAAAGAAAGTTCGATCTCGCGCTCGTCTTGTAATTTGTTCGTCCTCAAATTTTGGATGTCTTCAATAATATTGCCATCCCAGGACCATGAAAGTTCTTTGAGGTCTGCGAGCGTAATCTTGTGACGACGATTGTTCAAACCGTCCTGCAGAATCTGTTGTTTGTTTAGATAGTCGTTAAAGCTTCGTCCAAGCGGAATGCGGTATTTGTACTCCCATCCCCAATCATGCCGCTTCTTTCTAATGAGTTGAGTCGTGAGAGTCCTTTTCCCGTCCTTCACATTCAGACCACTAAGACTGATTATTTTTTGTATCTTTCCGGAATCGTTCGAGGTATTCCCTTTCCTGCTCATGTGAGCTTTTAACGCCAAACTTCCAAACAAAATTGAAGTTGAAATTTCGAGCAACATTTTTATCAATCCTCCTTAGTCGGTTACGCCACAGAGGGTTATCATACGAAGTATGAGTTGTTCTTATCGGGACTTCGAAAACAGCAGCTAACCCCTTGTGACGATTAAATTTGCTATGTCCCGATGTGTGGACGGGGTGGACATTGATCTGGACCACCATCAGGACGTAAAATTTCATGGATATTTAACGTACAACAGGCAACATCAGGACATCGACCAGGACATTAATCAGGACCTGAACAAGGTTTGCAAAGTGTCGATTATCTCTTTGTACTTGTGGTAAAATCGAACGGCTTCACGGTAAGCTTCGGATCGTTCAGTACTTGGGATGGACTCAATTATTTCGATTAAATCTGCGTGATGCTTCCTGTTTAATTTGGCAGCGATTTGTGGGATTGGTTCTTTTTTTAGTGTCATCGTGAGCCTCCTCCTTTCTAACGTGTTTCTAACCTTCTTGGTATATCCTATGGGCGACCATCCCGAAAAATGCCTGTCCGAATAAAAAAAGTTTAGAAAAAGGTTAGAACGTAAAAAGAGGGAGCGTGAACTCCCTCTAATAGACGTGCCGATTTCGTGCCGACATGGATAGACATGATATGAAATGATATGAAAAGAATGATAAGCAAAACATTGATATAACAGCATTTCGAGGAAATGGTGAAGCGCAATGAAAACGGTCATTTATCAAGTTCGAGATGGAAGGTTCTATCGGATAA